>SHVA01000013.1 GCA_009691195.1 Solirubrobacterales bacterium | reverse complement strand
GGCCGAACTCCGTCCGTTGCAACAAGATCCGCTCGCCCTCATCGGCGCGACGCTCATTATCATTTTGCATTATCGATTTCTCTTTCTGTTGGTTTCTTTGCTCGTGGTTGCGCTCCCGTGCCTTGAGAGCGTTTCTCTGTTGAAGGCCTTCTCGGGGAGAGGGCTCGAGGAAGCGTCTGCCGAGGCATTCGGGGATCCGCTTCTGCGGCGCGGTGTACGCTTACGGCTGGCCGCGAGCCTCTCGGCGATGGATCTGTAAGGACCGCCCCCATGACCGCTGAGAATCCCTCTCAGCCGGCTGGCCTCAGCCCGGCAGGCTCCACCACAGCATCGGGCGTCCGCTCGGCGACCTTGAAGCGAAGTGCCGCACATCACGCAGACCCTCACGATGGCCTCCGGCAGCATTGCTCCGAACATCCTCCGAACACAAGGGGTGCAACATGCGGCCAAGGGAAGCCACTGGAGCGACCGGCTTTGTGCTGATTACCAGCTAGATTTCGCCGGACTTCGCTCCGGTTACGCGGCTGGCACTGACTCCTAAGGAGTAGGCCCCAGGTTCGAATCCTGGTCGGGGCGCTGGATGCCGAACGCGCGATACATCCTCCTGATCGGCGGGTGCTCGTCCTTGACCTGCTGTTGGTCTGGTGGTTCCTCTTTCGCCGACCCCGACAGGCTGCGCGCTTGGCCCAGGTCGGGGTGCCCGGCGAGGAGGTCATCGAGCTCCCGGCCGGTGAGGCAAGGCTGAGCTACCGGGTCTTCATCGACCGTTCGGGCGAGTCGATCAAGAAGCTCGATCTGCCAGACGCGCTCGCGATCTCCGCTGAGCCGGCCGGCGGCGGCGAGGCGGCTTCGGTGGAACGGGTCACCACCGGGACCCGGTTCCGCTCGCTGCGCAGGAGGGCCGTGCAGACGCACTTCGCCAACCTGCACCTGCCGGCTACAGCGTCAGCGCGAACGGGGTCGCCACGGGCAACCAGGACCCTGCGCTGCTGATCGGTTGAGGCCCCGCGGTGGCGCTGAGCGCCCGCGGCTGAGAGAATCGCGGCCGTGCGCCAGCTGACCAGCCTCGACGCTCAGTTCCTCGCCCTCGAGTCCTCGCGGCAGAGCGGGCATGTGGCGGGGATCGCGGTGCTCGACCCCGCCACGACGCCGAGTGGGAAGCTCGAGCTCAACGACCTGATGACGCTGATGGAGGAGCGGCTGCCGCTGCTGCCGCCGATGCGCTGGCGGCTGGCCGAGGTCCCCTTCGGGCTCGACCACCCCTATTGGATCGACGACCCTGATTTCGACCTCGGCTTTCACGTGCGCGAGCTGGCGCTGCCCCCGTCGGGGACCGAGGCCACCCTCGCAGAGCAGGTTGCGCGGATCGTCGGGCGGCCGCTTGACCGCTCGCGCCCCCTCTGGGAGCTGTATCTGATCCACGGCCTCCCGGACGGCAACGTCGGGCTGCTGACCAAGATCCATCACTCGGTCGTCGACGGGCTCTCGGGCGCCGAGATCATGGGGGTCCTCTTCGACCTCAGCCCGGAGGGCCGCGAGGCACCGCCACCGAGCAACGGCTTCGGGGAGCGTGAGCCCGGTGAGCTCGAGATGCTCCTGCGGGGCCTGGCCGGGCTCCCCAAGTACCCGCTGCGGCTGCTGCGGGCCCTGCCCTCGACCCTCCCCAACCTCGACGAGACCCCCGTCTTCAGCGCCCTCCCGGGAAGCGGGCTGCTCGCTAAGATCGCGGAGCGCCTGGAGCGGGCGCTGCTTCTCTCCGACGGCGGCCTGCTCGAGCGCAACGAGCTGAAGGCACCCAGGACCTCCTTCAACGGCAAGGTCACTCCGCACAGGCGGGTGGTCTTCGGCCAGATGTCCCTCGAGGAGGTCAAGCAGATCAAGAACGAGTACGGCGTCTCGGTCAACGACGTCGTCGTCTCGATCTGCGCCGGGGCGGTCCGGCGCTGGCTGATCGAGCACGAGGAGCTGCCCGAGGAGCCGCTGGTGGCCCAGATCCCGGTATCGGTCCGTACCGATGAGCAGGCCGGGACCTACGGCAACCGGATCATGCTGATGGGGGCTCCCCTGTTCACCAACATCGCCGACCCGATCGAACGGCTGCGGGGCACCCATGCGGCGCTCGCCAACATGAAGGAGCGCCACCGCGCGATGCCGGCGGAGCTGCTCCAGGACGCCAACAACTTCATACCCCCGGCGGTTTTCGCCCGCGCCGCGCGGACGAGCCTCTCCTTCGCCAGCAGCAGCCGCGGCCGGCCGACGTGGAACCTCGTCATCTCCAACGTGCCGGGGCCGCAGTTCCCGCTCTACTGCGCGGGCGCCGAGATCAAGGCGCACTATCCGATCTCGGTGATCACTGACGGGATGGGGCTCAACATCACGGTGATGAGCTACTGCGGGCACATGGACTTCGGCATCGTCGCCGACCGCGACCAGATGCCGGACATCGGCCTGATGATGGGCTGGCTCGAGGACGCGCTCGAAGAGCTTCGCGCCTCCGCCAAGGCGGACTAGCTTTCGGCCCGCTCCGGGTAGACGTCGTCGATCGTCGCCAGGGCGTGAAGCGGGACGGCGGCGGCGGTCTCGATCGCCTCGCTTCCTCCGGCGAGGCGGTCCAGGACGCAGACCACCCCCGCGATCTCCAGCCCCTCCTCGCGGACCCGCTCGATCGCCTTCACCGTCGAGCCGCCGGTGGTGACCACGTCCTCTACCACCAGGCAACGGGTGCCAGGATCGAGCACCGGGCCCTCGATCCAGCGTTGGAGGCCGTGCTCCTTGCGCTCCTTGCGGACGAAGAAGGCCAGCAGCCCCTCGCCCCCCTGGGCCCCGATTGCAGAGCAGGCGAGCGGGTCGGCGCCCATCGTGAGGCCGCCGACCGCCCTCGCACCGCTCTCGACCGCCAGCGCCGCGCAGAGCTCGCCCGCGGCGCGGTAGCCGGCCGGCCTCAGCAGGGCCCGCTTCGCATCCACGTAGTAGGAGGCCTTGGCGCCACTCGTCAGCGTCACCTCGCCGATCACCAGGGCGTGCTCGCGGAGCTCCCGGTGAAGGGTCGCGGTTGCGGCGTCGAGGTCGGTGCTCACGGCCGCTGCATCGTAGGCAGAGGACCGGCCGCGCGCGCCGGCCGCGGCACCGGGCCTAGCGGGGGGCGTCGAAGAAGCCCTCCCGCCAGCTCGGATAGCGGGGCTGCCAGCCGAGCTCGCGCTTGGCCTTGGCGTTCGACGCCCCCCGCTGCGTGGTCGCCTGTTCGACCAGGAAGCGGCCGGCGAGCAGCCTGGCGAGCCAGGCCGGGACGCGGCGCGGCGCCTTGGCGCCGAGCGACTCCGCGTAGACCGGGAGCCAGTCGCGCAGCGGGGCGGGCTCGTCGTCGGTGACGTTGTAGATCCCGGGGGCGCCGCCGTCCAGCGCCGCGAGGGTCGCCAGGGCGGCGTCATCGACGTGCAGCAGGGAGGTGACCCCACTTCCCTCACCGACCACCGGGAAGCGGCGGCGGCGAACGTCCTCCGCGGCAGAGCCGTCCTCGCCGAGGTTGGTGCCGACTCCGTAGAACAGGCCCAGGCGGAGGACGACGCCCTCGATGCCCGGCGCCCGGTGGTGGTCCGCTCCAGCTCCAGCACCGACTCGAGCGCCAGATCGAAAGGGGACCCGGAGGGCTTCATCAGCCGCGCGCCCTCGTCCTTGATCAGGTCGCCCTCAGGGGCGTAGATGAAGGAGATGCTCTGCGAGACCAGGCGGCGCGCGCCCACGGCAGCGGCGGCCTTCGCGAGGGTGGCGGTGGCCTCGCGGCGAAGTCGTGGCGTGAGCCCGTAGTCGGGCTTGCGGGGATTGTCATCGCCTCTGCCTTCTCGGGCGAGCGCGATGTCCCGACCACGTCGTGGCCGGCCTCGAACAGCATCGGCACCAGCCGGCGGCCGATCGCTCCACTCGCCCCGGCGAGGAAGACCCGCATGGCCTCAGGCCCTAGCCATAAACGTAAATCGGCATCCCGATCTGTACCCACCTGTAGATGAAGAGTGAGTACGGGATCGGGTTGCGGACGCAGCCGTGGCTGGCGTTGTAGTTCGGCACGGGGTCGTAGCCGTGCGTCGCGTAGCCGCCGCGGAAGTAAACCGACCACAACATGCGGTGCGAGTTGTAGCCCGCCTGGCGCAGGTAGAAGCGGAACTTGCCGCGGATGGTCGGGGTCGACGGGCCGCCGGTCGAGACATGGAAGGTCTGAACGGCCTTGTCGCCGACGATCAAGGCCATCACCTGCCGCGAGATGTCCACCTCGACGTGGCGGCCGTCCTGGTACTTGGGCTTGAACTCGCCTTGGCCGAGCAGCAGCTTGCGGAAGATCGACTTGCGGTAGACCGAGTTGCGCCGCATGTTGTTGGTCTTGCGGAAGGCGAGGATGGCGAGGTCGGTGCTCCAGGTCTTGCGGTTGGAGATGCCGACGATGTGGTAGCCGTCGTTGCGCAGCATCTTGTTGAAGAGCTTGGTCCGCGGGCCCTTGCCGAGGTGCTTGGGCAGGGCGACGCTGAAGCGAGCGGCCTTGGAGGTGTCGCCGTCGTGCTCGGCGGTCACCGCGTAGTTGCAGCAGCTGTTGACGAGGATCTTCGCCGTGAAGGCGCCCGTGGTCTTGTCGGGGGTGACCTTCTTGGTGGACAGCTTGCGGCCGCTGGCGCGGACGGTGATGAAGACGTTCTGGTTCAGCGCCAGCGTCGCGATCGAGCCCCTGACCTCGAGCTTGCGGAGCAGGCCGACCTGCTTGGGGCCCTTGACCTCGACGGTGATCGGCGGCGTCGCGGTGGGCGCGGCCTGGGCCGCCGCCGGAACGAGGAGCACCGCTGCTCCGAGCGCGCAGACGAGCAGCGCGCGAGGTGATTGCCTCCTGCTCACCGGCAGCATTCTGGCGCATGCCGCGGCGTCGTGCGCCGTGACCGCGGACCGCTTAACGCGAAGGGAGCGCGGCGCTAACCGTTCGCTCACGAAAGTTCCGGGGCGAACCTGAGCCGGGAAACGCTCAGCCCACGAGCGCCAGAGCAAGACCGTTGTTGATGACGTGGATGAAGATGCAGGGCCACAGGGACCCGGTCTTGTCGTAGACCCAGGCGAGTACGCAGCCCAACGCGGCCAGGGGGATCACCGTCGTGATCCCGGTGGAGGCGTGGATCATCCCGAAGATCAGTCCCGAGATCAGCACCGCCGGCCACAGCGACAGCCGGGAGCGGAAGCCGCCGAAGACGAAGCCCCGGAAGAACAGCTCTTCGACGAACGGGGCGACCAGGGCGATCAGAACGACGGCAAGGGCCGCCGCCGCGAAGGACCCGTTGTCGAGCCCGAGCTCGCCGCCGATGTCCTCTTGCTTCGGCTGCAGCACGAGCGCGGCGAAGATCGCAGCGGCGGCGTAGTAGCCGAAGAGCGCGAGCAGCGCCCAGCCCAGCGCCGATCGCTTGAACGGGCGCAGGCCGAGGCGCTCGAGGGCCGGCGCCGGCGGCCGGAAGCGCCAGGCCGAGGCCACCCCGACCGCCACCGTGAACAGCGAGAGCTCCAGCAGCGCCTGAGCCGAGAGGATCGCCCCGAGCGAGCTGAGGTCGTGATCGAAGGGCAGGACGAGCGCGGGGGCGACGATGATCGCGAGCAGCAGGCCGCCGACGAGGCCCCAGATCGTGTCGCCGAGATCCCAGGGGGTGATCGGGAGCCTGCGCTCGCCGCCCTTCTTCCCGGGCGATGGCTCGTCGCCCGCCGCCGCCGAGGCCGGTGGGGGTGGAGGCGGGGGTTCCGGAGCCCTCGCGGAGGGGCCGCTGGCGCGATGGACGGCGGCGCG
The DNA here is from genome assembly GCA_009691195.1 of Solirubrobacterales bacterium. Lineage (GTDB taxonomy): Bacteria > Actinomycetota > Thermoleophilia > Solirubrobacterales > 70-9 > SHVA01. The sequence goes on along the minus strand of SHVA01000013.1, from coordinate 49,688 downwards.
GCGCGGCTCCCGGACGACGACCGAGCTCGCCGCCTTGTCGCCGAGCCGCTGGTGGCGCTCGGTGGCCGGGATCATCACCCAGCCGATCACGAAGAAGTCGATCAGGCGCAGCACGTTGCGAACGCTCGAAGGGCCGAAGGCGAGCTTCTCGCCGTCCACCCCCACCACCCGCAGGCCGATGGCGTTCTTTCCGATCGTCTGTCCCCAACGCCACTCGCAGAACGCGAAGTAGTTGAACCAGAGCGAGAGCCAGATCAACACGATCACCCCGGCCGCCGCTGGGTCCTCGAAAGCGGAGCCGGGGATCAAGGCGGCGACCCAGAAGAAGGCGAAGGCCCAGAAGGAGTTGTCGATCACCGCCGCGACGAAGCGCGGGCCCAGGCTCACGTAGGGGCGGCCCTCCATCGGGACGCCCCCGCCGGGCCCCACGGTTGCTGTCGCAGCGATGCTCATTTCACAGATGCTCCACGACCTCGGTCAAGGAGGAGATCACGGTCGCGTCGCCGGCGCCGTTCGGGACCGCGCCTTCCCGCGCGATCAGCAGCGATCGGATCCCGGCCGCCGCGGCGCCCTGGACATCCTCCTCGGGGGTGTCTCCGACGTGAAGCGCCTCAGCCGGCTCGCAACCCGCGGCTCTGAGCGCCAACTCGAAGGCCGCCGGGTCGGGCTTCTGGGCCCCGGCCTCGGCCGAGGAGATCGCGCCGTCGAGCAGCTCGAGCAGGCCGCAGCGCTCCAGGACCTCCCCCAGTGAGCAGTCCCAGTTGGAGACGACCAGCAGCGTCAGCTCCTGCTCGCCCAGGAGCCGGAGAGCGGGCTCGGCGTCGGGGTACGCGCGCATCTTGACCGCCGCGACCAGCTCCTCCGCCGTCACCTCGACCCCGAGCTCGTCGGAGATCAGCTCGGCGCAGCGCCGGCGAAGCTCGGCCAGGGAGCGCGCATCGGTGCCCTCGTGCGCGTGCTTCTTGTAATAGGCCATCTCCCCCCGGACCGCGCGAACCAGGCGCCGATCGGTGACGTCGGGGGGGACGACCGCCCGAAGGTGCTCCCATGGAGGCTCGAGGTCCACCAGGGTGCCGAGTGCGTCGATGAAGACCGCCCTGGTCACGAGACCCACATCCAGGTGCCCCACTTGACCGAGTAGGCGACGAGCAGCAGCGTCGAGGCCGCAACGCCGGCCCGCTGCCAGCCGCGCTCCAGCAGAACGACGGCGAGCCAGATGAAGAGGGGGAAGAGGACCGCGACGAAGCGCGGCAGCGACTGCAGGGGCACGGCGCCGGCGTCGATCGGGAAGCTCAGCAGCAGCAGCAGCAGCGCGGCGACGCAGTAGGCGCCGTAGGCGAGCGGCAGCCGGCGCAGCGCCCCGACCGCCGCGGCGCACGCCGCGATCAGGAAGGCGAACGCCTCGACGCTGATCAGCGACTTGGGGTAGCCGGTCGGGTCCAACCTCGCGATCGGGTCGGAGGCGATCGCCGCGAGGCCCGCGGCCGCGGCCGCGGTGCCGTTCACCAACCCGGCCACCGGCCCCAGCGGCAGACCGGCCAAATCGCCCCAGCCGCGGCCCCAGCTCTGCTGGGAGTCGAGGGCCGCGCGGGGATCACCGGTCCCCGCCCAGGCCGCGAGCACGAACGCGACGAAGCCGAGTGGCACGGCGCAGACCCAGAGGAGGTCGGCGCGGACCGGGTAGGTCCGCTCCCCCGGCTGCGAGCGCCACGGCAGCCCGAGGTAGGGACGCTCGGCCTCGCCGACGCCTCGCGGGCCGAGAAGGTAGAGAACCGCCAGCGGAACGATCAGCGCCAGGCCCGCGGAGCGGGTCGCCGTGGCGGCGGCGGCACAGAGCCCCGCCGCCCACCAACGCTCGTTGCGGGCGAACCAGAAGGCCGCCACGGAGAGCAGCAGGAAGAGCCCCTCCCTGTAGATGGCGCCGCTGAAGATCGCCATCGGGAACAGGGCGAGCATCGTCACCGCGAGCGTTGCGACCCGCTCGCCGATCTCCACCGTGACCAGGCGATGGAGGAGATAGAGGGGCCCCAAGGTAGGAGCTCGCGGAGATGCCCAGAGCCGCGAGGAAGAAGGCTCCCCCGGAGTGCCCCAGGGGATCGGCGAGGTGCCCGAAAGTGCCGATGAGGAAGGGGTAGAGGGGCGGGAAGGCGGCGCTCGGATACTCGTGGCCGTAGCCGAGATGGGCGATCTGCAGGTACCAGGAGGAGTCCCATCGCGACCAGATGTCGAGCAGCCATTCGCCGGGCCCGCCGACGAAGGGCGAGGCGCCGCCTTCGAGCGGCGGGTCATCGACGCCGATCGGCCCGATCAGCAGATATGCGGACGCCGCCGTCGCAAGCACGATCCCGCGCGAGAGGATGAATACCCCTACGCTCACCCGGAGGGAGTCGGATCGTGCCTCGGCCATATCGAGCGGCGATCTTGGCAGACGGCTCCCCCGCCTCCACGCATGGACAGCAGCTTCTGGAACAGCCATGGCGACGAGATCTCGGCCGCGATAACGGTCGGCGTGTCGATCCTGCTGGCGATCGGGGTCGACCGCTTCCTGCTCGGTCGCGCGGAGCGCGCCACCCAGGACATGGAAACCGCGGTCTTCTCGAGGGAGGCCCGGACCCGGCTGCGGCTGATCAGGCGACTGGTCTTCCTCACCATCATCCTTGTCGGGGTCGCGCTGGCCCTGAGCCAGTTCACCTCGATCCGGCGGCTGGCGACGGGTGTGCTTGCGGCGGAGGTGGTGCTGGCCGTGATCATCGGCTTCGCCGGACGCCAGGTGATCGCAAACTTCGTCGCCGGGGTGGTGATCGCGGTGACGCAGCCGGTTCGGATCGGTGACCTGGTGACCGTTGATGAGGATCAGACCGGCAGGGTCGTCGACATCGCCCTCACCTACACCCGGATCGACAGCGGCGACGGCAGGCTCCTGGTCGTCCCCAACGAGAAGCTGCTCGGCGACGTCGTCGTCAACCACTCGGCTGCCAACCTCAAGGCCCCTGTCGTGGTCTCGGTCTGGGTGCGCTCCGCGAGCGACATCGAAGCGGCCAGAACGGCGCTCGAGGCCGTTGGGGTGACCTCGGTGCGGCTGGCCGAGACGACCGTCGAGGGCGACCGGATCGAGGTCAAGGCGCCGATCGAGCAGGAGCGGGACCGGCAACGCGCCGAGGACGTCCTGCGTGAGCGCGCCCAGGCGGCGCTTCGGGGCGCCGGATTGCAGTTCCCTTTACGCTCTCCCGGCTAACCTTTTGGAATGAGCCCTCGCTCGCGGCGGCGTCATCGTCGCGTCGGCCGCAAGAGAAACCCGTTTCTGCTCGCCATGGTGGTGCTCGGCTCGGGCGTCGCCCTGGTCGTGCTCAGCTTCAGCATCTACGTGCTCAGCGTCGCCGCTGAGGCACCGCCGATCAGTGAGCTGAAGCCGATCGACCAGGGAGCGAACTCGATCGTCTACGCCGCCGACGGCTCCCGCCTCGGCTACATCCAGTCCGACGAGGCGCGCACCCCGGTCCCGCTCGGGAAGATTTCCGAGGACCTTCAGACGGCCACGGTGGCGATCGAGGACGCCCGCTTCTACCAGCACCACGGCGTTGACCTCGAGGGCATCGCGCGGGCCGCCGTCAAGAACGTCGAGGCGGGCTCGACGGTGGAGGGTGGATCGACCATCACCCAGCAGCTCGTTCGCAACCTCTACATCGAGGACCCCGAGCGCGACCTCGAGCGAAAGATCAAGGAAGCCAAGCTCGCCGAGGAGCTGGAGAGCGAGCACGACAAGGACTGGATCCTCGAGCAGTACCTGAACTCGGCCTCCTACGGCACGGTCCAGGGCCGCACCGCGGTCGGCGTCCAGGCCGCCGCCGAGACCTTCTTCTCCGAGCCCGTCAGCGAGCTCGACCTGGCGCAGTCGGCGCTGCTCGCCGGCCTGCCGCAGTCGCCCTCCGCTTACAACCCGCTCCAGAACGCGAACCAGGCGCTGGAGCGGCGCAACGAGGTGCTGGACGCGATGGCCGAGCACACCGACATCACCGGCGTCACCGCTCAGGAGGCCCAGCAGGCCAAGCAGGAGCACCTCAAGCTCAACCCGAGCAACCGCTACACGCATATCCGCGAGCCCTACTTCTTCGACTTCGTCGCGCAGCAGCTGATCGAAGAGTACGGCGTCAACACGGTCCGCCAGGGCGGCCTCAAGGTCTACACGACGATCGACCCGCAGCTCCAGGCGGCGGGCCGAGCGGCGATCCAGAGCAACCTCTACCTCTCCACCGACCCCTCATCGGCGATCGTCGCGATCGATCCCCAAAACGGCTATGTCAAGGCGATGGCCTCCAGCGGCTCCTACGGCAACAACCAGTACAACCTCGCCGCCCAGGGTCACCGCCAACCCGGCTCGGCCTTCAAGACCTTCGCCCTGACCGACGCCGTCCGGAGGGGGATCAATCCCGACACGACCTACTACACCTCCCAGCCGCTCAACCTGGACGACCCCGCCTTCGGCCACTGGGAGGTATCGACCTACTCCAACAGCTACGCCGGCAACGTCTCGCTCCATGACGCGACGCTGGCCTCGGACAACACCGTCTTCGCCCAGCTCGCGCTCGACCTGGGCCCGCAGTCGGTCGCCGACACCGCTCACGATATGGGCATCGAGACGCAACTCGACGGCATTCCCGCGGAAACGCTGGGCGGCCTCCGCCTCGGCGTCTCACCGCTGGAGATGAGCGACGCCTACGCCACCCTCGCCTCGGGAGGCGTCCACCACAAGCCGATAGCGATCCGCAAGGTCGAGTTCCCCGACGGGCACACCGATGACGTCGGTGAGCCGGAGAGCAACCGGGTCTTCTCGGACGGGGTCGCCTATGAGGTGACACAGATCCTGGAGGACAACATCATCGGCGGCACCGGCGTCGCCGCCTACACCGGCTGCGGCGACCAGGCGGGGAAGACCGGCACCACTGACGACTACAACGACGCCTGGTTCGTCGGCTACACGCCGACCCTGGCCGCGGCGGTCTGGGTCGGTTATCCCGACGCGCTGACGTCGATGTACTCGGTGCACGGCATCACGGTCGCCGGTGGCACCTTCCCCGCCGAGATCTGGAACGACTTCATGACCACGGCGCTGACCGACTGCGAGACGTTCCCGTCACCCGAGAACCCGGTGGACTGGATCCCCTTCTACGGCAAGTACGCCACGGCCTCAAGCAGCTCCAGCTGCGGATCGACGAGCGGCACGGGCACCAGCGAGGGCTCCTACGGAGGCTGCACGATTACCGAGGACACCACCGAGGAGCCCGACGCCTACGCGCCGGACGACAGCAAGCCGGTCCCGAAGCCGAAGCCCCCTCCCAAGCCTGACCCGCCTGACCCGCCTGACCCGCCTGACCCGCCTGACCCGCCCGGCGGCGGCGTCGGCTGAGCCAGCCGCGCCGAGCTTCATCCTTACCCACTCGCCTTGAGCCGCCGCGACCGGATCATCACCGCCCTCGTGGCCTGCGCCATCAACCTGGCGCTGTTGGTCCCGACCGTGGGCGACACCTCGACCCTGATCGACGGCGACTTCGGTCCCGAGGGGATCGCGATCGAGAACGGCGCCAAGCCCTATGCCGACCAGGACTTCGAGTACCCGCCGCTCGCCGTGCCGCTGATAGTCGGCCCCGCACTCATCGGGGACGGCGAGAGCAGCTACCGGGACGCCTTCGAGTGGGAGATGATCGCCTTCAGCCTCGCGATCGTGCTGACGCTGGCGCTGGCGATGCAGGGCCCGAGGGAGCGCGTCTGGGGCGCCCTCGGCGTCTACACCCTCGGGATCCTGGCCCTCTCGGGGATCGTGTTGCCCGACTCCGACATCGAGCAGGCGCCGCTGGCGCTGGCGCGCTTCGACCTCGCGCTCGCGCTGCTGGTCCTGGCGGCCGTGCTCGCCCGCGAGGCCAAGCGCTCGGCGACGTGGTCCTTCCTGCTCTCGCTGGGCGTGGCCGTGAAGGGCTTCCCCGCGGCCCTGTATCCGGCACTGCTGCGAGAGGAGGGCAACCTGAAGCGGGTCGTCCTGGGGGCGCTGCCGCCGCTGCTCGCCGCCGTCGCCCTGGTGGTGCTGCTCGGCGACGAGTTCGGGTCGGCGATCACCTACCACTCCGGCCGCGACCTCCAGATCGAGACCGTCGCGGCGACACCGTTCGAGGTCGGCCACCTGTTCGGCCTACGGGCGGAGTCCGTCACGGGTGCGGGCAGCTTCAACCTCGACGCCACGGGCGCCGACGCCGCTCGCGCCCTCTCGCTGGGACTGATGGTCGCCGGCTACTTCTGGCTGCTCTGGGAGGGCTGGCGGCGCCAGGCGCCACGGCCGCAGCTGGCGCTGGCGCTGCTCGCCGTGATCGTGGTGCTGGCCCCGGTGCTCTCACCCCAGTTCCTGATCTGGCTGCTGCCGCTCTCGGCGGCGGTGTACGGGCTGGGGAAGGAGAACGTGGTGCTGCTCGGGGCCTGCGCGGTCACGCAGCTGATGCTGCACGCCTACGACATCGCGATCGACGACCTCGGGGCGGCCTTCACGGTGCCCACGGCGATCCGAAACCTGCTCCTGCTCGTCTACCTCTACCTCGTCAGCAAGCCGATCTTCGATCGCCAGCCCCTACCGTCTGGGGAATGGATGCCCGGAAAGGCGAGTTCGAGCTGATCGAGCGCCTCGTCGCGCGCCTCCCCGGCGCCGGCGAGACCGTCCGCGTGGGCAGCGGCGATGACGCCGCCGTCGTCGAGCCGAGCGGGCGAGCGGCCGTGACCACGGTCGACGTGATCGTCGAGGGCGTCCACTTCACGCTGCCGGCCTATCCGCTCGCCGCGGTCGGCCGCAAGGCGCTCGCCTCTTCCCTTTCGGACCTGGCGGCGATGGGCGCCCTCGCGGGTGAGGCCTACGTGGCGCTCGTCTGCCCGCCCGAGCTCGATGCGGCGGCGCTGCTCGAGATCGGCGCGGGTCTCGCGGAGATGGCGGAGAGGCACGGCGTCTCGGTCGTCGGCGGCGACCTCTCGCGCGGCCCGGTCCTCACCCTCGCAGTGACCGCGGTCGGCTACGAGCCGCGAGGCGGCCGCCTGGTCGAGAGGCGCGGTGCCTGCCCCGGCGACGCCGTCGCGGTCACCGGCGAGCTGGGCGGAGCCGCCGCGGCCCTCGAGCTGCTCGGCTCCGGAGCCCACCCCGATCTCGAGGCCGGCGAGGCGGGGGCGATCCGGAACCGCCAGCTCGACCCCGTCCCGCGCCTGCGGGAGGGAGTCGCCCTGGCCGAGGCGGGAGCAACGGCGATGATCGATCTCAGCGACGGCCTCGGCGCCGAGGCGGTGCACCTCGCCGACGCCGGCGGGGTCCGGATCGAGCTGGAGCTGGACGCGATCCCGCTTCAGGCGGGGGTCGCCACGATCGCGGGCGGTGAGCGAGCGGGCAGGGAGTTGGCGGCGAGCGGCGGTGAGGACTACGAGCTCTTGGTCTGCCTGCCCTCTGAGCGCGCCTCTGAGGCGGTCGGGACGCTCCAGTCGTCCGGCTGCCGCCTGACCGTGATCGGTGGAGTCTCATCCGGCTCGGGCGCCTCGCTGCGCGACTCATCCGGAGCGGAGCTGGAGCCCCGCGGCTTTGACCACCTGCGCGCCTGAGCCGGGCCGCTGACGGTGATCCGCGGCGGCGCGGCGCTCGCCCGGATCCTGGTCGCCAGCAGCGCGATGCCGCTGCCGCCGAGGACGCAGAAGGAGACCGCGATGGCAAACGGGACCTGCCCGTCCACGACCATCTCGAGCAGGTCCCAGGCGACGCCCGGGCCGGCGTCGAAGCGGCCTGCGAGGTCGGCCACGCCGGCGAGTACCGGCAGCGTGCCCGCGGCTAGAAGCGCGGCGGCAGCTGCTGGATGGAGATCGAAGCGATCGCCCTGGGCCACCGGCATCCACAGGTAGAGGCCCGGGGCGACCAGCAGCGCCAGGAAGGGGTTGACGAGCCAGATCGCGAGCGTCGCCGCGCAGGCAGCCAGGAGCGCAGCCGGCGCCGCAACCGGTGCCGCGGAGGGCGGCGGGGGCCGCAGCGGGCGCGAGAGGAAGAGGGCGGCGCCGAGGGCCGCGGCGAGCACGAGCAGCGAGATCTTGCCGCTGGTCCCGACCGGCAGGTCCCCGGGGTCGAAGGGGAACGCGGGCCTCGGAAGCAGGCCGACCAGCGCCAGCAGGTAGGCGAGCAGCAGCGCCGCGAGCAACGGCAGCGCCCGGCCGGCGACCCAGGCCAGGGATCGCAGCGCCCGCTCGGGCCTCGAGGCAGCCCGGCCGACTCCCCCTGCCGCCGCGAGCGCCACCGGGACCAGGAACGCGAGGGCGAGCAGGCCCAGGCACCAGCCCGGCAGCAGGTTGGCCCCCAGGCTCAGGTAGGTGTCGGGCCCGTGCTCGAGCGAGGGCGCGGCGTCCATCGCGAGCGTCAGGGCGAGAGCGGCACGGCCGAAGCGCCCCATCACGTCCGCGGTGTCGGCGGGCGGCACGCCATCGAGGCTGTCCTCGGCGGGTGTCGGCGGCAACTCCCCTGAGGAGGAGATGCGAACCGCGTCGAGCCCGGTCGCGACCAGTGGCGCCTGCTCGCCCAAGCCCGAGGGGATCGCAAGCCGGGAGATGTCCTCGAAGGCGCCCTGGCTGCCGGCCCTCTCGCCGGTCTCCCCCTCGACGGCGGTGACGGCGCTCTCGACGAGCTGGGCGGAGGTGCTGTCGGGGCCTGTGGACCACGGGATCACGAGCGGGGGCTTGGAGTCGGGCGAGGCCGGCTGGCTGATCACCACGGCCGAGTCCAGGAACGCGGCGTCCGAGTAGTCCCGCGCGAAGGTACGGGCACCGAGCGCCCCGATGCTGGCCCCGTCGGTGGAGACGAAGACCAGGGTCTTGCGATGACTGGAGCCGGCGAAGCTCTCGGCCATCTCCAGAAGCGTCGCGGTTGAGGCGATGCTTGAAGCCTCACCGCTCCCCTGGGGCACGTCGCGGCCGGCGATCACCGCCACCTGGCCGTCCGACTCGCCGGGCAGGACCGCGATCACGTTTCGCAGCGAGACGTCCTCGCCCTCGAATTCCGAGTCGAAGCTCTGCTCGGAGACCTCAGCGCCCTCGATCGCCTGAAAGCGCGCCAGGACGAACGAGGCGAGCGACTCATCGGCCTCGCTGCCGGGGGTCGGGTTCGAGGACGAGGCCGCCAGCTCCCGGGTCAGGGAGGAGGCCGTGGTGCCCTCGAAGGCGTCGGGTGCGAGCCCCGCCTGCCTGGGGCCGGGCGGCTCGTGCAACGAGAACATGGCGACCATCAGCGCCAGCGGGATCAGCGTCAGGGACAGCCTCCAGAGTCGGACGTCGGTCAAGCTCAGCCTCCGGGGTTAACCTTCACTCATGGCTGGAGGGGCGGCGCGAATCCTGCTGGTGGACGACGAGCAGGCGATCCAGACCCTGCTCACCTACCCCCTTCGCAAGGAAGGCTACGAGGTGGTCGCCGCCGTGGACGGTCAAGAGGCGCTCGATCGCTTCGCCGAGCAGCGCTTCGATCTGGTCGTGCTGGACATCATGCTCCCGAAGCTGGATGGGATCGAGGTCTGCCGCCGCCTGCGTACCCGCAGCCAGGTTCCGATCATCATGCTGACCGCCAAGGGGGACGAGATCGACAAGGTGGTCAGCCTGGAGATGGGCGCCGACGACTACATCACCAAGCCCTTCTCGGTCCGTGAGTTCCGCAGCCGGGTGAAGGCCGCCTTGCGCAGGGGCGGCATGGGCGGCCACGGCGCCTCCGACGACGAGCCGATCCAGGCCGGCGAGCTCGAGATCGACTTCGAGCGGCGCGCGACCACGATCAGGGACGCGGCGGTGGCGCTCACCTACGTCGAGTTCGAGATCCTCTCGGCGCTGGCGGCCTCACCCGGGCGCGTCTTCAGCCGCGAGGCCCTGCTGGAGAGCGTCTGGGGAGACTCGACCTACAGGGACCCCCGCACGGTCGATGTGCACATCCACCACCTGCGGGAGAAGCTTGAGCGCGACGCCAAGAACCCCGAGTACCTGTTCACCGTGCGCGGCGTCGGCTACCGCTTCCGCGACAGCGACCGCGACTGACTGCCCGCGTGAAGCGCCCACAGCTCGACACGCTGAGAAACCGACTGGTCCTGCTGATCTTCGCGATCACGGCCGCCGCGATCGGGTTCGTCTACCTCTACATCGTCCCCCAGCTCGAGTCGAGCCTGACGACCGAGAAGTTGAGCCGGCTGGAGCGGCTCGGCTCCGAGCAATCGCCCGCCTTCGCCCGCAGCCTCGCCCGCGGCGACTCCGAGCGACAGCTCAACGCGCTCGTGCGGATGATCGGCCAGAACACCGAGTCCAGGGTGACGTTGATCGGCATCCGCGAATCCGCCGGCGGCCCGAGGCCCGGGTTGGTCATCGCCGACTCCCAGGACCAGACGACGGCGATCCAGGGTGACTACCGGGCGGCGCACATAGCCCTGGAGGAGGGCCGCATCAGCACCGGGGTAGACACGATCGCCGGAGACCGGGTGGGGACCTCGGCGGTCCCAGTGTCGGTCGCCGGCGACGTGCGCTGGGTGGCGGTCCTCTCGGACCCGTTGGCCGAGGTCCAGGACAACGTCGACCTGATCCGCCGCCAGATCCTGATCGGCGGCGCGATCGCCCTCGTCGGGGCGGTCCTGGTCGCATTCTGGGCGTCGAGCGCCGTCTCCCGGAGGTTGCGCCGGCTGCGGCGGGCGGCCGAGCAAGTGGCCGACGGCAACTTCAGCCACCCGATCCCGATCGACTCCTCCGACGAGCTGGGCCAGCTCGCGCGGACCTTCAACGACATGCAGCATCGCCTCGAGCGCCTGGACTCGGCACGCAAGGATTTCATCGCCAACGCCTCACACGAGCTGCGCACCCCAATCTTCAGCCTCGGCGGCTTCGTCGAGCTGCTCGAGGAGGACGAGCTCAACACCGCCGACCGCCGTCAGTTCATAGGCGAGATGCGCGCTCAGATCGACCGGCTCCAGAAACTGACCGCGGACCTCCTGGATCTCTCCAAGCTCGACGCCGACGCGATGGAGCTGAACGTCCAGCCGGTGGACCTGAAGGAGCTGTCCCGCTCGGTCGCGGGGGAGTTCAGGCAGACGGCCAAGGGGCACGGCTCGAGCGTCGAGGTCCGGGGCCGCGGCCAGGCGGTCGCCCGGGCGGACGCTGATCGGGCTTCACAGATCATCCGTATCCTGATCGACAATGCGATCATGCACACCCCAGAGGGCACCAAGGTGACCGTCACCGCCGTCCGCGGCGGGGACGCCGCAGAGGTGGTGGTCGGCGACGACGGCCGGGGGATCGAGCCTCGGTCGGTCGAGCGCGTCTTCGAGCGCTTCTTCACCGGTGACGTCGCCGCCGGGTCCGGCCTGGGGCTCGCGATCGGGCAGGAGCTCGCCACTCGCATGGGCGGGGACCTCGACGTCGTCTCCCAGCGTGGCTTCACCGCCTTCACCCTCAAGCTCCCGCTCGCGGAGCCCGCCGCCGAGCGCCCAAGGGCAGCCGGGGCCGCCGCGTGAGGCACGCAACGCTGTGGGCCGGCTGCCTGCTCGCGGCCATCGCGGCCCTGTCCGGCTGCGGCAGCGACACGGCCGTCAGCCCGGTGACCGTCTCGGAGTCGAGCGCCGACCGGGTCGTGGTCGAGGCGTCGGGCGGCGCCTTCAACCCGGCCGGGATCTACAAGGACGCCTCGCCGGGAGTGGTGACGATCATCTCGATCTTCGACCAGGACTCCTCGTCGCCGCTCGGAGGAGGCGGCGGCCAGGGCTCGGGCTTCGTCGTCTCCGACGACGGCGAGATCCTCACCAACGCCCATGTGGTCACCTCGGGCGGCGAGGGCAACGGCGGCGGCGACTCGACTCCCGCCAGCCAGGTCTTCGTCGAGTTCTCCGACCGCAACCGGCTCGAGGCCGACGTCGTCGGCTTCGACCCTGACGCGGACGTGGCGCTGATCAAGGTCGACCCCGACGGGCTCGACCTGCACCCCCTGACCCTGTCGGACCGCTCCAACTTCGCCGTCGGTGAGCCCGTGTCCGCGATCGGCAGCCCCTTCGGCGCCGAGCAGTCGCTCTCGGTCGGCGTGATCTCGGCGACAGACCGCTCGATCCAGTCGCTGAGCCAGTTCTCGATCGACAACGCGATCCAGACCGACGCGTCGATCAACCCCGGCAACTCCGGCGGCCCCCTGCTCGACAGCAATGGCGAGGTGATCGGCATCAACCAACAGATCCTCAGCGCCAGCGGCGGCAACGAGGGCGTCGGGTTCGCGATCCCAATCGACGCCGCGCGCTACTCGCTCGACCAGCTCCGCGACGGCGGCGAGGTTGACTACGCCTATATCGGCGTCACGACCCAGCCACTGTGGCCGCAGCTCGCCGACGAGCTCGGCCTCGACCTGGAAAACGGCGCACTCGTGGCCGACGTGGTCGACGGCGGCCCGGCCGACGGGGCCGGGCTCGAGGGCGGGGACGACGAGCAAACATTCCAGGGGCAGCGGATCAAGGTGGGCGGGGACGTGATCCTCTCGGTCGACGGGACCCCGCTGGTCGGTGAGAGCGACCTCTCCGAGCTGATAGCCCGCCACCATCCCGGTGACACGGTCACCCTCGAGGTGATCCGGGATGGCGAGCGCCGTGAGGTGCAGGTGGAGCTGGCGCCTCGCCCCGCGGACGGGAACGGGTAGCGGCCGAGCGCCGCCGGCGAGCTCCCAGGCGGGCTGGAACGTGTCCGGCGAGATCAGGCAGCTTGTCCTCGAGCTGGCAGAGGACCTTCGCTCGGAGGTCCTGCCCCACCTGGGGGCCCACGCCGAGCGCGCGCACAGCGGGGAGGGCGAGGGCGGTGACGTCACCTTTGCGATCGACGAACGCGCCGAGTCCCGGATGGAGAGCTTCCTCGCCGAGCGCGCTCCCCAGGTCGCCTTCTACTCCGAGGACAGGGGGATGGTCAGCCCGTCAGGCTCGGACGCCGCCTGGGTCCTGGTGGTGGACCCTATCGACGGCACCCGCCCCGCCCTCGCCGGCCTCGAGTCCTGCTGCGTCTCGGTGGCGGCGGCGCGCCTCGACGGCGAGCCGACGATGGCCGACGTCGAGGTCGGCTGCGTGATCGAGATCCCCTCCGGGGCCGGCTTCGTCGCCGAGCGCGGCAAGGGGCTCCGGCCCGCTGCTCGCCTCTCCTCCAACTCCGACCTCAGCAGGATGTTCTGGACCTACGGCTTCCGGGGTCGGCCGGCGCGGCCGACGGTCGAGGTCCTGGCGGAGCTGATCGACGCCTCGTCGGTGGGCGGGGCGACCTTCGACCTCGGCTCAGCGACCTACGACATGACCCGGGTGGCGACCGGCCAGCTCGACGCCTATATCGAGCCGGGCCCTCGATTGATCGCCGACGTAAAGGGAATGCGGGAGGAGTTCGAGCGGGTCGGCGGCGGCGCGGTGCTCAACAACTCGCCCTACGACCTGGCGGCCGCGGCGCTTTGCCTGCGTGAGGCCGGCGCGGTGGTCACGGACGCCTATGGAAAGCCCCTCGATGACCGCCGCCTGCTCGGCTCCGGAGAGGATTTCCAGATGTCCTGTGTGACCGCGGCCAACGCCGATCTGCACAGGGCGATCTGCCGCCGCATCGACGAGGGGATCGAACGGCTGATCGAGAGCACTGCCTGAATCGCCTCGGCGCTCGCCGATCGCTAGGTTTTCGCGCTTGCACTGTCGAGTCGCCCTGGGGGCAACATGCTTCAAGAGGTAGCGCTGGGGACCAAGTCGCTGGCGGACTACACGCACCTGGTCGGCCGCGGCCTGGTTGAGGAGATCCGCGAGCTTGCGGGAGAGCTCGAGGGAAAGCGGGTCCTCCACATCAGCGCCACCGCCTTCGGCGGGGGGGTTTCAGAGATCCTCTACACCCTGGTGCCGCTGATGCGGGATGCCGGGCTCGACACCCACTGGCAGGTGATCATGGGCCGGGAGGAGTTCTACAACGCGACCAAGCTCCTCCACAACTCGCTGCAGGGCGATCCGGCGACGCTGACCGCCGAGCAGTGGGAGCTGTACGACCACTACAACGAGGTCAACGCCAAGAGCATCGAGGACGAGTGGGACGTGATCATCGTCCACGACCCCCAGCCGGCGGGAATGCGGCGGATCGCCGAGGACCAGGCCAAGGCATGGATCTGGCGCTGCCACATCGACCTCTCGGAGCCGAACCCGGAGCCGATCGCGCGGCTGCTGCCGCTGATCACCGAGTACGACATGAGCGTCTGGCACATGCAGCAGTACGTCCCGGCCGGGATGGACGGGCACGGCGGCGTCCACATCGTGCCGCCGGCTATCGACCCCCTGTCGCCCAAGAACATGGCCTTCGCGCCCGACGACGCCTCCTTCGTCTGCGACCAGTTCGGCATCGACGTGGACCGCCCGCTGATCTGCCAGGTCTCGCGGTTCGATCCCTGGAAGGACCCGATGGGCGTGATCGACGCCTACCGGATCGTCACCGAGGAGGTTCCCGAGGTCCAGCTCGCGCTGGTCGGCTCGATGGCGACCGACGACCCGGAGGGCTGGGAGTTCTTCCAGAGCACCATCCAGCACGCCGACTCGGACCCCGACATCAACATTTTCAACAACCTCAACAACGTCGGGGCGATCGAGGTCAACGCCTTCCAGTCGCAGTCGGACGTGGCGATGCAGAAGTCCACGCGGGAGGGCTTCGGCCTCACCGTGACCGAGGCGCTCTGGAAGGGGCGACCGACGATCGGCGGCGACGTCGGCGGGATCCCGCTCCAGATCGTGGACGGCGAGGGCGGCTTCCTCGTCTCCTCTCCCGAGCAGGCTGCTCAGCGCAGCATCGAGATCCTCACCGACCCCGAGCTGGGCAGGAAGCTTGGGCGCGCCGGCAAGGAGCGCGCCCGAGAGCGCTTTCTCACGCCTCGCCTTCTCCGCGACTGGCTGCGGATGTTCGGCGAGCTCGACCTCTGAGCCGAACTGCGCGGCGTCCCTTGTGCCGCGTGGAGCGGAAGCCTGGACTCGCCCCCGAGAGCGGAAACCACGAGACAGGGAGCTTCCTTGCGGGAACGCCTGAGCTACGCAAACGCGATGGCCACCCTCGCTTCTGTTCGTCGCTCTGGGTGGGGCCGGCTACGCCGCGGTCAAGGTCCCGAAGAAGCGCGTGGGCGCCGGCCAGCTCAAGGCGAGCGCCGTGACGAACCCGAAGCTGGCGAGCGGCGCCGCCGGTGCCTCGAAGCTCGCGACGTGGTTCGCTACGGCCGGCTCGGCGGCGGGCTGACGCCGGCGCAGATCGCCGTGATCAAGGTGCCGTTCAACGCAGGAGTGATCTACGACGGCGGCAACGTCCTGCCGCCCTCGGGCAACCGCTGGGACCAGATCTCGCTCGACGGGATCACCTACCGCGGCGAGGGGCCCTTCCAGGCCCAATCGAGGGCCCGAGCATGCGGGGCGACTGCCCCCGGGCTGCTAGAAACGTCGTGTGACCGACCAGCGGCCCCTGACGATCGTCTCCAACCGGGGGCCGGCCGAGTTCGACGCAGGCGAGGACGGCGAGCGCACCGTCAAGCGCGGCGGCGGCGGCTTGGTGACGGCGCTCACGGGCCTGGTCGAGCACCGCAAAGCCCTCTGGGTCGCCTCGGCGATGACCGATGAGGACATGGCGGTCGCCAGGGAGACCGCGGGGGCGCCGACGGCGATCGAGCTCGATGGCATCAGCTACGACGTCTGCCTGGTCGAGAGCGACCCCACGGCCTACGACCGCTTCTACAACGTGATCGCCAACCCGATCCTCTGGTTCATCCAGCACTACCTCTGGGACCTCTCCAACGCCCCGGACATCCGCAGGTCGGAGTTGGACGCGTGGGAGCAGGGCTACCGGGAGGTCAACGCCGACATCGCCAGGGCGGTGGTCGACGCGATCTCCGACCAGGAGGAGCCCGTCGTGATGCTCCACGACTACCACCTCTACACCTGCCCCGGCCTGATCCGCGAGGCACGCCCCGACGTCTTCCTGCACCACTTCGTCCACATCCCCTGGAGCCAGCCCGACTCCTGGCGGATCCTGCCCCACCGCTGGCGCGAGGAGATCTACCGCAGCATGCTCGCCAACGACATCATCGGCTTCCACACCACCGCCTACTGCCGAAACTTCCTCCACTGCTGCCGGGAGCTGATGGAGCTCGAGGTGGACTACAAGCGGGGGTCGGTCACCTACGACGGGCACGAGACCTGGGTCCGCGCCTACCCGCTCTCGATCGACCCCGCCCGCCTCTATCGCGCCGCCGAGTCCGACGAGGTCGCCGGTTGCGAGAAGGAGCTGCTCAAGCGCCGGCGGGACCACCTGATCATCCGGGTGGACCGGGCGGATCTGTCCAAGAACGTGCTTCGCGGCTTCACCGCGTTCGACGTCTTCCTCGAGCGCTACCCCGAGTTCCGGGAGAAGGTCACCTTCATCGCGCACCTGCAGCCCTCCCGCCAGGACGTCCCCGAGTACGCCGAGTACCTGGAGCGGATCGAGGCCCTGGTGGCGGTCGTGAACCACCGCCACGGCACCACCGACTGGATGCCGATCGACCTGCGGATCTACGAGAACTTCAACGAGGCGGTCGCGCGCTACAAGCACTTCGACCTGCTGATCGTCAACTCGATCTTCGACGGGATGAACCTCGTCGCCAAGGAGGCGCCCGCCGTGAACACCCGTGACGGAGTGGTGATGCTCTCAGAGAACACCGGCTCCCACGAGGAGATCGGGGACTGCGCCCTGACCGTCAACCCATTTGACATCGAGGAGCAGGCGGAGGCGATCCACCGCGCCCTGACGATGGACGCCGAGGAGCGCCGGCTGCGCTCGGAGCGGCTCAAGCAGATCATCTCCTCGCGCGACCCCGGCGACTGGGTGGACGAGCAGCTCGTCGACATCCGCGCCAAGCACGAGCGGCGCGAGGCCGTCGCCTAGGGCGGCCCTAGGGGGCCGATGGGGACCCGGACGCTGAGATCGGCTCTGCTCATGGCCGCGGTCTGCGGAGCGGCGCTGGGGCTCGGCGCCTGCGGGTCCGAGCCCGATGGCTCCAGCGACGCCGCCGCCGAAGGGACCTCCACGGCCGAGCTTCACCCCTGTGACCTCGATGCCGGACCGGGCTGGCGCTGCGGCAAGATCACGGTTCCGGCCGTTCGCAGCGACCCGGACATCGGCGAGGAGACGATCCGCTTCAGCCTGCTTCCGAGGTCCGACCGCGAGCGGCCGCGGCTGCGCCCGATCTTCTTCGTCGAGGGCGGCCCCGGGTACGCGAGCGCTGGCTTCGACTCGGCCGGATCCACCCGGGCGGCCTTCGGGCCACTGTTGAAGCGCCGGGACCTGATCGCGATCGACCAGCGCGGCACCGGCGGCTCGGGGGTGGTGGACTGCCCTGGCCTGCAGCGCGACCGGATCAACGAGCAGATCGCGACCGCGGAGTGCGCCAATCAGCTCGGCGACCGCTACCAGGGCTTCACCACGGCCGAGTCGGCCGCCGACATCGACGCCGTGCGCGAGTCCCTCGGCCTCGATCGGATCACCCTTTACGGCGACTCCTACGGGACCCTGCTGGGCCAGGCGTACTCGATCCGCTACGGCGACAACCTCGGCGCCCTGGTCCTCTCCTCCCCCTATCCGGCCGACGACCCTTTCTGGCGCACCCTCTACCCCGCCGGCGTTCACGCGCTGAAGGCGTCGTGCGAGCGCAGCCAGGGCTGCCGGGGCCACGCCGCGGCGAGTTGCGGGCAGGCCTTCCCCTGCTCCTGGAACGCGGCCGACCGCTTCCGCGAGGTGATGCGGCGACTGCAGCACGAGGAGGGTCAGAACGACGACCTGGTACTGGTCCTGCTCGAGGCCGGCAGCTTCTCACCCGGCTCCTACCTGGAGATCAACAGGGCCGTTACCGACTACCTCGGGGGCGACGAGGCGCCGCTAACCGAGCTGATCGACCCCGGCGCGCCGGGCGGCGGCGACCCCGCCTACTTCTCCTACGGCATGGCGCAGGCGTTCGAGTGCAACGACTACCCGATGCCGTGGGACCGATCAGCGGGCTTCAACGAGCGCGTCGCCCAACTCAACGATGAGATCAGGGACTTCCCCGACCGGGACCTGTTCGACCCGCTCTCGGTGCGCCAGTGGATGATGATGCCGGCCAGCGGCCTCGTCGACTGCCTGGCCTGGCCGCCTCCGACGGACGAGATGGAGCCGCCCCTGCCGGAGGGCGACGAGCAGCCTGCGGACCTCCCCGTCCTGATCGTCGAGGGTGAGTTCGACGACATCACCTCGGTTAAGGAGGCGCATCAGGTGGCCGCCACCTTCCCCGACTCGAAGCTGTTCATCGTCCCCCAGGGCGGTCACGCACCCGACCTGTACCACCCCTACACCTCTGCGTCGGTGCCGAGGATCAGGGACTTCATCGCCTCGAACTGAGGCGGGGGGGGTCGCGGCGCTAGCCCGCGACCCAGTCCCGCGCCTCCCCGAGCTCATCCAGCCCGAAGGCCTTCGACTCACCCGGGACCATCCAGGCGAAGAACTCGAGCCCCCGGCGCGCCCAGCCGACGTCGGTGACGAGTGCGATCCGGTTCCAGGCCGACCTCTCCCCCAAGCCGAGCTGAAACTCGGCCTTGGCGTCCTCGACCAACCCTCCGGGCTCGTAGCCGTCGAGGCCGGGGCCGAGTTGGAACAGCATCCGGATCTTGTCCCCGCTCTCGGCCGCCTCGCGGAGCGGGGGGATCAGCACCTCGCGGTAGTCCTCGCGGGTGATCTTCCCGCTCGCCCGAAAGCCGAGCACGTCCTCGGGCACATCCTCGAGTCGCTCGATCATGCTGGCGGTCAGCCTATGCGAACCGTCCTCACCCGGGAGATGCCCTGGAGGTAGGGGTACCCGGCCTGGGCCTTGACCAACGCCCGAAACCGGTAGGTCGTGGGGGCGCTGGTCGAGCGGAAGCGGTAGCCGGAGGTGAACCGGCCCCGGAGGCGGCTGCGCGCCACGGCGAAGGTGAGCCAGCGGCCTTCCGCCAGCGCCTGCAGCGCCACCGCCCGCCCCGAGTTGGAGGGGCCCGGCAGCACGCCGCGGAACCGAACGCGGCGCCCGTTGCGGGTCCGCGCGGGCGACACCGCCAGCTTCGGGTTCGCGCGCACCGCGAGGCGCAGCCGCTGCTCGAGCTGTAGCGAGTCCGCGCGGTAGGCCACGCGGATATCGCGCGAGGGCCCTGCGGGCACCACGAACGAGAAGCGTCCGTCGTCGTGCGTGCGCGGCATCCCGATCCGCTTCCACTCACCGCTGGGCATGGCCGGGCGGGCGAGGAGGCAGACGCGCGCGCCCTCGAGCGGGGAGCCGGACGCGCTCAGCAGCCGGCCGATCAGCTTCGGCTTCTGGCCGGCGCGCACCGTGGTCGAGACGCCCCCGCCCGCGAAGCCGGCGCTGAGCTTGCGCCCGCCGCCGCGCGAACTCGGGCAGGCGTTGTCGACCGTGACCGATCGGGTGGCGCAGCCGAGGTTCGGCGCTCCCGACGTCGCGAGGTCGGACACGCAGGCGCTGACCTCGTTGGCGCCATTTCGAAACGGCGCCGCGGCCGTGTCGAGAACGATGGGTGTCGTGACGCTGCTCGGGCAGGGTCGCAGGCGCTTGGCCCAGCCCGAGCCCAGCGCGCAGTCGAGCTGCCGGGCTGTTGTTGCGACGCCGTTGACCCAGACGTCGATTCGCCGCAGGCCGCTGCCCTGGTCGGCCGCGGTGATGTTGAGGGTCTGGTGACCGCTACGCGCGCCCGGGTCGAACATGGCGCCCGCCAGCGACAGCGTCGGGCCCGCCGAGTCGAACAGCGTCAACCGCACACGCTGCAGCCAGACGTGGGCGCCCTCGGCACGATCGCAGACCCCGTCAGAGCCCCCGTAGCAACGGAGCCTCCCGCGAAGCCAGCGGCCGCCGCTCCCCGACCAGAACTCATCCCGCCAGCGATCCTCGATGCGGCCGAAGTAGCTCGCGGTCCCGTCGTCGGAGCCCACGACCAGCTGGGCGGCGTGGCCGCCACCGGATTGGAGCTGGGCCCGCAGAGCCACGCCCCGGATCACGGTCCCGGCGGGCGCCAGCCAGGTCCAGGCGCCGAGGCGCCCGTCCTTGGTGCCGCTGCCCTCGTGGGAGACCTCGAGCCCGTTGGCGCCCTGGCGGCACGAAGCGCGGGATCGGTAGCGGTCCGAGCTGCGCGCGAACGTCGCTTCGTGAGTGGCGTTCTGCTCCGGATGGCACTGCAGAACCGAATAGAGCCCCGCGTGGGCGGCTCCCGGCAGCAACATCGCCAGCGCCATCCCGAGCACGAGGCCCGCTGCGGCCGCGGCCGCGCGGCGGGTCTGCGGTCTTCGCTGGGCGCCTCGCTCAAGCTTCCTGATCGACATCTCGTGACCTCCCTCTCTCATGGCTCGAAACCGAACTCACGACCGCCGCCGGTGGAGCGCGGGGGCGCGACGTACGCCGGGGCGGACGCAGCGGGTGCATAGGTCTGGGGCGACGAAGGGACGCCGTGTCCGCGGTGCCCGCCGCGATGGCGCCACGGGCTCCCCTCCTTGGGACGGGCGTGCCGGCCCCCTCCACGCCCGCGGGGCCGGCCGGACTCGCTCCTGTCTCGCCTCACCGTGGCCGATGCCCGCTCGCCACGGCCGGGCTCACGCCTCGCTTTGACCCGCGCCGCCACTGGTGCCGCCGCCGCTCCGGCCTCCTGCAGCGGCTGGGCCGCCACGGGGGCGAGGCCCACATCAGCCGGCAGCGGGGGCGGCTCGCCCGGCGAGAGCAGGCCGGGCAGCAGTCCCGCCAGGGCGAGAGCCCCGGCGGCGCCCGCGATCAGCTTGCCGGCCCCGTCCCACCTGACTCGTCTTCCGTCCACGGCGTCGATGAGCGCCGGCGCGTCGCTTTTCTCCCCTGCCCCGGCGGCCTGTCGCTATATTGGCTCGTCTGCCATCCCCGCGGGGGTGGCTTTCAAACGCTTATGGCCAGAAACTACGAACTTGTGCTGATGCTCGACCCCGAGACCTCCGATGAGGCTCGAGAGGCGGCTGCCGAGGTGGTCAAGAAGCAGATCGAGTCGGCCGGAAAGCTCGAGCGCGCCGACTCCTGGGGCGTTCGCAAGATGGCCTACGAGATCGACAAGCGCACCGAGGCCGACTACCGCTACTACCGCTTCGAGGGCGAGAAGGAGCTGCTCGAGCAGCTCGACCACAACCTAAAGATCGCCGAGGGCACCCTCCGCTTCAGGATCTTCAAGGTCGATCCCGACACCCCGGCGAACCCGCCGCCCGTGATGGACCGTCCCGCAACGGTCGGCTCCGACCGACCCGAGCGCGATCGCGATCGCGACCGCCCCCGCGGGCGCGACCGCGACTGATCGCCCGGCTCCCGCAGTTTGCGGGATTGCGCTCGAGTGGGGGAGAGAAGGCGCCGGGCGGCGTCTTAATATCGATCTTCGGAATCAAATGAATAGGAGAGACTTTTGGCCGCCTCGAACATAAATACAGTCGTCGTCACGGGAAACCTCACCCGCGACCCCGAGCTCCGCTCGACCCCGAGCGGTACCTCGGTCTGCAAGCTTCGAGTGGCCGTCAACAGCCGGCGCAAGGACGGCGCCAGCGGCGACTGGATCGACAAGCCCAACTACTTCGACGTGACGGTGTGGGGCGCGCAGGGTGAGAACTGCGCCAACTACCTCTCAAAGGGCCGCCCGGTGGCGGTCGAGGGGCGGCTCGACTGGCGCGAATGGGAGGCCCAGGACGGCTCCAAGCGCCAGGCGGTCGAGATCATCGCCAACAGCGTCCAGTTCCTCGGCTCACGCGGGGACAACTCGGGCGAGAGCAACTCGGGCGAGAGCAATGGCTTCAAGGGCGCCTCGGACGTGCCCGCCGACACCTCGGACTTCGAGCAGGCCGGCGTCGGCAGCAGCTCCGAGAGCAGCGACGACATCCCGTTCTAGCCGCCTCGCGGAGTTGAGCTAGCTACCATCCCGCCCTGATGCCGGTGCGGCGTTCAGCCGTGCCGGCGTTTTGAGGCAGGAGACCAAAGAGACCAAATGGGAAGACAGCAACAGAGAACCCCGGCGCGCGGCCGCAAGCGCGGTCCCAGCGATCGCGGGCGCCCGCGCAAGTACACCCGGCTCAACGTCGACCAGATCGACTACAAGGACCTGACGACCCTTCGCAGGTTCCTCTCGGACCGGGGCAAGACGCGAGGGCGCCGCGTCACCGGCCTCTCGCGGCGACACCAGCAGCAGTTGGCGCTGTCGGTGAAGCGGGCCCGGGAGTTGGCGCTGCTGCCCTACGTCGGCGAGCGCTGATGGCGCAGGCAGTACTGCTCTCCGACGTGGAGGACCTCGGCCAGGCCGGCGACGCCGTTGACGTCTCGCCCGGCTACCTGCGCAACTACCTCGTCCCCCGAAAGCTTGCGCAGCCGGCTACCCGCGGCTCGCTCGAGGAGGCCGAGCGCCGCCGCGAGCGCGCCGAGGCCGCCGAGAAGCACGCCGCAGAACGTGCGGGTGAGACCTCGGCGCTGCTCTCGAAGACCGTGCTCACGATCAACCACCGTGCGGGTGAGGACGGCAAGCTGTTCGGCTCCGTCACCTCCGCCGAGATCGCCGAGGCGATCCAGGCCGCGCGCGGGCTCAAGGTTGACCGCAAGAAGATCCGGCTCGAGGAGCCGATCCGGGCGACCGGGACCTACATGGTCGAGGTCGAGGTCGGTGGCGGCAAGACCGCCAGCGTCAAGACGATCGTCGCTGAAGCGAAGTAGCCGCGCCGCGGCTCAGCGCGTCTCCTCCACCTCATCGGGATCGGGCAGCCGTCCGCTCGGCATGCCCAGCAGGGCGACCACGAACGCGACCGCCATCACCGCCGCCATGCAGTAGAAGACGACGCGGTTGGCCTGCGCGAAGTCGAGCTGCACGGCCTCGAACACCTCCTTCGCCTTGGCGCCCGTGTGAGCGCCGAATTCCGAGGAGCCCCCGCCGCTCCCTGAAAAGAGCGAGTTAGCGATTCCGTCGGCGTCCGACTTGGGGATGCCGAACGTCCCGAGCGAGTCCTCGATGTGGGAGCGGTTCTGGGAGATGAGGATGCTGCCGAGCACCGCCAGCCCGACGCTGGCGCCGAGGTTGCGGACCGTCTGGGTGATCCCGGTGGCCTCGCCGTAGCTGCTGCGGGGGGCGCGGCTGACGGCGTCGGTGTTCGCCTGGCCCAGCACCAGCCCGACGCCGACGCCGGCCAGCACGATGTAGGGCCACTGGGAATCGAGCTCGAGGTCGGTCAGGTGGCGCGCCCAAAGCGCGAAGCCGACCGACGAGATCAGGCAGCCGGCGACCACGGGGAAGCGGGCGCCGGCTCGGTCGAGCATCCGCCCGCCGAACTGGGCCGCGGTCACAAAGCCGGCGAAGAAGACCAGCAAGTAGAGGCCGGCGTTGGATGCGTCGTATCCGAGCGAAACCTGCGAGTAGACGCTGGAGAAGAAGAACAGCGGGACGAAGACGATGCTGATGATGAAGAGGACGGCGTTGTCTATGGCGAAGGCCCGGTTCTCGAAGATCCGCACCTCGATCAGGGGGTTGGTCGCCCTCAGCTCGTAGAGGACGAAGGCGACCAGCAGTGCGACGCCGGCGACGATCGACCCCCAGGTCGCCGCGTCATCCCAGCCCCAGGTCGCTGACTCCTGCAGCCCGAGCACGGCGAGTCCCATGCCGCCGGTGATCAACACCAGGCCTCGGTAGTCCACCGGCGCCGGATGCTTGACGTTGTTGGGCTTCGAGATCAGCGTCAGCACCACCGCGATGATCGCGACCGGGATGTTGATCCAGAAGATCGCCCGCCAGGTCCACTCGCTCAGGTAGCCACCCGCGATCGGCCCGACGGACGTCAACCCGCCCGCGATGCCGAAGAAGATCGCCATCGCCTTGCCTCGCTCCCGGACCGGGAATGAGTCGATCACGATCGCCAGCGCAGCCGGGAACATGATCGCGGCGCCGGCGCCCTGGAGGACCCTGAAGACGACGATCCAGGTCTCGGCGGCGTCCCCGGTCGGCGTCGCTCCGCAGAGCGCCGAGCAGGTGGCGAAGATGAAGATCCCGAGCAGCACCATGCTGCGGTGCCCGGCGATGTCGGCGAGACGGCCGCCGAAGGCGAACAGGGCCGCCAGTGACAGCAGGTAGCCGTTGATCACCCACTGCACGCCCGTTTCGGAGAGGTGGAGGTTGTCCTGGATCTGCGGGATCGCGATCGAGACGATCGTCTGGTCGATGAAGGTCATCGCGACCGCGAAGATCATCGCCGCGAGAACCAGGTTCTTGCGGCTCTCGCCTCCCCCCTCCTGGGCTGAGCTCTCCATCGCCTCCGCCTTCGTCGCCGTGGAACAACTCTCGAGCGCGGCGGACTCTACCGACGGGCCGCGACGGTGTGTGGCGGGAGGCGGTCGGAGGGCCACCGGGCCGCCCGCAACTAGCGGGTACTTTTCGCGGCGCTGGACGGCGCCTGACAAAAGCCTCGGAAATACCCCAAACCCCGCGTTGCAGCAAGAGGCAGCTTGTGGTTTCGTCCCGCCGGCGCGCGGGGGTGGTTCCGACCTCGGCGGGCCCTTAGATGTAGGGAGACGCGGCCCGCGAGGCTCGTACTCGTCTGCGCCCAAAAAGATGACAACCGCTGAGAGAACACCGACGATCGTCCCGCCCCAGAACCTGGAGGCCGAGGAGTCGGTGCTCGGGGCGATGATGGTCTCCGAGGCGGCGATCGATCCGGTCATCCTCGATGTCCACCTCCAGGCGGAGGACTTCTACCGCGACCGCCACCGCACGATCTTCGAGGCGATCATCCGCCTGAAGGAGGACGCCAGCCCTGTCGACGTTCTGACCGTCTCCGAGCGGTTGCTGCAGGGCGGCGCGCTGGAGGCCATGGGAGGCCGCGACGTGGTCGCGAGCCTCGCCGCGAGGGTCCCCGCCGCCGGAAACGCCCGCCACTACGCCCAGATCGTCAAGCAGAACGCGTTGATGCGGCGCCTGGACGCCGCCGCGAAGCGGATCCAGCAGTCGGTCGCCGAGCGCGAGGGCGATCCCGACAACATGGTCGAGGAGGCCGAGCGGCTGCTGTTCCAGGTCGCCCACCAGGACGCCTTCTCCGACTTCCGCGAGATCGGCGAGATCCTCCACGAGGAGATCGACAAGCTCGAGGCGCTTTCCAACGGCGACGGCAGCCTCACCGGCACCGCCTCGGGCTTTCGCGACCTCGATGAGGTCACCGGCGGCTTCCAGCCGGGCAACCTGATCGTGATCGCCGCACGCCCGGCGATGGGGAAATCGGCGCTGGTCTGCAACATCGCCGAGAACGTCAGCGTCAAGGAGAACAAGGCTGTCGCATTCTTCTCGCTGGAGATGTCCGAGATGGAGCTCGCTCACCGCTTCATCGCCTCCCAGGCCCGGATCTCGGGCGACAAGCTGCGCAAGGGACACGTTTCAGGCAAGGACTGGCCCAAGGTCGTGAAGGCCTGCAACCGCCTCGAGTCGGCGCCGCTGTGGATCGATGACTCCTCCGACCTCGGCCTGCTCGACCTCCGCGCCAAGGCGCGGCGCCTGCACTCCCAGGAGCGCAGCAACGGCCGAGAGGGGCTCGGGCTGGTGATCGTCGACTACCTGCAGCTGATGCGCGCCGACGACCCCCGCGCCAACCGCGTTGAGCAGGTGAGCCAGTTCAGCCGCGGGCTCAAGATCCTCGCCCGAGAGCTGGCGGTGCCGGTGATCGGGCTCTCCCAGCTCTCCCGCGCCCCCGAGCAGCGTGGTGACAACAAGCGGCCGATCCTCTCGGACCTGCGCGACTCTGGTGCGATCGAGCAGGACGCCGACGTCGTCGCCTTCATCTACCGCGACGAGTACTACAAGGGCGAGGAGAGCGAGGACCCGGGGATCGCCGAGCTGCTCGTCGCCAAGCACCGGAACGGCCCGATCGGCACCGTCAGGCTCGCTTTCCTCGACCGCTTTCCGAAGTTCGCCGACCAGTCCCGCGAGGAACGCCCGCGCGAGCAGCTGGCCGGAGAGGGCCCGCCGCTCACCGACCTCGCCGAGGAGGGATGAGCACGAGGTCGGTCGGCTCCGACCCGACCGAGCCGCGGGCCTGCCCGTTGGCGCTCTGCGATGGCTCGGGCTGGATCCTCGGGCCGGAGGATGTCGCCCGGCCCTGCGAGTGCCGGGACCGAGTGCTCGCCAGGGCGAGGACCAGGGGCGTCGCCTCGGTCATCCCCGCCAAGTACCGCGGGGTCTCCTTCGAGCGGCCGCCGGTAACGCAGATGAGCGACATCGTCGTCCGCCGGGTTCGCGACTTCTGCGGAGAGTTGGAGGAGAACCTGGCAAGGGGAAGGGGACTCTGGTTCGTCGGCAGCTCGGGAACCGGGAAGACGACGCTGGCGATGCTGGTCTCCAAGCTGGCGCTGGAGGCGGGATGCTCGGTCGCCATCTACTCGCTGCCGAAGCTGCTCGCGCGCATCCGGCGCACCTACGACTCGCAACCCGGCGAACAGTCCTACGGCGAGCTGTTCGAGCGGCTGACCGCGGTGGACCTCCTCCACCTCGACGACCTCGGCGCCGCGAACCGCTCCGAATGGGTTCTCGAGCAGCTTTACGCGCTGATCAACGAGCGCTACGAGACGGAGCGCTCGTTGGTGGTGACCACCAACCTCGACGAGAGCGACCTCGAGGACCAGATCGGCGCAAGGGTCGTCTCGCGGCTGGTCGAGATGTGCGGCGACCCGCTCCCATTGTTCGACGACGACCGCCGCCTGCACGTCGCGCCGGCCGACGTCGGCACCTCGCTGGGCGGCTACGGGGCCCAGTCGGGCCCGCTCGACCACTAACCGGCCCCGCGCCCCTTCATAATTGCCGCCGTGGCCGGGATAGTGATAGTCGGCGCCCAGTGGGGCGATGAGGGGAAGGGTAAGGTCGTGGACCTGCTCGCCGAGCAGGCTGACCTCGTGATCCGCTTCCAGGGCGGCAACAACGCCGGCCACACGATCGTCCGGGACGGCGAGACCTTCAAGTTCCACCTGATCCCGTCGGGCATCCTCCACGCCGGAAAGATCTGCGCGATCGGCAATGGCGTTGTCGTGGACCCCGAGATCCTGATCGGCGAGATCGAGGGCCTGCGCCGGCGGGGCATCGACATGTCGGGCCTGCGGGTCTCGGCCAACGCACACCTGATCATGCCCTACCACGTAAAGCTCGACACGGAGGGGGAGCTGAGGCTCGGCAAGCTCGAGATCGGCACGACCCGCCGCGGGATCGGCCCGTGCTACGCGGACAAGGCCGCGCGGCTCGGCATCCGGGTCCAGGACCTGCTCGACGAGAAGATCCTGCGCACGAAGATCATGGCCGCGATGGAGCCCAAGCAGCAGATGCTCCGGCCCTACGTGAAGGACCCCGACCTCGACCTGCACACGATGACCGAGACCTACCTCTCCTACGGCCACCGGCTCGAGTCCCACATCGCCGATACCGCGAAGCTCTGCTGGGAGACACTCGACGGGGGCGGCACGACGCTGTTCGAGGGGGCGCAGGCGACGATGCTCGACCTCGATCACGGCACCTACCCCTTCGTCACCTCGTCAAACCCGGTCGCCGGCGCGGCCTGCGTCGGCGCCGGGGTGGGGCCCCACGACATCGACGAGGTCTGGGGGGTGGCAAAGGCCTACGCGACGCGGGTCGGGGCGGGGCCGTTCCCGACCGAGCTGGAGGACGATCTCGGGGACCTGATTCGCGAGCGGGGAGGCGAGCGGGGGACCACGACGGGCCGCGACAGGCGCACCGGCTGGATCGACCTCGTCGCGCTGCGCTACGCCGTCCGCCTCAACACCATGGACGCGCTGGCGATCACCAAGCTCGACGTCCTCTCTGGCATCGACCCGCTGCGCGTCTGCGTCCGCTACCGCCACCCCGAGGGCGCCGTCTTCGACGAGTTCCCCTACCACCAGACCATCCTGCACACGGCCACGGCCGAATACGAGGAGCTTCCCGGCTTCGAGGGGGAGATCGGCGACTGTCGCAGGGAGTCCGACCTTCCGCGCGAGGCGCGCGGCATGCTCGAGGCGATCGCTGACGGCGCCGGCGCCCCGGTGCGGCTGGTCGGCGTCGGCCCAGGGCGGGACCAGGTCATCTGGATGGGCGAAGAGGCCGAACACCGCCTCCGCGCCGCCTGACGCCGGGAGGCTCCGAGGGATTCGGGGAAGCGGGCTAGGCGAGCGCGCCGACCGCTGCGGTGCCGAATTCCTCGGTCTGCGGAATCAGGCCCTCCCGCTCGCCCCTCTCCTCCCCGCGCCGGAGTACGCGCAGGGCGAGGATCGATGCGGCCAGCAGGGCCGTGATCCCGAGGCTGACCTGGACGCTGAGCAGGCCCTCGCGCGTCCAGTAGACGTCCTCGAGATCGAGCAGCAGGGCCGCCTCGTCGAGCGTGAGGCCGACACCCGCGCCGAAGGGGATCGCGAGCGCGGCCTCGACGCCCTCGCTCTTGGTCGCCAGGCCGACACCCGCCGAGCCGAACGCGAGTGCGATCCCGGGCACGAAGTGGTGGATGTGGCGGCCCCCGACGCTGACGTTCCCGGTCGGCCACCAACCGCTTTTTATTCCCCAGGTCGAGATCCGCGCCAGGGCGAAGCCGCCGAGGAACCCCTGCAGCATGTTGAACATGACCGTCTCGTGATGGGGCGTCGCCCGAAGCCCGGTCCGGGCGACCGCGATCGTGTC
The DNA here is from genome assembly GCA_009691195.1 of Solirubrobacterales bacterium. Lineage (GTDB taxonomy): Bacteria > Actinomycetota > Thermoleophilia > Solirubrobacterales > 70-9 > SHVA01. The sequence continues at coordinate 20,934 of SHVA01000013.1, read as the reverse complement.
CCGGGTCGCCATCTCGGCGGTGCCGACCAGGGTCTCCGGCGTCGGCACCTCCCCACTCTCACGGCGGCGGCGGGCGAGCCGGGCGAATTCTCCGGTGACCAGGGCGCCGGCCGTGACGAGCGCGGCCAATGCGAGCCCGAGGGTGGCACGGTCTGCCCTCAACTCCGAGCGCCTGGGCCGGAGCAGGCTCACAGACGGACCAGGTTGGTCGCCTCGATCCCCCGGGTGACGCCGCGGAAGTCCAACACGAGCGGCGCCTCGGCGACGACCTGCTCGTAGTCGATCTCGGGGTGCGCGGTGACCACGCAGGCGAGGTCACAGCTCTTGAGCCCCTCGCCGAGGTCGATCGAGCTGAGGCCGATGGCGCCGAGCTCTGGGACGTGCGGGTCGTGGTAGCTGACCTCGGCGCCACGCTCACGAGCGAGCCGGGCGATCTTCAGCGCCGGGGACTCCCTGGTGTCACCGACGCCGGGCTTGTAGGAGACGCCCAGCAGCATGATCTTCGATCCGTTCACCGCCTTGCGCACGTCGTTCAGCGCCTCGCCGATCCGGTCGACGCAGAAGCGAGGCTGGTTCTGGTTCACCTTCCCGGCCAGCTCGATGAACTCGGTGTAGAAGTCCTGCTCCCGCGCCTTGAACGCGAGGTAGAAGGGGTCCACCGGCAGGCAGTGGCCACCCATCCCGGGGCCGGGATCGAAGCGCATGAAGCCGAACGGCTTGGTGGCGGCTGCGTCGACCACCTCCCAGACATCGATCTCGAGCCTGTGGCAGAGCATCGCCAGCTCGTTGACCAGGGCGATGTTGACCGAGCGGAAGATGTTCTCGAGCAGCTTTGCGAGCTCGGCCGCCTCGGGGCCCAAAACGGTGACGACCTCATCGCAGATCTCGCCGTAGACGGCCACGGCGCGCGCGGCGCAGTCATCAGTCAGCCCGCCCACGATCTTCGGGGTCGTGCGGATCGTGTAGTCGGTGCGGCCGGGGTCGATCCGCTCGGGCGAGAAGGCGAGGTGGAAGTCGCTGCCCACGGCCAGGCCCGACTCCTCGAGGATCGGCAGCAGGCGCTCGCGCGTCGTCCCAGGATAGGTCGTTGACTCGAGCACGACGAGCTGGCCCTTCTCCAGGACAGCGGCTATGGAGGTCGCCGCGTCGACCAGGTAGGTGAGGTCGGGCTCGCGGGCACTGGTCAGCGGCGTCGGTACGCAGATCAGGACCGCATCGCAACCGCTGAGGTCGGCGTAGTCGCCGCTCGCCTCGACCCGCTCGGCCGCGGCGGCGAGCCGCTCGGAGGAGATGTCCTCGACGTAGCTCTCGCCCGAGCGAAGCGACTGGACCCGCCGCGGGTCGGCGTCGAGGCCGACGACGTCGTGGCCGCTCTCGGCGAACGCGATCGCCAGCGGCAAGCCGACGTAGCCCAACCCGATGACTCCGATCTTCATCGGCCCGAGTCTACGAGCGATCAGTATTCTGGCGGCAATGAAGAGGCTCCTGGTCCCCGTCAGCGCCGGATTCAGCGCCGCGAAGCACCTTCTCTGGTACGTGACGTACCACGCCGCCCCGGGCCAGCGGCCTGAGCGCTGAAGCGCTCCCGGGCGCCGGCCCTCCAGGCGCATACTGCAGCCCGAATGTCCGATCAGAACATTGAGCTGCTGCGTCCCGTGTGCGAGCAATGGGCCAAGGGCAACTTTCGCCCCCACCCCGGCGTCTACGGCCCTGAGATGGAGTGGGGCTGGTCGGATGAGTTCCTTGACCTTGGGCCGGTCGCGGAGGAGCCTGGCCGGCGCAGTGACCGGCTGCAGAGCCGGCTCAGATCCTGGGAGGACTGGCGGATTGCCCCCGAGGACCATCTCGCCGCCGGCGACTTCGTGGTGGTGCTGTGCCGCTACTCCGGCACGGGGAAGGAGAGCGGGGTCGCTCTCGACCCTCCGGGAGCCCACGTCTGGACGATCCGGGAGGGTCGCGGGGTCAGGCTCTAGGTGTTCTCCGACCGCGACCGCGCCGTCGCGGGACTCGGCGGATGAGGCGCGCGACGATAAGTGGGCCGTGCAGGGATCGAACCTGCGACCTTGAGATTAAGAGTCTCCTGCTCTACCAGCTGAGCTAACGGCCCTGGTGCGCGCGAATGCGCGGTCGCTCAGTATAGAAACGGCTAGGGGGTTGAGAGCGCGCCGCTGCCGGTGTCGCCGCCGAGGCCGCCGGTGGAGGGCTGGAGGGGGTTGGCGCCCGTCTGACTGGCGCTCTTGGCCTCCTTCTTGACCTGCTCGGAGATCTGCTGTCCCTGCTTCTCCGCCTGGGCGAGCTGGCCGTTGACCGACTTGGCGGCGTTGGGGCCGCCCTTGGCGATCGCCTCCTGCTTGGCGGCATTGGCCTCGCCGGCCCTGCCCGCCAGGTAGAGGAAGTACGCGAGGCGGGTCAGGTTCGCGGAGGTGGGCCTCTCGTCGGCCACGACCTTCTGGGTGTCGGCGGCGTTGCCGATCTGGGCCTGAGCGTCAGCGGCGGAGCTCGAGGTCAGCGCAAGCGTGAAGAAGGCATTTGCCATCTGCAGCGCCGCGGCATCGTCGGGCTGCTTGGTGTCCAGCTTCAGGTAGCGGTCCCACGCGTCAGCCGCGCGGTTGTAGCCGTCGAGGCCGTCGCTGGTCGGCACGCCCTGGTCGTCCACCTGGGTACCGGCCTGCTGGGCCTGGAGCGTGATCAGGTCGACGAGCGCCTGCTGGTTTCGCGGGTTCTGCGAAAGGGTGTCGTTGGCGTCGTCGATCTCGGCCTGGAACGGAGCATCGCTGCTGCTGCCTCCGCCGATGCCGAGCGAATCGAAGATCCCCGAGCCGCTGCCGCCGATGCCGAACAGGACCAGGCCGGCGCCCATCAGGATCGCCAGGGCCGAGTAGACGACCTTGACGACGACGCGGCGACCCGGACTTTGAAGATCGAAGAGCACGAGGGACGGAAGCCTAGCTAGATCGCGTTCCCGTGATGCCGAGGTCATCGGGGTCGGGGTCGGTCTCCTCGGCCGCCGTGCGGTCTGGGCGGGCGAACACGCGCGAGAGAATCAGGCTGCCCTCGAAGAGGAAGACCAGCGGGATCATCGAGATCAGCATCGTCACCGGGTCGGTGCCGGGGAGCAGCATCGCCACCACGGCGATCACGAGGATCGCGTAGCGCCGGTTGGCCGCGAGCTGATCCGTCGTCACGATCCCGGCCCGGGTCACCGCCAGGATCGCAATCGGGACCTGAAAGAGGACGCCGCAGGAGAGCAGGGTCATCCCCATGAAGCCGTAGTAGTCCTTGGCGCGGACCTCGATGTTGAACTGGTCCTCGTTGAAGTTGAGGAGGAACTTGGTCGCCGAGGGCAGTACGATGAAGTACGCGAAGGCGACGCCGGCGACGAACAGGAAGGGCGCCAGCAACATCAGCGGCAACGCCACCTTCTTCTCGCTGTGGCTCAGCGCCGGGAGGATGTAGGCGTAGACCTGGTAGAGCAGGACCGGGAGCGCGATGATGATCGCCCCGTAGGCGCTGACGAGCAGGGTCGTAGTGAACGGCTCCGCCACCCCGAAGGTGAGCAGCTTGTCGCGGTCGTTCGGCAGCGGCCCGTTGGCGATGTCGAGCAGCAGGTGGTTCTGCCAGAGACAGAGCGCGAAGGCCACCCCGAAGGCGGCCAGCGAGATGATGATCCTGGAGCGAAGCTCGTCGAGGTGCTCGACCAGCGTCAGCCGGTCCTCGAAGTCGACCGGCCCAACCCGGGCCATTGCCTAGGCCTTGTTCTCGGTGACGACCTCGGCATCGGCCGCATCGGCCGACTGGGTGGCCTCGAGCTCACGTTGCTTCTCGTCGACGTCATCTTCGTCCTTGTCGCCACCGACGGAGCCGCGGAACTCGCGGATACCCCGGCCCATCGAGCGGCCGAGCTCCGGCAGCCGCTTGGGGCCGAAGATGATCAGGACGATGATCAGGACGATTGCTATTTCAAGCGGTCCGATATTGGGCACACAGCCATACTACAGAGCGACTAGTCCCCGGAGTCCTTGAAGTTGAGGTAGAAGCGGCTTGCGGTCGGTTCCGCCTGGCCCTGGTACTTGCTTCCCGCCTCCCTGCAGCCGTAGGGGTGCTCGACCACGCCATCCATCCTCATAAACGAGATCTGGCCGATCGGCATCCCGTGGAAGATCGTGATCGGCAGCGTCGCCAGGTTCGAGAGCTCCAGGGTGAGGTTGCCGGCGAAGCCCGGATCGACGAACCCGGCCGTCGAATGGATCACGAGCCCCAGCCTCCCGAGGCTCGACTTCCCCTCAAGCCTGGCGACGAGGTCGCCCGGCAGCTGCACCCGCTCGAGCGTCTGGCCGAGCACGAACTCGCCGGGGTGGAGGATGAACGGCTGCGACTCCTCGACGGTGACCAGCTCGGTCAGGTCCTCCATCGGCTGCCGCACGTCGATGTAGGGGTAGCGGCTGTTGTTGAAGACGCGGAATTTGCTGTCGACGCGCACGTCGACGCTCGACGGCTGCACCAGCGATTCCTCGTAGGGGTCGAAGACGATCCGCCCGGCGGCGATCTCCTCCTTGATTGTTCGGTCACTGAGCACCATGGGGCCGCCAGTCTATGGGTAGACATAGTCGCCCCGAAGGGCCGGTTGACCTACCCAGGACTGGGTGGTTGGCACCCAAAAATGAGTAGTCGGAGCGCGATGTCACCAAAAACTGGGTCTAAAGGAATGCCCTCAGCTCCCGATACCCCGCACATGGGCATCCCTCGTCGCACAGTCAAGACCGCCCCCGCCGCCACCAAGACGGCCGAGCGCGGCGATGGCATGCAGGTCTGCCCCGAATGCTCCTCGGACCTCGTCCAGCCGGTCAAGTGGTCCGAGCAGGACGACCGCTGCTGGCGGGTCAGCCTCCGCTGTCCCGAGTGCGAGTGGTGGAGCACCGACAACTTCAGCCAGCCCGAGGTGGACCGCTTCGATCAGGAGCTGGACCGCGGCGGCCAGGCTCTGGTCGAGGACCTCAAGGCCCTCACCCGGGCCAACATGGAGGAGGAGAGCGAGCGCTTTCTCGACGCGCTGCACGGCGACCTCATTCTCCCCGAAGACTTCTAGCCCAGTACCCGCAGAGACACTCCCGCAGACTCCCTGATCGGCCGCCTCGGCGGCCGATCACCGCGTTCCGCCGGGCTACGAGTAGCGCTCGACGACGCCGTCGGCGACCAGGCCCAGCAGCCGCCGCCCGGCCTCGTCGAATGGGCCGGCCGCAACCGCCGCCTTGGCTCGCTCGACACCCTCTCGGCCGCGGTCGCGCACCTGCTCGAGCACGCCGGTGGCCGCAATCCGGTCGCAGGCGCGCTCCGCGCTCGCGGCGTCGAGTGAGCGCAGCGACAGCGCCGCGAGCTCCGGGTCCCGCTCGCGCGCCAGGATCAGCGGCAGCGTGACCGTGCCGTCGAGCAGGTCGGTGCCCCGCGCCTTTCCGGTGCGCTCGGGGGGGCCACAGACGTCGAGGACGTCATCGAGGAGCTGGAAGGCGAGGCCGATCTCCCGGCCGTAGGTCGCGAGCTCCTCCTCGCCGGGCGCGCCCGCGGCCACGCGGCCGACCAGGCAGGCGGACTCGAACAGGCCCGCTGTCTTGAGCTCACACCGCTCGAGGTAGCGCTCCTCACCGATCGAGGTGTCGAAGGCGTCCCGGCGCTGCGCAAGCTCCCCCAGCGCAAGGCCGATCGAGGCGGCGCTGAGCAGCCCCACCTGGCGCTCGGCGCCGGGACCGGCGATCTCGGCGAACGCGCGCGAGAAGAGCAGGTCGCCGACGGCGACCGCTCGCTCGCGACCCGCCCTGGCGACGACGGTGGGCAGCCCGCGGCGCACCGGCGCCTCGTCGAGCACGTCGTCGTGAACGAGGGTCGCCATGTGGACCATCTCCACCGCGACCGCCGCGTGGACGGCGTGCTCGGCGCGCTCCGCGCCGGCGCAGATCAGGACGAGCAGGGGCCGCAATCGCTTGCCGCCCGCCGAGAGGGTCGCCCTCGCCTCCGCGCCGAGCGCCTCGCCGTGACCGACGGCCAGCTCAGCCAGCCGTGCCTCGACCTCGGCCATGTGCGAGGGCAGCCAGGAACCAGCTGCGTCGATCACGGCGGTGACCGGGGGTGGGACTGCTGATGTTCCTCTCACGGGTGTGCCTGGGTCGGGTCTAGGCGGCGCGATCCGCGCTGTGAATGGCGATAATGCCTCCGGCCAGCAACAGCCAGCGTATCCCCTCGAATCCGGCGGCCTCCATCTTCGCGGCGAGTGTGTGCGGGTCGGGGAAGCTCCGGACCGACTCCGGCAGGTAGCTGTAGGCGTCCGAATCGCCCGCGAGGGATCCGAGCATGGGCACCAGGCGATCAAACCAGAGGGAGTAGAAGGAGGCGAGCGGCTGGCGCTGAGGGCGGGTGATCTCGAGGATCACGAGGCGGCCTCCAGGGCGCAGCACCCGGGCCATCTCGCGCAGGCCCCGGTCGAGATCAGCGAGGTTGCGGGCGCCGAAGCCGACGGTCACGGCGTCGAAGCTCCCGTCCTCGTAGGGCAGCTCCAGGGCGTCGGCCCATTCGAACTCGACGGGCTCGCCCCTTCCGCCGGCCTTGGCCCGGGCGAGCTCCAGCATCGGCTCCGAGAAGTCCGAGCCGACCACCTTGCCCTCCGGCCCTATCGCGCCGCGCAGCGCCAGCGCCAGGTCGCCGGTTCCGCAGCAGATGTCGAGGGCGTCGGAGCCCGGGCCGACCCGCGCCAGCTCGACCGCCCGCCGGCGCCAGGTGTGATGGAGCCCGGCGGTCATCGCAAAGTTCATCAGGTCGTAGACGCCGGCGATGCGGTCGAACATGCCGCGCACCTCCCCGGCGAACTCCTCTGAGGAGCGGTCGGGCTGCTTCATCTGAGGGTTACTCGTTGCCGTTGAGTGCCGCGAGGTAGGCGGTGAGGTCGTCGAACTTCTTGGGCGGCAGTTCCGCGTAGGACGGCATGATCGCCGGCCCCACCTGGAGCGAGCGGGCGATCGCGGCGCGCGGCAGCATGTCGCCGATCTCGGTCAGCTCCGGACCGGGGCCGTCATTCCCGTTCTCACCGATCTTGTGACAGGCGAGGCAGCCCGATTGGGCCGCCACCTGCAGTCCGGCCTCAGTTCCCGGTGGAGCGGGCTGATCGATTTCGGTCGGCGTCCCGGCGCTGGCGCCGAGGAAGGTGAGGTAGGCCATCGCCGAGATCGACATCACGGCTGCGATCATGGCGATCGGGCGCCGCTCGGGGCGCCGCTCGGCGTTGCGGTCGTAGAACGGAAGCAGCAGCAGCAGCACGATCGCCACGGTCGGGATGCCGACCGTGGCGATCGGCACCAGCCACGGCGGCTTCAGGACGCGCAGGACCTCGAACAGGAAGAAGAAGTACCACTCGGGACGCGGCACGTACGTGGTCGTGGTCGGGTCCGCCTTCGGGCCCTGCTCGGCGCCCAGCACGATCGCCATCACGGCGACCACCACGAAGACGACGAGCATCATGCTCGCGTCCTTGAGCACGGCGTAGGGGAAGAAGGGCTTTCCCCTCTTCTTCAGCAGGTCGTAGTTCTGAAGGTAGTCCTCCTTCTCGGCCTGCTTCACCGCTCAGCCCACTTCCTCTCTGCGCAGCGACTTGGGCTTCTCGCCCTTGAGCCACGGCGGCGCGGTGGTGCCGAGCTTGACGACAAGGTAGAGATGGGCCCCGATCAGGGCAGCGATCAGCCCGGGCACCAACAGCATGTGGATCGCATAGAAGCGCGAGATCGTGGTGGCGGCGAACTCGGGCCCGGCGCGGAGGAAGTCCGCCAGGTAGGGGCCGACCACCGGGCCCGTGGCGGTGATGTTGTTGGCGACGACGGTTGCCCAGAAGGAGCGCTGGTCGAACGGCAGCAGGTAGCCGGTGAGGCCCATCACCATCGTCAGGATCAGGAGCACGACCCCGATCACCCAGTTGAGCTCGCGCGGGTACTTGTAGGCGCCGAAGAAGAAGGTCCTGCCCATGTGCAGGAAGACCAGGATGATCATCACCGAGGCGCCCCACTTGTGCATGCCGCGGACGAACTCCCCCAGGAAGACGTCGTTGGTCAGGTGGGTGATCGACTCGTAGGCCTGCGTCGCCGACGGCGTGTAGTACATCGCCAGGAACACGCCCGTGATCGCCTGGATCGCGAAGGCGAACATCGTCGCGGAGCCGAGCGTGTAGAACCAGTTGGTCCCCTTCGGCACCTTGCGGAAGAGCATCCCGGTGAGAAAGCCCGTGGCGCCGGAGCGCTCGTCGAGCCAGCCGGCGACGCCGCTCGCGCCCTCGGCCGCGCCGTGCTTCGCCTGCTCCATCGCGCCACCGCCCGGACCGCCCTCGGTGCCGTTGGACGACGCGCCGTTGCCGCCCTCACCCGGCTTGGAGGGACGGCGCAGCGGCGCTGGGACGGGAAGCTTGGGCATCAGAAGGGCGCGTTGCTCGGCGGGGGCGGCACCGAGGGCCTCGGGGGGTAGATGTACTCCCAGATGCCGCCGGTGAACTCTCCCGGGTCGCGGGTGCGTACCGGCTCGAGCTGGGAGGTGACGCTGAAGCGGTTGCCGACCTCGACCCGGTCGCCGGGCCTGGGGTTGTCGTCACGCGGGTTGCCCTGCGGGTCAACGACGCGCGTCTGGAAGCGGTCGAGCGGGCGCACGGGCGGACCGCCGGTGCGCTCACCCTGAAAGCCGTAGACGCCGCCGTGGCAGGGGCAGATGAAGTTGCCCGCGGCCTCGACGAAGCGGACGGGGCAGCCGAGGTGGGCGCACCGCGTCGAGACGGCGATGAAGTCGTTGGGGTCCTCCCCGAGCTGGGCGCTGCCGCGGCGCACGTAGACGGTCGTCTTCCCGGCCTCGCCGATGTCGGGGACGATCGTGACCACCGCTGCCTTGTAGGTGTCCGCGGTGAAGGCCGTGACGGGGCCGACGCCCTCCCAGGGCACGTCCTCCTGCTCGAACACCGGCGCCAGCGCGAAACCGATCGCCGGCAACGCGACGCCGAGCGTGGCGATCCCCCCGACGGCCTGGACGGCCACCGTGAAGACCTTTCGGCGCGTCAAGGACTCGCCCTCGAAGTAGCCCGGGGGATCGGCCTTCTCGAGAGAGGGCTTCGTGGGGTCGCCGTTGGCGCCCTGCTTGCTGTTGGGAGGTTCTTCAGCCACGTGCGGGAGAGTCCTGGGGCGCAAACCCTATCGAGTCGGCCGCGGCTGCCAGCGCATCCCGCATGCCGTTGCCGTCGGCGCTCGCCGCCGCCGCGTCCCGCAGCAGCCGCGGGGCCGCCGCGTCGCCGGCGCGCATCGCGGCCTTGGCCTCCCAGTGGGCGTCGCTGGCGCCCGCGCCGACCGCGACCGTGGCGGCGAGCCAGAGCGCCTGGGGGGCGTCGGGGGCCGCCGGCTCGGTGTGGGCCTGGGCGAGAAGGCTGATCAGGTCGGAGAGCTCCCGCACCGCCTCCAGGTCGCCTCGGGCGGCGAGCCGCTCGAGGCCGAGGGCGTAGAGGTAGTCGCCGGCCAGCAGCCTCAGGTCGGGGTCCGCATCCTCGAGCAGGCGAGGCTCACCGTAGTGCAGCAGATAGCCCTCGCGGACCGCCTCGACGATCACGGCGTAGGCCGAGGGGTCGGCCGCGGCACGAGGCCCGGCTCCCACCAGCGCACCCAGGATGGGCGCAGCGCCCCCGTCCTCGACGTGATCGGCCAGCACCGGGTCCCCGCGCAGCTCGGCGGCGAGCGTCGCCAGGGCCTGGTCGGGGCCGCTCATCTCGGCACCACGATCACGAGAGCGCCTCCTCCAGGCTCTCGGCCGCCGCACGCGCGGTCAGCTCGATCGCCTCCTCGTCGTGGGCCAGCGAGACGAACCACGCCTCGAACTGCGACGGCGGCGGGTAAACGCCACGGTCGAGCATCGCGCGGCAGAAGCGGCCGTAGGCCCCAGCGTCGCACGCGGTGGCGCCGGCGAAGTCCCGCACGGGCTCGGGGGAGAAGAAGAGGGTGACCAGGCCGCGCTGGGAAGCCACCTTGACCGGCTTGCCCTCGGCGGCCTCACGCAGGGCGTCCGTGAGAGCGTCCGTGAGCTCGCCGAGGCGCGCGTAGGCGGCAGCGTCAAGGCGGCGCAGGGTCGTCAGTCCCGCCGCGACGGCGAGCGGGTTCCCCGACAGGGTGCCCGCCTGGTAAACGTCGCCCGACGGGGCGACCCTCTCCATCAGCTCGCGGCTGCCGCCATAGCCCGCCGCGGGCAGGCCGCCGCCCAGGATCTTGCCCATCACGGTCAGGTCCGCTGCGACCCCGAGGGCCTCCTGGGCCCCGCCCCACGCGACCCTGAAGCCGGATATGACCTCGTCGAGGACGAGCAGGGCGCCGCTCGAATCGGCGAGCTCGCGCAGGAGCTCGAGGAAGCCCGGCTCGGGGGGGACGACGCCCATATTCGCCGGCAGCGGCTCCGCGATGATCGCGGCGGGACGCGCGTCGGCGACCGCGCTGCGGACGGCCTCCGCATCGTTCCAGCCGACCACGACCGTGCTCGCGGCGGCCGACTCGGGCACGCCCGGGCTGGCCGGCACTCCCGCCGTCGCCAGCCCCGAGCCCGCCTCGGCCAGGAGGCCGTCAACGTGGCCGTGGTAGGCGCCGGCGAACTTGATGATCCGCTCACGGCCGGTGACCGCTCGAGCCAGGCGCAGGGCGCTCATCGACGCCTCCGTCCCGGAGCTGGTCATCCGCATCATCTCGACCGAGGCGAAGCGGTCCACCACCTCCGCCGCAAGCTCGACCTCTCCCTCGGTGGGAGCGCCGAAGCTCGTCCCGCGGCTCGCGGCCTCGGAGACGGCGCTGACCACCTCAGGGTCGGCGTGGCCGAGGATCAGCGGGCCCCAGGAGCAGACCCAGTCGACGTAGCGGTTGCCATCCACGTCGTGGACGTGGCAGCCCTGGCCCCGCTCGATGAAGATCGGGTCGCGGCCGATCGAGCCCATTGCCCTGACCGGCGAGTTCACACCGCCCGGGATCAGCTCGACGGCCCGGGCGTACAACTCCGCTGAGCTAGCCATACGCCGGCTCGTCAGCCGCTGTGCTCCGCCTCCCAGGCGGCGTACTCGTCCGTGAAGTAGCGGAGGCGGATCTTCTTGAACTCCGTGGAGGAGTAGAGGGTCGCCCGATCGTCGCCGTGGAAGCCGTGCTCGTCCGCGATCGAGTCGAGGATCGAGTCGCACTCCTCCTTGGAGCGCCCGTGCGCCATGGTGAAGACGCTGTAGGGCCAGTCGGCGTAGGTCGGCCGCTGGTAGCAGTGGGAGACGCCGCGGACGGCGGCCATCCTGGCGCCCGTCTCCTCGATCCGGTCCTCGGGAACCCGCCAGACGCCCATGCCGTTGGCCGAGAAGCCGGCGCGGCGGTGGTAGAGGATCGCGGCGACGCGGCGAAGGATCTTGCGCTCGACCATTCCCCGCAGGTGATCGAGCAGCTCGGCGGTGTCCATCCCGACCTCGCTCGCGGCGGCGTCGTAGGGCCGGTCGGCGACCTCCATCGGCCCCTGCAGGGCGCGGATCACGGCGATGTCCCTCTCGTCGTAGGGCTGCGGCTCCAGCTCGCGGGGCGGTGCCGCCTCTGCGGTGGCCTCGAGCGCGTCGGTGCCCCCCTCCATCTCCAGGTTCATGTTGATCTTGAACAGGGTCAGGGTGGGTAGCTGCCGGATCGAGTCAGCGCCGGTGAGTCGCTGCAGCACCTCCAGCGTGCCCTCCAGCCCGAGCTCGGAGTCGGGGGGCGTCGCGATCGTGAACCAGAGGTTGAAGTCGTGGTTGCGCAGGTAATTGTGGGAGACGCCCGGATGCGAGTTGACGATCCCAGCGGGGCGGTGGGGATGCTCGGAGTCGACCCGGGCGGCGACCAGCATCGAGCTGTAGCCGAGAGCGCGGGTGTCGAAGATCGGCGTGATCTCGCGGATGATCCGGCCGTCGAGAAGCCGCTGCGCACGCGTCATCACGTCCTCGACCTCGAGCTCGGCCTCCGCCGCGACCAACGCAAAGGGCTCCGGCTCGAGCGGGAAGTTCGATTGCAGCAGGTTCATCAGCCGCCTGTCGGTGGCGTCGAGGGGGATCGCGGCGCCGCCCTCACGCGAGCGCAGCTTGGGGCCTCCCCTGGCGCCGGCCTTCGCCGAGTCGGCGGCGGGCGCGGCCTGGCCGTCCGGGGGCGCGCTCACCGGGATATCGCCTCCTCGCGGAGCCAGCCTGCTGCGTCCTTTGCGTAGTAGGTGATCACCATGTCGGCGCCCGCGCGCCGGATCGCGGTCAGCGACTCCATCACCGCCGCCCGCTCGTCGATCCAGCCGTTGGCCGCGGCGGCCTTAAGCATCGAGTACTCGCCCGAGACGTGGTAGGCGGCCACCGGCGCTCCGGTGGCGTCCTTGACCCGGCGCACGACATCGAGGTAGGGAAGCGCGGGCTTGACCATGACCACGTCCGCTCCCTCCTCCAGGTCGAGCCTGGCCTCGCGGACCGCCTCCTCGGCGTTGGCCGGGTCCATCTGGTAGCCGCGGCGGTCGCCCGACTCGGGCGTCGAATCGGCCGCCTCGCGGAAGGGCCCGTAGAAGGCGGAGGCGTACTTGGCGCTGTAGGCCACGATCGGGGTCGACGAGAAGCCCTCCTCGTCGAGCTGGTGGCGGATCATGCCGATCCGGCCGTCCATCATGTCGGAGGGGGCGACGGCGTCCGCGCCGGCGTTGGCGTGGGAGATCGCGGTCTTCGCGAGCAGCTCGAGAGTGAGGTCGTTGTCCACCTCGACGCCACGGTGCCCCGCGGCCGGTCGAACCACGCCGCAATGGCCATGGGACGTGTACTCACAGAGGCAGACGTCCGTGATCACGACGACCTCGGGATGCGCCTCCTTGAGGGCGCGGACGGCCATCTGCACGACTCCTTCGTCGTCGTAGGCCTCGCTTCCCGTCTCGTCCTTGCTGGCGGGGATGCCGAAGAGGAGCACAGCGCGGACGCCGGAGGCCGCCACCTCGGTGACCTCGCCGACCAGCTCGGAGATCGAGAAGCGCTCGACCCCGGGCATCGATTCCACCGGCTCGCGCACGGATTCGCCTGCGGTGACGAACAGTGGCTGGACCAGATGCGACGGCGCCAGCTCGGTCTCGCGGACGAGCTCACGCAGGGGCTTGGTGCGCCGCAGGCGACGGAGTCGCGTAGCTGGAAAGGTCACGTGTTCGATTCTACGGGCGACGGAGAGCGGGGCTCAGGCGAATCGCCGCAGCGCCAGGCGTGACAGGGCCAGGTAGGCGACCGTCAGGGCCGCCAGATGCAGCAACGGGACCAGCAGGTCTCCGCTCGACAGCGCGGATTCCATCGCGTCGCGGCCTGGGGCGAAGGGGAAGAGGGCGCGGATCACCTCGATCACGCTAAAGAGCGCCGGGCCGACCGTGCCCGACGGGACCAGGGAGATGAAGGCGATCGGAAGCGAGATCATGAAGGCGAGCAGCGAGCTCGCGCGCACCTCGCGCGCCGCGCCGCCGAGCGCGGCGCCAAGAGCTGCAAAGGCCGCGCCGCCGGCGAGTATCGCCACCAGGATCTGCGGCGTCCGCCCCCAGTTGATGTGGACGAGGAAGCTCAGCCCCCCGAGCAGCAGCAGGGTCACCAGCAGCGAGCAGGCGACGCCGAGGAGCAGCTTCTCGACGAGCAGGCCGGTGGGACTGATCAGCCCACGGGTGAGGCGGGCGAAGGCGTTCTCCTCGCGCTCGAGGGCCAGCGAGCCGGCGACCAGCAGCACGGTGACGAACATCAGCGTCACCGTCGCCGCGACGGAGATCGTGAATGCGTCGAGGTCCGGGGATCCTCCGTTGACGACCTCCTTGTCGACCTGGATCGGCTGCGAGACCGAGGACAGCAGCGAGTCCGCGAAGCCGAGGTTCTCGCGGGCAAGCTCGGCGAACTGGATCACCTGGTCCACCGCCTCGCGCTCGAAGCTTCCCTTCGGCAGGTCGCTGCGCGCGGAGCGAAGGATCCGCTCGGTGTTTTGGAGGCCGAGCACGTTGAAGCTCTGCCCGAGGAAGTCGAAGTCGCCGCCGCTGACGAGCAGGTCGAGGTAGCTCAGGGTGACGTTCGACACCGCCCGCGAGAGGCGCAGGTTCGCCTCGGTCAGGAGCGAGCTGATCCGGTCGTCAACGAGCTGGGCCTTCAACGGGTCCTCCTCGTTGACGAGCACCTCCACCGTCGGCGGCTCTCCGACGCCGGAGGCGACGCCCTCGAGCTTGTCGACCAGGTCCTCGGGGAGGATCAGCGCCCCGAGCACCTCGCCGCTCTCCACCTCCTCCCGCGCCTCCGCCCGGCTGTGGACCCGCACGCACTCGATCCTGTCGCAGAGCGAGCTGCGAGCGCCGGTGAGATCGAAGTCCTCGCCCCCGATGCTCAACGGAGTGTCCTGCGGCACCTCGTTGAGGAAGGCGACCCGCGGCTTCTCGGGACCGCGAGAGAGCGCGAAGCCGATCAGCAGCGCGACCACGATCGGGTAGATCACGAGCAGCGCCGTCAGCAGCGGCGAGCGCCGGAGGATCTGCAGGTCCTTGAGCAGCAGCCAGCGCACCGCTCAGTGCCCCCTGTGGGCGAGGAAGTCGACGAAGGCCGTCTCGAAGTCACGCTTGGCGCGGCCCCGGCCCGACTCCTTGTCGACGGTGCGGTGGAGCTCGGTCTGGGTGCCGTCGAACAGCGCCTCGCCGTCGGCGAGCACGAGCAGGCGGTCGCTGTAGCGCTCGGCCTCCTGGACGTTGTGGGTCGAGAAGATCACCGTGGTCCCGCCGCCGGCGAGCCCGGAGACGAACTCCCACAGGCGCGCGCGCTGGCGGGGATCGAGGCCCGTGCTCGGCTCATCGAGCAGCAGCACCGATGGCTGCCGGAGCAGCCCGATCGCGATGTTGACCCGCTGCTGGTTGCCGCCGGAGAGGAGTGAGACCTGGTCGTCGCGCCGCTCGGCGAGGTCCGCCTCGCCGAGCATCTCATCGACGGAGCCCTGGACGTCGTCGACCTTCTCGAGGTGCGCGAACAGGCGCAGGTTCTCGGCGACCGTGAGCCGCCGGTAGAGCGCGGCCTGCTGCGGGACCCAGCCGATCGATCCGGCCGGGGAGGTGACCTCGCCCTCGTCGGGCCGGACGATCCCGGCGAGGATCGAGAGCAGCGTGGTCTTGCCCGCGCCGTTGGGGCCGATCACGGCGATCAGCTCTCCCTTGCGGGCCTCGAAGCCGACGTCGCTGAGCGCGGCGCGTGAGCCGTAGCGCTTGGTCAGGCCCGCGACCTCGAGCACAGGCTTGCGGGGGGGGCGCGCAGCGGGGGCCCGCCGGGCCTTCTTGGCGGGCTTCTCTGCCATCGCCGGAAAGCTAGCGAGCGCGCCGCCGGTACGCTGGGCAGCGGATGCGCTTCCTCTTCATCGGTGACGTCGTCGGCGAGCCAGGGCGGAAGGGCCTCGCCGCGACGATGCCCTCCCTGCGTGAGAAGCACGTCCCCGACCTCGTGATCGTCAACGGCGAGAACTCCGCCGGGGGCATCGGGATCAACGGCAAGGCGGCCGCCGAGATCTTCGACGCCGGCGCCGACGTGATCACGCTCGGAAACCACAGCTACCGCCACCGCGACTCCTACGCGTTCCTGGAGTCCGAGAGCAGGGTGGTACGCCCCCTCAACTTCCCACCCGGCAACCCCGGGCACGGTTGGACGATCATCGACGCGGCCGGGATGAAGGTCGCCGTGCTCAGCCTCAGCGGCGGGCTCGAGCTGCTGGTCGAGCGCAACCCCTTCCCGGCTGTGGACGAGGCGCTCGAGGAGATCGGCGGGAACGCCGACGCCGTCATCGTCGACTTCCACGCGGAGCTGACCAGCGAGAAGGTGGCGATGGGCTGGCATCTGGACGGGCGGGTCGCCGCGGTGCTCGGCACCCACACCCACGTCCCGACCGCCGATGCGCGCGTGTTGCCCGGCGGCACCGCCCACATGAGCGACGTCGGCATGACCGGCTCGCGCGACGGCGTGATCGGGGTCAAGCGCGAGCAGGCCCTGGAGCGGTTCCGGACCCAGATGCCGGTCCGCTTCGACACCGCCACCGAGAACATCTGGGTGATGGGCGCCGCCGTCGACGTCCGCGACAACGGGCTGGCGACGTCTATCGACCAGGTTCTGGAGCCGGCCCCGACGAGCTAGACGCAGCCGTGGCCGAGGCGCCCCGCGCCAGCAGCGCCACGAACAGGAAGGGCAGGAACCAGGGGATGTAGAGGTAGAACCAGTGCTGCACGGTCAGCTCGACGCCGATCAGCAGCGCCGCCCCGAGCGCGGCCACGGTGACGGCGTCGCGGCGTCGCGGCAGGAACGCCGCCAGCAGCGCCAGCGCCCCGACCGCGACCTTGATCGCGGTCTGAAGCCATTCGAGCGAGTGATCCTGGCCCCAGATGCTGAAGGGGGAGTCGCGGTCCACCTGGAAGCTGATGGTGTGGTCCCAGAACGTTGCCAGACCCGGATCCACGATCGTCTGGGCCATCCCGATCGCCAGGGTCGCGATCAACGCCGCGGTGAACAGGGCGACCGCCTTCCAATGGTCATTTAGCCAGACTCGTAAGGATCGCGAGCCATACGGCTTGTCCACGTACGTCGCGAAGAGGGGTGCGAGGACGATGGGGGCGAACTTCGTGAGGCTGGCCGCGGCAAGGAGGGCTCCTCTCCCGGGTGGGGATGAGAGAAGTAGGAGGACTCCTATCAGGAGGGCGGAGACGAGGGGGTCGTTGGTGTTGGATTCGAGGGCGAAGGCGGTGTAGGGGCAGGCGGCCCAGGCGAAGATGAGGGCGGCTCCCAGGCCGGTGCCCTCGGAGCCGGGGCGGAAGCGGCGGCCGAAGACGAAGAGGCCCGCCATGGTGGCCAGGTCGAAGAAGATCGCGGCGGCGTGGGCGGCGGGAAGGTCACCCCAGCTGCCGCTCCAGGGCAGCAGCTGCTCGAAGGGGATGTAGGAGTAGTAGGCGACCGGGCCGTAGGTGTCGCCGGCATGATCGTCCTCGGGGAAGTCCCCGTAGATCGGCTCACCGTCCATCACCTTGTCGGCGCCGATCACCCCCGAGTAGCCGACGTCGATCACGTTCGAGTCGGCGACGTCCAGCCCGAGGCGGAAGCCGACCAGGAAGAGCGCCGCGACGATCAGCCAGGTGACGGGAAGGCTCGGCCTCAGGCGACTCCCCTCACCTCCCCCGCGAAAGCCGATCCAGAGCATGCGCGCCATCAGGTAGAGAAGAGCGGGGTAGGCGAGGGGCACCGAGACGCCGATGTCGGCGCGGTTGAAGAAGAAGTGCGAGATCCCGAAGCCGCCGACGATCACCAGCAGGTCGAGGTGGGCGATCCGCCGCGGCCTCCGCCAGTCGAAGAGGCCGGCTACGAACATCAGGCAGAGGGGGATCCAGACGTAGGGGGCGTTGAGCCGGTGGCCGAAGGCGCCGGGATACCCGCGAGCCATCTTCCAGGCGACCTGGTAGCCGGTCCAGGTCTCGAGCACGTCGCCGGAGCTGCCACCGACGATGACCAGCACGGGCTCCTCGTCATCGGCGTAGAAGCCGATCTCCCAGTTCCCCTGGTCATTGACGGTCGCCGAGGGCTCGAGGCCATGGTGCTCGCGCCTGGCCTCGTGCACCTCCGGTTGGCGCTCGGCGACCGCGGTCGCCGCCTTCTCGGGTACGGCGGGCTCGCTCTCCTGCGCGAAAGCCGGCGCCGCGATCGCCAGGCTGGCGACCAGCGCGGCGGCTGGGATCAAGGCGAGCGCTCGGGCGCTCAGGCGAAGGTCCAAAGCTTGTTGCCGACGAAGTTGAAGGGCATCGCTATCGCCACGGCGAGCGCCTGGGCGGGGATCTCGGCCATCCCGGCGGAGCTGATCAGCAGCTCGAGGACGACCAGGTTGATCACCAGGGCCAGCGCGCTGACGGTGAAGAAGCGCGCGGCCTGAAAGCCGGCGTGGCCGTCGCGAGCGTCGAAGGTCCAGTGCCGGTTCCAGAGGAAGTTGTTGGTGACGGCGACGCAGAACGCCAGGATGGCGGCCGGGATGTGGTGGAGGTCAAAGCCCTTGGCCAGCGCCGCGAACACGATCAGGTTGACGACGTAGCCCGAGCCGCCCACCACCCCGAACTTGATCAGCTGCTGCCAGTTCTCCGATCGCTTCGCGCCGCGCCCGATCCGCTTCGCGGTCTCGACCGGGCTCACGTCGCCACCCCGGCCGCCTGCTCCCGCCGGCCCCCGTC
This sequence comes from Solirubrobacterales bacterium, assembly GCA_009691195.1. Lineage (GTDB taxonomy): Bacteria > Actinomycetota > Thermoleophilia > Solirubrobacterales > 70-9 > SHVA01. The sequence goes on along the minus strand of SHVA01000013.1, from coordinate 2,685 downwards.
GCTGAACAGCCCGAAGTGCTCGAGGATCACCGAGGAGAGGTCTCGCAGCGCCCACTGGGGATGCGACGCCGGTTCCTCGGGACCACAGCCGACGAACAGCAGCGGCGTCAGCGAGTCATCCCGGGCGAGCGAACCGTGGCTGCCGCCGCCGATGTGGGTCACGCCGCCCCAGTCCACGCACTCGTATCCATCGGCGGCTGAGATCAGCAGGTCGCCTGCGTGGGGCGAGACGAGCGCCGACCACAGCCGCGCCAGGGCGTCCGGATAGCGCTCGGCGTCGAAGCGGCCCCGGCTCACGTCCGCGTCGAGGGCCTCGGCATCGCCGCGAAGCTTCCAACGGGCGCCTCGGCGATCGCGGACCAGGCCCCCGGGCCTGAAGCGAAGCTCCCGGCCGTCGCGCTCCACCACGGCCTCGACCGCATCGGCGTCGCCAAGACCGACGCCCTCCCGGGTCACGGGCATCCCATCGGCATCCGAGAGCCAGGCGACGAGGTCGACTCCGTCCATCTCGCGCAGGTGGGCGCGGAGGCGCTCCTGGGTGACGGGGCGGCGGCGGGGGTCCTCGAGCATGTAGACCGCGCCGGCCCTCGATGTCGGGCTGACGGCGATCTCCGCGTTCTCGGGCTGGTCCTCGTTGGGCTGAAGCACCCGCCAGTCCTCGGAGAGCGACTCGACCAGCGGTAGCCCGTCGCTGATCTCCGTCTGGGCGTGGTCGCCGGTCACGATCACGGCGTTCTCGCGCAGGAAGGCGTCGAAGCCACCGCCGGCCTCGACGATGCGGGCGAACGCCTCGTCCGCCCGCGCGATCGATCGATCGGAGGAGTCGGGTCCGTGGCGGTGGGAGTAGAAGTCGTTGTCGGGCAGCGCGAAGAGAAGGAAGTCGTAGGCCCCGTCGCGCACCAACTCCTCGCTGACGCAGGCCGCGTAGTCGTCTCGGGTGCCGGGCCGCCCGAAGTTCCCGACGCACTCCGTCTCCCGGCTGGCGTAGACGTCGCCGTAGAAGAACTCGTCCGGGGCCCAGACGGCGTGGCGGAAGTTGACCGCGCCGAGGGCGCGCTTGGTCAGGCCCTCGAGGCTGACCTCGTGCCGACTGCGGCCGCGGAAGATCAGGAAGGGCGTACACGCGGTTCGCACCCCCGCGTCGCCGAGGCTCTCGAAAACCGTTCGCTGCTCCCAGCTGAGATGGCCGAGGTTCATGTTGTAGACGAGGTCGTACATCGCCCGGAAGAGGCCGAAGACGCGGGTGGCCTCGAAGGACGAGCCGTACTCGATGTAGCGGCTCTCGAGGCGGTGGTACCAGTTCATCCCCATCACCCAGTGATCACCGGGGCCGACTCCGGTAAGCATCTCCGAACAGGCGACGGGCGTCACCGAGGGGAAGCTCGAGACGCAGTCGCGCACCAGCTTTCCCCGCTCCGCCAGGGCGGCGAAGGTGGGCGCCGAGCCGTCGTCGATCGCCCGCTGAAGCATCGCGGGATGCAGCGCGTCTACGACGACGAGGACGAGCTTCTCGGGCACCGGGCTACCTGAGGACCCGAAGGCCCTCGTACTTGCGCCCCGCCCGGCGCCTGCGCTGTAGCACCAGCCACAGCAGCGCGCCGAGGGGCGGGAGGGCGAGCGGCGGGAACACCGCGCAGACGAGGGCGACGGCCAAAGCCACCAGGATCACGAGGGCGCTGACCGCGCTGGTGCCTCCCTCTGCTGCGCCTGGGCTCCCACCCTGGCGCCGGACGGCACCGGTCGTCACGTCCTTGCCGGCGACGGCCGCCAGCCCGGCGCCGAGGGCTCCCACCGGCAGCGCCGGCCAGATCGCCTCGTCGGCGCCGCTGAGTGCGGCGGCGCAGGCGATCACACCGAGCGGGATTGCGCCCACGGCGGCGCCCCACCCCGGCATCACGGGCGGCATCACGGTCCCGATCACCAGCCCGAGGGCAATGGCGAAGCCGAGTCCCTGGCATATGGCGGAGAAGGCATCCATCGAGGGAGGCGGAGAAGGCTACCGGGGCGCCCACCCTCGCCGGTGGACATCGCCGCTTCAGGACTCGCCGGCGGCGAAGTCCTCAGGCGAGACGTTGTCGAGGAAGTTCTTGAACTTCTCGACGACCTCCTCGGTGTCCTCGACCTCCTGCTCGAACTCGATCGCGGACTCCTCGATCACCTCGTCGGCTGCCACGATCGGCGCCGAGATCCGCACGGCGAGCGCCAGCGCATCGGAGGGGCGGGAGTCGATCTCGACCTCGGCCCCGTTGACGGAGATGGTGATCTGCGCGTAGAAGGTGTTCTCCTTGAGCTCGGTGATCGCGACCCGCTCGACCTTGGCGTCCATCTGCCCGAGCACCTCGATGAAGAGATCGTGGGTCATCGGCCGCGGGGTGGACGCGCCCTGGAGCTTCATCAGGATCGCGGCAGCCTCCGGATGCCCGATCCAGATCGGCAGGAACTTGTTGCCGTCGACGGTCTTCAACAGGACGATCGGCTGCTTGCCGACCATGTCGAAGCTGACGCCATAGATGCTCATCCGCTGCACGAAGCGCTCCCGCGATGGAGGGACCGGGCCATTATTACAGCGGCCCCCGGTCCTCCCTCGGGACGGAGTTGCGGGAGGAGGAGGTGGGCGATCCAGGACTCGAACCTGGGACCTCGTCCTTATCAGAGACGCGCTCTAACCAACTGAGCTAATCGCCC
>SHVA01000049.1 GCA_009691195.1 Solirubrobacterales bacterium | reverse complement strand
ACCCTGCTGCCAGCCCGACTACGAGAAAGAAGGAGGCCGGGACAGCGAAGTAGAGCAGCACCCCGGAGTCCACGACTACAGCCTACCCGACCCACCCATGCCAGCTGGCGCCATCGTCTCGCCCCCGCCTGCTCCCCCGCGCTGCTAGCCATTGATCTTGCCGCACGGACCGACAGCGGGGCGTTGACCGCAATCGTGCCCGCCATGTCCCTAGCCTCAGACTGAAGCATCTAGACCGCTGGCTGATCGAGAACAAGGCGTAGAACTTGGCCGTTTGGTCGGCCTCGATCGCGTGGGGCCCTACCCCGAGGAGCAGGCGGCGACGGGTTATGCGCCGGGCCCTCGGCCGATCATGCTGGAGCGCTCGACGCCCTTGCCGCCGCTGGGCAGGCTGTAGAGGTCCCCGTCCCGGGCGATCCACAGCGGCCCGGTGAACCGCTCACGGGCGTCGCCCAGGAACGGACCCTGCAGCGCCTTCAGCGGCAGCGGCGGAACGATGTGGGTCAGCGCGAGAGCGCCGACACCGGCCTCGCGGGCCGCGTCGGCCGCCTCGCCCGGACTGGCGTGATAGTCCGGTATATCGGCGAAGATCTTGGCCCGGGCCGCCAGACCGGCCGCAGCGGCGGCATCCCCGACGAGCTTGGTCAGCTCGGGCGAGAGAGCGTCGTGGATCAGCAGATCAGCGCCCGCGGCCACCCGGACCAACACCGGCGAGTAGCTCGTGTCGCCGCTGACCACGAGGCTGCGGCCCTTGTAGTCAAAGCGGTAGCCGACGGCCGGCTCGGCCGGTGAGTGGTCAACCTCGAAGGCGGTGATCTTCAGAGCGCCGTCGTCAAGGACGACGATCGAGTCGGCACCCTGAGGGAAGCTGAAGGGCTCCGCGGTCATGCCGCCGATTTCGGATCGGGCGACAGCCTCGCCGTGGTGGGCCGTGCGGTAGCCGCTGTCAAGCGCAAAGGCTTCGTTGTAACCGGCGATGACCCGCTCGACTCCCGGCGGGCCGATCACCCGCATCCGGGTTGTCGTCTGCTCGGCGACCCAGCGCTGAATCGTCAGGCTGCCGAGACCGCCGATGTGGTCGGAATGGAAGTGGGTCAGCAGCACGGCCTCGATTCGGCCGGGCTCAATCCGCATGCGGGTGAGCGTTTCGGAGGCCCGCTCGCCGGCATCGACGATGAACACCCGCTCGCCGGCGATCACCGCCAGGCAGGGATTACCCCGCTTGGGGTCAGGCAGCGGTGATCCGGAGCCACCGACCGCGGCATGCAGGCCGTCTGGCATCTCGCCCACGGGATCGGCGCTCATTCGCCGCGGCAGTGTCCGCTTTGTCACGGCCAGGGCCATCGGCCCGCGCAGGCGGTAGGAGCGGACAGCGCTTGCGGCGATCAGAGCGATCAACGTCTTCATGCTCTTCCCCTCGATTGTGAGCCCGCCGAGGATAATCCGCTCGCCCTATCCGGCGTGAGCACCACCACCGGCGCCTGAAAGCAGGGGACACCGCGCGGACGCATATTGTTAGTCCCGATGACGGAGGAGAAGACGGTCCTGGTGACCGGCGGCTCGGGATTCCTGGGCGGCTGGTGCGTGATCGAGCTGCTGCGCGCGGGCTACCGGGTGCGCACCACCGTGCGCAGCCTCTCGCGCGAGCCCGAGGTCCGGGCCACCGTCGGCTCTGAGCTCGACCCCGGTGAGCGCCTCTCGTTCTTCGCCGCGGATCTGACGCGGGACGAAGGTTGGGCGGAGGCCGCCGGCGGCTGCGACTACGTCCTGCACGTCGCCTCGCCCTTTCCCCCCAAACAGCCCAAGGATCCCGACGAGCTGATCGCTCCCGCCCGCGAGGGCACCCTGCGCGTTCTCCGCGCCGCCCTGGAGGCGGGAGTCGGCCGCATCGTGGTCACCTCCTCGATAGCCGCGATCGGCGCCGACGACAAGCCCGCTGCGGGGCCGCTGACCGAAGCGGACTGGACCGACCCCGGCAGCCCGGGGGTCTCGCCCTACGCGCAGTCCAAGACGATCGCCGAGCAGGCGGCGTGGGAGCTGGTGCGCGAAAGGGGCGACGAGGGGCGGCTCGCCGTGGTCAACCCGGGCGCCATCCTCGGTCGCGTGCTGAACGACGATCACTCCTACTCGATCGAGATCGTCCAGCGGCTGCTCGACGGCATGCCGGGCACTCCGCGGATCGGATTCAGCTGCGTTGACGTTCGCGACGTGGCCGATCTTCAGATCAAGGCGATGCTCTCACCCGAGGCTGGAGGTAAGCGCTTCATAGCGGTCGCGCGGTTCCAGTGGATGTCGGAGCTGGCCGCGGCCTTGCGCGACCGCCTCGGGCCGGCCGCGGCGAAGGTGCCGAGCCGATCGGTCCCCAACCTGCTCGTACGCGCGATGGCGATCTTCGACCCGGGCATCCGTGAGGTCGTGGGCCAGCTCGGCAAGAAGCGCGAGTACTCGCACGAGCGGGCCGAGGCCCTGCTGGGCTGGTCGCCGCGCCCGATCGAGGAGACGATCGTCGACTGCGCTCAGAGCCTGATCGATTCCGGCGCGGTCAAAGCACCAGCCGGCGGGTGATCTGGAGCGGCGGCGCTCAGCCGCGGCGCGGTGGCCATGGGAAGAACCCGCTCGTGCGGGCGACGTAGTCCGCATAGCCCTCCCGCCGCCGGCTCAGCGAGCGCTCGAGCAGGGCGGCGCCGCTGACCCGGATCAAGAGGATGGACATGACCGCCGGGCCGAGGGCCGTCCACCAGGCGCTGCCGGTTGCCAGCGCGACGAGCCAGATCCCCCACCAGACGCAGAAGTCGCCGAAGTAGTTCGGATGGCGCGTGTAGCGCCACAGCCCGCGGTCCATGACCTTCCCGCGGTTCGCCGGATCGGCCTTGAACCGCGCGAGCTGCCAGTCGCCGAGGGCCTCGAAGCTGAGCCCGACGGCCCAGACCGCAGCGCCGGCCCAGTCGAGCGCCCCGAGTCCGGCGGGGGTGGGATCGGTCATCGCGACCTGAACCGGAAGCGAGACGACCCAGATCAGGGCGCCCTGCAGCCAGAAGACGACGACCAGGCTCCGCAGCGGCCAGCGATCGCCGTGGCGGCGGCGCATCGCCGCGTAGCGCTGATCCTCGCCCTTGCCGAGGTTGCGGCGGGCGAGGTAGATGCTCAGGCGCAGGCCCCAGACCGTCACCAGCACGGCCAGGAGCAGGCGGCGGTCAGGGCTCCCGTCCGCCAGCGCGAAGCCGACCCACGCGACGACGACGAAGCCGCTGCCCCAGAAGATGTCGACGATCGAGGTGTCGCGCACCACGACGCTCAGCGCCCACAGCGCCGTGACGAGCGCGAGCACGAGAGCCGCCTCGACCGCCAGCAGGCCCGCGGTGCTCACGCCGCCGGCCCTGCCACGGCTTCCGCGAACCGCTGCTCGAGCCAGTCATCGACGTCCTGCCAGAGGTCGTAGAGCCAGTCCGCGCGCGCGGCGGCGCCCTCGGGCACCGTGGAGCGCGCCACCCGCGTCATGCGGACCCGGACCACGAGCCCGACCAGGCCGCCATTCCAGATATCCGAGATCAGCCGCAGGCCGTCGAAGCCGTGGTGGGCGATCACCACGATGTCGGCGTCGGGGGCGCCGTCGAGCAAGGCCCCCACGCCGCCGAGCCTCGGCGGCAGCAGATGCCGGATCCGCTCCGCCCGCGCGGCCAGATGGGCGTCGCGCTCGGCGATGCGCGCGATCGCGCGGGCGCGACGCTCCGGCGTGAAGCGGGTCCCCTCGGGGTAGATCAGCACGCCCTCGTCGGTCCCGAGGCCGTGGGCGAGCGCGCGCACCCGCCCCACCTCATCCGCCTCGCCTGTGCCCCGGCGCACGAAGTAGTTGGGCAGTCGCCGCCCGGCGACGTCGAGGCAGGGATCGGCGAGCAACTCGCGCTTGAGCACGTAGCGCAGGCGGATCCGGTGCGGGCGGGCGACGAGGTTCGCCGGCAGCAGGTTGTCGACGATGCTCGCATGGCGGATCAGCACGATCACGGGCCCCGGTGTGACCGCCTCGTCGCCCTCCAGCTCGAGCCTCAGGCCGAACAGCACCCCCACCGCGCCGAGCAGCGCGCCCGCCCACAGCTGCTGGAAGCGCCAGGTCACGTCGCGCAGCCACGCGCGGCGCCGGCCGCCCAGGCTCGCGACCCAGACCGCCGCCAGCACGGCGACGCCCACGACCTCGGCAGCGAGGTACACCCATAGGAAGAGGGCGAGCCGCGCTGCCGTCGGCGGCACGCCGAACGCCACCCGGCGCACCAGGTCGATCACCAGGCCGACGACGAGCAGCGCCGGGAGAAGCGCCGTGACAAGCAGGAGGGCCAGCACGAGCGGCGGGATCGTCCGCAGCCGCCGCAGGACGGTCTCCGCCCGAGTCTCATCGACGCCGCCCCGCTGCACCCGGCCATCTTGCCACGGCCCGGCCCACATCGGCTGCCCTGGAGCCGACCACCCTCGGCTGAGGGTGGTCGCCCTCAGGCAGGCATCTGTCCCTCGCCTTCGCCGGCTCAGCCCCGCGCCGGCGCCGAGGCCTCTTCCTCGGCCTGGACAAGCATCTCCTCCTCCAGGCCGATGTGGGGAAGCAGGCGGTCAAGCCAGCCCGGTAGCCACCAGTTGGCCTTCCCCAGCACCTCCATCACGGCCGGCACGAGCAGGCAGCGGACGATGGTCGCGTCAACTGCGATCGCGGCCGCCATTCCCACCCCGAACTGCTTGACCACCGGGTCACCGCTGAGAACGAAGCTGAGGAAGACGCTGACCATGATCAGCGCGGCCGAGGTGATCACCCGCCCGCTGGTCGCCAGCCCCTCGACCACAGCCTTGCGGTTGTCAGGATTGTCCTGGTAGCACTCGCTCACCCTGCCCACCAGGAACACCTGGTAGTCCATCGAGAGCCCGAACAGGATCGCGAACATCAGCAGCGGCACATAGCTGACGATCGGCGTCGGGCCTTCGAGCCCGATCAGGGCGGCGCCGTGCCCCTCCTGGAAGACGAAGGTGACGATCCCGTAGGCGGCGGCGACCGAGAGCAGGTTCATCAGGCCCGAGGTCAGCGGCACCAGGATCGAGCGGAAGGCGAGCATCAGCACCAGGATGCTGAGCGCCACCACGATCGCGATCACCGACGGCAGCTTGTCGCTGATCCGATCGGCCAGGTCGATGTACCTCGCGGTCTGGCCGCCGACGTAGGCCTGGACGTCCTCGCCCTTGGTCGCGTCGGGGATGACCGTGTCGCGGAGCTTCCGCACCAGCTTCTCGGTCGAGTCGGCGGAGGGGGCGGTGTCGGGGATCACCGTGAAGACCGCGGCGGTCTGCGCTTGGTCGAGCTTGGCCGGGGTGACCGACTTGACTCCGTCCGTCTTGGCGACCGCGCCCTCCAGGCCCGTCAGCCGGGGATCGTTGGGCCCGGACTTGGCCGCCGAGCCGAGCTGCACCGCCACCAGCAGCGGGCCGTTCGCGCCTGGGCCGAAGCCCTCGCTGAGCAGGTCATAGGACTGCCGCGACTGGGTGGACTCCGGAAGCTGCCCGTTGTCCTGCTGGCCCAGCTGCAGGTTGAGGACCGGGATGGCGAGCGCGACGAGCAGCACCAGCGCGACGGCGATCGCGGGCCAGGGCCGCTCCGCGACGCCGTTTGCCCAGCGCCGCCAGCCGTGTGGCTCCGCGTCGTGCGCGGCGCGCCTCGGCAGGGGGACCCGGAGCGCCTCGATCTTCGGGCCCAGCATCGCCAGGACCGAGGGCAGGAGCGTGATCGCGGCGAGCACGGCGATGAAGACGGCGACAGCTGCGCTGTAGCCGAGCGCGCTCACAAGCGGGATACCCGTCAGGGCCAGCGACAGCAGCGCGATCACCACCGTCCCGCCCGCGAAGACGACGGTGCTCCCCGCCGTTGCGACCGAGCGCGCCAGGGCCTCGTGGCGCTCCATCCCCTCCAGCGCCCTCGCCCGGTAGCGGGTGATGATGAACAGCGAGTAGTCGATGCCGACGCCGAGGCCGATCATCGTCGCCAGGGTCGGTCCCACCTGAGGCACGTCGAAGAGATGCCCCAGCAGCCCGATCAGGCTGAGGCTGGTGGCGAGCCCGAAGACCGCGGTCAGGATCGGCATCCCCATCGCGACGACCGTGCCGAAGGTGATCAGCAGGATGATCACCGCGGCGATCAGGCCCACCGCCTCGCTGCTCTCGGTGGACGGCTTCGAGACCTGGTTGCCGAGGTAGCCGCCGGCGGCGACGTCGAAGCCGGCCTCCGTCGCCGGGCTGGCCGCGTCGATCACCAGGTTGGCCTCGTCCTCGTCGAGCTCGGACGCCCCCACGTCCAGGGTGACCGAGATATAGCCGATCCGTCCGTTCTTCGGGCTCAGCGCCCCCGCCCCCTGCGGCGAGAGCGGGCATCCGGAAGAGGCCTGCACTCGAGATCGCCTCGACAAGCTCCTTCGGCAGCGTCCGCTCCCGCTCGGCCTCGTCCGCCGACTCCCGCGCAAGCCCAGCCAGGGACCGCGCGCCCTCTGCCGTCGAAACCCTTGCCCCCCGGATCGCCGTCATCGGCTCGATCATTTCACGCCGTCACTCTTTCTCCTCGGGATCAGGCCGCAGGAGCTGCGCGACTGCGCGCTTGCTGAGGCCGAGACCCTCCCGGCGACAGTGAGCCTTCAGCTCCTCCGGCTCGCTCATGACCAGTAGCTCCGCGCGCTGCTCCCGCGCCAGCAGCGACACGAGCTGCCCGAATGGGGATGACTCCTCCACGCCGAGCAGGACCAATGCCTTGGCGCGGGCGTATTGGGCGCGGAAGCCATCCCCGTAGACCTGCACCTTGCCCCAGGCCTCGACGATTCCGTGCACCGCGAGAGGATGCAAGGAGTAGGGCACATACGGGCCCGGGGCGCTCCAGGGATGGTGCGCGTACAACCCGCAATCGCACGCGGCGCCGGGGGCCTGGTCCTTCTGCCGCGGGCATCGCTTGTAGGCGTCGGCCCGGTTGCACATGGCCCACGACGTCTTTCCCTCGCCCTCCCACGGCGCCGGCTCCACAGAGCCCGTGAGCAGGAGCGAGCCGTCATCGTCGCCGGAGACCCCCCAGGCCCTGAGCCCGTGGAGCTTCCCCATCACCAGCGAGGGCTCGCCGACAGGCTCGCTGGATCGATTCATGGCCCTCATCTGACCTGCTCCAGCATCCGGGAGGCCGCCTCGGCGGGCTCCTTCTCTCTTTCGGGCTCCTTCTCTCTTTCGGGCTCCTTCTCTCTTTCGGGCTCCTTCTCTCTTTCGGGCTCCTTCTCTCTTTCGGGCTCCGGCTCTTCCTTCGGCGTCTTGATCGGCGCCTCGGCCGGCTCGACGATGATCGTCCTGAACGGACCTGGGAACGTCATTCGATTCACCTCCATCGGTGACCGGCTGTAGCACCGTGCCTCGACCCGGAGGTCTTGGCCGGTTGCTGCGGCGTCACAGGGCCGGATCCCTCAACCGCTCTTGATGGACACCAGCGAGCCTAGCCGGGCTCGCCGTTCATGACAAGACCTGAGGTCGCTTCCGCTACAGCCGGCGCTGGTTTCGTGTGCATTCGGGGACTACGCTTCGGTGAATGGAGCGAGCGGCGTGGACCGATGAACGCCTCGATGACCTGGCGGCCGCGATGACCGCCGGCTTCGACCGAATCAGCGTCGAACTGCGAGAGCAGCGCAAAGAGATCTCGGGGCTGCGCAGCGAGATCTCGGGGCTGCGCAGCGAGATCTCGGGGCTGCGCAGCGAGATCACGGGGCTGCGCAGCGAGTTCCGGCAAGAGCTTCGCCAAGAGATCGGCGGCCTGCGCGCCGAGATGAGGCAGGAAGCGGTGGCGACCCGCATCGCCACCGTCCAGGTCGGCGGCGCCCTTATGGCGGCCATCCTCGGCTTGATTGCAGCGGTTCTGCTCAAGCTCTAGGTCTGGGAGCTTCACTGGGATGTGACGGCGACCAGCTCGCCCAGCGGGCCGTTCGCGGCCAGCGGGAGGACGACGTCCTCTCCGATCAGCAGGTAGGCGTCGGGCTCCTGGGCGGCGCTCCTCGCGAACCACTCGGGCGCCTCGCCGGTGATCAGACCGTGCTCGATCAGCGCCTCGAGCTCGGCTCGTGCCCGCAGCTGGTCGAGTGCGGGGCGGGAGCGCTCGTGGAACGGATTGACGCAGTGGTGGGTGAGGATTCCGTTGGGCGTGCGCGGCATGTAGGTGAAGTCGCGGCGGCTGCGACGTTCCTGACGGTTCAGCTCTTGCCGCCGGCGAGCTGGCCGCGCCCGAGCTCGGGGAAGACGGCTACGTCGCCGAGCGACCTGCAGCCGACGGGGGAGACGCGATCAACGACCTGGGTGGAGCTGCCGCGCGGAATCGGGCCAACGGCATAGCGGACCCAGCCGAGGTAGTCCCCGCGCCGGTCCCGCCCGATCGTGATCAGGCCGAGGTGGGCCAGCGAACGGGAGCTGTTGACGGTGGCGGCGATCACGCAGAGGCCGCGGTCGAAGCGCGAATCGCTGATCCGGACGCTGGGAGCTGCGCCGCGCTTCATCGAGGCGGTCATCCCCACGCTGTAGGCACCGTTGGCGCGCTTCCTCACCGACGGCCTCGGCTCATCGAGGACCACGCCGACGCCGCCCGGGGCGAGGCTCGGCCGGGAGTCGATGTGGCCGAAGGCCGTCTCGACCGGACGGACGCCCAGCGCTGACATGCGCCGGCTGTCGTTTCGGACCGTCGCGATGTAGAGCGGGTGGCCGCGCGGGCTGACGATCTCCTCGTCGATCACCGACAGCTTCGGGTTCGGCTTGGCTACGCGAACGGGGTCCGAGGACTCGCCCAGGTCGATACCGAGGATGGCGGCGATCACCGCCAGCACGGCGACGAGCATCGACAGGCTGATCGCCGCCGCAATCAGAAACCACACAGCCGTTCCCGCCGCAATCAGAAACCCCACAGCCGTTCCGGCCAGCTGAAGCAGGCCCGCGCCGAAGTCCAGAAGACGTTCGCGCCTTCCGCCCGGCGGGCGAGTCGGAGGCCTCCGCCCGGAGGTGCTCGACGGTGTCGGCGAGTCCTGGCCGGGCGAATGCTCCTCAGGGTCCGGGCTCGCCATCAGCCTCCCCACTGTCTTCGGGGACAGCCCGAAGCCCCGCTCGCGGCAAAGCTGGAACACCTCCTTCGGCTCGCCGTACCAGAGCAGCTCGGTCCGGTAGCGGGCGGCGAGCTTGGCGACCATCAGCTCGTAGTCGGTGCCCTTGACCCCCTCGGGCACCGCCAGCAGGGTGGGCCGTGCGTACTGCGCGCGGAAGCCGGATTCGTGCAGCTCGACGCGGCCCCAGCCCTCGATCATGCCGATGATCTGGAGCGAGTCGCCGAAGGCGTTGCCGTGGGCCGCGGGAGCGCTCTCGAACACGTCGGCCGCATGCTGCGGCTCGGGGTGCAGCCCGTAGAGCCCGCAGCCGCAGTCGTGCGCCGGGGCCTCGTGGGTGCCCTCCGCGATCCAATCGTGGTTGGCGTGGCACTCGGCCACGGTCGGCTCGCCGCCCGGCTCCCAGGTGACGCCGAAGTAGCCGGCCAGCAGGAAGTCGCCCTCCGGGCTCTCAAGGCTCCACGCCCGAAGCCCGTGGAGCTCGCCGGCGAGAAGCGGCTTGCTCACGCCGGGGCCTTCTCGGGCTTTCGCTCCGGCGGAGCCGGCTCGCGATCAGGCTCGCGGTCGGGCTCCGGCTCGCGGTCGGGCTCGGGCTCGGCCGGAGCCGGAGCCGTCTCCGGCTTTCGGATCGGTTCGACGGTGATCGTCCTCGATGGTCCCGGAAGCGTCATCGCACCGGTTCTGTCGCCCGCTTCCCCCGGCCTCTGACGCAGCTCGTCAGCTCCCGGCCCCGCCCGCTGACTCCACCCTGCCGATGGAGAAGCTGCGGCCACACCCGATCCCCCCCCCTACATCAACCACGTCGCCGGTCTCGACTGGCTGATCGCGCTCGAGTTCGGCGCCGTCGATGACGGCCAGCCGCCCGAGAACTGGCGCGGGGTCAGCGAGCACTTCGGATACCTCTGCTCAGAGCCCGGCGGCCCCGAGATCGGCTTCAAGGTGATCAACTTCTCCGGCTTCGACCCCGAGGCCGAGGGGCTCGAGGAGATCTGGGGCGGTATCAGCTTCCACGCTCCCGTGCTCGGCCTCCGCACCGCCAGCGCCGGCGAGATCGTGCTCGCGGCCCGCTCCTTCCTCGGCGGCGCCGACACGATCAACCGCTACTTCTTCAACCGCGCCGTCGAGAGCAAGGGCGAGCGCGCCGCCTTCTACTGGCGCGCCTGCCTGCAGGCCGGCGACCTGATGGCCCACTTCGGCCTCGGCTACACCCTGGTCGAGCTCTAGCGCCACCGCGAGGCCCACCGCCACCTGCGCGCCTACGCCGAGCTCGTGCCCCGCAACGCCTGGGGCTGGTGCTGGCTGGGCCGCGCCTGCGCCGGGATCGGCGAGGTCAGCGAGGCACGATCCGCCTACGCCAAGGCGATCGAGCTGGAGCGAAGCGGCGGCGAGAGGACCGGCGCCCGCGAGCTGCTGGGCGAGCTCAACCGCAAGGGCTGAGGGCGCCGATCAGGCGCCCGGGCAGGGCCGACCGCAAACTGCGGATCGACACCGTGAGAAGCTGACGTTAAGTTTGCACGACGCCGTCAGCCGCCGGAGCAGATAAGCGACCCTGGGGGAAAGGACCCGCTTGGCGAAGTTCGATGAACTCAGCGAGCACACGCTCAACGGGCTTTCCGATGAGAAGCTCATCAACTACATCCAGGCTGCACGCGACGCGGGGGCGGTCCCAGCCGTGATGAAGGCGGTCGGAATCCTGGCCTTTCGCTACGAGGAGATCACCCGTGGCCGCGTCACGATGAAGGTCCCCAGGGACGACATCGAGGACGTCACGGGCACGATCCTCGCCAGCGCAATCTCCTCGGCCTTCGAGGGGAGCTCGGTCGGCGAGTTTCGCGCCTGGCTCCGCACGATCACGCAGCGGCGGATCGCCGACTACCACGAGGAGCGCGAGCGCCATCCGCCGGGCGAGGGCCTGGTCGAGGAGCGGGGCAGTGATGACGACGACACCGGGGGCCGCACCCTGCCCGACCCGAAAGGCGGCCCCGACGGTCCTGTCGAGATCAAGATGATCTTCCAGAGCGTGCTGGAGACCCGATCCGAGGTCCACCGCAGGGTCATCCTGCTGACAATCGAAGGACACACGGCCAAGGAAGTGGCCCCCCTCGTAAAGCAGGAGTTCCCCAAGGCCAAGAAGATGACCGAGGCCAACGCCCACCAGATCTTCTCCCGCTTCCGCAAGGACATGCGAGACGAATTGAGATGAGCCCCGAGGCCCCCGACAGGGTGCAGCAACTTCTGAGCGAGTACGTCGCCGCCTTCAAGTCAGGGGAGGGCCCGAGCCCGCTCGCCTACCTCGACCAGCTCGAGGGAACCGACAGGGCTGAGCTCGAGGCCCTGATCGACGGCTACCTCGCCAACGCCCCCGGCCGCGAGTTCGATCCGAACTCCTTCGCCGGCTCGCCCGCCGAGAAGGTCGCCGAGGGCCTGACCAAGTCGCTGACCGGCAGCTCGGGCCTCTGGCCCGCCCTGCTCCCCCGCCTGCGAGAGCGCGCCCAGATCAAGCGCAAGGACCTGGTCGAGCGGTTGGCGGAGGCGCTCGGCGCCACCGGCAAGGAGCAGAAGGTCGCCCGCTACTACCACGAGATGGAGCAGGGCTTCCTGCCGGCGGACCGCGTCTCCAACAAGGTGCTCGACGCCCTCGGCTCGATCGTCGGCGAGTCTCGCGAGGCACTGCGCAAGGCCGGCGCCGCGGTGACACCGAGCTCGGCCTCAAGCGAGGGCGTCGCGTTCGCCCGAACCACGGTCGTGCACGCGGACCATGACCCCGGCGAGCCCCCCGCCCCGGCCGCGGCGGGCAAGAAGCCCGAGCGCGACGAGATAGACGAGCTGTTCACCGGTGGCTGAGCCCGAGCTCGACGTCGAGGCGATCGAGCGCCGCGCGGTCAAACTGCTGACCGAGCTCCCCCCCTACGTATGGAACGGCGCCGACCTCCCGATCCCCGTCGAGGACATCGCCGACACCTGCTTCGGCCTCCTGGTCAGAGACCAGGACGACATGGCAGCGGCCCCCGGCGCCCCGCCCCTGCGCGACGGCCAGTCCCTCTCTGGCCTCCTCCTCCCATCCCGCCAAGAGATCTGGGTCAACGCCGAGGAGGCCCGCCGCTGGCCGCCCCGCCGCCGCTTCACCATCGGCCACGAGCTCGGTCACTTTCTCCTGCACTCCCGCGACAACGCGGTCATGTGCCGCCACGCGAGCATCGACCCCGCCGACGACCAGCCTGCCCCCGCCCCGGCATCGCCCCCAGCGGTGGTCGATCACCGCAAGGCCAAGCTGCCCCTCCCCGAGGCCGAGGCCAACGCCTTCGCCGCCGCCCTGCTGATGCCCGCCCCGCTCATCAAACGGTTCTACAAGAGCACCGGGAAGGACTTCGATCGCCTCTGCTCCCTCTTCGACTCCTCGCGCGGTGCGATGGGCCGCCGCCTCCACGCGGTGATCTGAGCCCTCAGTCCTCCCACTCCTCCGCCATCTCCTGCAAATACTTCTCGGCGTTGATCGAGAAATCCTCGGGCCCTTCACCGGCGCCGATCCAACTCGGCATCGTGACCTCCTCGCCGACACCCAAACCCGCCAGGATCAGGCGAGCCACGGTCTCCGAATAGGACTCGTCCTCGCGCGCGGTCACTTGGACCAGGACATCCACATTGGAGGGCAGATAGACGGTGTGACGTGCCATTGAGTCGCTCGTCGGGCGGGAATCGGACGACCTCGATCGTACATCGCGCGGTGGTGGTCCCTCACCGCTCTGTCGCCACCGCCTCGCTGCTCGGGCTGGCACTGCTGGCCATCGCTGCGACAGGACCGGCGCCCGTGCGCGCCCACGCCGCCGACCGCGACTGCGCCGACTTCGCCAACCAGGCCAAGGCCCAGAAGTTCTTCCTCGACCACGGCGGGCCCGGTTCGGACCCCTACAACCTGGACGCCGACGCCGACGGGATCGCCTGCGAGAGCCTGCCCTGCCCCTGCAAGGTCGGCGGAGGCGGCGGGGGGTCGAAGGACGACTCGGTCCTCCGTCGCAAGGGCAGGGTGGCGGAGGTCGTCGACGGCGACACCATCGACGTCCGGGTCAGGCGCAGGGTGGTGAAGCGGGTCCGCCTGCTCGGCATCGACACCCCCGAGGTCTACGGCGGGCGCGAGTGCGGCGGGGCACAGGCCTCACGCGCGATGCACAAGCTCGCCGACGGCCGGCGCGTGAAGTTGGTCGGAGACGCCAACCAGCCCCGCCGCGACCGCTACGGGCGGCTGCTCGCCTACGTCAAGCGCGGCTCCAAGACGCTCCAGGTGATGATGCTCGCCCGCGGTTGGGCGCGCGTCTACGTGGTCGGCAGCCCCTTCACCCGCATTGACCAGTTCCGCAGCGCCCAGCGCAAGGCGCGGAAACACAACCGCGGGGTCTGGAAGCTCTGCGGCGGGCGGTTCTAGCCGCGCTTGGGGAAGAACGGGTCGCGGTAGGGCTCACCCGTGTCAATGCTGTGGCGCATCGCGCGCCGACGCTCGTTGTTCATTCGCGCGATCCCGTCCCAGACCGGATCCCCGGGCTTCGCGTAGCGGGCATCCTCTATCGCGTGAGAGCGTGCGGGACGCTTCTTGCGGCGCCTGAGTCTTGTCTTCAGCCAGTTCAAGGTCGGCCGCGCTCAGTGTAACCCTCGAGTGCGGAAATCAACGCATCCCGCAGCTCGAAGCCGGCGCCCGGCGGGATCACGATTCGCGCGACCGTCTGGGCTCTGGTCTCGTCGAACGGGTCGACTGCGGCGAAGTCGATCGTGACCTCCTCATGGCCCAGTGCCACCCGGCTCCAGTTGGACCACGAGCCGGGTCCCGGGTCGGGATCAAGGATCGCTTCGTCCGGTTCCATCCCCTCCCAAGGCCCGGTGCGGCGATCCTCGCCCCTTGGGCGTTAGGGTGCCCCCCTCTTCTTCTCGGCCAAGGCGGAGAGGAACTCGGCGGCGTTGGTCTCGAAGCCGCACTCGGCCTCGCAGTCAATGGCGCGCCGGTAGGCGCTCTTGGCCTCGGCCGCCTCGCTCATCTCCTCGCAAACCTGGCCGAGCCAGCACCAGGCCCAGGCGTTGTGAGGCGTCAGCTCCGTGTAGACGCGGAGGTGGTTGTAGGCCTCTCGATGGCGGCCGAGGTCGCAGAGCGTGTAGCCGAGGCCGAAGTGGGCCTTCAT
>SHVA01000048.1 GCA_009691195.1 Solirubrobacterales bacterium | reverse complement strand
GGCGTGCAGCTGCGTCAGCAAGAGCAGCCCCTCGGGGCGCGGGCACGCCGCCCGTGCCTTGCTCCATGCCTTTCCCCTCGTCGCCATCCTGGAACCCGAAGCTAGGGCCCAAGCCAGACAGAATGCTCAACTAGAAGCGACGGGGGGGCCACGCCTAGGATGGTTCTCCGTGGCCGAGGCCTTCTATGAGCGCGACGGCGACGGCTTCGTCGCAGCCGAGCTGACCCGGGGACCCTGGGACTCCGGCGCCCAGCACTTCGGGCCGCCTGCGGCGCTGATCGGCCGCGAGATCGAGCGCCTCGGCGGCGGTCGCGTTGGCGATCAGGGTCCCCATGCCCAGGTCGGGCGGATCACCTATGAGCTGCTGCGGCCGATTCCGATCGGCCGGCTCTCGGTCAGCGCGCGGCTCGTGCGCCCCGGCCGCAGCGTCGAGTTGATCGAGGCCTCGCTGCTCAGCGGCCAGGCCGAGGTCGTGCGGGCCTCCGCCTGGAGGGTGCGGGTGGGGGACGTCGAGTTCGATCCGCCCGCTCCCTCGCCGGCGCCTCCCGGGCCCGAGGATGCCGAGCGCAAGCCCTACTTCCCCACCGGGGAGGAGGTCGGCTACCACAGCGCCATGGACGTGCGCTTCGTCTCGGGCGGCTTCATGGAGAGCGGGCCCGCCATCGTCTGGATGCGGATGCGCCGGCCACTGGTCGCCGGCGAGGAGCCCACGCCCCTTCAGCGCGTGCTGGTGGCCGCCGACTCCGGCAATGGGGTCAGCTCCGTGCTCGACATCCGCCGCCACCTGTTCATCAACATCGACCTCAGCGTCCACCTCCACCGGATGCCCGAGGGGGAGTGGGTCTGCCTCGACGCGGAGACGCGCCCGGAGCGCCACGGGGTCGGGATCTCCGACTCGGCCCTCTACGACGAGCGCGGCCTGATCGGCCGCGCCGTCCAGACCCTGCTGATAGGCGAGCGCTAGCTCACTTCGGGGCGTAGACCCCGCCACCGCCGTGCTTCTTCAGCGGGTGGCGCCACTCCCGCGCGTAGCGCGGGTAACCGGATCGGCGGAGCTGCTTTCGCAGCACCCGCCGGCTCTGCGGCCGCCCCTCGATGTTGAAGGGGTTCAGCGGGTTGGTGACCAGGCCGTTGTAGTAGACGAACATCCGCACGCGCTTGTGACTGTGCTGCCACTTGAAGAACTTGCGGACGAAGCTGGGGTCGTCCGAGCCCCAGACGCCCCACTCGCCGAACACGAACGGCTTCTGCTTCCAGTCGTGGTAGAAGCGGTTGAGCGCCGACCAGGTCGGGAACTTCGAGTAGAAGTCGGTGCCGACCCAGTCGACGTACTTGGAGCCGGGCCAGTAGGCGGAGGGCATGTTGTCGGCGACGTTGGGGGAGCCGAAGGTCTGGGGCACCCACAGGGTCGCGAGGTTGTTGTGCCAGAGGCCCGATGGGAGCTTTTGCCCCCTTGGCTTCTGCACCGGGGGCAGCCCGAGGTCGCCCAGCCGCCTGTTGACGGCGCCCCGCTTGCCGCCGTCCTTGACCATGATCGTGATCCGCCGCCAGGCCTGCCGGTACCAGCGCTGGTTGTGGGCCGAGCTGCGCCGGCTGCCATCGGAGTTGTAGGCCGAGTAGGAGTTCCAGTGGCCGTTGGGCTCGGCCATGATCCGCAGGTAGCCGGGGTGCCCCCACTTGTGGAACATCCGGTTGAGGGTGAGCAGGTAGTTGTCGCCGTTGCCGGTCGCGATCCCGCGCGGGCTGATCACCTCGTCGCCCTCGTAGCCGGTGTTGGTCGAGATGCTCAGCATCGGCCGCGCCCTCGCCTGGCGCCAGCGCTGGAAGTAGCCGCGGAGCTTGTCGGTGCCCCAGGTGTCAGTGGTGCCGATCACCGCGGGATGCTGCCCCACCATGTGGGCGAAGTAGCTGAACTTCTTGACCTCGCCGGTATCCGTGAAGCCGAAGTATGCCGCCTTACGTGGCGGCGTGAAGTCGCGCTTGCTGGCCCCCGCCGGGGCAAGCGCGCTCAGCGCGACGAGCACGGCTAGGAAGGCGACCGCTGCGCCGAGCGCCGCCGCGTGTCGGCGGCCAGGTTTGGATTTCGCCATTGCCCCAGGGTTGCGCGATCCAGGCGTGCCCGCGCCCGCCCGCCCGCCGCTGCAACCCGATTCCCACGCTTGGGTATCTCCTAACCGCCGCCTTACCGTTCCCTAACCCCCGGGAGCCGATCCTCGGCGAGAACGCTTCAACGACGCGGCGCACATCGCCGCCTGTCTCGACCGAGAGGAACCGATGTCAAGCACAATGAGAACGCTTCTGGTGGTTGCGGCCAGTTCGATCGCGCTGTTGCTGGTGGGACTCGGCGGCACCGCGCTCGCCAAGGACCGCAACCACGACAGCCTGCCCGACAAGTGGGAGAAGCATCACAAGCTCTCGCTGAAGTCCAACCAGGCCAAGAAGGACCAGGACGCCGACGGCCTCAACAACCGCGGTGAGTTTCGCTCGCACACCGACCCGCGCGACGTGGACTCCGACGACGACGGAACCGAGGACGCCGACGAGGACCGCGACGGCGACAAGGTTGACAACGGCAACGAGGCGCACGAGGGCACCAAGCCCCACGACGTGGACAGCGATGACGACGGCACCAAGGACGGCGCCGAGGATCGCGACCACGACGGCCTCAACAACCACGGCGAGGACGGCACGGGCAACGACCCGACCGACCCCGACACCGATGACGACGGCATCGAGGACGGCGAGGAGCAGGCCGGCACGATCGCCTCGTTCGACGGCACGACGCTCGTGATCGACCTCGCGGGCGGCGGCCAGGTCTCAGGCACGGTGGATGGCACCACCGAGATCGAGTGCGAGACCGAGGACGAGCACGAGGCAGGAGACGAATCAGGTGACGATGACGGCCAGCACGGTGACGACGACGACGGTGGGGACGAGAGTGGCGATGACGAGAGCAGCGACGATCGCTCGGCCGCCGCCAGCGAGAAGGGCCATGGCCACGACGGCTCCAGCAACGACATGGACGACGATGAGCACGGGGACGACGACAACGTCTGCACCGTCGCCGACCTCCTCCCGGGCACCGCAGTGCACGAAACGGAGCTCGAGGACGGCAACGTGTTCGAGGAGGTCGAGCTGATCAAGTAGCCGACCTCTCCCAGTCGGGAGCGAGCGAGCGGGGCGCCAGGGGGCGCCCCGCTCGTCGTTGGGGGCCATGAGACTCGGCAGAGCATTCATCCGTCTTAACAGAGTATTATTCGGCCATGCCTCGGCCCGCCCTTCTTCCCTCCCGCGAGTCGCCGCGTTCTGCGCCCGGGCGACGGCAGATCCTCGACGCAGCCCTGGCCTGCTTCACCGAGAAGGGGATCGCGGGCACGACGCTCGGAGAGATCCGGCTCAGCGCGGGGGCCAGCGTGGGCGGGCTCTACCACCACTTCGACGACAAGCTCGACATCGCCGCCGAGCTCTACGTCAGCGCCCTCGGCGGTTACCAGCGGGGGATGCTCCAGGCCCTCCGCGCCGAGCCCTCGGCCGAGGCCGCGGTACGCGGCCTCGTCGCCTACCACGTGGACTGGAGGCTCTCGAAGCCCGAGGTGGCCTCCTTCGTCGACGAGTCCTCGGAGCTGCGCTCGCAGCCGTCCCCCGCTGAGCGGCTGCGCGAGCTCAACTCCCCCTTCTTCGCCGAGGTGCTGGCCTGGTGGCGCGGGCACTCCCAGTACGGAGGGCTCCGCGAGCTTGAGATCGGGCTCGCCTATTCGCTTTGGCTCGGACCGGCCGACCGCTACTGCCGGCTGTGGTCGGCGGGGCGAGCCGGCCGGCCTGGCCCCGAAGAGATCCGAATCCTCGCCGACGCCGCCTGGGCGTCCGTCGGCCCGACGAAGGGAGACTGATGTCCGACGCATTGTCTTACGGCGATCTGGTCGCCTCCGGGCGGGAGGAGGAACGGCGCCTTGTCCGGGTGGATCGCGCCGCCGACCGCGCCGTGGTCACTCTGGACGACCCAAAGAAGCTCAACGTCCTCAGCGCCCCGATGATGATCCAGCTCCGCGGCGAGCTCGATGCGCTTGCGGCCGACGACCAGATCCGCTCGATCGTGATCACGGGCGCCGACCCCGGCTTCTCGACGGGAGGCGACCTGCGGATGATGGACAACGCGGCCCGTCGCATCGCCGCGGACGACGACGAGGAGGGCGCCACCGGGCCCTGGCGCTGGATCCGCTACCAGTTCGGCGCCACGGTGCGGACCATCGCCCGCACCGACAAGCTCTTCATCGCTGCGGTCAACGGCCCCGCCGCGGGGGTCGGCCTGGCCTTCGCCCTCAACTGCGACGTCGCGCTCGCCTCCGAGCGCGGCGTCCTCGTGCCCGGGTTCGGTCGCCTCGGCCTGCTTCCGGAGGTCGGCACGAGCTGGGCCCTGACCCGCCGGCTCGGCTACCAGCGCGCGCTCCAGTACTACGTCGCCGGCAAGCACATCGGGGCGGCCGAGGCGCTCGAGATTGGGCTGGTCCAGGAGGTCACCCCCCACGGGGAGCTGCTCGCCGCTGCCGACCGCTGGTGCGATCACGCGGCCTCGCTTCCCGCCCACGCCCTCGCAATGACCAAGCCCCTGCTTCGCGCGGCCGCCGACCAGAGCTGGGAGGGCTCGCTGACGATGGAGGAGTTCGCCGAGCCCACCTGCTTCACCACGGCGGACTACGCCCGCAACGTGAAGGCAGTGCTGGGGGGCTAGCGGAGCAGCTCAGCAACCGCTCCACCCTGGCTGCCGGTCGCACCGATTACAAGGACCTTCGTCGTGGAAATCGCACTGGTCACGCCGACTCGAGTCCGTGCCGAGCCACAACACGGTCATAGTTGAGTCGCAGCAACTCGATCATATCACCGATGTCGTCTTCGTCTTCGATCGTCCGCGCAGCTAGTCCCTGCCTATCGGGGAAGAATGGGTGAGGCGCGATCCGACCTTGTTCAAGCAGCTCGGCCCAAGTCCGCTTCGGGAAGGTGAAGTGCGCGGCATGGTCGCCGTGCAGGTGGCCGATCGACCGTCGGCCCACTTTGAAGCCGAGCTCACCGCGGCTGCCTACGCCCGCATCGATTCCTCCCCACGAGCTGACCGCGTCAATGATCTGTTGACTGAGGCTTTGTGTGGTCATTGCTGCCTTTCTGGTGGCTGGAAATGGAGCTGAAGTCCCAAGCTACAAGTTCAAGTTAGCTTGAAGTCAAGGTCGGAACCTGCTTTTCTTGCGGAGTGCGCACTGTGCTCGCGATTGGCGAGGTCTCAAGACGAAGCGGGGTGGCGTCGTCGGCGCTGCGTTTCTATGAGGAGCGCGGCTTGATCACGTCCGAGCGGGCGGGCTCGGGCCACCGTCACTACCCGCGTTCGGTGCTGCGCCGGATTGCCTTCATCGTGTTCGCCCAGCGGATCGGACTGACGCTCGAAGAGATCGGCGCGGAGCTTGCCAAGTTACCTCCCCATCGCGCACCAAATCGGCGGGATTGGTCGCGCCTGTCGGCGACTTGGACATTGAGGATCGATCAGCGGATTGCCGAGCTTGAACGGCTCAAGGCCGGCCTCGGCGATTGCATCGGCTGTGGCTGCCTGTCGCTCAAGCGCTGCAAGCTCGCCAATCCCGGCGACCGGGCGGCAGGCCTCGGGCCGGGGCCGCGCTACTGGATCGGTGACCAACCTTTGGCTGGCGCTTGAGGGGTTGGTCTATTTAAGGTAGGCGTTGGCCCGCCACAGCGTGCACTTTGCAGGTCTCGGCTGACCCACGCGGCGCTGGTCGCAAGCCCCGGAGTCCCGCTACCGATCCAGAACTCCGGGGCCTTCAAGCGGAGGGGGTGGGATTCGAACCCACGAAGCGCCAGAAGACGCTTAACGGCTTTCAAGGCCGTCGCATTCAACCGCTCTGCCACCCCTCCGGGGACAGACGCCACGGTACCGTCCCGCCACGCCTGAGGGACACGGCCTCTTCGCGGCCTTCAACCGCGCGGCCAACCCCGTGGTCAAGGCCCTGCGGCGCTCACCGGCCCACCGGCTGCTGGACCGCCGGCTCGTCTTGATCAGCGTCACCGGGCTCCGCTCGGGCCGCGAGTTCACCTTTCCGGTCGGCTACCGGCAAGACGGCGACCGGGTCGAGATCGTCCTCGGCTGGGCCAAGGCTCGCGGTGACGGAGGCAACGGCGTGGTGGTCGACGTCCGGCTCGACGCCGGCGACGCCGCCGCCTAGCTCTGGGCCATGGGCTCGCAGACGACCACCGGGATCGTCCGCGCGCCGGCGCGGCGCTGGTAGTCGGCGAAGCCGGGGTAGAAGGAGGTGGCGGTGCCCCAGAGCCGCTCGCGCTCTGCGCCGTCGGCCTCATGGGCCAGGTAGCGACCGCCGCCGCCCGACCAGAGCTCGACCTCGGGATTGGCCATCACGTTGCGATACCAGGCCGGGTGCCGCGGGGCGCCGCCCGCCGATGCGATCAGCACCACCCGGTCGCCGTCCGTGAAGTAGGCAAGGGGCGTCGTCCGCCTCTTGCCGGTCCTGGCGCCGATGTGGGTCAGCAGCGCCGTCGGGGCGCCGATGGTGGTCTTCACCCGGCCCCCGGTGGCCCGCATCAGCATCGGGTCAATCCGGTTGCCGACGTTGACCAGGAACCAGGTCACCGGCCGCTGTCTCGCCATCCAGCCGAGCGAGCGGAACCAGAGGTTCATCCGCTCGGCGGGGTCGAACGGGGGCACGCGCCCTTGGGCTGCACACTCCACGCCGCAATCGTCGCACGACTGACCCGGCCGGGCTGAGCGCTCATCTACGCTGAGCCCGCATGGCCGCCAAGTGGAGCAACTGGGCCGGGGACGCGAGCTGCCGGCCGGCCAGGATCGAGCGGCCCGCCAACCGGGCTGAGCTCGTGGATGCGGTCAGGCGCGCCGCGGTCGAGGGCCAGGCGGTGCGCGCGGTCGGCGCGGGCCACTCATTCGGCGATCTCGCCTGCACCGGCGGCGTCCTGCTGCGGCTCGACCGGCTGACGAGGGTCCTCGACGTCGATCGTGACTCGCACCTGGTCAAGGTGGAGGCGGGGATCGGGCTGCGCGTGATGAACGAGACGATCTGGAGCCACGGCCTCTCGCTCGAGAACCTCGGCGACATCGACCGGCAGACGGTCTCGGGCGCGATCTCAACGGGCACCCACGGCACGGGCTCCGGCTTCCGCAACATGTCCACCCAGGTCGAGGCGGTCGAGCTGGCGCTCCCCGACGGCTCCATGATCGAGATCTCCGCCGACTCCGAGCCCGAGGCGCTGCCGGCGGCTCGGATCGCGCTCGGGGCGCTCGGCGTGATTGCGACCGTCACCCTGCGGGTGGTCCCCGCCTTCACCCTGCGCCGGGTCGATTCCCCGCGGCCGCTCGGCGAGGTCCTCGAGAACCTCGACGACCTCGCCGACGGCAGCGACCACTTCGAGTTCTACGTTTTCCCCCACACCGAGACCGCCCTGATCCGCCAGAGCGAGCGCACCGCCGACGAGCCCCGTCCCCGCAACGCAGTCTCGGAGTTCGCCCAGGAGATCGTGCTCGAGAACTGGGCGATGGACGCGATCTCCCGGATCGGCCGTGCGATGCCATCGCGCATCCCCGCGCTCGCCCGCTTCGCGGCCGGCCAGGTCGGCCGCAGCGAGAAGGTGGATCGCAGCTACCGGGTCTTCGCGAGCCAGCGGCGGATCCACTTCGTCGAGATGGAGTACGCGATCCCCCGCCGCCACGCGGCCGAGGCGATCCGCTCAGTGCTCGAGGTCGCCGAGCGGCCCGAGCTCCGGGTCGGATTCCCTATTGAGGTGCGGTTCGCCGCCCCCGACGATTCGCACCTGAGCCCGGCCCACGACCGCGACACCGCCTACGTCGCCGTCCACATGTACGAGGGCATGCCCTTCGAGGCCTACTTCCGGGCGGTCGAGGAGATCATGGACGGCTATGGCGGTCGTCCCCACTGGGGCAAGCGCCACTTCCAGACCGCTGCCACGCTGGCGCCCCGGTATCCGCGCTGGGAGGAGTTCCTTGCGCTGCGCGACCGTCTCGACCCCCGTGGGGCCTTCCGCAACGCCCACCTCGACCGCGTGCTCGGCCCGCCGTCCGCACTGGCCTGAGTCGCGCGCGCCGGCTAGAGGAAGGCCTTGCCCTCACCGCGGTAGGTGAGGACCTCGTCGCGGATGGTGTCGCCCGCGAGCAGGTAGAGGCGGTTGAACCGCTCGCAGAGCTCGCCGGCCTTGACATGGCGCATGTAGATCCGGTCGCCGATCTCGAGCGCGTCGGCGGCGGCTCCGCGAACGGGGGTCTGGACCTCGCCGGCGCCCTCGAAGGAGTCGAGCTTGAGCCCGGACGGGAGGAAGGGCACCGGCATCCTGTCATCGCCGCCCGCCCCGGAGGCGGGGTAGCCGCCCCCCAGCGCCGTCGCCACGCCGCGCCCCGGGATGCGCACGACCGGCAGCGCGAAGATCGCGGCCGGCGTCAGCGAGAAGGCGCTGTAGTGGTCGAACAGCACCGGCGCGTAGAAGCCCGATCCGGCCGCGACCTCGGTCACCGCGCCCTCGGATGCCGTCAGCTCGATCGAACCGGTGCCGCCGCCGTTGATGAACTCGAGCGGCGCCACCTCGCTGACGGCATCGACGATCTCGGCGCGGCGCTCGTGCACGTCGCGCGCCGAGCCCCGCTGCATCAGCCGGATCGCAGCGCTGCGCAGGGGGTGGCCGGGGATCGAATCGCCGACCCCGGCGATCTGCCCCTCGTAGGCCATCAGCCCGACCAGGGTGAAGCGCTTGTGCTCCCGGATCTCCATCGCGAGCGCGGCGGCGGCCTCGGGGGTGCGCACGGGGGAGCGCTTGGGGCCGATCTTGATCATGCCCGCCAGCAGCCGGTAGCTGAGGTCGATGTCCATCGCCACGCGCAGCGGGGCGGCGAAGGCGCCGGCCGCGTTCTCGATGAACTCCAGCTGCTCGATGCTGTCCACCATCAGCACCGGAGCCGCGTCGGGTTCCTCGGAGGTCAGGCGGGCGAGGCGAGCGAGCGAGGCGCGGTCGGTGGTGGGGTAGGCGACCAGCAGGTCGCGCAGCCCCTGCTCCCAGAGCCACAGCGCCTCGGCCAGGGTGAAGGCCAGCGTGCCCTGAAAGCCGCGGTCGAGGTCGAGCAGCCGCTCCAGCACCGCCCGGCTGCGCACTGACTTGCTCGCGATCCGGATCGGCTTGCCGGCCGCGCGGCGCAGCATGTCGGCCGCGTTGAACCAGACGGCGTCGAGATCGACGAACGCGAACGGCGCCTGGACATCCTCGAAGGCGCGCTCGTAGCGCTCGTATGCCTCGGTGGCCGCCCGGGCGGGATCGGGCGGCGGAGTCGGCTCGGGATCGACGGCGGGCGCGGGCGCCTGCGCCTCCTCCTCGGGGGTGGTCGATTCCTCGCTTCCTGTCATCCCGGGCCAGCCTACAATCGGGCCTCCGCACGGAGAGGTGGCCGAGTGGCTGAAGGCACTCGCCTGCTAAGCGAGTAGGGGGCTGATAGTCCTCTCGAGGGTTCGAATCCCTCCCTCTCCGCTCCGATGCGTATCGCGCCGTGGAGGCTTCGCAGGGCCGTGGATCGCCACCCGGTGCGCACCGGGTTCGCAGCGCTTGCGGTGGTGGTCAGCGCCGTGGCCGCCTTCGTGACCTTCGGCCGCTCGGACGAGGGCGACCGGGTCGTGGTGACGGCGCCGGCGATTGATTCCGCGGCCTTGCCGCAGGGTCCACTCGGGATATTGCCCTCGGCCTCGGCGCCCAAGTCGCCGGAGGTGCCGCCGGGCCCGAACTTCGACATCGCCCGTGTCTGGAGTGGCCACCGCGTCGTGCTCAGGGACGCGCCCGCGGGCAGGCCACTGACGCGGGTCGGCGATGAGACCGATTTCGGTCTGCCGAGGACCTTCTGGATCACGGCGCGCAAGGGGGACTGGATCGGCGTCCACTCTCCCGAGCTCGCCAACGGCCGGCTCGGCTGGATCCGCGACGACCGCGAGAGCCTGCGCGTCTACTCGACGCCCTACTGGCTCGAGGTCAACCTCTCGACGCGGCGGGTCGACCTCAACTACGGGAGCCGCACGCTGAGGGAGATACCAGTGACGATCGGCGCCGCGGGGACCGAGACGCCGGTCGGCGACTACGCGATCACCGACGCGCTGGCGGGCGCAGCGATCCCCGACTACTACGGCTGCTGCGTGCTGGCGCTCAGCGGCCACCAGACCAGCCTGCCCGCCGGCTGGATCGGCGGCGACAGGATCGCGATCCACGGCTCGGCCGGGCCGATCGGCGGCGCCGCCTCCTACGGATGCCTGCGCGCCGAAGACCGGGACCTCGTGCAGCTGCTCGCCCGCGTGCCGCTCGGCACGCCGGTCTTCATCCGCCCCTAGCCATTCGCCTCCGCGTCCGCTTGGAGCCGGGCCCGCGCTTCGGTTTGTCCTTCGCTGCGGGCTTCCGCTTGGCGGGCGCGCGGCGCTTGGCCCGGGGCTTTGCGGCCGCGAGCTGCTCGGCGAGGGCCTCCTTCATATCGGCGGCGAGCCGCTCGACGTCGTACATCGCATCGAAGTCGCCCACGAGGCCGAAGTAGAGGCCGCCGTCGTAGCTGATCGCCCCGACCGAGAGCGCGTGCTCCTGAGGGGAGAGCGGCACGTAGGGGTAGATCTCGCGCAGCTTTCGGCCGAGCAGGTACAGGGGCTGCTGGGGGCCCGGCACGTTGGAGACGACCAAGTTGAAGACCAGCGGTCGCGACATGGCGCCCGAGATCAGCTTGTTGACGGTGGGAGGCGTCCAGCCCGTCGCCTGGATCATCAGCGAGGCGGCGTCCACGGCGGGGGAGTTCTTCAGCCTCACAGTCTCCTCCCGGATCAGCCGCAGGCGCTTGCGCGGGTTTCGCTCCCTGATCGGGAGCCGGACGAAGATCGTCGAGATCCTGTTGCCGAGCGAGTCCTCCTCGCCGGGCCGCCGGATGCTGACCGGCACCAGCGCGATCAGGTACTCGGGGAGCTTGATCCGGCGCGCCTTGAAGCGCCTGCGCAGGCCGCCCGCTGCGACCGCGAGGATGACGTCGTTGACCGTCGCCCCGCTGTCCCCCCGCGCCGCCTTGAGCTGTGCGAGGTCGGTGCGCATCCAGCCGACCAGGCGGTCGCAGCCGATCTCCACGTTGAGAAAGCTCGGCGGGCACTTGGGGCCGCCGGCCGCCAGCGAGGTCGCCGCCTCGGCGGTCCTCGTCACCCGCTTGGCTGTCCTGACCGGCGTCGTGACGGCGCTGCGGACACCGCGGCCGAGGGCCTCGAGCGGCTGGGTCACCCATTCGGCCGCCGCTCCTCCGAGCAGCTCCCCGCGGCTGAGGGCGCTCGGCGACCAGCGTCCCTTCGCCGGGATCTCGGCGACCTCCGGGGTGACGTCGAGCAGCACGGTGCCCACGTCCACCGCCGAGACCCCGTCAACCAGCGCGTGGTGGGACTTGGAGATCAGCGCGTGGCGGCCGCCGCTGAGCCCGTCCACGAGGTAGAGCTTCCAGAGGGGATGGCGCATGTCCAGAGGCTCGGACATCACCCGGCCGACGAGCTCGCGCAGCTCTGCGTCGGATCCCGGGCTCGGCAGCCCCGTGCGCAACACGTGACGCCTCAGCTCGAATTCGGGGTCATCGCCCCAGACGGGGTTCTTGATCCCCAGCGGGATCTCGGTGATCCGTTGGCGGTAGCGCGGGAGCAGGTCGAGGCGCCGCTCAATGTGCGCGAGCAGCAGGTCGAAGTCCGGGGCCCGGCCGCCGACGATGATGGTGCCGCCGACGTTGACGTGGACCGCGCCGCGCTCGGCCAGGAGCGAGGACATGTCGGAGGCCGAGAGGCGGTTGTTGGGCTTGTCCGCTCGCTCGGCCACCGGCGCGCGAGCCTAGCCGACTCCGACCGCAACTTCGCCCTGCAACCGGTGGTTGGTACGTTGCAGCGCCCAAAGGCCGATGCCACGGGAGGCAGCGGGCCCGGCGCAACCAGCCGGAACCGAACAAAGAGAGAGACGTGAGGTCGAGGATCACCCTGCGCAGGTCCTGCCTGACGGCCGTCGCGGCCGCGGCGATGCTCGGCTTGGCCGCCCCGGGCGCCGGCGCCACCAGCTTCAGCAGGATTCAGGGCTACGACGAGCCCAGCACCCCCTCCCAGTACGACAAGGTCGGCATCCTCAAGGTCGGCCCCAAGAGCGCTCCCAACGTGCTGCTGCTCGCGCCCGGCACCTCAGCCGGCGCCTCCAACTTCCTGCCGCTCTCCCGCGACATCGTCGCCCGGACCAAGCGCAGCAACAAAACGGGCTCCTGGCAGGTGTGGTCGATCGAGCGCCGCGAGAACCTGCTCGAGGACCAGACGCGCCTCAACCAGTACAAGAGCGGCGACATCAGCTCCCAGGACGTCTTCGACTACTACCTCGGCTGGCTCTCCAACGGCGCCATCAACCCCCACTTCACCCCCCTGCAGGACTCCACGGTGCCCTTCGCCCGCGACTGGGGCATGAAGGTGGCCGTCGAGGACATTCACGCGGTGGTCCGCACCGCACGCCACGCCGGCGAGCGGGTCGTGCTCGGCGGGCATTCACTCGGCGGATCGATCGCCACCGCTTACGCCACCTGGGACTTCAGCGGCACGGCGGGGGCCAAGGACCTCAAGGGCCTGGTCCTGATCGACGGCGCCAGCCGCTTCGGTGAGCCGCCCACCGCCCAGGAAGCGCAGGCCTCGCTCGACGCTCTCGACGCCTCGCCTCCCTTCCTCGACCTGCTCGGCCTCGGCTTCCCCTGGATCGCCGGCGCCTTCAACGCGGTCGGCTCCAACGAGGCGCGCGAGGATCCCCACTCCGAGTCGATCTTCCAGGACTGGGTCCTGGCGCCCGCCGACCTGAAGCCGCCCGTAAACGCCGACAACGAGGCGCAGTACGGCTACGCCCTCGACACCGAGACGGGCCCGGCGAACCTCGCCCTGGTCCAGGTGCACGGGGGCAGGCTCGCCGACAGCGGCGATCCTCGCGGCTGGAACGACGCGGATGAGCTGACGCCGATCCAGCGGGTGGCCGCGGCCTTTGCCGGCTCGGGCCTGGAGGGCCTCGACGGCACCTCCTGGTACCACCCCAAGCGCCTCTCGATCGACAGCGGCGCGGTCAACAACGGGGTCGCCAACGACGCCCAGCAGGTGCTCGACGTCGACGCCACCCACGGCGGCGCGGTCAGGATGCCGATCTACGCGTTCGGCGCGGCGCTCGGCGACGGCCGGGTCCTCGACAGTGCTCGCAACCTCGCCGAGCAGTCGGGCGTCCCCAAGCGCGATTTGACGCTCATCAATCGTCATGGCCGCTACGCCCACATCGATCCGCTCACGGCCTATCCGCGCAACGCCTTCGTCAAGAACCTGATCCCGTTCCTCACCGAGACCCGCGCGGGAATCGGCAAGACGCACAAGAAGTAGTAGCGGCTGCGCAAACCGTCGGCCCTGCGGGGGCTAGGTGAGCGCGGCTGCACCTCAGCCCCGTATGTCCCGGATGCGGAGCTCGAGCCTGGCGACCCTCG
Source organism: Solirubrobacterales bacterium (assembly GCA_009691195.1). GTDB lineage: Bacteria > Actinomycetota > Thermoleophilia > Solirubrobacterales > 70-9 > SHVA01. The sequence continues at coordinate 1,009 of SHVA01000048.1, read as the reverse complement.
CGGTCACCGTCGCGGTGGCGGGGTGGCTCGGCGCGGCGGAGGCGAGAGCGGCCGCCGGCTACGTCCCGCTCGGCGACTCCTACACGGCCGGGCCGCTCGTCCCCTATCCGGTTGGGCCGCTCGGCTGCTTTCGCTCGAGCCACAACTACCCGCACCTGGCGGCGTCGCGGATCGGCCTGCCCCTGCGCGACGCGAGTTGCAGCGGAGCGAAGACGAGCCAGATGTTCACCCCCCAGCCACTCGGTGCCGGCTCGCCCAACCCGCCCCAGCTGAACTCGCTCAACGCCGCGACCAGGGTTGTGTCGCTCACCATCGGCGGCAACGACATCGGCTTCTCGGGGATTGTCCAGAGCTGCATCGCGGCAAACCCCTTCGGCTCGCCGTGCCGCCGCAGGTACGTGGCCGGCGGCGTTGACGCGATCGGCGCCCGGATCAAGGCGGTGGCGCCGTTGGTGGCGGGGGTGCTGCGGGCGATCCGGGCCCGCGCTCCGCGGGCGCGGGTCTACGTCGTCAACTACCCGGCGATCCTGCCCGAGGACGGGCACGGCTGCTGGCCGCAGATGCCGATCTCCTTCATCGACGCCCCCTATCTGAGGGCCAAGGTCCGCCAGCTCGATCGCATGCTCGCCAAGCAGGCAGCCGGGACGGGAGCCCGGTTCGTGGACTGGTACGCGGCGAGCATCGGCCACGACGCCTGCAGGCCCGCCTCGACCCGCTGGGTCGAGCCGCTGATCCCGGGCAATTGGGCGGCGTCCATCCATCCCAACCGGCGTGGCATGCAGGGCGCCGCCGAGGCGCTGGCAGCCGCCGCCTCCCGCTGAGGGCCTCAGCCCAGCAGCATCCGCACGATCAGCCCGCTTTGGCCGCTTGTCTGGTCGCCGATGGGCTCATCCCTCCACGCTACCCTGACCAGCCGCGATACTTCGCGGTCATGCGCCCGTAGCTCAGTTGGATAGAGCGTCGGTCTACGAAACCGAAGGTCACTGGTTCGAGTCCAGTCGGGCGCGCT
>SHVA01000047.1 GCA_009691195.1 Solirubrobacterales bacterium | reverse complement strand
TCAACCGCGGGCGGATGCCCGAGCGGCCGATGGTCCTCGTAGGCCAGCAGTACCTTGCCGACCCCCAGCGCTCGAAGGGGGATCTGCATCCGGTCTGGGCATACGGGCACGTTCCCAGCGGCTACGACGGCGACGGGGAGACCGCTGTTCTGAACCAGATCGAGCGCTTCGCGCCGGGCCTGCGCGAGCGGATCGTCGCGACCTCGGTCCGCTCCCCCGCCGAGCTGGCCGCCCACAACGCGAACTACGTCGGCGGCGACATCATCACCGGCGCCAACACCCCCGTCCAGGTGGCGATCCGCCCGCGGTTCGCCCGCGACCCCTACAGCGCGGGCGCCCCGGGCCTGTTCATCTGCTCGGCCGCCACCCCTCCGGGAGCGGGAATCCACGGGATGGGCGGCTTCAACGCCGCGAGGTCCGCCCTGCGCCACCTCCGCGCGTAGCCGGGCATGTTCGCGCGCGCGCGGCGCTCGATGCGGCGGGCACTCGGCGCCGTCTCTGCCGACCCCTTCGGGTAGCTCAGCGCCTCGAACGTCCGCCTGAACACCGCCACACCCGGTTGTGCCTCTGGCCGACGCGAATCTCCCCCTCGAGGGCCGATGTCGCAGGCATGTGGCCACGAGCCGCGGCACGCACGCAAACCGAACGACTTACGACCGCGGATGAACCACGACGGGCGGGTCGCTCGAGTTGCCCTCGGGGATCAGGTGGTACTGCACGCGGTAGCCGAGAACGTGCGCGAAGCGGTCGATCGTCGAGATCCGCGCGTCGGTGGCGGACGACTCGAGCCGGGCGATGCTGGACTGGGAGCTGCGCATGGCTGCCGCAACTGCCGTCTGTGAGCGCTCCTCTTCCTGCCGCTTCTGCGCGAGCGCACGGAGGAGCTCTCGCCGACGCTGTGCAGCGTCAACGAGCTGCGGGAACTCGGGATTCTCCGCGGTGCGCTCGTCAACGATCTCGTCGAGAAAGTCCTTCTCGGTCATCACATTCCTCCTTTGCGATATCAAGACTAGCATCTCCATAATGAGATAGCGAGTCAGCGCTTCCCCCGACGGTCCCAGTCGCGCAGCCGTCGCTTCGCGAGGTCGATCGCCCCCTTTGGGGTCTTCTGCGTCTTCTTCTTCAGCCCCTCAAGTGCGAGGAACACCTGGCTTCGCTTCCCCTGGGGTGCGAACAGGATCCGCTAGATCACGCCCTTGCCGTCGGCCCGGACCTCGTAGATGTTGCCTTCGAGATGGCGGGCGCCCCGGAGCCCGTGCTGACGAACGTCCTTCATCGCGGCCACAACCGATGCCAGGTCCTCGTCGCTCAGCTTGCGGAGGAACTCCTTGACAGGTCGGGCGCCTGACTCGGTGCTGTAGTCGCGCCAGCGGTGCTTGATCTCGCGGGCTTGCGTCGGATCGCGCCGTGGCGGGTGGCGCTTCGCCTGCTTGCCCTTGTCCCTCCGCTTGGCCATGCGGCTCGACTCTAGCCGCGTTAGAGGCACTCCTACGTGCGCAGATTTATGCCCAAACTATGCCCGCCCCGGCCGCTAGTCGGAAGACTGCTGGGCCAGATTCTGCGTGTCAGCAGGCCTTTCTTGGAGGGTGAGCGACGGGACTCGAACCCGCGGCCACCTGGACCACAACCAGGAGCTCTACCAACTGAGCTACGCCCACCAGGACGGCTCCAAATCTAGCGCGGCGCTGGGCGCTGCGGACGGGCAGCGCCCCCGGCAGGACTCGAACCTGCGACATCCGGTTTAGAAAACCGGCGCTCTGTCCAGCTGAGCTACGGGGGCTCTAGGCGGAGCGTACGGCGTCGGCTAGATGCTTAGCCAGCCAGAGGTCGCAGAGCCACTCGCTGACCGAATTGCCCTTGCGAAGGACCAGGATCCCCTCGGGGCCGCACTCGGCGTGGACGCTGCGCCAGCGGGTCGAGGAGCCGAGCGCCTGGAGCAACTCGACCACCTCGGGCGGCGCTTTGTCGTCGGGCTTCAGCTTTCCGTCCTTGGCCTTGATGTCGAACTCGGGAGTGGATACGCCGACCGCGACCTCACTCAGAGGCCTCCCCACCCCGGACTCGAAGCGGACAGAGACCTTGCGGCCGTGGCGCTTGCCCGAGAGCCCGAGCGCTCCGTCGAGGCGGGTCTGCCAGCCGGGCTGGATCCAGCGCGGCTGCAGGCGCACGATCCACTTCTCGCTGACCTGGAGGCCGAGGGGAGCCATCGAGCGGTCGGTCAGCTCGTAGCCGTGCTGGAGGTGCCCGCCGGGACCGAGCGCGCGGAAGGCGCCATAGAGGGCGATCAGGACGATCAGCGGCACGCAGATCATCAACGGCACGAAGGTGCCGAGCACGTACATGGGGACGACGCCGATGAAGATCAGCGGCACGATCAGCCAGGCGAGCCGCATCGAGCTGCGGGCGGCGCCCCAGGCCTCCTGGCGGGCCTTGACCGCGTCGTCGTCGACGGGCTTGATCGCCAGCGAAGCCCAGAGCTCGGGCTCGGTCAGCTTTGTCGGGTCGGCGACGTCATGCGGCGCGCCGACGGCGCCCCTTACGCTGTCCCCCTCGGCCCGCGTCAGGTCGCGGGCCTGGAGCACCAGGAGCAGGACGATGAAGGCGCCGATCACGCCGAAGATGAGGATGTAGGCCTGCTTGGGGTCGGCCTGGCCCTGGCCCTGGCCCTGGCCCATCGTCAGCGCGATCGCAGCGACGGCGATCGCGACCACGAAGACCCCGATCAGGCCGAAGCGCGAGGACCGGCGAAAGGATGAGTTCATGCGGACCCGCTAGTTGCGGGCGGCGCGGACGAGACTCGCCTCGGGCGTGACCTCGGCCTCGGGCGTGAAGGTGTCCCCGGCGACCAGGATCGTCACCTGGCCGACGCTCGGGTCGCCGGTGGGCGTGAACTCGTAGGTCCCGAGAATGCCGTCCTTGCGCTTGGTCGTGAGCACGGCCTCGCTGACGGCGTCGCGCTCGTCGCCGGCGGTGGCGATCGCATCGAGCAGGACCTCAGCCGCTTCGCCGGCGTAGGGCGCGTAGAACTCGAGTGCCTTGCCGCCGACCCTGCCCTCGAGCTCCTTGACGGACTTTGCGCCGGTGCCCGAGAGCTTCTCCGGCGAGCGGCCGGGGACGCTCGCGAACATGCCCGCGGAGGGAGCGCCGGCCTCATCGATCGTGGACTGCTGGGCGAAGCCGTCGAAGGCGAGCAGCGGCATCGTCGTGTTGTCGCCGAGGATCGAGACCTTGTCGTCGATCAGCTTGCCGCCGTTCTGGTCGGTCAGCCCGGCGAGGATGATCCCGTCGGCGCCCGCGCCCGCGATCTGGGAGAAGAGGTCGTTGTAGTCCTTGGCGTCGGGATCCCAGCTTCCCTGGCCGACGAGGTCGAGCCCCGCCTCCTGGGCGGCGCCGACGAAGTTCCGGGCCTGACCGGTGCTGGTCGGGTCGTCGGCCGCGTAGAGGACGAAGGGGCTGTCGATTCCCTGGTCCTGGGCGAAGGTAACGAGGCCGGCTCCCTGGAAGGCGTCGTTGGGCACGACCCGCGCGTAGTTGCGCTTGCCATTGGGATACAGGCTCTCGGGCTGGCCGTCCTCGCAGTTGACGCTCTCTTCGGTCAGGCAGACCGCCGTGTTGCCCGGGGAGACGATCGCCACATTGGCCTTGTTCAGGATCGGGATCTCGATCGCCGCGCAGCCGGAGTTGTAGGTGCCGACGACGCCGAGCAGCGGCTCGTGGGCAGCATAGGCGGTGGCGTTGTCGGTGCAGGTCTGCTCGTCCCAGAGGCCGGTCTTGGCGACCGAGTCGTCGCAGGCCTGGAAGCCCACGGTGACGTCCCCGGCCTTCCAACCGGCCTGCTCGAGCGCCAGCTTGACGGCCTCGACCTGCTGCTCGGAGCGCTCCTTGGAATCACCCTGCATCGGCAGGTCGGTGACGATCAGCGCCTGGGGATCCCCATCGCCGCCGTACTCGAGCTCGCCGCAGGTGTCGGTCGAGAGCGCGACGTCGCCGCTAGAGCTCGAGCTGTCGTCGTCGCTCCCGCCCCCGCAGCCGAAGGCCAGCAGCGCCAGCGATGCGATCGCGGTTGCGGCGAGGGCTATGCCCAGACGGTTCACGAGCGGCAGCCAGACTACTCTAGGACGATCAGGATTGCGGTCGCGAAGCATCGAGGACCTCCGGCGGCGTTGTCACGATTGCAGCGCTTCGTGCTTCATCTGCGGCTGTCAGCCTCACACGCACGCGCCGAGGTGATCGGCAGCTCCCTCGGCGCCCTCGAGGGCGTCCGGCGCATGTCCGGGACCGACGCCCACGCCGCCGAGGGACGGATCCTTTCCGCCGACGTCGATCCCAGCTCGGCCGACAACGTGATCGTGGCCCTCGAGGAGATGGGGGTCACTCCGCACGAATACGTGCTGGCGCGGGTTGACGTGGTGGCGCCGGTGCCGGCCGGGCGCACCCAGATCGGAACCGCCGGCACGGTCGCGTGGGTGGAGATCCTCGGCGAGGCGCGGGCCAACTCCCGTCCGCTCGGGCGCTACCTGACGCTGATGTCGGTCGCGGCGGTGATCGCAGCCCTCGGGGTGATCAAGTCAAACTCGATCCTGATCGTCGGCGCGATGGCCGTCAGCCCCGACCTGCTGCCCGTCTGCGCGAGCTGCGTCGGGCTCGTCGCGCGCAAGTGGCGCCTGGCTCGACGCTCGCTTCTGACGCTCACGATCGGGCTGGCCCTGGTTGCGATCGTGTCGATGCTGCTGGCCGCGGGACTGCAGGAAGTGGGGCTGATCGGCGAGAGCTTCCAGGTGAAGCACCAGGCGATCTCGGGGCTGGTGACGGCTGACTACACCACCGTGCTGGTGGCCCTGTTCGCGGGCATCGCCGCGATGCTCGCCTTCGAGACCCGGGCGAGCGCCGCGGTCGGGGTAGCGATCTCGGTGACGACCATCCCGGTGTCCGCCTACCTCGGTGTGGCCTTCGGGACGGGCAACCCCACCGAGGGGTTCGGTGCCCTGGCCGTGCTCGCGATCAACGTCTTCCTGCTGCTGGTCTCGGGCTGCCTCACCCTCGCCGCCCAGCGCTGGGCCGCCGCCCGCTCCATGGCCCGCTCGGGCTGAGGCTCAGCGAAAGAAGGTCGAGAGCTCGGCGGCGATCTCCGCTGGGCGCTCCTCCTGCAGGAAGTGGCCGCAGCCGGGCATCGCCGTGACCTCGGGTGAGGAGTCCACCATGTCCGCGACCTTGCCCATCGTCCTGGCCACGTCGGGCAGGATCCGGTCGTCCTCGCCGTAGACGATCCGGATCGGGAGGGAGCTGCCCCGCAGCCAGCCGTCGATCTCCTTGAAGCCCCCGGGGTGCAGGCCGGTCCCGGCCTTCAGCAGCGCCCGCCGAGCATCCTTCTGCTCGAACGGCTCCTGGTAGGCGCGGATCGCGTCGTCGCCGAGGCGGCTCGAGTCGCTGACCCCGAGCTTCATCGCCCGGGCGATGCCCGCCGGCGTCACCATCCAGGAGCGGATCCCGGGGATGCGGCAGGCGGCGACGAATGCGACCACCGCCCAGGAGGGCCTGGCGAAGACGATGGTGTTGAGCAGGGCCAGCTTCGAGACCCGCTCGTGATGCTGGGAGGCCCAGTAGAGCCCTGCGGGGCCCCCGAGGTCGTGGACGGCGAGCCCGACGGCATCGAGCCCGAGCGCATCGAGGAAGCCGTCGATCGCCCTGTCGTAAAAGCGGAAGCTGTAGGAGGCGTCGAGGGGCTTGTCCGAGTGGCCGAAGCCGGGAAGGTCGAGGGCGATCATGCGGTTGTGCTCGCTCATCGGGCCGAGCAGGTCCCGCCACAGATAGGACGACGTCGGCCAGCCGTGGAGCAGCAGCACGGGCGGGCCCGTGCCCTGCTCGAGATAGTGCAGGCGCAGGCCCTCGGCCTCGACGAAGCTGCCGTCCACGTGCCGGCCTATGTCCTCTCCGGGGTCCGGTCTACTCGGGCTGGAAGACGGCCTGGATGTGGTTGCGCAAAGGCGCTGATCAGGGCCGCGGCGCCCAGGATGGATCGCATCATTCGGAGGGGCTCCTTAAAAGCGGGGACCAGACGGGCGCGACCTTATTCGATTCGGCCTAGTCGAGGACTGCGACGACCCGGGCGGGCGCGGCGCTGGCGCCCTCGATCTTGAGCGGGAAGCAGGCGACCGTGAAGCCCACGGGCGGCAGTGCGCCGAGGTTGAAGAGGCGCTCGATCTGCGAATAGGGGAGGTCGGCCTGGTGAGCCGCCCAGAAGACGCCGGGACGGCCCGAGCCCTTCGCCTCTTCCGCCTGGAGGTGGAGCGGCGCGTCCCAGCCCCAGGCGTCAACGCCCATCACGCGAACCCCCTGTTCGAACAACCAGCGGGTCCCGTCGGCCGTGATCCCCGGCCCGCGCGACATGTAGTCGGGTTGGCCGTAGAACGCATCCCGGCCGGTCCGGACGAGCACGATGTCGAGCGGCTCGAGCGCGCGGGGCACGCGGTCCTTGACGTCGGCGACGTCGAGCGACTCGCCGTCCCCGCGGTCGATGGCGTCGATCACCACGCCGGGCGCGTAGAACCACTCGAGCGGGAGCTGGTCGATCGTCTGCGCCGGCTCGCCCGCGACGGTCGAGTTGTAGTGCCAGGGAGCGTCCACGTGGGTGGCGCTGTGTGTGCCGAGCCGGAGGAAGGTCTCGACCGTCCATCCCTCGCCGTCCCGGAGCAGCTCGGGGCCGACCCCGAACATCGTCTCGATCTGGGCGGCACCCTCGGCATGGGTCCCGTACTCGATCTCGGTCCGCAGCAGGTCCGGCACCTCGGGCGGGTCCGGGCGAATCGGGGCCGAGAGGTCGATCAGGTTGCCCACGGCGCGCATCGTATTGAGGATTCGAAGCTGTGAGGTCGGGGCGGCTGGATTCGAACCAGCGAAACCTCCCGCCCCCAAAGCGGGCGCTCTGACCAGGCTGAGCTACGCCCCGATTCCCGTGAGTTTATAGCTAGGGTTGCGCGCCCGTGGCCGACGTTCAACCGCTCAACGCAGTCCACTACGACCTCTCGTCGGTCCCCTCGCTCGCTGACGTGGTAGCGCCCCCCTACGACGTGATCGACGCGGCGATGCGGGCCGAGCTGCTCGGGCGCTCGCCCTTCAACGTGGTCGAGATCGACCTGCCGGAGGGGCCCGAGGGGGTCGACGGCTACGAGTACGCCGCGCAGACGATGGAGAGCTGGCTTACCCAGGGTGTGCTCGGTGCCGACCGGGAGCCGACGCTCTGGGCGCTGACCCAGGACTACACCGCGCCCGACGGCCGCCGGATGACGCGGAGCGGCTTTCTCTGCCGAGTCAAGCTCGCCGAGTACGGCGAGGGGATCCGCCCCCACGAGCGCACCCAGCCCGGTCCCAAGGAGGACCGCCTTCGCCTGACCCGCGCTACCCGGCACAACCTCTCCCCCATCTTCTCGCTCTCCGACGGCGACGCCTGGCCGCTGATCGAGCCGGCGACCGGCGGCGAGCCCTGGAGCGAGGTCACTGACGCCGATGGCACCACCCACCGGATCTGGCGGATCGAGGACCCCGCGGTGCACGAGGCCGTGACCGCCGAGCTCGCCGACGCCGAGCTGCTGATCGCCGACGGCCACCACCGCTACGAGACGGCGATGACCTACGCCCGCGAGGTCGGCGGCGAGGGGCCCCACCAATACGTGCTGATGGCCCTCGTCTCCCTATCCGACCCGGGGTTGACCGTGTTCGGCACCCACCGGCTGCTCAAGGACCTCGACGAGGCACAGCGCGAGGCGGTTCGCGCGGTCGCCACCGAGCTGTTCGAGCTCGAGGAGGTGAGCGAGGAAGAACTCGTCCCGGGCCCCGACGAGCCGCCGGCGAGCTTCGGCTACATGGACGCCCACCACGGGAAGGCGTGGCGGCTGCGGCTCCTGGCAGAGCCGGGCGAGCCCAGCCCCCTCGACGAGGTCCTCGGCGACCGCTCCGAGGCCTACCGGCGCCTCGACGCCGCGGCGCTCGAGGAGCTCTTCCTCAAGCGCGCGCTCGGGCTCAGCGCCGACGACATAGCGGCCAAGCGCAACCTCGGCTACACGCCGAGCGCGGAGGACGCGATCGCCAAGCTCGATGCCGGCGAGTGCGACGCCGCCTTCTTCCTCCGCCCCACCCCGGTGGAGCTCGTCCGCGAGGTGGCGGCCGCCGGCGAGACGATGCCCCCGAAGTCCACCTACTTCTTCCCCAAGCTGCTGACCGGGATCGCCTTCAACCCGCTCTAGGCGCGCTCGCCTCGGGGTGCTCGCGGGCAAGCGGGCACGGCTCGTGTGTAAGGTCGCCCCGTGGTCAAGATCTACACGCGCAAGGGCGACGACGGGAGTACCTCCCTCTGGTACGGAGGCCGCGTCGCCAAGCACAACCCCCGCACCGAGGCATACGGCACGATCGACGAAGCGGTCTCCGCCCTCGGGGTAGCCCGCGCCCTCTGCGCCCGCAACCAGGACGGCCTCGCCGCCGACATCCTCCAGCTCCAGCAGGAGCTGTTCGTCGCGGGGGCGGAGCTCGCGACCGCGCCCGAGGCCGCGGAGCGGCTCGAGGACGGCATCAGCCGGATCACCGAGGGGATGGCTGACGCCCTGGAGGTGGACATCGACCGCTACATGAACCAGGTCGACCTCCCTCCCCAGTTCGTGATCCCGGGGGGAACCGAGCTCTCGGCGGCGCTGGACGTGGCGCGAACGGCGATCCGCCGCGCCGAGCGCCGGGTCACGGCGCTTCACGAGGCCGAGGGGCTCGCCTCCACCGCAGTGATCCGCTTCCTCAACCGCGCCTCCGACCTCTGCTTCGCCCTCGCCCGCTTCGCCGACGAGCCCAACCCCCAGCTCTTCGCCGGCCGCAAGGGGCGAGAGGATGGCTAGCGCCAGCTCCCGCCGCAGCGGCAAGTTCGCGACCGAGCTCGAGATCCGCAAGCACCGGCTCGTCGCCGACGAGCCCGAGGGCAGCGGAGGCAGTGACGCGGGGCCGACGCCGACCGAGCTGCTGGCGGCCTCGCTCGCCTCGTGCACCGCAATCACGCTGGAGCTCTATGCCGATCACAAGGGCTGGGAGCTGGGGGCGGTCGAGGTGGACGTGGACTGGCCCGACGCGCACGAGGGCGGCAGCAAGCTCGACGTCAGGATCCGAGTTCCCGCCGAGCTCAGCGACGAACAGCGCGAGCGCCTGTTGGTGATCGCCGGCAAGTGGCCGGTTCACAAGCTGCTCAGCGGCCAGGACGTCGAGATCGGCGACTCGCTCGAGCTGTTCACGTCGTGAATCTCGGCCTCGCGGGACGGACATGCGTCGTAACCGGCGCCGGCCGCGGGATCGGGCGGGAGACCGCGCGGATGCTCTGCGCAGAGGGAGCCTCGGTGCTGCTGACCGCTCGCACCGAGTCCGGCCTTGCCGACGCGGTCAAGGACTGCTCGGACGCCGGAGCCGAGGCCGGAGGCCGCGCTACCCAGCTGGCCTGCGACATCACCGAGCCGGACGCTCCAGCTCAGATCGTCAAAGCCGCCGAGGAGCTCGGCCCCGTGGACGTCCTCGTCAACAACGCCGGCACGGCGCGCCTGCGCGAGCTCGAGGAGGTCCCCGACGAGGACTGGCAGGCGCAGTGGGAGCTGAACGTGATGGCTCCAATGCGCCTGATGCGCACCGCTATCCCGGGCATGGCCGAGCGCGGCTGGGGCCGGGTGGTCAACGTCTCCAGCACCGCCGCCAAGCGCCCCTCGGCGACGATGCCCGAGTACTCGGTCGCCAAGGCCGCCCAGCTCTCGCTCTCCCGCCTCTTCGCCGACCGCCACGCCGCTGAGGGCGTACTCGTCAACGCCGTCTGCCCCGGCCCGGTCAAGAGCGAGCTCTGGATGGACGAGAACGGGCTGCTCGACCAGACCCAGGGCCGCGGCGGCCATGATTCCCGTGAGCAGGCGCTCGAGGCCACCGGCGCCAAACGCCCGATCGGCCGGCTCGCCGAGGTCGAGGAGATCGCCTCGGCGATCGTCTTCCTCTGCTCCGAGCGCGCCTCCTACGTCGCCGGCGCAGCCTGGAGCGTGGATGGCGGCACCGTCCAGGTCATCATCTGAGCGCAACGAATGTGGACCGGGACGCCGCCAGCGGGTACCGTGACTGGGCAACCGACTTTTCCCGGGAGGGGCAGATGAAACTCAGCAAGAAGAGCACCGCGGCTATCTGCGTGGTGGCGGCGTTCGTCGGCGGGGCGGCATTTGCGGCGATCAGCAGCGGCGGCGAGGACAAGCAGCTGACGGTCAGCGCGGACCGGAACTACGACGGCGTCGTCCCGGTTGAGCGCGTGGACTCTCCCGCAGCCGGCGCCCAGGGCTCGGCCCTGGCGCAGACGGCGAAGAAGAAGGCGAAGGGCGTGACGATCCAGTACTTCCAGGAGCAGGCCCTGACGACGCTCAACGCCGGCTTTGAGCGGGTCGCCACCCTGCCGTGTCCCGTCAAGACGAAGGCCCTGGGCGGCTACTTCCACACGACCCTTCCGGGCGCGGTGCAGGACTACTCGGGCATCGGCAACCTCGGAGGCACCGGCGGCCCCCGGCTGTGGAGCATCGGCGTCGCCAACATCACCAACGATGTGGACATCGACGGACAGGGCAGCACTGACATCGACACCCTGCTCGGCGTCGTCTGCGCCAAGGGCGTGAAGTAGAGGGAGTCGCCAAGATCGGCGCCTCGGTGCGGAGGCACTGGCGCCGCGCCCTCGCGATCTCGATCGCGGTTCTCGCCGTGCTCGCGGTGGTGGCGGTGGCGGCGATCAGCTGGTTCTTCTCCTCGGGGCTGCTGAAGCCGGACTTCACCTCCGGCCCATTCGGGGTGGATGTGGAGCGGGTCGAGATCCACGACCTGCCCGACGAGGGCAAGCTCGTCAGCTTCGCCCGCGACGAGAACAGCGCCCGCCACGGGGTCTTCTCGCTCGAGTTCCCCGGCGGCCACGGCATCGTGCACGACGTCGTCCGCGAGACCGACGACGAGGTCACCCGGCCGGTGACCGAGCTCAGGGGTGAGATCGAAAAGGGCGACAAGGTGAACTTCGGCGAGAACGTCTGGGACGGCAACCCCGAGACGGCGCGCGGCATCCCCTTCCGCGAGGTCAGCTTCGACTCGCAGCTCGGGCGGATGCCGGCCTGGCGGATCGACGGCCGCGGCGACACCTGGGCGATCTTCGTGCACGGGCACAACGTCACCCGCGAGGAGGGCCTGCGGGTGCTGGGGCCCCTCCACGGGGCCGGCGTGCCGACCCTGATCACCAAGTACCGCAACGACCCCGGCGCCCCTCCCAGCGAGGACGGCCTCTTCCACCTCGGTGCGACCGAATGGAAGGACGTTGATTCCGCGGCGCGCTACGCGATACGAAACGGGGCCAGGTCGCTGATCCTGCTGGGGGACTCGATGGGCGGCGCCATCGTCACCAACTTCGTCCATGAGTCACCGCTCGCCGGCCGCGTCCGGGCCCTGATCCTCGACGCCCCGGTCCTCAACTGGAAGGCGGTGATCGACCTCCAGGCCGACGAGCGCGGCCTGCCCCGGTTCCTGGCGACGACGATGGAGTGGGCGGTGACGCAGCGGATCGACTTCGACTGGGACGACTTCAACCAGGTCGCCCGCGCCGACGAGTTCAAGATCCCGATCCTGCTCTTCCACGGCACGGAGGACGACTCGGTCCCGATCTCATCCTCCGAGCAGTTCGCCGCGGCCCTGCCGCGCCTGGTCACCTACTTTCGCGTCCCGGGCGCGGGCCACGTCGAGGCGTGGAACGTCGGGCCCTCCACCTATGACCGCCGCGTACGGGCCTTCCTCGCCCGGAACAAACTGCTTTCCCGGTGAGCGCCGACGAGCTGCGGGGACGGCTGCTCGACCCTGGGGACGCGATCGCGATGGAGGCGCACGGCCGCACCGAGGCGGCGGTGCTGATCCCGGTCTACGGATGGCCGCGCAACCCGGGCCTGGTCCTGACAGAGCGGCGCGCCGATCTGCGCAGCCACGCCGGCGAGATCTCCTTCCCGGGGGGACGCAGGGACGAGGGCGAGGAGTTGGTTGAGACGGCGCTGCGGGAAGCCGAGGAGGAGATCGGGCTGCGTGCCGGCGCCGCCGCGATCGTCGGCGCCCTGCCCCCGGTCTCGACCTTCGTCACCTCCTACCGCGTCTACCCCTTCGTCGGGCTGATCGAGGACGGGCTCCGCTTCGAACCCAACCCCGCCGAGGTCGAGAGCGTCCTGCTGGCGTCCCTCGACCAGCTCGCCGAGGGCTACGCCAAGCGCCGCCTGGTCCGTCGCGGGGTCCCGATCAGGACCGACACCTATAGCGTCGGCGACAAGATCGTCTGGGGCGCCACCGCCCGCATCCTCGGAGACCTACTGGAGAGGCTTCAATGGCGCTAGTGCGCGTCGAGCCAGGCGACCAGGTCGTCCATGACCCGGTCCTGCTCGGGCTCGTTGAGGATCTCGTGGTAGAGGCCCTCGTACTCGATCAGCGTCTTGTCGGCGGACCCCGCCTCCCGCTCAACCATGCGGCCGGCGTCGGGCGGCACCAGGGTGTCAGCCGTACCCAACATCACCAGCAGCGGTAGCCGCAGAGTCCGCGCCCCCCTCTCGAAGCCCTGGATCGCGGACGCGAGCTCGGCCACCGTTCGCGCCGGCAGCTTCCCGTTGTGGACCAGCGGGTCATCAACATAGGCTCGGACCACCTCGGGATCGCGGCTGACCCCGGCCGCGTCGACATCGAATACGCCGACCGTCGGAGCCACCACCGAGAGCACCCGCCCCGCGATCAGCTGCACCTGCGAGGCGGCCTCCAGAGCGGCTGCGGGAGCCGAGAGGATGAGGCCGTCAATCGAGTCCTGGCGGTCAATCGCGTACTGGAGCGCGAGAGCGCCGCCCATGCTGTGCCCCAGCAGAAAGAGCTTTGCGCCGGACTGCTCGGCGCGGGCAATTCCGATCAGGGTGCCGATATCGGCGACCGCGCGCGCGACCCGGTCGACGCACGCCCGCCGCCCATCAGAGCGCCCGTGCCCCCGATGGTCCAGGGCGTAGACGGCATAGCCCTCGCCCACCAGCCGGGCGGCCACGTGCGCGTAGCGGCCCGAGTGCTCTGACACACCATGCGCGATCACCACGGTGGCTCTGGCCGCCGTTCCATCGGGCGACCAGGACTGCCACCAGATCTCGGGGCCGCCCTCCCCTTCGAAGGTCCCCTGGCTGTGCCCCGGCATCGGGCGCAGCCTATGCGGATCGGAGTTCGCGGGCTCAGCCGCCCAGAAGGCCCTTGGTCACGCTCGCCGCCTCGCCTGCCCAGGCCGGGCCGCCGCGGTCGCCTTCGAGAAAGACCACCGGGATCATCCAATGCTCGCCCGCGCGCTCGACGATCTCGCTTCCGCCGGCGAGCACCCCGTCCGGAACGCCGCCGCCGGCCTCGTAAGCGAAGCCGCGGACCGGGGTGTCCACCAGCTTCTCCAGCAGCCGCTCGAGCCGCGGCCCGTGGATCGCCGCCACGGCCTCGGGCTCGCCGGCGGCGTCGCCGAGCAGCCAGACGACCACGGCCGTGTCGTTGACGAGCTCGAGGATGGTGCCCGGGCTGTCGGGGTCGGCCACCGCCGCCTCGATGCCCGCGGCCTCGATCCCCTCGACGCCCGCTCCCCGGGTCGTGCCACGGACCTGCCAGCCCTCGGCGAGGAGGGCGGCCCCAAGCTCGCGGCCGTGACAGCCGCAAGCGACGATCAGCGCACGGGCCACTTGCCCTTGCGCTTGGCGCGGCGGGGCTTCGGCGGGGGCGGCTCGTCCTCGTCCTCGAAACCGCCGCCCTGCGCGAACGGCCCTCGCCCGCGTGCGCGCACCTGCTCGTCCTCGGCGGCCTGGGCCCTGACGTCCTGCTCGGTGATCTCGCTCGCCCCGCGGCGGCGGCGGTACTCGTTCTGCGCCGCGATCATCTGCTCGACGTCCTGCTCCTCGAACATCGCCTCGGTCTCGTAGGAGCGGGTCGGCTTCCAGTCGATCAGGTCGGCGACGCATCGCTCGCGATAGATGCGAGCGATGCCCATCATCACCACGACCCCGACGGCCAGCAACGCGAGCGTCATCAGGAAGAAGACCATGCGCGCGCCCAGAGTACAGTCCAGCGGCGTGCCCGAGGCAGTCATAGTCGAAGCGTTGCGAACCCCGGTGGGGTCCTACCGGGGCGGCCTCTCCCCCGTCCGCCCCGACGACCTCGCCGCCCACGTCATCTCGGCCGCGGTCGAGCGCACCGGTGTGGACCCCGAGCGGATCAGCGACGTTTTCATGGGCGCGGCAAACCAGTCCGGCGAGGACAACCGCGACGTCGCCCGGATGGCGTCGCTGCTGGCCGGCCTGCCGGTCTCGGTCCCCGGGGTCACCGTCAACCGCCTCTGCGCCTCCGGACTCGAGGCGGTGAACCAGGCCGCCCGCGCCGTCAAGCTCGGCGAGGGCGACGTCTACCTGGCGGGAGGCGTCGAGTCGATGAGCCGCGCGCCCTGGGTCCTCCCCAAGCCCGAGCGCGCGATTCCCCGCGGCGATCAAACGATGTCCGACACGACGCTCGGCTGGCGCCTGGTCAACCCCCGCATGGCCGAGCTCTACTCGACGGAGTCGATGGGCGAGACGGGCGAGAACGTGGCCGAGCGCTACTCGGTCTCACGCGAGAGCCAGGACGCCTGGGCGCTTCGCAGCCACCAGCGCGCCCTCGCCGCGCGCGAGGACGGGCGCTTCGCGGAGGAAATCGTCCCCGTAGAGGTGCCGCCGGCCAGGCGCGGCGGGGAGCCGGCGCTGGTCAGCGAGGACGAGGGGCCGCGCGCCGACACCTCACTCGAGCTGCTCGCCGGGCTCCCCCCCGTCTTTCGCGAGGGAGGAACGGTGACCGCGGGCAACTCCTCCACCCTCAATGACGGCGCCGCCTGCCTGGTGGTCACCAGCGAGGAGGCCGCCTCCGAGCTGGGCCGCGAGCCGCTGGCGCGAATCGTCTCCTTCGGCGTCGCCGGCGTGGACCCCGCCTACATGGGGATTGGCCCGGTTGAGGCGATCCCGCGCGCGCTCGCCGCGGCGGGACTCGAGCTGGACCAGATCGACCTGATCGAGCTCAACGAGGCCTTCGCCTCCCAGGTGCTCGCCTGCGTCGAGACCCTCGGCATCGACCACGAGCGACTCAATGTCAACGGCGGCGCGATCGCGGTCGGCCACCCACTCGGCTGCTCGGGAGCGAGGCTGATGACGACCCTGGTCCGCGAGCTGCGCCGTCGCGGTGGCCGCTACGGGATCGCCACCATGTGCGTCGGCGTCGGCCAGGGGCTGGCGACGGTCGTCGAGAACCCGGCCGCCCCGTCCCGATAGCCTCATCCCCCATGGCCGCTGCCGAACTAGCGAGCATCGACGGTGAGATCGCCCCGACGGCCGAGGCGCAGGTCC
>SHVA01000012.1 GCA_009691195.1 Solirubrobacterales bacterium | reverse complement strand
CCGCGATGGAGGGACCGGGCCATTATTACAGCGGCCCCCGGTCCTCCCTCGGGACGGAGTTGCGGGAGGAGGAGGTGGGCGATCCAGGACTCGAACCTGGGACCTCGTCCTTATCAGAGACGCGCTCTAACCAACTGAGCTAATCGCCCACGGGGAGCGACGATGTTAGCGGCGGCGAAGTCGCCGGGCCAGGGCCTTGACCTCGTCCAGGTCGGCGAAGTCGAGCTCGGCCCGCAGGCCCTCTCCGCTCGCCCTGACCCGCACGTCAGCCCCGATCGCCTCCCCCAGCGAATCCTCGGCGTCGGCGATCGCCTCGCGCTCCTCGGCGCTGATCTTGGGCTTGCGCGAGCCGCGCTTTTTCGGCGCCTGATCGCGCGCCCTTCGCTCGGTCTCGCGGACCGACCAGCCGTCGGCGGCGGCGCGGACGGCGAGCCGTCGGCGCTGGTCCTGGTCGGCGGCCATCAGGATCGCGCGGCCGTGGCCCTCGCTCAGCTCGCCGCTCTCGAGCAGCTCCAGGGCGCCGTCGGGAAGGCCGAGCAGTCGGATCAGATTCGAGATCGAGGCACGGCTGCGGCCGACGCGCTTGGCCAGCTCCTCCTTGGAGATCCCGAGATCGTCGACGAGGGCGGCGCACGCGCGCGCTTCCTCGACGGGGTTGAGGTCCTCGCGGACCATGTTCTCGATCAGGGCCGCCTGCAGGCGCTCGTCCTCGGGAGAGACCCGGATCACCGCCGGCACGCGCTCCAAGCCCGCCTTCTGGGCCGCTCGCCAGCGCCGCTCGCCGGCGACCAGCTGATAGCCGCCGCCGTCCAGAGGGCGCACGATCAGCGGCTGCAGCAGTCCGGCCGAGGCGATCGACCCCGCCAGCGCATCCAGGGCATCGGGCTCGAACTTGGTGCGTGGCTGGTCGGGGTTGGGCTCGATCGAGGAGACGGGGAGCTCCCGGAGCTCGGGGCCGCCGGCACCGGACTCGGGCAGGATCGCGGCCAACCCGCGCCCCATGCCGCGCTTCTGCGCCTTAGCCAAGGGAGGTCACCTCCTCCGCGAACGCCTGGTAGGCGCGCGAGCCCGCCGAGTTCGGATCGTGCTCGGTCACGGGCTGACCGTAGCTGGGCGCCTCGGCGACCCTGACGCTTCGCGGGATCACGGTCTTGAAGACCCGGGCGGGCAGGTGCTGGCGCAGCTCGCGCTCGACGTCCTGGGAGAGCCTTGTGCGGTCATCGTGCATCGTGATTAGGACGCCGGCCATGTCGAGCGACGGGTTCATCTCCCGCTGAATCAGCTTCAGCGTGTCGAGGAACTGGACCAGGCCCTCGAGTGCCAGGTACTCGGCCTGGACCGGGACGATCACACGGTCCGCCGCGACGAGGGCATTGACCGTGACGGGGCCCAGCGAGGGCGGGCAGTCGAGCAGCGTGTAGGCGAAGCGCTCCCGCACCGGCCCAAGGCCGTCGCGCAGGCGGGTCTCGAAGCCGTCGGCGCGCGGCAACTCGACCGAGGCACCGGCGAGGTCGACGTTGGCGGGAACGACCCAGAGGTTGTCGGGACCGGCGGGGCGCGCAGCCTCGGCCACCGAGACCTCGCCGGTGAGGCAATCGTACGAGGACGGCTCGATGTCCTTGGAGAGCCCGAGGGCGACTGTGGCGTTGCACTGGGCGTCGAGGTCGACGAGCAGGGTCTGGCGCCCCTCGTGCGCGACGCAGGCGCCCATGTTGACGGTGGTGGTGGTCTTTCCCACCCCGCCCTTCTGGTTTGCGATCGCGTAAACGGTTCCCATGTTTGGCTTCAGCCCTGGCCTGCCGCCAACGGGCGCTTGGCCGCCATTCCCGGGCGGCGCGGCAGTTCATCGGGCGTGGGCCCATTCTTACGGAGGACGTGGATGTGGCGGTGCCGGCTGCCGTCATAAGGGGTCATCTCGAGCACCTCGACCGGGTCCATCGCAAGGCACTGCGGCGCCATCTCGAGCTCGGCCTCCTCCTGCCGATCGCGCCTGCCCTTCCAGGCGACCAGCGCCCCACCCTCGCGGAGCAGGGGCGAGGCAAGCTCGGCCAGGGTCGCCAGGCTGCCGACCGCGCGTGCGGTGACGACGTCGTAGGCCTCCCTCCCGGCGCCCACGCCGAGGGTCTCCGCTCGCTCACATACCGTGGTCGCGTTCCCGATCCCGGCCGTCGCGATCGTCCGTCGCAGATAGGCGCACTTGCGGCCCACCGACTCGACCAGGTCCACCTCCGCCGAGGGCAGGCAGGCTGCGAGGACCAGTCCCGGAAAGCCGGCGCCCGAGCCCACGTCGGCTATCCGGCGGGCGTCGCGGACCTGCTCCAGCTCCAACCCCGAGAGCGAGTCCGCGAGGTGGACCTTGCGGGCGCGCTGCGGGTCGGTGATCGAGGTCGGGGCCGAGGAATCCCCGGCGAGCGAGCGAATGACCGCCTCCAGCGCGGGTTGCGCGGCGGCCGGCGGCTCGACGGTCAATCCGTGAGCAGCGGAGCGACGACGACGAACCGGCTCGGCTCGTCGCCCTCGCTGTAGGTATCGAGCCCAGGGCGGTCCCGCAGATGCTCGTGGACCACGCGTCGCTCCCCCGCGCTCATCGGCTCGAGCTCGACGGCCTTGCCCTCGCGGACCGCCTGCTCGGCGGCGAGGTCGCCGCGGCGCTGCAGCGCCTCGCTGCGCCGTTCCCTGTAGCCCGAGGCATCGACGCTGACCCGTTTGCGCTCGGGGCGGCCCCTGAAGGCGGCCTGGTAGCAGAGGAGCTGGACCGCGTCGATCGTCTGGCCGCGCCGCCCGATCAGCAGCCCGACCTCCTCGCCGTCAACCGCTGCGCGGATCTCATCGTCGTCCTCCTCGACGCTGACCTCCGCCTCGAGGCCGAGCTGCTCGACGATTCGCTCCAGCACGAGCCGCACCCGATCGAGCGGCTCAGCGGGCATCGGCTCCGGCGTCGCCGCTGGCTCGTCGGGCACGGGAACTACCGCCTTCTCTTCCTCTTCTTGGGGGGTGGAGGTGGCGGCTTTGCCGCCTGGACCTCCTCCGGCGTGGGCACGTCGTCGGGCGGGAAGAAGACCTTGATCACGCCCTGCTGGCCCATCGTCCAGACGTTGGTCGAGATCCAGTAGACGAGCAGCCCGGTCGGGAAGCCGATGATGAAGGGCGTGAACAGCAGCGGCAGGCCGAGAGCGATCATGCGCTGCTGCGAGCTCGACTGGATCCCGGTCATGATCAGCCCGGCGGAGAGCGAGGTGATGATGTAGAGAGCGACCAGGACGATCAGGACGCTGCCGGTCGCCTTCTCGGTCAGGTCGGGGATGAACAGCCAGCCGGCGCCGTTCGTCTCCAGCTTGAACTCGGGGCTGCGCAGCAGATAGAAAAGCGTCATGAAGACCGGCAGCTGCAGCAGCAGCGGCAGGCAGGAGGCGAACGGGTTGACGTTGTTCTCCGAGTAGACCTCCATCATCTCCCGCTGCAGCCGCTGGCGGTCGTCCTTGTACTTCTCCTGGATCTCCTTGATCTGCGGCTGCAGGGCCGACATCGCCCGCATCGAGCGGATCTGCTTCACCGACAGCGGCAGGATCGCGGCGCGGGTGATGAAGGTGAGCGCCACGATCGCGGAGCCCCACTCGAGGCCGACGTCGTCGTGAAAAAAAATGAGGACCGAGTTGGAGATATCGATCAGCGGCTGGAGGATGTTGGCGAACATCAGCGGCTCACCTCAGGGTGGGCGTGGGAATGGGCGCGGTGCGCACGGTCTTCCATGGCGCCGGCGCCACGGAAGAGACGCCGGTCGGCGAGGTCATCGATCCCGCCGTCGCTGAGCGGGTTGCAGCGCAGCAGGCGCCAGGCGGCGACGATGGAGCCGCGGAGGGCGCCGAGCTCAGCAACGGCCTCGGCCGCATACGCCGAGCAGGTCGGCTCGTACTTGCAGCGCCGAGGGAAGAGGGGGGAGATCCAGCGCCGGTAGGCGCTGATCATCGCCGCGAGCACCCAGGTCAGCGAGCGTTTCACGTTTTACCGTCCTCCGGCACGGCCTCGCCGAGCAGCTCGCCGAGCGACGCGGCGACTCCCGCGGACCCGTCGCGCTCCACGAGGCCCTCGACGCCCCGGCGGGCGACGACGACGAAATCGTGGCCGTCGGGCAACTTCTGAGCGCTCCAGAAGGCGTCCCTGATCGCGCGCTTCACCTTGTTGCGCTCCACGGCGCCGCCGATGCGGCGACCAACCGAGACGCCGAGCCGGACCTCGCCGGCATCGTCGTCGGCCGAGCGGGGAAAGGCGTAGAGGACGAGGAAACGGTTAGCACGAGAGCTTCCTTCCCGGTAGACCCGGTCGAAGTCGCCGCTCCGCGACAGGCGTCCGCGCCCTCGCGCCTCGGAGCGATCATCGTCCACCGCCGGCCCTAGGGGGTGAGGCGCTTGCGGCCCTTCTGCCGCCGGCGCCGCAGGATGGCGCGACCCGAACGCGTCGCACTGCGGGCTCGGAACCCGTGCGTCTTCGCTCGCTTGCGCTTCTTGGGCTGGTAGGTGCGCTTCATAAGTCAGGAGGGCGCGCGCGGCGCGCGCGGAAGGACGGCAGTATAGGGCGGTCGCGCCGGACTCAGTTCGGCGACCGCGCGCTCCCCTCTCTCCGCCGCAGATGTTTTCACCGCCATTTGCGCCAGCGGCGCGCGGAGCCCCTCGGCGGGCCCCAGGGCCGCGGCTATAGTCGCGCGCTCGCCGGCCTCTCCGAGGCCACCAGATCGAGGGCGATGAGAGGAGGAGAGCGCCCAGCACTTGGGCGCGATCAATGCCGTGAGCGATACGACCCGCGACGCAGAGGCAGCCTGGCTGCGCGCTCGCGAGGAGCTCAGGGCCTCCGTCCACGAGTCGACCTTCCAGCAGTGGTTCGAGCCCCTCACCGTGACCGCGTCGAGGGGCCCCGTGATCTACCTCACGGCACCGCCGCGAGTCGCGAAGTGGGTGCGGCGCCGCTACCTCGAGCTGATCCACGCAGCTCTGCTCAAGGCCGGTGGGAGCTTCCGCGAGGTCGAGCTCACCGTCGAGCGCACGGGCGACTCCGAGGCCGGCGGCGGCGAGGCGGCGGCGCAGGTCGCCCTCAACCCCGGCTACAGCTTCGATCGCTTCGTGATCGGACCTGAGAACCGCATCGCTCACGGGGCCGCCCTGGCCGTGGCCGAGCAGCCCGGGCAGGCCTACAACCCGCTCTTCCTTCACGGGCCTCCCGGGCTCGGCAAGACCCACCTGCTCGGCGCAATCGCCAATTACCTGCACGAGCACAGCCCCGAGCTCGTCGTCCACTACACGACGGCCGAGTGCTTCACCAACGAGTTTGTCGCTGCCGTTCGGACGACCAAGCGGATCGACTCCTTCAAGGAGCGCTACAGGCGAGCCGAGGTCCTGCTGATCGACGACGTCCAGTTCCTGGAGGGCAAGTCGCGCACTGGGGATGAGTTCTTCCATACCTTCAATGCCCTCTACGAAGCCGGGGCCCAGCTGGTTTTCTCAGCCGATCGAATGCCCAGCGAGCTCGTAGCCCTCGCCGAGCGGCTGCGCGGACGCTTTGAATGGGGCCTGGTGGTGGACATGGCCGACCCCGACCTCGCCACCCGCCTGACCGTGATCGACCGCCTGCTCGAGGAACGCGAGCAGGAGCTCAGCCCCGCCGCCATCCGCGCCATCGCCGACCGGTCCGGCTCCAACCTGCGCGTCCTCCAGGGCGCGCTGACCCGCGTGATGGCTCTCTCCTCGCTGACCGATCAGCCGATCACGGAGACGCTGATCGAACGCGCGCTGCCCAACCAGGCCTCGGCGGACCCCAGCGCGCTGCATGAGCCCACCATCGAGGAGATTCAGCGCGCGGTGGCCGAACACTTCGGCTTCGATCAAAGCGCCCTCAACTCCACGAGCCGGGTGGCAAGCCTGTCGAAGGCCCGCCAGCTTGCGATGTTCCTCGCACGACAGCTGACCACCCTCTCGCTGCCATCGATTGCCGCCGGCTTCAATCGCCGCGATCACACGACCGTGATTCACGCCATCCGCAAGGTAGAAGAGCGCAGCGCAGGCGACAGCAGGGTCGCCGCCACGATCCGGGACCTGAGCAGGGCCCTCTCCACGCGCGCCGCCGGCGTCAGCGGCCGGGATCAGTCGTGACCGAACCGATTGAAAGAATCGCTTCTCCACATATCCACAGCATCCACAGCCCTTACTACTCCTAGGTCTTTCAACAGATGCCACTGAAGATCACAGCCAACCGCCAAGCACTGCTCGACTCCCTGCTGGTCGTGTCTCGAGCCGTCTCGACGCGCGCCGCGCTCCAAGCCCTCTCGGGAATCCTCGTCAGCCTGGATGGCAACGGCGTTCGCATGCGCGCCACCGACATGGAGCTCGGGATCGAGGTCCAGTCAACCGTCGACGCTGAGGGGGAAGGCGCGGTCGTCCTTCCCGGCCGGCTCGTCGTCGAGGTGGTCCGCTCGCTACCCGAGGGCAGCGTCACCCTCGAGCTTCGCGAGAACGACGTCGAGATCACCGCCGGCTCCTCGAGCTTCCATCTGCGGACGCTGCCGCCGGACGACTTTCCCCGCTTCCCCGAGCCCGAGGGCGATCCCGTGGAGCTCGCCGGCGCGCCGCTGCGGGAGACGATCGGCCGCGTGGCCCGGGCCGCTTCGCGCGACGAGGCGCGTCCGGTCCTGACCGGGATTCTCGTCAGCGCCGAGAACGACGAGCTGACCATGGTCGCCACCGACTCCTACCGGCTCGCGGTGAAGCGGACCAAGCTCGAGAGCCCGCTTGCGGCGAAGCTGGAGGCGAACGTGCCGGCGCGGGCGATGCGGGAGCTGGCGAGGCTGATCGAGACCACGCCGGAGGAGGCGGTCCGCATCTGGCTGACGCGCAACCAGGCGATCTTCAGGGTCGGCGGGGTCACCCTCAACTCGCGGCTGATCGACGGCCAGTTCCCCAACCACCGTCAGCTCCTGCCCGAGACCTACGAGCACGAGGTGAAGCTGCCGCGGGTCGAGCTGCTCGAGGTGACGCGACGGGTCGCCCAGTTGGCCCAGCGCAACGCGGCGCTGCGGCTGGCGCTGGCCGAGGGGGAGCTCACGGTCTCGGCCGAGACGCCGGACCTCGGTGACGCCCGCGAGGCGCTTCCGGCGCCCTTCACGGGGGAGCCGATCGAGATCGGGTTCAACCCGGAGTTCGTCCGCGACGGCCTCGAGAGCCTCGACACCGACGACATCCTCCTGAAGCTGATCTCCCCGCTGCGGCCCGGACTGCTGGAGCCGGCCGAGGGCGACGACTTCAGCTACCTGGTGATGCCGATCCGCCTCAACGTGTGAGCGCGGATGCGCGTCGGCGGCGTCGAGCCCTGCGGCTTTCGCAACCTGGCTGACTCGGCCACCGAGCTCAGCGACGGGATCACGGTCTTCCACGGCCCCAACGGGGCCGGCAAGACGAACCTGCTCGAGGCGATCTACTTCGGGCTGGTCGCCCACAGCTGCCGGGGCGGTCGCGCCGGGGACATGATCCGCCACGGCGAGGACTCCGGCCGGGTCGAGCTGAATCTCGAGGGAGCGCCGGGGCGGGTGCTGCTCTCCTCCCTCGATCGAGGCGGCGAGCGGCGCCACCTGCTCGATGGCAGGCCGCTCTCCTCCGCCCTCGAGCGTCCGCTGGTCAGCGTCTTCCTTCCCGAGCGCCTGCAGCTGGTCAAGGGGCCGCCGGCCCACCGCCGCGCCCACCTTGACCGGCTGATCGCCGCCCTCTGGCCCGCACGCGGCGACCTGCACCAGCGGTTCGGCCGAGCGCTGGCTCAGCGCAACGCGCTGGTGGCGAGGGTCCGTGGCGGCCACGCCTCCTCCGCCTCTCTCGGGGCCTGGGATGAGGAGCTGGCCCGCGCGGCCGAGCCGCTGGTCAAGGCGCGGGAGCAGGCGGTCGAGATGCTCCGCGCCCCGTTCGCCGGGCTGGCCGAGCGCCTGGGGGTGGGCAGCGCCGAGATCTCCTACCGGTCGAGGGTCGCCGCGGACGCCTCGGCATTCGCGGCCGAGCTCGCCGAGCGGCGCACGGGGGACCTCGGCCGCGGCTACACGGGCCATGGGCCGCAGCTGGACGAGGTCGCCCTGGAGCGCGAGGGCCGCTCATTGCGCCGCTTCGGCTCGCAGGGCCAGCAGCGCGCCGCTCTGCTGGCACTGCTTCTGGCCGAGCGCCAGGCCCTGATCGACTTGGGCCGGCCACCGCCGCTGATGCTGCTCGACGACGTCATGAGCGAGCTCGACGCCGAGCGCAGGGGGCTGCTCTGTGCGGCGCTGAGCGACTCCGGACAGGCCCTGCTGACGGCCACCGATGCCGACCAGGTACCAGTTCGGGAACGAGCTATCGCGGTGGCGAACGGTCGCTCGACGACCCTGGCCGTGGCCGCGTGACCAGGCGCCGGGCGCCGAGGCCGCTGGAGTCCGCGATCCAGTCCACCCTCGAGAGCGTCCGGCCACGCACGCCGCTGGCCGCGGTCCAGGCGGTCTGGGACGAAGCGGCGGGCGCCGCGATCGCCGCTGAGGCGGTTCCCGTGGGCGAAAAGGAGGGAACCGTGACGGTCGCCTGCCGAAGCGCGACCTGGGCCGAGCAGCTCGATCTCCTCCAATCCGAGCTGCTGGAACGGCTCAAATCGGCGCTTCCGGAGGGCATTGAGGTCAGCCGCCTGCGATTCCGGGTCGAAACCGACGCCTTTTAGTTCGTTTACGCTCTTTTGCAGGGATTTTGTGCGTTATTCGCATCAGTTCCGGCGGTCCCGACTGGTAGACTTATGTGAAGTTGTCGCGAACCCCGACGAACCCCGATCATCGCGCGCCGGCACCTCGTTCTTCCAGGCCGCGGGTCGGGGTTTCACATGAGTTGACCCGAAAGGAAACGAGTGGCGAAATCTGAAGCCGCCGGCGGCGCCGCGAAGTCGAGCGCCAAGACGACCACGTCGCCGAAGACCAAGACCAACGAAAAGGCGAGCTCCGCGAAGCCCAAGAAGGCCCCCGCCAAGCGCGGCAAGGGCTCCAGCTATGAGGCCAAGGACATCACCGTCCTCGAGGGCCTGGAGGCGGTTCGCAAGCGGCCCGGCATGTACATCGGCTCCACCGGCGCCCGCGGCCTGCACCACCTCGTCTACGAGGTTGTGGACAACTCGGTGGACGAGGCGATCGCCGGCCACGCCAACAAGGTCTCCGTCACCCTGCACCCCGACAACAGCGTCACGGTTGTGGACGACGGGCGCGGGATCCCCGTTGCGCGACACCCGAAGCTGAAGAAGCCGACGGTCGAGGTCGTGCTGACCACCCTTCACTCCGGCGGCAAGTTCGGCGACGGTGGCGGCTACAAGGTCTCCGGCGGCCTTCACGGCGTCGGCATCTCGGTCGTCAACGCCCTCTCGGAGGCCCTCCACCTCGCCGTCTGGCGCGAGGGGCACGTCTGGGAGCAGGACTACGAGCGCGGCAAGCCAAAGACCAAGCTCAAGAAGGGCCGCCCGGTCAAGACCACCGGGACCACGGTCACCTTCAAGCCCGACATGGAGATCTTCGGCGACGAGATCGAGTTCGACTTCGAGACGCTGTCGGAACGGCTTCGCGAGACCGCCTTCCTCACCCGCGGCCTCAAGGTCGAGCTGGTCGACGAGCGCGGCGCGGGCGAGAAGGTCGAGTTCCAATACAAGGGCGGGATCGCCGACTTCGTCAAGCACCTGAATGATTCAAAGGACCCGCTGCACCGGAAGATCGCGTACTTCGAGGGCGAGACGAAGGAAGGGCTGGTTGAGGTCGCGATGCAGTGGAACTCCTCCTATCAGGAGGCGACCTTCAGCTTCGCGAACAACATCAATACCCATGAGGGCGGCACCCACCTCTCCGGCTTCAAGTCCGCGCTCACCCGGACCCTGAACGCGATCGCCCGCAGCAAGGGGCTGCTGAAGGAGAAGGACGAGAGCCTCAGCGGCGAGGATGTGCGCGAGGGCCTGACGGCGGTGATCTCGGTCAAGCTCGCCGACCCCCAGTTCGAGGGCCAGACCAAGACGAAGCTGGGCAACCCCCCGATCGAGGGCCTGGTCAAGGAGGTCGTCAACCGCAAGCTCGGCGAGTTCCTCGAGGAGAACCCGGGCGACGCGCGGCGCATCCTCGTAAAGGCCGTCGACGCGGCGAGGGCCCGCGACGCCGCGCGCAAGGCCCGCGACCTCACCCGCCGCAAGTCGGCGCTGGAGAACTCGACGCTCCCCGGCAAGCTCGCCGACTGCTCGGTCAAGGACCCGGCGCTGGCGGAGCTGTTCATCGTCGAGGGCGACTCGGCCGGCGGCTCGGCCAAGCAGGGGCGCGACCGCAACACCCAGGCGGTGCTGCCGCTACGGGGCAAGATCATCAACGTCGAGAAGAGCCGGATCGACAAGGTCCTGGCCAACAACGAGATCCAGGCGCTGATCACGGCGATCGGCACCGGCGTTCACGACGAGTTCGACATCACCGAAGCCCGCTACCACAAGGTCGTGCTGATGACCGACGCCGACGTCGATGGTGCTCACATCCGCACCCTGGTGCTGACCTTCCTCTACAGGCAGATGCCCGAGCTGATCGCGTCCGGCTACGTCTACATCGCCAAGCCGCCCCTCTACAAGCTCAAGCAGGGCAGCCGCGAGGTCTGGATCGAGCGGGAGTCGGAGCTCGAGGAGCTGTTGCTGGGAGAGAAGCTCGACCAATTCCAGGTGATGGACGCCGACGGCAAGCAGCGTAAGCTCGGCAAGCGCCGCTGGCAGGACTTCAACCGCCATTACAAGTCCTTCGAGGGCTGGCTCTCCACCCTCCGCGCGGAGTTCGGCCACGAGAAGATCGACTTCATCGCCGAGTCCCACCTGCTGGAGTCGCAGGCGAAGACGATGGCCGCCGCCGCGAAGCTGTTCAGGGGCAAGGACCCCAAGGACCGCGCCTACGAGACGAAGCTCGTCAAGGCAACCAAGGACAGCCTGATCGTCAAGGGCACCCACCGCCGCAGCGGGCTCGCCCGCGAGCACAAGATGCCGAAGGACCTGTTCGAATCGACCTCCTACCGCGAGCTGATCGAGGCCCACGCAAAGCTCACCGCCCAGGTCGGCCAGCCGCCGTTCGTCGTCGCGCTGGGGGAGAAGGAGTCCGAGGCCGACTCGTTCGCCCAGTTGCGCCGCCAGGTGCTGGAGCTCGCACGCGAGGGCGTCCAGCTCCAGCGCTTCAAGGGCCTCGGGGAGATGAACCCCGAGCAGCTTCGCGAGACCACCATGGACCCGGCAAGCCGGACGCTGCAGCAGGTGGCGATCGACGACGCGGCGATCCTCAACACCGAGCAGACCTTCTCCGACCTGATGGGGGACAAGGTCGAGCCGCGCAAGGAGTTCATCGAACGCCACGCCCGCGACGTGAGGTTCCTCGATGTCTAGCCCCTCGCCGGAGGACGGCGACGGCGCCCTGGACGCGCTGACGGGAAACATCGAGTCGCGCGAGCTCGAGAAGGAGATGCGCTCCTCCTACCTCGACTACGCCATGAGCGTGATCGTCGGCAGGGCGCTCCCCGACGTGCGCGACGGCCTCAAGCCGGTCCACCGCCGGGTGCTCTACGCCATGCACGACCTCGGGTTGCAGCCCAACCGCCCGTACCGCAAGTGCGCCTTCATCGTCGGCGAGGTTATGGGCAAGTACCACCCCCACGGCGACTCGGCGATCTACGACACCCTGGTCCGGATGGCGCAGGACTTCTCCCTGCGCTACCCGCTCGTTGACGGGCAGGGCAACTTCGGCTCGATCGACGACGACCCCGCCGCGGCGATGCGCTACTGCGTCACGGGGGACACGCGGGTCGCGACGCCGCACGGGACCATTCGCATCGACGCCGTCGTCCCGGACGCCGAGTCCGAGTCGGACAACGATGTAGCCCTCGAGGTTCTGGACCGCCTCGGGCGGCCCGTCCGCGCGAGCAAGCTGTTCCACTCGGGGGAGCGCCCCACGTTACGGCTGCGGACAGAGCATGGGCACGAGTTGACGGGAACCCACAACCACCCGGTGCTCTGCCTGGTGGATATGGCGGGCGTTCCGCTGCTTCTTTGGAAGACGCTCGAGGAGGTCGGGAGGGGCGACACGGTGCTGATCTCCAGAACCCCGCGGGTCGCAGACGATGAGCTTTCGGGCGAGGAGTCTCAGCTCGCCCTGCTGCTGGGCGCCTTCCTCTCGGAGGGATTCATCAGCGAGAATCGCGCCGGCTTCAACAACGTCGACAAGGACTACTTCGACGACGTGCTGGCGGCCTACGATGCGATCGTTGGCGGCCCTCGCTACGTCCACTCGCGCACGATCCGCTCCGGCAGCCTCCTGCACGAACTCGACATTCGCAATCTCCACCAGCTCGGCCAGAGCCCGCTCGCCGGGATCACGGGCCGGAGCGCCGCAGAGCGCGTTCCTGACCGGGTCTGGGAGTCCCCCGGCGAGTTCAAGCAGGCTTTTCTTCGCTCACTGTTCACGGGAGACGGCTCGTCGTCACTGGTCCCGCGCAAGTCGATCCAGGTTTCTTACTCGACCCGAAGCGACGGGCTCGCCCGTGACGTGCAGCTGCTCCTGCTCGAGTGCGGCATCGCCTCGCGCATCTGCCGAGACGCAACCGGAGAGGTGAAGGTGGTCATCAGCAACCGCCGCGACGCCCGGTTGTTCGGTGCCAGGGTGGGCTTCCTGGGCGCCAACCAACGGAAGCTGGAGCGGCAGCTGGCGATCATCCCTACGGAGAGCAGGGCCCTCAGCCACGATCACGTGCCGTTCGTCGCTGACTACATTCGCTCCGAGGGTGGCGCCACCAGAGCCGACCAGCACTGGCTCCGGCGCCATAACGTCGATCGGATCGAGCGCTGGGAGCGCGGAGCCGGCGCGATTCTCGAGAGAGTCGCCTCGACGGAGGTCACCCAGGTCGTCGAGCCCCTGGTCACGGGCGACTACCTCTACGCCGAGGTCGAGGCCGTCACCGACGCCGGCGTTCAGCCCGTGTTCTCCCTGCGGGTCGAAACCGACGATCATTCCTTCCTGACCAACGGCTTCGTCAGCCACAACACCGAGGCCCGGCTCGGGCCGCTGGCGACCCAGATGCTCCGCGACATCGACGCGGACACCGTTGACTTCGGGCCCAACTACGACGAGCGCACCCAGGAGCCGCTGCTGCTGCCCGCGCGCTTTCCCAACCTGCTGGTCAACGGCGCCGCCGGCATCGCGGTGGGGATGGCGACGAACATCCCACCCCACAACCTGCGCGAGGTGACCGCCGGGGTCAACGCCTTCATCGACGACCCCGAGATCGACCTCAAGGGATTGAGGAAGCACGTCAAGGGCCCCGACTTCCCCGGCGGCGGCACGATCATGGGCACCGACGGGATTCGCGACGCCTACGCCTCGGGGCGCGGGTCCGTGCGGGTCCGTGCCAGGGCGCACGTCGAGCCGATGAAGAACGGCAAGGAGTCGATCATCGTCACCGAGCTGCCCTTCCAGGTGAAGAAGGGCGGCGACGGTGGGTTGATCACCAAGATCGCCGACCTCGTTCGCGACAAGAAGATCAACGGGATCTCCGACCTCCGTGACGAGTCCGACCGCTCGGGGATGCGGATCGTGATCGAGCTGAAGCGCGGTGGCGACCCCGCCAAGGTCGTGCTCAACCAGCTCTACAAGCGGACCTCGATGCAGCAGAGCTTCGGGATCAACATGGTGGCGCTGGTTGATGGGGTCCCGCGGACCCTGAGCCTGCTGGAGATGATCCGCCACTACGTCGTCCACCAGCGCGACGTCATCACCAGGCGGACCCAGCACCAGCTCACCCGAGCCGAAGCCCGCGCCCACATCCTCGAGGGCCTGCTGATCGCGCTCGACAAGCTCGACGCCGTGATCAAGCTGATCCGCGCGTCGGCAGACCCCGACGTGGCCCGGGACGGCCTGATCGACAAGTTCGACCTCACCCGGATTCAGGCCCAGGCGATCCTCGACATGCGACTGCAGCGCCTGACCGCGCTGGAGGCCGGCAAGATCGAGGAGGAGCACGCCGAGCTGCTGAAGCAGATCAAGGAGCTGCGCGCCATCCTCGCCGACGAGACCAGGGTCCTGGGCCTGGTCAAGGAGGAGCTGTCGGAGATCACCGATCGCTACGGCGACGAGCGGCGAACCGACATCGCCGCAGGCGAGGGGGATGTCGACATCGAGGACATGATCGCCGACGAGCAGATGGTGATCTCGATCACCAACTCGGGCTACGCCAAGCGGCTCCCGCTTGCGACCTACCGGCAGCAACGGCGCGGCGGCCGCGGGGTGATGGGCATGAACATGAAGGAGGGCGACTTCATCGAGCACCTTCACGTCTGCTCGACACACGACTTCCTCCTCTTCTTCACCAACCAGGGCAAGGTCTACCGGCTCAAGGTCTACGAGCTGCCCGAGGGCTCCCGCGTCGGCAAGGGGCGGGCGCTGGTCAACCTGCTGCCGCTCCGTGAGAAGGAGCGGGTGATGGCGGTGATCCCGACCCGGGATTTCTCTGAGGGCAAGTACCTCGTGTTCGGCACCGCAAAGGGCATGGTCAAGAAGACCGAGTTCAAGGCCTACGACACCCCGATCAAGGCGGACGGCATCATCGCGATCAAGGTCCGCAAGGGCGACGAGCTGGTCAAGGTCCGCCTTACCTCGGGCAAGGACGACATCATCATGGTCTCGAAGTCGGGGCGCGTGGCCCGCTTCAACGAGACCCTCGCCCGGCCGATGGGCCGGGGCACCTCCGGGGTCAAGGGGATGAACGTCTCCGAGAAGGGCAACCGCGTGCTCGAGCTCGAGGTCGCGCGCGATGAGGACGAGCTCTTCATCGTCACCGAGAACGGCTACGGCAAGCGGACCGCGCTCAAGGCCTACCCCGTCAAGGGCCGCGGCACCAAGGGCGTGCTGACGATCAAGATGACGGCCAAGAAGGGCGGCCTCGCGGGCGCCCTGATCGTGCGCGAGCACCAGGAGCTGATCTTCATCTCCCAGAATGGGATGGTCCAGCGCACGAGCGTGGTGGGCATCTCGAGGATGGGCCGGGCGACCCAGGGTGTACGCGTGATGAACCTCAAGACCAGCGACCGCGTCAGCGCCGTCGCCCTCGTCGTCGAGTCCACCAACGGCTCGGCCTCCGCCGAGTCGGAGAACGGCAACGAGCCCGCCGCCGAGCTCGCCGAGGTCGAGGAAGCCGCCGAGGTGGCGGTGACGAAGGCTGACGACGAGCCGGAGGTGGCCGCTGTTGCGAGCGGCGCCGCCAAGCCCAAGACCGCGCCCAAGGGGAGTTCCAAGTCCAAGGCCCCGGCCAGGAAGGCCGCGCCGAAGAAGCCCGCAGCGAAGCCGAGGGCCCGGACCCGAAAGAGCGGCGCCGCGAGCAAGCGGGGCTCGGGCAAGAAGCGCTGACCCCTTGCGCGTTACCGGGAGGCTCTAGGGCAGGTACGGCTCCCAGGCCACCGGCGTGCGCGGCGCCGCGATGCGGATGAACACGGTCGGGCCCGGAGGGCGTGGGCGGTTTCGGGGGTGCATGCGGATCTCGTGCGGCAAGCGGTTGCCCTTGCGGTGGTTGCAGGACGCGCAGGAGGCGACGATGTTCTCCCACACCGACTTGCCGCCACGGCTGCGCGGAATCACGTGGTCCACCGTCAACGCCGGCTTCTCGGCGCCGCAGTACTGGCAGATCCAGCCGTCGCGAGCGAGGACCGCCTTGCGGGTGATCCGGCGCCGGTGGATGTCGCGCGGAACCCGGACGAATGTGACCAATCGGATCACCTCGGGCATGTCCAGCCGCATCGTCTCCGAGCGCAACACGCCGCTGCCGTTCTCCAGAACCTCGGCCTTCTGCTTCAGGATCAGCACCAGCGCTCGGCGGACCGTGCAGACGTTGAGCGGTTCGTAGCTGGCGTTCAGCACGAGCACCCTGCGGCTGCTGAGCCGGTGCGGGCGGCCGAATTGCCCGTTCGAACCGCCGGCTCCGTTGAGGGCGGCGCTGCCGTTCGAGCCGGAAATCGAGCCGCTCTCATCCCCCCGGCTCGAGACCGGCGGCGCACCGCTCACCCCGGCGCCTTCGCCCATACCGCGGGCGATCATAGCCAAGCGACCCTGCGGCCAAATGGAGGCCGGCGGCCCTCAGCCGGTGGGGTAGGAGCCGAGCAACCGCACCGATTCGGCCTTGCCGCGCAGGCCCGCGACCGCCTCGTCCACCGTCTCCTCGCCCGTCCTGCCCTCGAGATCGATGAAGAACATGTAGCGACCGAGGCGGCTGCGCAGCGGCCTCGACTCGATCCGGCTCAGGTTGATCCCCCGTCTGGAGAACTCGAGCAGGGCATCCACGAGCGCGCCCGGATGGTCCTGGCCCAGCTCCGCGAACACCAGCGACGTCCTCCACGGCCCCTCCCCGGTCGCCTCGGTTCCCTCCGGCGCGATCCAGACGAACCGGGTCACGTTCTCATCCGAATCCTCAACACCCTCCCTGAGGATCTCGCAGCCGTAGAGCGCCGCGGCGCCGCGGGCGCCGAGGGCTGCCCAGGGCTGATCGCTCTCGCTGACGCGTTGAACGCCGTCGGCGGTGCTGGGCGCAGAGACCGCCTCGGCGCCGGGGAGCTGCTCTCGGATGAAGCGGGCGCACTGCGCCAGCGGCTGAGGATGGGACAGCACGGCCGTGATCTGGTCGAGCGGCATCTGCTCGCGGGCGATGAGGCAATGGCGGACCCTGAAGTCGTGCGCGCCGACGATCGTTACGCCCTCGACGTCGAGCGCGAGCGAATCGAGGGTGCTGCGGACCGACCCCTCGATCGAGTTCTCGAATGGGACGAGCGCCCGGTCGGCCTCACCCCGCGGCACGGCGGCGATCGCCTCGTAGATGGAGGCGACCGGCAGCCCCTCGACCTGGTCGCCGCCCGCGCTCTCACGCAGGGCGTCCTCGTTGAAGGTGCCGCGAGGCCCCAGGTAGCTGACCCTCATCGGCTTCCCAGGGCTCTCTTGGGGGCGCGAAGGCCCACCTAGTCGCTGAAGGTGACTGTGTAGCTCGAGGAGTTGTTGGCGGAGTCCTCCTCGCCCGGGACCGGGCTCACCTCGACATCGATGGTCGTCTCGGTGCCCGGGCTCGGGAGCGTCTGCAGCGCGATGTTGGCGGTCTCGGTGCCGCCGGCCGCGATCGATGGGATCGCCTCGGTTGAGGGCTCTCCGCCCACCGTGACGGTGACCTCGATGTCGCTCTCGTCCGTATCGCCCTGGTTCTGGACCGCGACCTCGATCTCGTTCGAGTCGCTCGGGACGATGACCGGGATCGCGGGGTCCAGCGTGACGCCGCCCAGGGTGGTCGAGATCAGGCCGAGGCCGTGGGAGCCGCCGGCCACGTCGCTGCCGGCGCTGACGCCCCCGAGCGCCTCGATCACCTTCGTCGGGTCCAGCCACTCCTGCGCCGTCCCCTCCGGCATGAAGTTGCCCGAGGAAAGATCGGCCGCCCCGGTGATCCCCCGCTCCTGGATCACTGCCTCGATGTCGGGAACGGCGACCTGCGAGTAGAGGACGTCGCTTGCGTACAGCTTCTTCATCTGGTCGGCGATCTTCGCGATCGGATCCTCCTGTTCGGCCGGGGCCAGGGCCGCCCCGATGTTGTCGCTGATCTCGGTCATCGCATCGCGCCGGAGCCTCAGCGTCTGGACGATGGCGTCGTTGCCGTCCTTCATCTCGCCCGGGGCGTCGAGCGCCTCGGCGCGGTCCAGCAGCGACTCACAGGCGCCGCGGAGGCCGTTGACCTGGGTCTCGTACCCCTGCTGGGAGGTCGTGCCGGGGCTGTCGAGCAGGTCGAAGAAGTCACGTCCGCGCTGCTCGGACTCGGTCATGATCGTGGAGACGTCGCTCGTGTAGTTGCTGATGCCACGGTCCTGGCGGGCCTCGAGGCAGCCTCGGAAGGCGAGGACGAGCAGGATCAGGAAGACGAGGCCAAGGCCGACGCCGATCAGGCGTCGGACCACGAACTGCTGGCGTCCGCCCGACGAGCCACCGGAACCGCGTCGCGGCCGCTCCGAAGATTCCTCGGGAACGGGGAGCCCTTCTTCCTCGTCCAGGAAAGCCAAAGTCGCCGCAGAGTATGACCTCAAGCGGTTCGGTTCGCAGGAAGAGTCGCCTCGGCGTTGAAGGTCTTCCCGAAGTGGTGGGCGAACGCATCTTGGGCAGATTCACGATTGAGGGCCGTCTCGGCAGCGGCGGCTTCGGCACCGTCTACAGCGCTCGCGACGAACGCCTTCAGCGCCGGGTGGCGGTCAAGGTCCTCGAAGCCGGCCCCGTCGCCGCCCGGCGCGTGCTCAGAGAGGCCCAGGCCGCGGCTCGCCTCAGCCATCCGCGCATCGCCATGCTCTACGAGCTCGCCGAGGACGGGGAGCGTGCCTATCTCGTCGGCGAGCTGGTGGATGGCGCCACGCTTCATGCCCTCAGCGTCCGCGGAGAGCTCTCCGACCGGGAGCTGGCGTCGATCGGTGCAGCTTCCGCCGAGGCACTCGCCCATGCCCACAGGCACGGGGTGATCCACCGCGACATCAAGCCCCACAACATCATGGTCCCAAGGGGCACCAGCGACGCAAAGCTGGTCGACTTCGGAATCGCCCGGGTCGCGGGCGGCCCGACGCTCACCGCCACGGGCGCGGTCCTCGGGACCCTCGCCTACATGGCGCCGGAGCAGGCGGACGGCCTCAGGCCGGGGCCCGCCGCCGACGTCTACTCGCTCTCGGTGACGCTGTACGAATGCTGGGCGGGCCTGCACCCCCTTCGACGGAGCAATCCGGCCGCCACCGCGCGGGCGATCGGTGGTCCGATTACCTCATTGGCCGAGGAGCGACCCGACCTTCCCGACGACCTGACCGCGGCGATCGACGCCGGGCTCGACGCTGATCCCGAGCAGAGGCCGCTCGCCTCGGAGCTGGAGGCCACGCTGAGCGCCGCCGGTCCGGGCCTCGGCGGCGAGACGCTGCCGCCCCTTCCCGACATCGACGAGGAGGACGAGGCGCTCGCCCCCTCGGCGCTCCTGGACCGGGCTCCGGCCCTGGCTGGTGCTGCCGCGCTGGCCGGGCTGACCGCGGCCGCGATGCTCTGGTCCGGCGCCGGCCTTCTCGCCGCTCCAGTTGCGGCCGCGGTTGCGCTCTTCGGCGTCGCCCGCCCCAGGGTCGCCTACCTCGCCGGCGTCCTCGCCGTTGCGGCGTGGATGCTTCTCGGCACCGGCTGGGCAGGCGCCGCGCTGGTCCTGTTGATGCTCGCCCTCCCACCCGCGCTGATCGCGCCGGCCGCCGGCCGCTCGCTCGCCCTGCCACCCCTGGCTCCCGCGCTTGCAGCGATCGGGGTCGCCGCCGTCTACCCGGCCGCCGCCGGCCTGACCCGCCAGACCGTCCAGCGCGTCGCGCTGGGGGCCTTCGGCTATCTCTGGGTCGTTGCGGCGGAGGCCGCCAGCGGCCGCACCCTCTTTCTCGACCAGCCCGACCCAGCGCCGCCGGGGTGGCGGGAGTCGATCCCGGAGGCCCTCAGCGGCCTGATCGGGCCGCTCCTCTCGGCCCCCGTGCTGCTCGGCGCGCTGGTCTGGGCCCTGGCCGCCCTGACCCTGCCGCTCCTCGTGCGCGGGCGCATGCCCGTCCTCGACGTGCTCGGCGCGCTGCTGTGGGCTTCAGGCCTGGTCGCGGCCCACCGGCTCGTCGCCGGTGCCGACTCGATCCCGGGTGGCCTGGTTGCCACGGTCGCCCTGGCGGCCGGCGCCGCGCTCGTGATCTCGCATCTCGCGGCAAATCGGGCCCGCGCGGGGCACCCGGCCACGGCCTATGAGGCCCGCGGCAACCCCACTCTCCCCTAGGATTTCGCACGCGGGGAACCTTCTCCCCGTCCCCTTGGCGAGCCCAGGAGCGACCGCATCAGCGTTCTTCGCAATCTCGAAGCCCGAATCGAAGGCCTTGTCGAAGGCGTGTTCAGCCGCGCCTTCAGCTCCGGCGTGCAGCCCGTGGAGCTCGCCCGCAAGCTTGCGAAGGAGATGGATGCCCACAAGACCGCCTCGGTCTCACGCGTTTACGTGCCCAACGAGTACACGATCTGGCTCTCAGAGGCTGACCACGAGAAGATCAAGGGGTACGAGAGCTCGCTGGAGCAGGAGCTGAGTGCCCACCTGCTCGAGCACGCGCGGCGCCACGACTACGACCTGCTGACGCGCCCCGTCGTCAAGCTCGACCAGGACGAGCGGCTGCGGCTCGGCGAGTTCGGGATCCAGACCAGGCTGGTCAAGCCCCCGCAGCGACAGGGCGCCGAGCCAACCCAGGGCGAGCACGGCCACACGATGGTCTACTCGGCGACCCAGGCCCAGAACGCGCGCTCCAAGCGCAAGGCGGAGCAGCTGGTGGAGACTCGGGCGATCGTCGCGCTCGACGACCGGCGCTACGTGCTCGACGGCCCGGTTGCGGTCGTCGGCCGCTCCAAGGAGGCCGACTGCGTCGTTGACGACCCCAACGTCTCGCGCAAGCACGCCGAGCTGCGGCGCTCGAGCAACGGCGATTGGTCGGTGGTCGATCTCGGCTCCACCAACGGCGTCAAGGTGAACGGACGCCGCGTCTCCTCCGCCCGGCTCTCCCCGGGCGATGAGATCAGCCTCGGAACGACCTTCTTCGCCTTCGACATCGAGCAGTGAACGACCTAGAGCCGATCGCGGTCGCACTCAAGTTCGGCTTTCTGGCCGTGCTCTACCTCTTCCTGCTCTGGGTGATGAGGATGGCCCTGCGCGATCTGCGCGCGACCGCATCGCCCGGCCTCGACACCGGCTACCACGAGCTGCCCCCGCCTCGCGCAGACTCCGAGGATGCCTTCCTCGAGGTCCTCGCCGGCGGCGGCTTGACCGAGGGTGAGAGGTTCGACCTCTTCGGCGGCGTCTCGATCGGCCGCTCACCCGACGCGGACATCCGGCTGGATGACAAATACGCGTCGGGGATCCACGTCCGCCTCTTTAGCCGTGGCGGCCTCCACTACGTCGAGGACATGAACTCGACCAACGGGACCCTCTTGAACTCCGAGCCCCTGCACGGCGAGGCCGAGCTGGCGCACGGCGACGTGGTCAGGATCGGCGACACAGAGCTCCGCTTCGATCCGGGCGGGAGCTAGCGATGCTCAGGGTCATCGAGGAGGCCCACAGGACCGACACGGGCCGCCAGCGCACGGCCAACGAGGACTCCTACTTCGCGCGTACGCCCGTCTTCGCGGTCGCCGACGGCATGGGCGGCGCCCAGGCCGGCGAGGTCGCTTCCCGCATCGCCGCAAAGGCCTTCGAGCCCGGCGTCGAGCCCGGCGCCCCGGCCGAGACCCAGCTGCGCGAGATCGCGCTGAGCGCCAACCGCGAGATCCACGAGCTCGCCCAGGTGGACTCCTCGCGGGCGGGGATGGGGACGACGCTGACGGCGGCCCTCATCCACGGCAACGAGGTGAGCCTCGCCCACGTCGGCGACAGCCGCGCCTACGTCCTCCGCGACGGCGAGCTGAAGCGGCTGACCAAGGACCACTCGCTGGTGGAGGAGCTCCGCCGGCAGGGCCGGCTGACCGAGGAGGAGGCCGAAAAGCACCCGCAGCGCTCGATCATCACACGTGCGCTGGGCCCCGAGCCGGAGGTGAAGGTGGACACCATGACCTTCCCGGCCCGCGATGCCGACACCTTCCTGCTCTGCAGCGATGGCCTCACGACCATGGTCAACGAGGCCGAGATCAAGGAGATCCTGGTGGGCGCCCGCAGCCTCCGTGCCGCGGTCAACCGCCTGATCGAGGCCGCCAACCAGCGCGGCGGCCGCGACAACATCACCGCCGTCGCCTTCCAGGTCGCCGAGGCAGGCGAGGTTGACGATGAGGGCGCGACCCTGATCGCCCGGACCGCCGAGCAGGCCGGTCTCACGGGCGAGCGGATGCGCTCGACCGCGGACCGTTTACGCGGCCGCGGCCCAATCCCGCCGCCGCCGCGACGCCGGAGGATCGTCCTGATCAGCCTGCTGGTGCTGGCGCTGATCGGCGCGGGCACGGTCTTCGTCGCCCGCCAGATCTACTTCCTGGGAACCGACGAGGGCGGCCGGGTGACGCTCTATCGCGGCCTGCCATATGAGCTCCCGCTGGGGCTCAACCTCTACTCCGAGCAGGAGTCGGTGGGCGTGCAGACGGAGTCGCTGTCGGCCGAGCGCCGCACGGTGGTGACCGAGCATCGCCTGCGCTCGCACGACGACGCCGAGGACATCATTCGCGACATCGCCGAACGCGAGGGGTCCCGCCCGCTGACGCCCGTCCCGCCCAACAAGAAGACGGGTGAGGGCTCCGGGCAGAAGCAGGGCTCGGCGCAGCAGAAGGACTCCGCCAAGACGACCGGGACCGGCGAGGCGGAGAAGACCGGGAAGCAGCGTTGAGCGCTCGCAACCGTGAGCTGCTCGCCCTCATCCCCGTCGCGCTGCTGGTCACGGCGGGGTTCGCGGCCGTGCTCATCGTCGAGTCCAACCAGCTCGGCAACCTCAGCGTCCTCTACGGCGTCTACTTCCTCGCCCTCTGCCTGATCACACACCTGGTGATCCGCCGCCGCCTGCCCGACGCGGACCCGTTCCTGTTCCCGCTGGTGGCACTGCTGGCCGCCTTCGGGATGGTGATGATCTACCGGATCGACGACGGCCTCGCGCGCGACCAGGCGAACTGGTTCGTCCTGGGCCTGGTCCTGTTCGCCGCCACGATCGTCTTCCTGCGCGACTACGAGGTCCTCGAGCGCTACCGCTACGTGATCGCCACGGTGGGAATCGGCCTGCTGCTTCTCCCCCGGCTCCCCGGGATCGGCGCCCAGACCAACGACGCCTATCTCTCGATCCAGTTCGGCTCCCTCAGCTTCCAGCCCACTGAGCTGGCCAAGATCTGCATCATCGTCTTTCTCGCCAGCTACCTGCGCGAGAAGCGGGAGGTGCTCGTCGTCGGCGCCAGGCGGATCGCCGGCATCACCTTCCCGCCGCTCAAGCACCTGGGCCCGCTGCTGGTCGTCTGGGGCGCTTCGATGGTGATGCTCGTCTTCATCAGAGACCTCGGCAGCTCCCTGATGTTCTTCGCCGCATTCCTGGCGCTGCTCTACGTGGCCACCGCCCGGATCTCGTTCGTGATCATCGGGATGACGATGTTCGTCGTCGGCGCCTGGTTCTTCGCCAACACCGTCGGCCACGTCCAGGAGCGCTTCGACATCTGGCTCGATCCCTTCGACAAGGCCGACAGCGCCGGCTACCAGATCGCTCAATCGATGTTCGCCCAGGCCGACGGCGGGCTCACGGGCAGGGGCCTCGGGGAGGCGCTGCTGCAGTTACCCGCGGTGTCGCCGGCCTGTGCAGCCGACTTCCCCAACTGCGGAGCGATCCTGCCCGCCCCGCACACCGACTTCATCTACGCCGTGATCGTGAATGAGCTCGGCCTCTTCGGTGCAGCGGCGGTCGTGATGATCTACGGAATGATCGCCGCCCGCGGCTTCAAGACGGCGATCATCGCCGACGACGGCTTCTCGAAGCTCCTGGCGACCGGGCTCACGACCGTCCTGGCCCTGCAGGCCTTCGTGATCATCGGAGGGGTCACCAGGGTGATTCCGCTGACCGGCGTAACGCTGCCCTTCATCAGCTACGGCGGCAGCTCGATCATCGCCAACTTCGTGATCCTGGCTCTGCTGCTGATGATCTCCGACAAGGCGAGGCGGCGGGTCAGGGAGCAGAACGAGGCCTACGAGGCGGAGTACGCGTGAACTCCCAGATCGTCAAGTTGTTCGGGCTGGTGATCGTGCTCTACGCGCTGCTGCTCGGGTTCACCTCCTACTGGTCGATCTTCGATGCGAACGACCTCAAGGCGAACACGGCCAACCGCAGGCCGCTGCTCGAGGAGCAGCGGATTCACCGAGGCGACATCCTCGCCTCGGACGGCACGGTGATCGCGCGCTCCGTCCCCCAGGGCGAGGGAGAGAACAAGATCTTCGTGCGCCGCTACCCGCAGGGATCCCTGTTCGGGAACCCCATCGGCTACAACTTCGTCCAGCGCGGCCGGGTCGGCTTCGAGCTCTCCCACAACGACGAGCTGGTCGGCAACAAGACCGAGTTCCTCTCGCTGCTCGACAAGATCCAGGGCCACGAGCAGGAGGGCGACACCGTCACATCGGCCCTCGACCCTCAGGCCCAGCAGGTGGCGACCGACGCCCTCGCCGGCGTCCGCGGCTCGGTCGTCGCGATCGTCCCCGACACCGGGGAGGTCCGGGTGATGGTCAGCAACCCGACCTACGACCCGAACCTGATCCCCGACCACTTCCAGCAGCTCAACACCGACCAGAGCGCGCCGCTGTTCAACCGCGCCACCCAGGCCGGCTATCCGCCGGGCTCGACCATGAAGGTGGTCACGGCCGCCGCAGCGCTCGACAGCGGCGACTTCAGCCCCGACACGACGCTCAGCGGCGCCTCACCCCAGCAATGCGGCGGCGTCTCGCTCTCCAACGCCGGCGGGGACCAGTTCGGCGAGATCGACATGACCACGGCGCTGACCAACTCGGTCAACACCTACTGGTGCCAGGTCGCCGAACAGATCGGCCCCGAGAGGCTGTTCCAGTACATGGACCGCTTCGGCTTCAACCAGAAGCCGAAGCTCGACTATCCGGGTTTCCAGCTCGCCACCAGCGGCGTCTTCGACGACGGTAGCCTGCTCGACGCCGGTGACGCGATCGACATCGGTCGCGTGGGCATCGGCCAGGAGCGGCTGCTGGTGACCCCGCTGCAGATGGCCGAGGTCGCGGCGTCGGTGGCCAACGACGGCGAGCTGATGGAGCCGCGGCTGTGGTCGAAGGTGACCGACTCCGACGAGCGAATCAAGAGGCTTGATCCCGAGCGCCAGGCAAACGTGATGAGCGATGACACCGCCAACACCCTGACCGAGATGATGACCGACGTCGTCAACGAGGGAACGGGCGGCGCCGCGGCGCTAGCCTCCGATCAGGTCGCCGGAAAGACGGGAACCGCCGAGCTCGACCCGGCGGCGGGCATCAACCAGGCCTGGTTCATAGGATTCGCGCCCGCCGATGACCCCGAGATCGCCGTCGCCGTGACCGTCGAGCACACGACGGGCCAGGGCGGCACCGTGGCCGCCCCGATCGCCCAACAGGTAATGGAGAGCATCCTCAATGGCTAGCGCGAGAAAGAACCTCATGATCGACGAGCGATACCGGCTCGAGCGCAAGATCGGCTCGGGCGGGATGGCTGATGTCTGGCTTGCCGAGGACACGGAGCTCGACCGAAAGGTCGCGATCAAGATCCTCCACGAGAGCTTCGCCGAGGACCAGGAGTTCGTCGAGCGCTTCCGCCGGGAGGCCCAGGCAGCCGCCGGCCTCCAGCACCCCAACGTCGTGGGCATCTTCGATCGCGGCGAGTTCAGGGACACGTACTTCATCGCCATGGAGTACGTGGACGGGCCCCAGTTGAAGGAGTTGGTCAAGGGCGGGATGGGGGTACAGGACGCGATCGACTTCACGCGGCAGATCCTCAACGCCGCCCGGTTCGCCCACCGCAAGGGGATCATCCACCGGGACCTCAAGCCCCAGAACGTCCTCATCGACGACGAGGGGCGGGCGCGGGTCGCCGACTTCGGCATCGCCCGCAGCGACCGCTCCGACATCACGGCCACGGGCTCGGTGATGGGTACGGCGCAGTACCTCTCGCCCGAGCAGGCCCAGGGCAAGGACACGACCGCCCGCTCGGACATCTACTCGATCGGGGTGATCCTCTACGAGGCGCTCACCGGGCAGGTCCCCTTCGACGGCGACAGCGCCGTTGCGGTCGCGCTGAAGCAGGTCAACGACGTGCCGCGCCACCCGAGCTCGATCAACTCCGATGTGCCGCCGGCTCTTGACGCCGTCGTCATGCGCGCCCTGGCCAAGGATCCCGAACGGCGCTTCAACGACGCCGACGCCTTCCTCAAGGCGCTCGACGCCGCCGAGAAGGCGCCGGACACCCCGCGGCGCCAGGACACGGCGGTGTTCGCAGCCGTCGGCCCCGAGGGCGAGGCCTCGGATGCCGGCTACCTCGACGAGGAGGAGCGAGAGGAAGGGGAAGAGGAGGAGGCTCGCAGGCGGCGCCGGAGGTGGATCGCGCTGGCCCTGGCGGTGATGGCGGTGGCGGTGATGGCGGTGGCCGGGCTCGTGGCGTTCCTGGTGACGCGGTCGAATCCCGATCAGGTCGAGGTGCCCGACGTGCTCGGCCAGCAGGTCGGCGTGGCGACCGAGGTGCTCCAGAACCGTGGCTTTGATGTCGACACCACCTACAGCGCGAGCGCTGCGCCGGAGAACCAGGTGATCGAGCAGGACCCGATTCCCTCCAACCGGGGCGGCAGCGATATCGACGAGGGCTCGACCATCGTGCTCGCGGTCAGCTCGGGCCCGGGGATAACCGAGGTGCCCGACGTGCAGGGCCTCAATGAGGCGGACGCCACCAAGCGATTGGAGGAGCAGGGCTTCAAGGTCAAGCCCAGCTTCCAGTTCTCCTCCGACGTGCCCAATGGCAGGGCCGTCGGTACCCAGCCGGCGAGCGGCGCCAGGATCCAAAGCGGCTCCACGGTCAAGCTCTTGATCTCGCGTGGCTCCAACCAGGCCGAGGTGCCCTCCGTGGTCGGCCTCCAGACCGAGCAGGCGATCGACGCGCTCGATGCGGCCGGGCTCGGCAGCAACGTCGTCCAGCGCGACGACGATGCGCCCGCCGGCGAGGTCGTGGACCAGGCGCCGAGCGCCGGGCGGAGCGTGAAGAAGAACTCGACGGTGACGATCTTCGTCTCGACCGGCGCGATCTCGGTACCCGGGGTCGTCGGGCAGCCGCGCAAGCAGGCCGTCAGCGCGCTCAAGCAAGCCGGCTTCAGCGTCGCGATCGAGGAGGACACGAGCGCACCGGCGAGTAAGACCGGGATCGTCGTGGACCAGTTCCCGCCAGGGGGGTCTCGCGGCCAGCGCGGTGACACCGTGACGATCGTCGTCGGGGACGCGCCGCCGGTTCCGTGAGGATCGCGGTCCTCAGCGGCGGCCGCTCGAGCGAGCACGAGATCTCCGTCACATCCGGCGCCTCGGTCGCGGATGGCCTCCGTGCGGCCGGCCACGACGTGGTCGAGGTGAGGATCGAGCGCGACGGGCGCTGGATCGCCGATGGGGCCGAGCTGGAGGCTCGCCCCGCGGCGGGCCTGCTCGGCTGCGACATCGCCTTTCCGGCCCTGCACGGCCCGGGCGGCGAGGACGGCAGCGTCCAGGGCATGCTCGAGGTCCTCGACATCCCCTACGTCGGTTCGGGCGTCGAGGCCTCTGCCGTCTGCATCGACAAGCTGGTCTTCAAGGACCTGCTCGCCGCGCATGGGATTCCCCAGGTCGAGTACTGCCGGGCGGGCGAGGAGGGATGGCGCGAGCGAGCGGCCTCGCTGGGCTCGCCGTTGTGGGTGAAGCCGGCGCGCCTGGGTTCCAGCGTCGGGATCACGCCCGTCGCCGACCCGGACGGGCTCGACGCGGCAATCGAGTCAGCCCGGCGCCACGACCCCCGGGTGATCATCGAAGCGCCCGCGCCCGGCAAGGAGGTGGAGTGCTCGGTGCTCGGCAACTTCGAGCTGACCGTCTCGGTGCCGGGCGAGATCGCGATCCGGGCCGACACCGACTGGTACGACCACGAGGCGAAGTACGCCGAGGGAGGCATGGAGCTGATCGTCCCCGCGGGGATCTCCGCGGCCGCGAGCGACCGCCTCCGCGAGCTGGCTGCGAGGGTCTTCGAGCTCTGCGGCTGCAGCGGCCTGGCGCGCTGCGACTTCTTCGTCGACGGCGAGATGGTCCTGGTCAACGAGCTCAACACGATCCCCGGCTTCACCGAGACCAGCGTCTACGGAAAGCTGCTGGAGGCCGGTGGGCTCGGCTACCCTGATCTCTGCGACCGCCTTGTCG
This sequence comes from Solirubrobacterales bacterium, assembly GCA_009691195.1. Classification (GTDB taxonomy): domain Bacteria; phylum Actinomycetota; class Thermoleophilia; order Solirubrobacterales; family 70-9; genus SHVA01. Next base: position 34,083 of record SHVA01000012.1, on the reverse strand, counting down.
AGCTGGCGATCGAGCGCCACCGCGAGGCCCGCTCCTACGAGTTCTAGCTTTTTCCGAGCAGTCGGATGTCGTCGATCTCGACCCGGAAGCCGCTTCCGTCGTCGGCCTCGGCCGGTTTCGTGATCCAGACGAGGTAGAAGCGTGACGGCTGGGGGTCGTCGATCGGGATCGTCTCCCTGGTGCCGACGTCCGTGGCGGCACCCACCACCGTCCATCCATCGAGCGCCTGCGGGGCGCTGTCATCTCCCGGGGCAGAGCGGACCTCGGCATCCCAGCCGCCGACCGCCGAGCGGACCTGTACGGCCTCGGCGGTGACCGGCGTGCCCGCGTTGACGTAGATGCCGACGCCCCGCTTGCCGCTCATGCTCTCGTCGGTGTAGGTCTCGGTGCTCCAGGCCGTGCCGGTCGGATTGCCGTCGATCGGGAGGCTGAGCTCGTCGCTGTGCTCCTCGCCGTCTCCCTCGGGGTCGAAGTCGACGGCGTTACTGAGCTTGATCTCCGAGCCCCCGCCCGTCGATCCGTTGCCCCCGATGTCGGGCAGCTTTCCGCTGCTGCCGATAATCAGCGCCGCGGCGATCAGCGCGATCCCGATCAGGCCCATCACTATCCCGGCGCGTGAGACCCGGTTGGGGCCCGCGAGGCTCCGCCGCCGCCGCGGCACCGAGCGCAGCACGGTCGTCGCCTCGCCACTGGTGCCGCCCGCCCGGGCGGCCTCGACCTCCAGGGTCGCCTCGAGGTCGCTGACCATCTCGCCGACCGAGCGGTAGCGGTACTCCTGGTCCTTGGCGGTGGCGCGGTCGACGACGGCCGCCACGGCGGCCGAGCAATCGGGGCGCAGCTCGAAGACGTCGGGCATCGGGTCGTTGACGTGCTTCATCGCGACCGCGACCTGGGTCTCGGCCTCATAGGGGACGTCCCCGGTCAGCATCTCGTAGAGGACGATGCCCAGGGAGTAGACGTCGGAGCGCGCGTCCACCTCCTCGCCCATCGCCTGCTCGGGCGAGACGTAGTCGGTGGTACCCAGAACTCGCCCGGTCACCGTCATCCCCTTGGTCTCGAGCGAGCGGGCGATCCCGAAGTCGGTGATCTTGGCGCTGCCGTCGGAGTCGATCAGGACGTTCTGGGGCTTGACGTCGCGGTGGACCAGCTTTCGCTTGTGGGCCGCCACGAGCCCTCGCCCGACCTCGATCGCGTAGGCGACGGCCTCGTCGATGGGCAGCGGCCCCTCGCGGCTGAGGCGCTGCTTCAGCGTCTCACCGTCCACGTACTCGAAGACGATGTAGGGGCGGCCCTGGTCGTCCCCGGCGTCGATCACCCCGACCAGGTTGGGATGCGAGAGCCGCGCCGCCGAGCGGGCCTCCTGGCGGAACCGCGCGAGCTGGTCGGCCTCGTCGGACATCTCCCGGTGGAGCACCTTGATCGCAACCGGGCGGTCGAGGGTCTCGTCGATCGCGAGGTAGACCGTCGACATTCCGCCGGAGCCCAGCTTCGACTCCAGCCTGTAGCGGTCCGAGAGGACCGTTCCGATCATTCCTGCGGCTCCGCGTTCCATGCTCACTCTATTTTCGACACAGTGGCGCGCCAAAGTGCGAGGCGGCGCCCGGAATCATCAACGGCCCACGCGAGCGGCGGTCAGGAGAGGCGGACCTCGCCCGGCTCCGCCGTTGCGCGCCCGATGGTCTTCGCGGCCGGGTAGTGGCCCTGCAGCAGCTCCAGCGCGCCGGCCTCGTCGGCCGCCGCGACCATGCAACAGAAGCCGCAGCCGAGGTTGAAGACGTCGCGCATCTCCTCGTCGCTGACGCCGCCCAGCTCCTGGATCAGGCCGAAGATGGGCTGGGCGGGCAGCGGATCGTCGATCTCATAGCCGACCGCGGCGTCGAGGCGCAGGAGGTTGTTGAAGCCGTCGCCCGTGATGTGGGCGAGGCCGCGGACGTCCACCGCCGCTTCGAGCAGCTCGAGAACTGGCCGGACGTAGATCTCGGTGGGCTCGAGCAGGACCTCGCCGAGGGGCCTGCCGAGCCGCTCGTCGTCCATCCCGACGTCCTCAAGCGCCTTGCGGGCGAGGGTGTAGCCGTTGGAGTGAAGTCCCGAGGAGGGCAGGCCGATCACCGGGTCGCCGGCCTGGACGGCGTCGCCGGTGACGATCCGATCGAGCTCGACCAGGCCCACCGCGGTGCCGCCGAGCTCCATCCCGGTGACGATCTCGCCGACCTGCGCGATCTCGCCACCGGGGATCTCGATTCCCGCACGCTCTGCACCGGCTCGCAGGCCGACGCCGAGCTGGCCGCATACCTCGGGGTCGGCGGTGGCGGTGAGGATGAAGTCGAGCATCGCGACCGGCTCGGCGCCGACGCAGATGAGGTCGTTGACGTTCATCGCGACGCAGTCGATGCCGATCGTGTCGAAGCGGCCCAGGCGCTCCGCGATGACCATCTTGGTGCCGACGGTGTCGGTGGACATCGCCAGCCCGCGTCGCTCGTCCAGCCGCAGCACGCTCGCGTAGTGGCCGGGAAGCGGGATCGACAGCGTCGGCTTGCCGGTGTCGATCTTGGCGAGGCTCGCGACCAGGGCGCCGACAGCCTCGTCGGCTGCGCCCTGGCTGACCCCCGCCCTTGCGTAGGCGTCGCTCATGCCGGGCCTTCCAGAAGCGGACTGGAAGGCGAGGCCGGACGCGGCCCGGGGTCCCGGGTCGTGCCGTTTGCCGAGCCGGCAGGCGCGCCGGCGATCCCCGAGGCGCCGGCCGCGCCGTTCATGGAGGCACCGTCCCTCGCGGGTCGCTTCGACTGCCGGCTCCGACTGGCCATGCGAGCGGCCACGAGCCCGGCGAGCCCGATCCGGTAGGCGGCGTAGGGCCACAGCGCCCGGTCGCGCTCGACCACGCGGATCAGCGCCTGGGAGGCGAGCGTCGAGGCGAAGGAGGCCGCCGTGCCCGCCGCGAACGCCCGCCGGTCCGCGGGCCGCAGGCCGCGGCTGCGCAACCGCACGCCCTTGACCACGGTGGCCCCGACGATCACCGGAAGCGCGACGGTGCGCGAGAGCATGTTCGCCTGCTCGCGGCTGAAGTGCCGCCAACGGGCCGCGGCGAGGGTCGCCCCGTTGCGGGAGACACCCGGTGCAAGGGCTGCGGCCTGTGCCACGCCCAGCGCCAGCCCGTCGGCCGCGCCGGCGTCTCCGCGCCCGCGCTCCTGGGGCATGCGGTCGGCGGCCGCCATCGCGGCGGCTCCAGCCACGAGGCCGGCGGCGGTCGTGCCGGGGCCTCCGAGGTGGCGCTCTATCTGGCGCTCGAGCGCGACGCCGATCACCGCCGGGGGCAGAAATGAAAGCGCCAGCACCGCGGCGCGCCGGGCGTTGAAGGAGGCGAGCTCATCGGCGATCGCCCTGCGCTGGCCGATCAGCAGCGCGGCGGCGGCGCCGGCGTGCAGCGCGACCTCGAAGCTCTTGCGCACCTGGGGGTCGAGCGACTCCCAGCCCCAGTCCCGCGCCCAGGGGATCAGGTTGAGGTGGGCCGAGCTGGAGACGGGAAGCAGCTCGGTCGGTCCCTGGACGGTTCCCAGGGCAGCGGCTCGCGCGACGGAGATGCCGGCTTCGCCGGCCTCCACCCCTATCCCTCGGGGGCGGGCTCGATGTCGCGCGGGGCCTCCCCAGCCTCGCGCTCCGGGTCTTCCCGCTCGCCGGGACCGCTCCGACGGCGCTTGATCAGCGCGTACGCGATCAGCCCGATCACGGCCGCGATCACCACGTAGTCGAAGTAGTGGAGCTTGTCCTTCCACGCTTCCCAGTTGTCGCCCACCTGCACGCCGATCCAGCCGAGCAGCAGCACCCAGGGGAGGCAGCCGGCCACCGTGTAGATCGTGAAGCGCCAGAAGGGCATCCGCGCTATGCCCGCGGGAAGCGAGATGAAGGTGCGGATGATCGGCAGCATCCGGCTGAAGAAGACGGTGGCCTCACCGTGGCGCTGGAACCAGTCGTCGGCCCAGGCCAGGTGCTTGGGATTGACGTGGAACACGCGGTGGCGCTCGAGCAGCTCGAGCCGGCCGTAGTAGCCGGCCGCGTAGGCCGCCCAGGACCCGACCACGTTGCCGGCGACGCCGGCGAGGGTGATCCCGATCAGCGTCAGGTCGCCGTCGTCCACCTTGAAGCCCGCGAACAGCATCGTCGCCTCGCTCGGGATCGGGATGCAGGCGCTCTCGAGCAGCATCAGCACGAAGATGCCCGCGTAGCCGATCGCACCGATCAGATCGGTGGCGAAGTTGACCAGTGGGTCGACGATGAAGTCGGTCATGGGTGTTGGTGCCACCGCGGTGGCAAGCTTGCGAGAGGCCCCGGCGAAGCCGCTACATCCTAGCGGCGGGGACTAGAATCGCTCGTCGCGTGGATCGGCTCTACTACCCCGTATATCGGTATCGGATCCTGCAGATCGCAGCGGACGCCGCACTGGTCGCGCTCGCGTACTACCTGGCATTCCGGCTTCGCTTCATCGACTCCTCGGGCGTCCCCGTCCGCTACGACGACATGCTCGTCGGCACGATCGGCTTCGTCGTCGTCGGCAAGCTGATCGTCTTCGCCGCCTTCGGCATGTACGAGAAGTGGTGGCGCTACTTCCGGCTGCCCGACTACGCCGTCGTGCTCAGGGCCACCGCCGTCTCCAGCGTGATCCTGGCGGTCTCGCTCTATCTGCTGCGCCCCTACGACTTCGCGATTCCCCGCTCGGTCGTGATCACCGACTTCCTGCTGACGCTGGTCCTGGTCGGTGGCGCGAGGCTGCTCGTGAGGATGGTGGTCGAGCGCCCGGCGAGGCGGGCCTCGTCCAGCCGCGCCCGCAACGTGATCGTGGTCGGCGCCGGCTCCGGCGGCCAGATGGTGGCCCGCGAGCTCCAGCTCAACCCCAACCTCGGGTCCCACGCGATCGGCTTCCTCGATGACGACCCGCGCAAGCGCGGGATGCGGCTGCACGGCGTCAAGGTCCTGGGCACGACCGAGGAGATCGGCCGCATCCTGGATGAGATGGGCCCTGACGAGGTCGTGATCGCGATCCCGTCCGCCTCCGGCGAGCTCCGTGGCAAGGTCGTCACGGCCTGCCGCGAGCGCGATGTCAACGTCCGCACCCTGCCGACCGTGTTCGAGCTGCTGCGCGGAGGCGTGCAGCTGACCAAGCAGCTCCGCGATGTCGAGGTGACCGATGTCCTCGGCCGCGAGCCGGTGCTGATGGAGCTGGACCGCGTCGGGGCCTACATCCAGGACAAGGTCGTGCTGGTCACGGGCGCCGGCGGCTCGATCGGCTCTGAGCTGGTGCGCCAGATCGCGCGCGTTCGGCCCAAGCTCGTGGTCCTCGTCGATCACGCCGAGGAGCACCTCTTCCGGATTGACCGCGAGATGGTCGCGGAGCGCCACTTCACCCGGGTCGAGGCGGTGCTGGCCGACTGCAAGGAGCCCGACCGGATGCTCGAGGTGATGCAGCGCTACCACCCCGACATCGTCTTCCATACCGCGGCCTACAAGCACGTCGGGCTGATGGAGTCGAACCCGCTCGAGGCGGTCCGCAACAACGCGATCGCGACCAGGGTCACGGCCGACACCGCCGCCGCCGCGGGCTGCGAGCGTTTCGTCCTCGTCTCAACCGATAAGGCCGTTAACCCCAGGACCGTGATGGGCGCCTCGAAGGCGATGGCCGAGTGGATCGTTGACGCCGCCCGCCACCGCTATCCGCAGACCCGCTTCATCACCGTCCGCTTTGGGAACGTGCTCGCATCCTCGGGCAGCGTCGTCCCGATCTTCCGCAGCCAGATCGAGCGCGGCGGCCCGGTCACCGTCACCGACCCCGACATGACGCGCTACTTCATGACCATCCCCGAGGCGGTCCAGCTCGTGATCAGGGCCGGGGACCTCGGCGCCGGCACCGGGGAGGTCTTCGTCCTCGAGATGGGCGAGCCCGTCCCGATCGTCGAGCTGGCCCACAACATGATCCGGCTCGCGGGCTTCGAGCCCGACGTGGATATCGCCGTGGAGTTCACCGGGCGCCGCCCCGGCGAGAAGCTCCATGAGGAGCTGTTCAATTTCGACGAGCGCCCCCAGCCAACGGCGGCCGACAAGATCGTCCGGGCCGTCCGGCGCGTGCCGCTCGACCCCGAGTGGGTCCAGATCGCGGTGACGCGGCTGGAGCAGCTCGTGCGCGCGGGCGACGAGGCGAACCTCGCCGATGAGACCGTTGAGATGGTCAAGAAGCGCCGCGACGATGCCACGCTGAGTGCTGGCGGCTGAAGCTCGCGTAACATCCCGCGCCGCACCGGCTGATGCTTGACGTGATTCGCGAAATCGGAGCTGTCGCCGGCCTGGCCGCATTCCTCGGCCTGGCCGCGCTCGCGCTGCTCTATTTCTCCCAGGCCAAGGACGTTCGCCGGCTTCGCGAGAACGCCGAGTTCCTGTTCGAGCGTTCCGAGGAGCCTGACGCGGTGCCCGAGGTCGATCGCGATGACGACGGTGAGCCCGCGACCGCCGCGACAACGGCCGCCGCCGCTCCCAAGGCCGCGAAGCCGAAGAAGAGCGCTGCCGACGCCGAGGCCTTCCGCCGTGCCGAGCTTGCCCGCCAGGCCGCGGACCGCCGCCAGCGCTTCGAGCAGCGTCGCCGCGGTGGCGGCGACGACCGCCCGCTCGCCGGGGCCACCGGGGGCGGCCGCATGGACTCGCTCCCCGAGACCAGGTCGCTTGTGGTGATCGTGATCGGCGTTGTGCTCCTGCTCGCCGGCCTCGCCTTCGGCGCCAGCCGCTTCCTCGGCGATGGCGGCGGCGATGCCGGACAGAAGAAGGCGGCTCCCGCGAAGGTCGAGGTGGCGGTCCTGAACAGCACAGCCACTCCCGGCCTCGCCGCGGGCTTCGCCGACCAGGTCAAGAGCGCGGGCTTCACGATCGGCAACGTCACCAACAGCTCCACTCCCGAGGTCGCGAGCCTCGTCGAGTACGACAAGGACGGCCGCGAGGCGGCGCAGCAGGTCGGCCAGCTGCTCGAGATCAAGGAGATCGCGCCGATGAGCGGTGAGATCCGAGGGTTGGCTGAAGGCGCGCCCGTCGCGTTGGTCCTCGGCTCGGACAAGGAATCGGGCGGCTGAGCGAGCGCCTCCGACTGGCGCCGACGGTCGCCGCGGCGGTTGTGGCGGTGCTGGTGCTGGCGACAGGGGTGGCGATGGTCGTCACCCAGAAGCTTCGCCGCGAGGGGACGGTGATCGCCCTCGTCTCCGGCAAGCAACAGCGGGGATGTCCGGGCGGCGACAGGGTCCCGGTCTCCTTTGTGCTGACCCGGGACGACGAGATAGACGTCCGGATCGTGCGGCTTGACGATGAGACGCTCGTTCGCACCCTGGCCCGGGACCGCGAGCTCGAGGGCGAGCGCCGTCACTGTTTCCGCTGGGACGGTAAGACCAACGGCGGCTCCCAAGCCGCCCCGGGTACCTACAGGCTTCAGGTTTCCCTTGACCGGGCTGACCGGGTCGCGACCGCAGGCCAGCCGATACGGCTCGAGGCTCCCTCCCGGACCGGGGCGGAGCAGTGAGCGAGGTGCTCGAGGTTGCCGGAACGATCGCCGCGGCGGCATTCGCGGCGGCCGGGCTGCTGGCGCCGTCGCCGCGCGTCCGGCTGGTCGCTCTCGCTGCGGCGCTGGTCATCTCGGTGGCGTTGGTCGCGGGGCAGGCCTGGGACGGTCCCCTCGCCGGGATCCACGAGAGCGCCCCGAAGCTGATCGGGGCGCTCGCGGTCGCCGCGACCGGGCTCGCGATCCTGACTGCCGCATTCGTTCGCTGGCCCGCGGCGTTGCCGCTGGCGGCCCTGGCCGCGCTCCCGTTCCGGATCCCGGTTGACGCGGGCCGCGAGAGCTCGAACCTGCTGGTGCCCCTCTACGCCGTGATCGTCGCAGGGATCGCGGCAGCCTTTATCTCCTCGCTGCGCCCGGCATCAGGCGAGGCGGCCGCGGTCGGGGCCCCCAAGCGGCTGCGGGTTCCGCGCCCGCTTGCGCTCGCCCTCGCGGCCGCCGTGCTGCTCTACGGCATCCAGGCCGCCTACTCCGAAGACGCCGCCTTCGCGGCGCGCAACGCGGGCTTCTTCCTGGTGCCGTTCGCGGCCCTGTTCGTCCTGCTGGCGAGCGTTGATTGGACTCCGAGGTTGCTGGGCGGTGCGCTGGCGGTCGTCGGCGCCTCGGCGCTGGCCTTCGCCGGGATCGGGATCGCCCAACACCTGACAGAGACGATCTTCTGGAACGACTCGTTCTCGGCGTCCAACGACTTCCACTTCTACTTCCGGGTCAACTCGCTCTTCTGGGACCCCAACATCTATGGGCGCTACCTGGCGCTGGCGCTCGTGCTGCTGCTCGCCTGCCTGATGTGGACGCGGGAGAGGCGCAGTGTGATCGCCCTCACCGCGGCCCTCGCGGTGATCTGGGTCGGCCTCCTGTTCGCCTTCTCGCAGTCGAGCTTCATCGCGCTGCTGGTGGGGGTCGCGGTCCTCGGCGCCCTGCGCTGGAGCTGGAAGGGCAGCCTGGCCGTCAGCGTCGTCTGCGCGCTGGCGATCGTCGGCGCCGTCTATGCGTTCGCGGGGGTCTCGGACTCCGCCTCCACCGCCAGGGACGCGGCGGCCGATCTGACCGAGGGCCGCACGACCCTCGTCAAGGGGGGGCTCGACCTCTTCGGCGACCGGCCCCTCGAGGGCTACGGGTCCGCGTCGTTCTCCGACGCCTTTGGAGCGGCCGAGGACATTCCGGAGGGCAGGACCACGATCTCCCACAACGAGCCGGTCACGGTCGCCGCCGAGCAGGGGCTGGTCGGGCTGGCGGTCTACCTGGCGCTGATCGCCGCCTCGCTCTGGACCCTGCTCGCCGGGATGAGGTCGATAGCGCCGGGCCTCGGCGGACCCGCCGACGGGATCGGTGACCCAGCCCGAAGCGCAGCCGGAGCCGCCCGGCTCGCGCGGGTCGCATTGCTGGCGGCCTTCTTAGCCCTGCTGGTCCACACCATCGGCTATGCGGGCTACCTGACCGACCCGCTGACCTGGGCGATGCTCGCCGTCGGAGGGGCACTCGCCTTCCCGGTGGCCGGCCGCGGCCCGGCTCCGACGGAGCGCTCCTCCGTCCGGGCCGGCGCTGACGCTTAGGGTCGCCGATGGGCTCGTACCTCCGCCGCCTGGCGACGACCGGCGCCGCATACACGGCCTCCAGCGTCGTCTCGAAGCTGATCGCGGTCGCGCTGCTGCCGCTCTACACGCGGTACCTGACCCCGGGCGACTACGGAGCAGCCGAGGTCCTGCTGACCGGTGTGATCGCGGCCAGCATCGTCGTCCGGCTCGGGATCATCGAGGCGCTGCTGCGCTTCTACTACGAGGCCGGCGAGGACCCCGACCAGGTGGTGAAGACCTCTTTCGCATCGCTGTTCTGGAGCACAACCGTGGGGATGGCGATCCTCTTGCCGTTCGCGGGGCCGCTCTCGGAGCTGCTGCTCGGCCAGGAGGACGCGACCCTGACCAGGATCGCGATCCTCGGCCTCTGGGTCTTCACGATGTTCGAGTTCCTGCTCGCGCTCTACCGGATCGACGAGCGCGCGAAGGCCTTCTTCGTCGTCACCGTGGCCAACGTCGTGGTCACGATTGGTGTCACGGTCTGGCTCGTGGTCGGGCGTGAGGACGGCGCCCAGGGCCTGCTGATCGGCCAGTACGCGACCGGGGCGGCTTTCCTGGTGCCGATGGCCTTCCTCGCGCGACGGCGCTTGGCGCTGGTCCCCAATTGGGGACTGCTGCGACGGATAATGCGCTTCGGGCTGCCGACGATGCCGGCGGAGCTCTCGCTGTACTCCCTCAACTTCATCGACCGCGTCCTGATCGTCCGCCTCGCCAGTCTCTCCGATGCCGGGCTCTACTCGCTCTCCGTCAAGTTCGCCCAGGCGATCAACGTGCTGGTCAAGGGCTTCCAGCTCGCCTGGCCGCCACTCGCCTATTCGATCCGCGACGATGACGAGGCGAGGCGGACCTACGCCGTGATCGTCACCTGGTTCGTCACCCTGACCACGTTCGCGGTGATGGGCATGTGGCTGTTCTCGCGCTGGATCGTTGACCTGCTCGCGGCGCCCCAGTTCTTCGAGTCCTACAAGGCGGTTGGCCTCGTCTCGACCGGGATCATGCTCTACGCGCTCTACCTGGTGCTCGTCGTCGTCCTCGGCCGCACGGGCCGCACCGAGTTCAACTTCCCTGCCACCGCGGTCGGCACGATCGTCAACATCGCCCTCAACCTCGTCCTGATCCCGGCTCTCGGGATCGTCGGGGCGGGCATCTCGCTGGTCGTCTCCTACGCGGTGGTCCTGGTGATCATGTTCGCCTTCACCCAGAAGCTCTTCTGGGTCCCCTACGAATGGGTCCGGCTGACCCAGGCCGCGCTCCTCGCGACCCTGCTGGTTCTCGCCGGCGAGCTGCTGTTGCCGACCTCCGGACTCGCGGGGCTCGCAGAGCGGACCGGCGTCTGGCTCGCCTACCCGCTGGTCCTGCTCCTGACCGGCTTCCCGACCGACCCCGAGCGGCGGGCTGCGGCGCGCCTGCTTAACCCGAGCGCCGTCCGGGCCGAGCTGCGCAAGCTTCGCGAGAGCGCCCCCGAGCCCGAGCCGCCCGAGGGGCCGTCCGGGCTCGGCCCGCGCCTCACCCGCGAGGCGCTGGAGGCCGAACAGCGCGACGAGGACTCACGCACGAACTAGCGGTTGTAGCGCTCAGCCGCCTCGCGAATGCCCTCGCCGTGGGCCGGACGAAGCGCCTGGCGAGCGTTCGTGAGGTAGCGGCGGGAGGAGTGCCCAGGGAGCACCAGTGCCCCTATCGCGCGCACGAGGTAGGGAAAGGCGAGCAGCGGGCGCAGCAGGAAGGCGGTCAGCCGCCCCTCGTGCTTTCGCAGGTAGAGGTCGCGGTTTCGGTGGAACTCGACGATTCGCCGCTCACCGGCGTTGACGTCGGAGGCGAGCTGGTCGTGGTGGATCGCCCGCGCCGAGGGGACGTGCAGGATCTCGTGGCCGGCATCGCGCAGCCGCTTGCAGAAGTCGGTCTCGTCGGAGTAGACGAAGAATGCCCGGTCGAGGTAGCCGACCTCCGCGGCGGCCTCGCGGCGGACGAGCATCGCGCTCGACTGGACCCAGCCCACGGCTCTGGTCTCGGTGCCGCCGCTCTGCACGGTGAACCGGCGGTGAAGGAAGAGCGCTCCGGCCACGGCGGTGCCGAGGCCGGGAAGCCGCCAGGCGCAGGCGACCGGGGTGCCGTCGGAGTCGAGCAGCTGCGCCCCCGCCACGGCGGCGCGCGGGTCGGCCTCCAGGGCGGCGAGCAGCGCCTCGGCCGCCTCCGGCTGGAGCTCGGCGTCCTCGTTCAGCAGCAGGCAGAGCTCCCCCTTCGCCTCGCGCAGCAGCGCGCTGTCGTTCTCGGCCTTGCCCGCCCGGCGGCTGCGCGCTATCAGCCTGAGCTTCCCCCCGAGGCCCCTGAGCGCCTCCACGGAGCCGTCGTCGGAGGCGTTGTCGAGGACCAGGATCTCGTGCTCGATGCCCGACGGCGTGGTGCGCTCGATCGCCTCGATGCAGGCGAGAACGAGCTCGCGGGAGCTGGTGTTGACGACGCAATAGGAGAGGCGCACGCCAGAATGCTCGCCGATGCGCGTACAGATCGTCGATCCGCCCGCCTACACCCCTCCCTACGACCACGCTCTGTGCGCGGCGCTGACCCGCGCGGGCGCCGAGGTCGAGCTGATCACGAGCCGGTTCCCTTATGGGCCCGTGCCGCGCGAGAGCGGCTACACGGTGGACGAGCGCTTCTACGGGCTGGCGGCGAGGGTGGGCTCGGCCAGGGCCCGCCGGCTGCTGCGCGCCGTCGAGCACGGGCCCGAGATGCTCGCCTACGGGCGTGCGGCCCGCGACGCCGACGTCGTCCACTACCAGTGGCTGCCGCTGCCGGGCCTCGACCGCCGGCTGCTGCCCTCCAAGCGCCCCCGCGTCTTCACGATGCATTACCGGCTGCCGCCACCGGAGAGCCGGCTGGGGCGCAAGCTGGCGCGGCTGCTGGGGGAGATGGACGCCGTGGTCGTCCACAGCGAGCACGGGGAGTGCCGGCTGCAGGCTGCCTTCGGCGTTCCGGCCGAGCGCCTGCACACGATCCCGCACGGCGCCTTCGGCTACCTCACCCGCCAACCCGATGAGCGGCCGCTGCCCCCGGAGCTGGCGGCGGTCGAGGGCCCGGTCATCCTCGCTTTCGGGTTGATCAGGCCCTACAAGGGAACCGACGTCCTGCTTCGGGCATTTCGCGAGCTCGAGGGCGCCGAGCTCTGGATCGTGGGGATGCCGCGGATGCCGCTCGGCGAGCTTTATCGCCTCGCCGCCGAGGCCCCCGGGACCGTCCGCTTCGTCGATCGCTTCGTCCCCGACCCGGAGATCCCCGCCTTCATGCGACGGGCCGACCTCGTGGCTCTGCCCTACCGCAACATCGAACAGTCGGGCGTCCTCTACACGGCGCTCGCCTTCGGCCGGCCGATGGTGCTCAGCGCCGTCGGCGGCTTTCCCGAGATCGCCGCGCAGGGGGCTGCCCGCCTGGTCCCGCCCGAGGACCCGGCGGCCCTGGCCGAGGTGCTCCGGGAGCTGCTCGCCGATCCCGCCGCGAGGGAGCGGATGGCTGCTGCCGCCGGGGCGGTGGCGGCCGGTCCCTCCTCGTGGGAGGAGATCGGCCGCAGCACCCTCGAGATGTACGAGGGCCTGCTGCGGAGATAATCCACCCGTGGCGCTACAGATCGTCTTCTGGGCCGCGATCGGCCTGATCGTCTATGCCCATGTCGGCTACCCGCTGTTGCTGGCGGGGATCACCGCGCTGCGCCGGGATCGCCGCGACTCCAGCCGGGCCGCCGCCGAGCCACCGCCGAGGGTGACGCTGATCGTCGCCGCCTATGACGAGCAGGCGGTGATCGCCGACAAGGTCCGGAACGCGCTGGCGCTCGACTATCCCCGTGATCGCCTGGAGTTGATCGTGGCCTCCGACGGCTCGGCTGACCGCACCGTCGAGCTGGCCCGGGAAGCCGGCGCCGATTCGGTGCTGGAGCTGCCGCGCGGCGGCAAGGTCGCGGCGCTCAACGCCGCGGTGAAGACGGCGCACGGCGAGATCCTCGCCTTCTCCGATGCCAACAGCTTCTGGCGCCCCGGCGCGCTCCGGCGCCTGGTCGACGCGTTCGCGGCCGGCGATGTCGGCTACGTCTGCGGCCAGGTCCGCTTCCTCGGCGGCGATGGCGGCAACCAGGAGGGCCTCTACTGGCGCTACGAGATGGCGCTGCGCGAGCGGGAGTCCAGGCTGGCGGGGATCACCGCCGGCAACGGCGCCATCTACGCGGTCCGCCGAGAGGCCTACCTCGAGCTCCACCCGAGCCGGGGCCAGGACATCGGCTTCCCCTACGAGCTGACCAAGCGCGGCTGGCGCGCGCAGTACGAGCCCTCCGCGCTCGCCGAGGAGCGGATGGCCCCGACCGTCGAGGGTGAGTTCCGCCGCAAGCGCCGGATGATGTGGGGCCTCTGGGACGTGATGCTGAAGTGGGGAATGCTCAACCCGCGCGGATACTCACCCGCCTACATGCTGGAGATCTACTCCCATCGCCTCTTGCGCTACCTGACGCCCTGGCTGCACCTGGTCGCACTGGGAGCCAACCTCGCCCTACTCGGCGACGGCAGCGTCTACTCGGTGACCCTGGCGCTCCAGCTCGGGTTGCTGGCGGCAGCGGCCCTCGGCCGCTTCGTCCCGTTCCTTCCGTTCCGAGTCGCCTACTACTACGTCACCGTCACGGCCTCGATCGCCGTCGGCCTCTGGGATCGGGTCCGCGCGGGCGCCGTCCCGATCGGCTGGGAGAAGGTCGAGGGGACGCGATGAGCGAGCCGCGCCGCGGGCTCCCGCGGGTCGCCGGCCTCGCCATCGCCGTGCTCGGGCTGGCGCTCGCCTCGCCGGTCCTGCTGCTCTCGGCGATCGCGATCAAGCTCGGCTCGCGCGGGCCGGTGATCTACCGGCAACGGCGCGTCGGCCTCGGCGGTGAGGAGTTCGAGCTCTGGAAGCTGCGAACGATGAAGGGCGGCTCCGACCCCGTCGGGGTGGGAACCGCGGTGGTTGCGGGGGACCCCAGGATCACCGGCGCCGGCAGGGTCCTGCGTCGCTTCTCGCTCGACGAGCTGCCGAACCTGGTCAACGTGCTCAAGGGAGAGATGGCGATCGTCGGCCCCCGTGCGACGCTGCCGGCCCAGGTGGAGCTGTACACGCCGCGCCAGCGCCGCCGCCTCGAGCTCAAGCCCGGCGTCACCGGCTGGGCCCAGATCCACGGACGGACCGGCATCCCCTGGGAGCAGCGGATCGAGCTCGATGTCTGGTACGCCGAGCACCGTTCCCTCCGCCTCGACCTCAGGATCCTCGCCCTCACCCCCGCCGTCCTGGTCAGGGGCGGCGGCCTGGAGGCAAGCGACCGCTACGCGGGATCCGGTGAGGACTCCCCGCTGCGGCGCGCGGCCGAGAGGGAGGCGCCGGAGCGAGAGGGGGAGGAGCGCTGACCGATCCCGGAGCAGGGTCCCCGGTCCACATCTGGGTCAGGCAGACAGTCGACTGGGCCGACGAGGAGGCCTTCCTCGCGCAGGTCAGTGAGAAGTTCACTCCCAGGCTGGATCTCTGGAACCGTACGTTCAGGACGCCGTTCCACCGCTTCCGCCGGCGGGTGGCTGAGATCGCCGCCCTCAATCACTCGCGGGTCGAGGGCGCCACGCGTACAGGATGGGATCAGATCCCGGACGGCTCGCTGGTGCTCCCCGTGGACGACGACGATTGGTTCGCGCCCATCGCTGCGACCCGCGCGGCGGGGGCGCTTCAGCCGCGAAGCGCAGGCGTCCGCTGGTCCACGACCCACGTCCAGGTGCCCAACGGCATCGGGCACCGTGTCTACCTGTGGCGTCGAAGGTTTCTGCCGTCCTCGCCGCCGGCCTGGACCTGCTCAACCAACAACTACGCGATGGTCAAAGGGCCCCGCGACAACAAGCGCCTGCTCGCGTCCCATCCCGAAGCCAGCAGATGGCTCGCCGCCGGCGAGCTGGGCTCCATGGCCGTGCTCCCGGAGCCGCTCTCGATTGCCAATCGCACGATCGCCTCGCAGTCGGCGCTCGGCGCCGGCTCATCCTCGATCTCCCAGCGGGCGCTGCTGCGGCGACTCCGCGGCTATCGCCGGCTCTACCGGCGCCAGGTGCGCGGTTGCCCTTGGGCGGCCCCCTACCTCGCTTCGATGGACGAGCTCGAAACCCGCGGCTGAGATCTGCTTGATACTGAAGCCGTGGCACGCGGAGTCTCGTTGAGGAAGTTCACGGCCGAGGACGCCGAGGCCGTGCACGGCTGGTTCAACAGCCCGGCGGCGACGGCGAACCTGCTCGAGCACCGCGATGAGTTCACGCTCGATGACGCACGCGGGTGGGTGCAGCGGGCGATGGACGCCTCGGGCGAGGACCGGAAGTGGGCGATCGCCTTTGAGGGCATCGACGAGGCTGTCGGCTACACGGCCCTGTACGGAGTCGGGCGCCAGACGGCACCGGAGCTGGGGACGATCGTGGGCGACGAGAGGGTGGCCGGCAAGGGCGTTGGCCGGGAGGCCGAGCGACTGACCAACAAACGGGCGTATGAGGAGTTCGGCGCCCACAAGGTCTACGGCCGGATCCCCGCCGGCAACGAGGCCGCGAAGAAGGCCGTGATCTACAACGGCTGGAAGCAGGAGGGCGTCATGCGCCGCCACGTCCGCCACGGCGATGAGCTGGTCGACGTCGAGGTCTGGGGCGGCTTTCCCGAGGACCAGCCCGAGCCGCCGGAGGAATGAGCCTGCGCGCCGAGCTGATCGAGGACGGCGGCCTCGCCGCCTCCTCGCCGGAATTCTTCCGCTCCCCCGGGTTTCTCGCCGCCGAGTCGGCGACCCACAGCGTCCGGATCGAGGGCGGCCCCGAGCCCGTGACCCTGCCGGTGCTGGTGAGGGCGATCCGCGGCGGCGAGCAGTTTGACGCGATCTCTCCTTACGGCTACCCGGGGGCGTCTCCGGCGCTCGCCGCGCCTCCCGACCCCGCCGAGGTTGACTGGAGCGCCACGGGCCTCGTCAGCCTCTTCGTCCGCGATCGTGTCGGGGCGCCCAGCCTCGCCGGCGGCACCACCCGCTCCGAGCTCCAGATCGCCGACCCCTCGCTGGAGCCGAAGATCCGCAAGCGGCTCGCCGAGCAGATCGCCCAGAACGCCCGCCGCGGCTGGGTCACGGCGGTGAGGGCGGGCCGGGCGATCGAGGAGGAGCACGTGCAGGCGTTCGAGCGCGTCTATGGCGAGACGATGGAGCGTGTGGGAGCGGCCGCGCGCTACCGCTTCTCCCGTGAGTACCTGGCGGCAGCCCTCGCCGCCGAGCGGGCGTTCCTGGTCACGGCGACGCACACGTCGCCGCCCAGCCCCGGTGACGAAGTCGGCGCTGCGGCGATCATGGCCCGGAGCGACGGCTACCTCCACTATTTCCTCGGCGGCATTGCGGACTTCGCGCTCGAGGACTCGCCGATGAAGAACGTATTCGCAGCGATGATCTCCCACGCGGGTGAGCTGGAGCTTCCGCTCAGCCTCGGCGGCGGCGTCGAACCGGGGGACTCGCTGGAGCGCTTCAAGCGGGGCTTCGCCAACCGCACCGAGCCCTTTCGCACCCACGAGATCGTCTGTGGTCCTGACGCCTATGCGGATCTGAGCCGGGGGGTCGAGGCGCCGCGAGGCTTCTTCCCGGCCTACCGTGCCGGCTGAGCGCCCCAACCCGGTCAGCCTGTGTCGTGCACGCCCTCGATCGGCGGCGGCGGCAGGACGATCGTCGGCTTCTTCTTGACGTTGCCCGGGGGCACCCGGTAGTGATCCACGTACTCCCCGCAGGCGTCCCTGAAGGGCACGCGGCGCCAGGTGCCGGGCTGCACGGCGACGATGTTGCCGATCGACGCCCTGGGGTCCACCCCGAGCAGGCTGGGGATCCCCGAGACGCCATCGGCCTCGGCCGTGATCCGGACCAGCCCCCCCTTGCGCACCTCAACCCGGCCTGCGGGCCAGAACGGGCCCTGGCCGAAGCGGAAGGGGATCGCGCCGTCCATCGCGGACGGAAGGCGGATGTCGAGCCCGGGGGCCTTGACCCGGATACCGACCAGCGGGCTCTGGTACTGGAGCGACAGCTCCCACGTCCCCGGCTTCAGCTCAAGTGCCTGGCTCGCCGACCCGCCGGGCGCGAGGGTCCCGCTCGGGTCCCAGTCTTCGCGCTTGCCGATCGCCGGCGGCGGGGAGATGATCGTCGCGGTGGTCGCCAGCTCACGCTTCTCGCCCGTGGCTATGTCCTCCTTGCCACAGTTGAGGACCTTGCCCGGGCGAGCCTCCTCGCCGAAGACGCGGGTGTTGATCGCCGCCGGGCCCACCCGCCGCCAGAGCTCATAGGAGGGGGTTGAGCGGTAGAGCTCGAGGCTCGACGGCGGCGCGCTGCGGTAGCGGGCGCGGGTGGTCAACACCCAGGGGAAGGCGTCGAGCACGCTGTAGTCCACCGAGTCGAAATCGAGCGGGAGCCGGTAGGACTTGCCGGTGCGTGAGCGGACCACCTGCTGCGCGTTGCGCGTCGGACTGCCGACGCGCGTGCTCTCGAGGAAGTAGTCGGTGAAGCGGTCGCTGGTCAGCGAGAGGACCCAGTCGTCGCCGATGTCCTCGCGGATGCTCGCGAGCTCATCGGCGTGCGCGTTCGGTGCCACCACCGCGTCACGCAGGGCGAGAAAGGACGAGTAGGCCGCGACCGCCACGAAGACCACCGCGAGGCCGCCGGTGAGCCAGCCGGGTGGCGAGCCGATCCGGTTCCAGATCCGGGACCCTGCACCGGGCGCGCCCTCGTCCGACGCCTCCGCGGGCTCAGCCCTTGTCGCCAGCAGCCCCCGCAGGATGATCAGCATCACCAGGGGCCCGGGAACCAGCAGCGCCTTCGACTGCACGTAGAGGCCGGCCTGGGAGAGGGTCGCGAGGTAGATCAGGCCGGCCCCGAGCAGCGTCACCGGCAGAGCCAGCGCTCCCCGGCGCAGCCACCACCAGAGCCCGAGGGCGAGGGCTGCCAGTCCCAGGGCCGCGAACAGGAGGTGCCCGCCGAGAGCTGTGTTGCCGAGCAGGAAGTCACTGCTGGGCCAGGAGCCGAGGGCCTCGAAGGGAGAGATGGACTCGCGCAGCTTGGCGTTCGAGTTGACCACGATTCGGACGCCGCTGACGTCGTTGAAGGTACGCGCCCGCACCAGCTCGGTCGAGGCGATGACCAGGAAGACCGCGAGCGGGATCCCCGCTACGGGGACCGCCCTTCGCAGCTCCTCTCGCAGCCGGCCCGCCCTCAGGGCCCGGAGTCCCCCGATCGCGGCGAGCAGGCCCGCCGATGCGATCACCCAGTAGAGCCCCTGGTAGCTGTAGGCGGAGATGATCCCCGCCGGAATCAGGCCGAGGGCGACGAGCGTCGCGCGGTCCGGTTCAGCCCAGTTGCGCTCGAGCCGCCAGAGCGCGAGCGCGAAGCCGAGCAGGAACAGCGCCATCACGTTCTCCTTGAAGCCCCCGACCGCGAAGGCCGACGCCGCGGGGTAGGCGAGCGCGACAAGTACCGCCGAGGGCAGCCGCTTCCAGCCGGGAAGCTCACCGAGGGCGGCCATCGTGCTGATCGCGGTGATCCCGGCCACGGCGAACAGCAACCCGACCACCGCCTCCGTCATCGAGAAGCCGAAGACGACCCCGAGGACCGCCATCAGCGAGTGCGGTCCGACCGGGTAGCCGTTGGCCACCCCGGTCGGCGTCGGGTGGGGCTGGTGCTGGAGCCAGTCCGCCCAGAGCAGGTGGGAGGCGAGGTCGTTGTTGACGCCCACGCCGAGGATTCCCATCCCGCCGCTGGCGATGAATGGCAGCGAGGCCAGGGCGATCGCCACGAGCGCCGCGGGGATGCCCAACCTGAGAATGCGGGCATCGACCACGCGCCCGCGCAGGACGATCAGGCCGCCGAGCGCCAGCAGCCCGCAAACGGCGGCGGCCACGCCGGCGGAGTCGAGCAGCCGCGCGCTGCCCGAGCCGACCACGCAGAGGACCGCAAAGCCCACCACCGGCTCCAGCCAGGTCGTCTCCTCACGGCCGAGCAGCTTGAAGATGCTTCGCCCGATCAGCAGCGAGGCGACGATCAGTACCAGCGCGGAGACGTAGGCCGCGAACACCGCTCGTCAGCTCCTGGCGTCTTCGCGTCGCAGGCCGAGAATGCTGATGAAGAAGGCGGTGAAGATCGTCTGCAGCCCGATGATCAGCAGAACGGCAGCGGCCATCATCAGCTTCTCCTCGGAGAGCTGTCCGAATCCCCGATCGATCCAGGTGATCACGATCCCCGCCGCCAGCACGAGGCCGCCGAGGAAGAGGAGCGCACCGATTCCCAGGCCCCTCTCGAGCCCTATGCGGCTGCCGAGCCTGAACATGGTGTCGGGGGCCTCGTTGAGGTAGAGGACGCCGAAGGTACGGGCGCTGACCCCGAGTGAGATCGCCTGGGCGCCGACGATGGTCAGCAGCGCAGCGGCGATCATCGAGTGCAGGCTCCACCCGCGGCCGAGGATCTGGACGTCGAAGCCGAAGAGGACCATCGCCACCGCCCCGACGCCGAGCATCACCGAGCCTGGGACGATGAACAGCGCGGTGGGGCTGTGGACGAGCAGCAGTCGCAGGCCGCGCCATCCGTCCTTGAAGGTCGAGAGCTTGGACTCGCCGCCGCGGGGGTGGTATTCGATCTCGAACTGGCGGACGTCGAGCCCGAGCTTCTTGGCGCGCAGGACCATCTCGGGCGCGAACTCCATGCCGAGACCCCGAAGGTCGAGCTTGGGAAGGATGTCTCGCCGCAGGCCCCTCATCCCGCACCAGATGTCGCGTATCCCCGTGCGGTAGAGCAGGTTGACGAAGCGGGTCATCAGCGGGTTGCCGACGTAGCGGTGAAGCCAGGGCATGGCGCCGGGGTGGATGCTGTCCATCCGGTTGCCCATGACCAGGTCGGCTCCGGCGTCGAGCTGGGCGACGAACCGGGGGATGTCGCCGAAGTCGTAGGTGAGGTCGGCATCGCCCATCACGATGTAGTCGCCCCGCGCCGCCGCGAAGCCCGCCTGGTAGGCGCTTCCGTAGCCGCGCCTGCGCTCCTCCACCACGATCGCCCCGGCCTTGGCAGCGAGCTCCCCGCTGCCGTCGTCGGAGCCGTTGTCGGCGACGATGACCTCACCGCTGATCCCGTTCTCGTCCAGGGTGCGCCGCGCGAGCTCCACGCAGGCCTCGATGTTCTCGGCCTCGTTCAGGCAGGGGATCACGACGGACACCTTCAGGTCCGCCTGCTCACGCTCGCCGACCGGATCGGCGTGCGACGAAGCCTCGATCACGCTGCCATAGCGGGGAGATTGGTGCGACGCACGCGCCGGATGACCCGCCGCGCGGTGCCGCGGGATGCTAGCCGAGAAGCTGTTCGTAGAGGCGCTCATGGTGCCCTGCGGCGCCGCTCCACGAGAAGGTGCGCTCCGCGTGCACCCGGGCGGCGCGGCGAGCCCGCTCGAGCACCTCCGGATCGCTCACGAGCGCCGCGACCTTGCGGGCGATCTCCGCGGCGTCGGGCGGGAGGAGCCTGGCTCCGGGCCCGGCGCCGTCAAGGTAGGGGCGGTGCTCGGGCTGGTCGCGCAGGAACACGGGCAGCCCCGAGGCCATCGCCTCTTGCGCGGTGAGCGGGAAGCCCTCGCCGACCGATGGAAGCAGCAGGGCGTCGGCTGCCCGGTAGAGGCGGGCCAGCCGCTCGGGCTCGACCTCGCCGAGCACGAGTGCATCGCCGACATCGGCGGGGGGCGACCCGGCGCCGGCAACCACGAGTTGGAATGCGCCTGCCGCCGAGGCGGCGGCCTCCAGCGCCAGCCCGAGCCCCTTCTTCGGCACCAGCCGCCCCGCGAACAGGACCCTCGGGCGCTCGTCCCAGCCCAGCTCGCCGCGGAGCTGTGCCCGCTCATCCCCCTCGGGTGGCCGGTAGTGTCCGAGGTCCACCCCGTTGTGGATCGTCCGGACCGGCCCCCGCGGGCCGAGAGCGCGAACCTCCGCCTCGACGCGCTCGTTGAGGACGATCACCGCCTCGGCCGCGCGAACCGTCCCGCGGCCTATCGCCGCGACCGCCCCCGACTCGACGCCGTCGAGGACCCGGCTCTCGTAGGGGACGTGGCCGACGTGCTCGGTCAGCACCCGGGCGGGCCCGCCGGAGCGCCGCCGGGCCATCCGCAGGCCGAGGGCGCACGGCATGTAGAGGTAGCCGTGCGCATGGATGACGTCCGCCACCTCCAGCTCGCGGCGAAGCGCCCCGACCAGGGTCGGTGAGAAGACGGGATAGGGGATTCCCATTCGCCTTTCGGCGGAGTTGAGCGCCGGCACGCGAATCACCTCCGCCCCTCCCGCCGCGACCTCGCCCGGGCCGCCGGCGCCGGCGGCGATCTGCCTCACCTCATGGCCACGAGACCCCAGCTCCCTCGAGAGCGCGTCCACGACCACCTCGATCCCGCCGATGTGCGGCACGGCGTAGTGCGAGAGAAAGAGGATCCGCACCTCTACCGCCGCGCCTCGCCCGCTTGGACGGCCCACTGCTGCAGGCGAAGCACCGCAAGGGCATCCTCGACGCCGATCCCGGCTGCCGGCCCCGCACCGGTGGCCGCGCCGTGAAAGCGGGAGAAGACCTCCTCGTTGCCGTAGCGCAGCCGCCCGGCGAGGTGCCTCGGCCCGGAGCGCAGGTAGCCGAGCCAGTGGCGGCCGGTGCCCGCCAGCGAGGAGCGAAGGACGTTGAGGGCGCCGTGGCCCTGGTCGTTGGGCAGCCGCACCGCCGTGTCCCGGAACAGGTCCACCACCGCGAGGGATCGCTCGCCGAGGACGGCGACGTGCCACTCGGAGACGGGGGCCTCGAAGTTCATCACCATCGTCACCGGCACCTCGCCCCCGCGCAGGGCCAGGTCAATCTGCGCCGGTGTCCTGAGGCCGTGCGAGCTCGGCCTCACGGTCGCCGTCAGCGGCTCGAGCTCGCACCCGGCCAGCGCACGGGCCACGTAGATCAGGTGCGGCGACTCGTCGTAAAAGAGCCCGAGCGGCAGCTCGTCGTACCAGTCGGGCAGTCGTCGCTGGGGGTTCGAGAGCTGCATCGCCCAGATCCCGCGCACGGCGCCGAGGGCGCCGCTCTCCAGCCAGCCGAGCGCCGTCCGTACCGAGCGCGAGAACTGGAAGTTGTGGACGACGCAGAGCGCTCGCTCCCGCTCCTCGGCCAGGGAGGCGAGCTCCTCACCCTCCGCGAGGGTCATCGTGAACGGCTTCTCGGTGATCGTGTGCTTGCCGGCGCGAAGCGCTGAGCCCACGACCTCGTGGTGGGCGAAGGGCGCGGTGCCGCAGGTGACGGCGTCGAGCTCGTCGGCGAAGTCGAGCTCATCCACCGAGGACGCCTCGGCGTGGCGCGGCACCCCGAGCCTCTCGGCCGCCTCCCGGGCGCGATCCCCGCTGCGGTCGACGATGGCCTCGATCTCGAAGCCGCCCTGGGCCCGCATCGCCGGGATGTGCCGGTTGGTGGTGACCCATCCCGCCCCGAAGCACGCTGTACGCAGCGTTTGCACGACCGGCGACAATACGCTGCCTTGGTGACCGAGCGAAGCGTCCTGCACGTACTTCCCCACAGCGGCGCCGGCGGCGAGGAATACGTCGATCTGCTCGAGGGCATGGAGGGCTTCCGCTTCGAGCGGATGACCCTCAGTGAGGTGCAGAGCCCCGCGGGGGCGCTGGCGCGCGTCCCGTCAGTGATCAGGCGCGCGCGCAAACACGATCTGCTCCACGTCCATGGGGACGCGGCGGCGATCCTCTGCCTGCCGGCGATCGGCCTCAACCGCTCTCTGATCACCCTGCACGGAATGCATCTGGTCTCGCGCAGCAGCCGCTTGGGCCGCCGCGCCGCCTCCGCGGGATTGAGCGCCTCCGCGAAGCTCGCCAGGGGCGTGATCTGCGTCTCGCAGTGGGAGAGCTACGAGGCCGGCCTGGCGCTCGCGGACTTCGCCCTCGGCCGCCTGACCGTGATCCACAACGGGGTCGCGATCGGCGAAGCAATCGGCGAAGCCGAGCGGGAGGCCGCGCGGACCCGGCTGGGTCTCGCGCCGGACGAGCTCGCCGTGGCGTTCGCGGGCAGCCTCGACGCTCGCAAGGATCCACTGACCCTCGCGCGGGCCGTGACGGCAGCTCGCGCGGAGGGCGTTGAAGCGGTCGCCCTGGTCGCCGGGGACGGTCCCCTGCGCGGGAGCGTCGCGTCAATCGGGCCCGGGGTTCGTGAGCTCGGGCCCCTCGCCGACCTGCGCCCCCTCTTCGCCGCCGCTGACGCCTTCTGCATGCCCTCGTTGCGCGAGGGCCTGTCGCTGTCGCTGCTCGAGGCGATGGCCGCGGGCCTGCCGCCGTTGGTTTCAGCGGCGCACGGGAACCTCGAAGCGATCGCCGAGGTGGGGCTGCCGTTCGCCATCGGGGACGCGAATGAGCTGGGCGGGCTGCTCGTGTGGCTGGCTCGGAACCCGGAAGAGGCCGGCAAGCTCGGGTCGGCCGCGCGCGCTCGCGTGGAGGCGGAGTTCAGCGCGGAGCGAATGAGGCGCGAGACCCGGGAGGCCTACCTGCGCGCGCTCGACTGAGCGACGGCCCCCTCGGCCACGGCTGCCATCCGCCGCGCCAGCTCGGGCCAGGCGTAGGAGGCGCGCAGCTCCGCCGAAGGCGCGCCGATCTCGCCGGCGGCGAGCGTCGCGAGCGCGCGCTTCAGGGTGGGGACGTCGTCGGTGCCGACGACCAGCCCTCCGGCCTCGGCGACGATCTCCGCCGCGGCGCTGTCGGGCCGAGCCAGCGCCAGGATCGGGAGGCCGGCGCCGATGTACTCGAACAGCTTGCTGCCCGACTCCTGGCGCCTGGTGTCGGCGGCTATCAGCAGGCCGGCGTCCGCCGAGCGCTGAAGCTTGGTGACCGCTCGGCGGCCGAGGTTGCCCGCGACCACGATCCTGGCGGGCGCGACGGGGGTCGTGAAGAGGCCAAGCTCGTCCTCCGTGAAGGCGCCCGCGAAGACCACCTCCAGGCGCTCGGCGGCGGAGGGGTCTTCGCGCGCGAGCTCGGCGAGGGCCCGGACGAGCGGCGCGGCATCCTTGTTTCCCGCGGCCAGGCGCCCCGTGAAGACGAGCGAGACGCGGCCCGAATCAAGCTCGGGAGCCGATTCTGCCCGTCCTTCAGCGACCGGCTCCCCGTCCGGCGGGTCCCAGCCGTTGGGCACCAGCTCGGCGGCGATGCCGAGCTGCTCGCGCAGGTAGCCGGCGACGGGCTCCGTGACCACCGTGACGGAGTCGGCGCGCCCCAGCAGCCTGCGCTCGAGCCGGGCGTTCAGCCGCAGCTGGCCCCGGGTCGGCCAGAGGCCCTCCTGGATATGAGGCTCGAAGGCCCAGCCGTCGCGGAGGTCTGCGACCCAGGCGACTCCCCTGCGGCGGAGGGCGGCACCCACCCAGTGCGAGGACTCCGGCGGGGAGGTGGTGATCACGCAATCGAAGCCTCGTTCGCGCTGGAGCCGCAGCGCCGCCCCGCGGGCGAAGGGAAGCCAAGCGAGCGCGTAGGGGTCCGGCACCAGCACCCGTGCCAGCGGATGGGGCCTGGTCGAGTAGCTCGCCCTTGAGAAGCCGGCGCCGCTGCGGCTGCCGCGCGACTGCAGCCGCTGGAGGTCGCGCGTCCTGACGGTCCCGAGCTCGTCGTCCTCGGGCAGCGTCCCGTAGGCGGCGCTGGTCAGCACCGTGAGGTCGTGACCCTGCCCGCGCAGGTGCCGCGCGAGCGCAGCCGGGCGGTTGGCCCCGGTCTCACTCGAGGGCGGGAAGAAGTGCGCGACCAGCAGCATTCTCACCCGCCCATCTTCGCTGACCCGGCCGCTCCTACAATTGGGGCCTTGCCCGGTCCGGCGCCTGAGGTCTCGGTGATCGTCGCCGCTCGCAACGCCGAGGGCTCGATTTCGGTCGTCCTCGATGCGCTCGATCGCCAGACGGTGCCCGCTCCCGGTTCGAGACGATCGTGGTTGACGACGGATCCGACGACGCGACCGCGCAGGAGGCGAACTCCCACCGGGAGGTGACGGTCCTGAGCTCAGACGGCCACGTCGGCCTGCCGGCGGCCCGGAACCTCGGCATCGGGCGCTCGGCGGCCCCCCTGCTCGCGTTCGCCGACGACGACTGCGCCCCCGAGCCGGACTGGCTGGAGCGGGGCATCGAGCGCTTCCGGCGAGACAGCGCGCTGGGCATCCTCGCCTGTCGGGTCGACATCCCCCTGCCGCCCGACCCCTCGCTCCCCGAGCTGCTCGACGCGGCGCGCCACTTCGACTCGGAGGCCTACGTCGGCTTCGGCTTTGCCGGTGGAGGCAGCATGTGGGCGCGAAGCGACCTGGTACGCGGGGTCGGGGGGCTGAATGAGCAGCTCGCCGCCTACGGGCACGAGGACTTCGAGCTCTGCACGCTGCTGACCTCGGGCGGCGCCAAGCTGGAATACGCGCCCGAGGTGGTGCTGCGCCATCCGCCCCGGACCGGGCTGCGGCAGCTCGCCTCCAAGTCCTACAGGCTCGGCGCCGGCCTCGCCCAGCTACGCCGTCACGCCCGCGGCCCCGGCGCCGCCGGTTCGCTGATGCTGCGCCCCTGGCACCTGCTTCCCAACCCCAGGGTCCGCCGCATGGAGCGGCTCGAGGCGCGCGGCATCGAGGTCGGTCCCTGGCTCCGCCTCCGCATGCTCGCGGCCCAGTACGCCTTCTGCGACCTGCCCTACTTCGCCGGCGACGTCGCAGGAACGGCCCGCCAGGCACTGCGCCGCTCGGGATGAGCTCCCCGCAACCCGCCCCAGCGGAGCCCAGCGCCGGCAACCCCGACGCCAGGCTCCTCGCCCGGCTGCGGGCCGATCTCGATGCGGCGCTCGCCCCCCGGCTGGCGCCGGGGTCGCCGGTCGCTCTGGTCGGCATCCCCCTCTGGACCAACGTCGGGGACCATGCGATCTTCCTCGGGACCGTTCGCTGGCTCGAGCGCCACGGGCACTCGCTCGTGCACGCGGTCTCCGACGAAGCCGACTACTCGGCGAAGGCGCTCCGCCGCTCGCTCGGTGAAGGCGGGACCATCCTCCTTGCCGGCGGCGGCACGCTGGGGGACACCTGGCCCCGGAGGCAGCGCTTCAGGGAGCGGGTGCTCGCCGATAATCTCGAGCTGGCGGTCGTGCAGCTGCCCCAGTCGGTCCACTTCGATGACCCCGCAGCCGCGACCCGGGCGGCCGAGGCGCTGCGCGCCCATCCCCGGCTGACGGTCATGGCTCGCGACGCCGACAGCGCCGAGCGCGCGCGACGGCTCGGCCTGGACCCGGTGATGGCGCCCGACATGGCCTTCGCCCTCGACGCGATCCCGCGCCGCACCGCATCTGGCGCCGGAGTGGTCCTGCTGATCCGCTCTGACCGGGAATCCGCCCTCACCGAGGCGCCCGACCCCTCGCTCGAGATCGTCGACTGGGCCGGCCCGGAGGCGCTGCCACGCCGCGCGGCCGCCCAGGGCGCCCACGCCGTCTCCCGTCGCCTGCCCGGCTCGGGGCGGGCGCGAGCGGTGGCACTGCGCCGCTACGTCGTCCATTCGCGGCGCCGGATGGGCGCCGGCGCCGCGATGCTCGAGCGGGGCGCCGCCGCGGTCAGCGACCGGTTCCATGCCCACATCGTCTGCCTGCTGCTGGGGTGCCCCACGTGATCCTCGACACCCGCTACGGCAAGGTCCACTCCTTCCACCGGACCTGGACCGCGGACTCGGTTCTGGCTCAAAGCGCCGAGGGCCTCGACGAGGCGATCTCGACAGCCGGGATGCTGGCTCGCTAGCCCGGCGGTCGGCTGACGAAGACCGGGTCCTTTTCGTGAACGCCGAAGCGCTCCCGCTCGGCCGCGGATAGCCGCACCTGCTGGACGGAGACGTCGAAGCCCGCCTCGACCAGCCTCGCCTCGAAGTCTCGCCCGTAGAGCCGGAGGTGGTCGTGTTGGCCGAAGCGCCGCTCCCGCTCGGCCGGCTCGGTCACCTCGGGCCCGTCCTCGGTGGTCTCGCGGGAGCTGTCCAACGGCACCATCACGATCGCCTCGCCGCCGGGGGCCAGCAGGCGAAGCAGCTCCCGCATCGCCCGCCGGTCGTCGGACACGTGCTCGAGCACATGGCTGCAGACGATGCCGTCGAACGAGCCGCCGGGAAGCCCGGTGTCGCAGATGTCAACCGTCAGGTCCGCGGGAGCCTCGATGTCGGCCGTCACGTACTCGCCGATTCCCAGCCGCTCGAGGTTTCGCCCGATCGCCGGCTCGGGAGCGAAGTGCAGCACTCGTCTCGGCGTCGAGCCCTGACCCCAGCGGCGGCGGAGAAGCAGCCAGAGGGCGCGGTGGCGCTCGAGGGCGCCGCAGGCAGGGCAGAGGGCTCCGGAGCGCCCGTTGAAGCCGGCGAAGTGGCGGAGGCGGGCGCCACAGCAGGGACACTCGGCGCCCTCACCGCGGAGCGCCAGCGCCAAGCCGCGCCGGCGCAGTGAGCCGGCGGCTCGCCGCGCCCGCGATGGATGTGAATCGTGGCGCCGTCCCATGGAGGCGCGTGAATCTTAGGCCAGCCCCGTCGGTACCCTGCCACCGTGCAACGTCACCTCGGCGGGGGAGTGCTCGCCTCCACCACCGCGCAGCTGGCGATCATCACGCTCGGAGCGGCCACGAGCGTCGCGATCGCGAGGATCCTCGGTCCCGGCGGGACGGGCTCCTTCGCGCTGGCCGCCAACTTCCTCGCGCTGGCGACCGTGGTGGCCGGGCTCGCCCTGCGTCAGGGCATCGTCTTCCGCGTCGGCTCCGACCGCTGGCAGCCCGAGGACGCGGTCCGCGACCTGACCATCGCGGCAATCATCCAGGGCATCGCCGGTGCGCTGCTGGCGCTCGGCGTCTACGAGCTGCTCAGCGACGGCCCCCTTGAGGGAATCCCGCGGCAGGCCGCACCCTTCCTGGCGGCCTCGATCCCGCTGGGCCTGACCTGGCAGTTCTCGTGGAACCTGGCGCTCGCCAAGGACCGATATGAGACCTTCGCGGCGATTCAGGCCCTTCCCAGCCTGCTCGCGCTCGTCACCGGCGTCGTTCTCGCCCTGACCTTCGGCACGACGGGCGCGGTCATCGGCCTCGCCCTCGGCCAGGCACTCGCCGGGATCATCGCCTGGAGCTGGGCGACGAGGTCTGCGGGGGGGCTCGGCCTCAGCTCGCCCCGGGAGGCATGGAGCAGGCTTCGCCCCGCGATCTCGTTCGGCCTCCAGACCTGGGGCGCCGAGCTGATGAGCTTCGTCAACTACCGCTTCGACCTCTTCTTCCTTGCGGCCTATGCGGTCACCGCGCAGGTTGGCGTCTACTCGGTGGCCGCGACGGTCACGGGGATCGCGCTGGTGCTGCCGCAGGCGGTCGCAACCACCCTGATGTCGCGGACCGCGACGCTCGAGGGCGCCGTCGGGCGGGGTGAGGTCGATCCCGGCGAAGCCGACGTCAGCGATGCCCGGGCGTTGCGGCACGCGGTCATCCTCCTGCCCGCGGCCGCGGCCACGGTCGCCCTGCTGCTCGCCGTCGCGGTCCCGCTGCTCTACGGCGAGAAGTTCGACGAGGCCGTCGGGCTGGGTTTCATCCTGCTGCCGGGGACGCTGCTGCTCGGGCTCGCCCGGGTATCGGGCTCGGTCCTGGTCGGGCGAGGGAACCCCCGCTACCCGCTCTACAACCTGCTGCTGACGGTGCCGCCGACCGTGGTCGCCTACATCCTCGTCATCCCCGAGTCGGGGGCCACCGGCGCCGCGATCGTCTCCTCCCTCTCCTACACGCTGACCGCGGTGATCAGCCTCGTCTTCTTCAGGCGGGTGACGGGGATCCGATGGGGCGACGCGTTGGTGCCGAGGCGCGAGGACCTGCGCACCTACCCCGAGGTCTGGGCGCTGGCCCACGAGTACGGGCGCTGGGCGCTGGGCGCGCTCAGGAGCGGTCGGGCGAACGCGCGACGATCATCACGTTGAGGTAAAAGGCTCCCGTTCGGTCCATCGCGTCGACGACGCGGGCGAGGCCGTTGACGACTGTGCAGCCGGCGATCCACACCGGCAGCGCGAGCGCGCGTAGTAGCTGAAGAGCCGGGCTGCGCCCCACCGCATGGTCGATCCAGTTGAGCCACAGCGCTCCCAGCAGCGTTCCCACCCGGCCCTGCTTGCGGGTCTCCTCGACCCGGAAACGCTCACCCACCAGCCCCGCCGCTCCCGCCGCCGACCAGCGCCGGTAGTCGTGCGGGAGCGCGTGCTCGTTGTAGGCGAACGGAACCGTGATCAGGACGGTTCCGCCCGGGCGAACTACGCGGCTGATCTCGGACAGGGTGTGGTCGGGTCTCGAATCGTGCTCGAGTACCTGGGTGCAGAGGATCGAGTCGAAGTACGCATCATCGAGCGGCCACGGCTCTCCCGGCTCGATCAGCCGGTCGATACCCGGCCGCGATTCGACGTCAACGCCTACGTACTCGCTGGCCCCTGACAGCCACTTCCGGTACGGTGCGCGACCGCAGCCCACGTCGAGCACCGAGCCTCGGAGGCCCGGAAGGCGGTCACGCAGGTCGTCGTGCAGGTCGACGGTCACCAGCCACTTGTGGTGCCAGGGCTTCAACGGGCCCGGCGGGCTGCCGCAGAGGCTCGCGTAGACGGCACCATAGGCGTCGCGTAGCCGGGCGCTGAGCACCCGGGCGCGGTCAGCGGCCATCGGTGGCCGCCACACCTTGGTTGACGGTCGAGGACGCGCCCCGTCGCCTCGGGCTTTCGCCTGAGAGCAGCGACTCATAGACCCGCGTCCACCGCGAGTCGACCGCCGCGAGCCCGTACGACTCGCGCGCGGAGGCCGCCAGCCTCTCGGGGTCGTAGCTCCGGAGGCCGCCGCAGACCTCGAGGATGGCAGCGGCGAGCGCGGCGGGGTCGCCTCGCGGCACGACCACGCCGCCGCCGCCGCTCAGCATCTCGGGGACGCCGCCGACGCTGGTCCCGACAGTCGGTATCCCGCTCGCCATCGCCTCAGCCACCACCAAGGGGAGGTTCTCGCGCATGCTGGGCAGGATGTGGAGGTCACAGGTGCGCATCATCCCGGCGACCTCCTGCTTCGATCGGAACCCGTGGAAGCGCACCGCCTCGGCGATGCCGAGACGGTGCGTCGCGGACTCCAGTTCCTCTCGCATCGGCCCCTCGCCGACGAGTTCGAGGCGGAAGTCGGGCCGGCGGTCGAGCACGGCCGGCATCGCCTCGAGCAGGTGACGATGCCCCTTCTTCGGGTGAAGCGATCCGACGGCGATGGCCTTGCCTCCCGTTGACGCTTCAGCGCTCCGCTCGCGCGGATGGAAACGGTCGGTGTCGAGGGCGTTCGGCATCTCGATCACCTTCCGGGCCCCGAGCCGGCGCACCTCTGCCGCGAGCGGCCCGCCGGCCGGACAGACCACATCCGCGCGGCGGTAGCTGAGACGGGCCAGGAGGCGCTCCAGCAGGCCTAGTCTGCCGTCGGTGATCCGACTCAGGTTCTCCTGTAACACAAGCGGCGCTCCCAGGCGGTGAGCGACGGGGAGCGCGGCCGGGGAGGCGAGGAACACGTGTGCATGAACGACCTCGGGCAAGAAGCCGCCGGCCTCCAGCAGCTCAAGTGCGGCGAGGGCTCCCCGCCGCGCCGCGCGCATGCCCATGCCGGGGAAGGCCGGCGGCGGATACGCGACGCGCAGGGTGCGGATCCCGTGCTCGGTCGTCTCGGTCAGCTCGAAGGGCGCCACCGCGCCCTCTTTCGGCCTGAAGGCGAGGATCGCGACGTCGTGATCGAGGGCGATGCTCCGCGCCTGGTCAATCACCCAGATGCCGCGGATCGGCGTGTCGGGCCAGGGAAACCAGGGTGTGATCACGAGGACGCGCAAGCGTCACGAGTGTACGAGCACCGAGCGCGACGCGCCGCCGCTTTACGCTGCGTCCCGTGCGGGTGACGATGTTCCTCTACCGGGGGTTCGCCCTCGACTCCCGGGTCGAGCGCGAGGCGCGCACGCTTGCGCGGCTCGGGCACCAGGTCGAGGTGCTGGCGGTGCTGGAGGGCGGGCTTGCCGAGCGGGAGTCCCGCGACGGCTACGAGATCCGGCGGCTCGAGCCTGGAGGAGCCGCGAGCCGGCTGGCGGCGGCCCTCGCCGAGGCCCGCATCCCGGGACCCCTTCGCCGGCTTGCCCTGCGCGGCCACTGGTTTCTGCGCTGGCGGCGCTGGTTGCGGCGGGCCGCGGCCGCCGCGCCCGAGCGGCAGCCGGACGTCTGCGTCGCTCACGATCTCGACGCCCTCCCGGCGGGGGCTCGAGCGGCCCGCCGGACCGGGGCTCCTCTGATCTACGACTCGCATGAGCTCTTTCCGGACATGGCGGGGAGGGCCCACAACGGCGAGCTTGAGCGGCGAGCGTGGATCGCCTACGAGCACCGCCTTATCCAGCGAGCCGACCGCGTCTTCGCCGTGACGCAATCGAGGGCCGCGGAGATGAGCCGCCGCCACGGCATCCCCACCCCCAGCGTGCTCCGCAACGTGCCTGAGACCTCGGCGGCCGGGGAGCGGGTTCCCGGGGTCCGAGAGCGCGCCGGGCTGCCCGAGGCGACCCGGCTGGTGCTCTACCTGGGGATGTTGCAGCCCGGCCGCGGCCTCGAGCGCGCGCTCGAGGCCATGCCGATGCTCCCCGGCTGTGCGCTGGTGTTGATGGGGGAGGGTGAGGGCGACTACCTCACCTCGCTGCTCGAGCTCGCCGGGGCGCACGGCGTCGCCGGGTCGGTGCATCTGCTACCGCCGGTGCGGCCTCATCAGGTCGCGCGGGCAGCGGCCTCGGCGGACGTAGGGCTGATCGTCAACCCGAACACCGCCCTCAACAACTACCTCAGCCTGCCCAACAAGATCTTCGAGTACCTCGCGGCCGGCGTCCCGGTCGTGGCCAGCGACTTCCCCGACATGGCGGCCCTGATCGACGAGTGGGATGTCGGCGAGACCTGCGATCCTGAGGACCCCGAGGACATCGCGCGAGCGGTCCGGGCCGTGCTGGATGACCAGCGTCGGCAGACGGCACTTCGAGCCAACGCCAAGGCAGCGGCCGAGGAGCTCAACTGGGACAGGGAGGCGGATGTGCTGGTGGAGGCGCTCGGCCTGGGAAAGCTCGTGTCGGAGCCCCTCGGCGCCGATGAATAGGTGATCGAAGGAGCAATGCAGAGAGCAATCACATTGGGCGGGCTCGTCGCACTGGCGCTGCTCGCATTCGCGGCGCCTGCCGCCGCCGTCCACCTGGCGCCTTTCGGCGGCGGAACGTTCGCCAGCCCCTACCACGTGGTCGGCGCGCCGGGGGACCCGTCGAGGGTGTTCGTGGTCGAGGGCGCGGGCGTGATCCGCCTCGTGCGCAACGGGATCACCGCGACGGACCCCTTCCTCGACATCCACGAGGATGTCCGCTTCGCCGGCTGCAGCGAGTGCGGCCTGCTTTCGATGGCGCCTGCACCGGACTACGAGACCAACGGCCTCTTCTACGTCGTCTACACGGTTGACGTGACGCCGGGGGACCACGACCTGCGCCTGATGGAGTTCAGGCGATCGTCAGGCGACCCGGACGTTGCCGACGAGTCCAGCGGCCGCGTCGTGCTCGAGATCCAGCACCGCTCCAACTTCAACCACAACGGGGGCCAGCTCCAGTTCGGCCCCGACGGCTACCTCTACTGGAGCACGGGCGATGGCGGCGCCGGGGGCGACCCCAGCGACAACGCGCAGGACACCCAGGAGCTGCTCGGCAAGCTGCTGCGGATCGACCCGAGCGGAGAGGACCCCGGCGGCTACACGGTCCCCACCGACAACCCCTATGCCGACTCCGGTGATCCCGGCGCCGACGAGATCTACTCGGTCGGCCTGCGCAACCCGTGGCGCTTCTCCTTCGACCGGCTGACGGGCGACCTGAGCATCGGCGACGTCGGCCAGGGAAGCCGGGAGGAGGTCGATTTCGCCGCGGCGGGAACGGGCCTCGGCGCCAACTTCGGCTGGAACTGCTTCGAAGGAACCCTTACCTACGACGAGAATCCGCCCTTCTGCGCCGAGCTGATCCCCCACCACGAGCCGGCGCTCGACTACTCGCGCGGGTCGTCGGGCGCCGCCGCGGTGGTCGGCGGCTACGTCGTCAGGGACGGCGCCCTCCCGGACCTGCTCGGCCGCTACGTCTTCGCGGACACCTACCCGGTCTTCTCGGGCGCCCTCCGGGTGACGACGCTGTCGGCGGCCGGAGCCACGGGCACTGCGGACCTCGGGCCGACCGCGTCCTTCGTCACCTCCTTCGGCCAGGACGCCTGCGCCCATCTCTACGTCGTCTCAGGCAGCGGCCAGGTCTCGCGGCTGGAGCCGGACACCGGCCCCTTCCCCTGTGCGCCGCAGTCCTCGACGCCGCCCGAGGACACGACTCCGCCCCAGCTCACGGTTGACCTCAGCGGTGCTCGCACCCTCGGCGAGCTGAAGGTGGCCGTCGGCTGCGACGAGGCCTGCTCGGTCTCGGCGAGCGCATCGATTCGCGTCAAGCCGCGCCCCCGGGCGGGGGTCCGGAAGGCCACGCTGCTCGCCGACACCGACAGCATCGACCTTTCCGCGGGTTCAGACGGCGTCCTGCGACTGAGACTCTCGGCGGACGAGCGCCGGACCGTGACGCGGGCGCTCAACCGCGGTTCCCGGGTCGTCGCGGGCATCCTCGTCTCGGCCACCGACACGGCCGGCAATCCCGCCGAGACCCACGGCCGCGTGCGCCAGAAGCGGTAGGCGGCGCCCCCCCGTCGCTTCTCGTTACGCATTCTGAGAAGGGAGCCGAAGGCGATCAGCGCAGCGAGGGCTCGCCGCGGCGGTCGGTCACGGCGCGACGGGCGACCCGCGGGCGACCCTCGTTGGCCTCCAACCAGACTCGGATGTCCTTGGCG
>SHVA01000046.1 GCA_009691195.1 Solirubrobacterales bacterium | reverse complement strand
TGCCGCGATGGCCACGCGCCCGCGAGACGACGCCCCGAGCGTCGACACCCACGAGCAGCACGAGAACATCGCCCCCCAGGTCGGGCCCGACGACGAGCGCGTGTTCACCGACTCGGGCATCGAGATCGACCCGCTCTACGACGAGTCCGACGTCGCCCCGGGGCTCCAGGACCGGCTCGGAGAGCCCGGTGAGTACCCCTTCACCCGCGGCATCCACGAGCGCATGTACCGCGACCGGCCCTGGACCATGCGCCAGTACGCCGGCTTCGCAACCGCCGAGGAGACCAACGAGCGCTACCGCTACCTGACCGAGCACGGCTCGACCGGCCTCTCGATGGCCTTCGACCTCCCGACCCAGCTCGGCCGCGACTCGGACGACCCGCTGTGCGCGGGCGAGGTGGGGCGCACCGGGGTCGCGATCGACACCCTCGAGGACATGCGGATCTGCTTCGACCAGATCTCGCTGGCCGACGTCTCCACCTCGATGACGATCAACGCTCCGGCGGCGATCCTGCTGCTGCTCTACCAGCTCGTCGGCGAGGAGCAGGGCGTGCCGGCAGCCGGGCTGCGGGGGACTGTGCAGAACGACGTGCTCAAGGAGTACGCCGCACGCGGCAACTACATCTATCCGCCCGAGCCGACGATGCGGCTGACCACCGACATCTTCGCCTACTGCGACGAGCACGTGCCCAAGTGGAACACGATCTCGATCTCGGGGTACCACATGCGCGAGAAGGGGGCCTCGGCCGTGCAGGAGGTCGCCTTCACGCTCGCCAACGCGATCGCCTACGTCGACGGCGGGATAGCCGCGGGCCTCGACGTCAACCGCTTCGGCAAGCAGCTCGCCTTCTTCTTCAACTGCCACAACAACGTCTTCCAGGAGGTCGCCAAGTTCCGTGCCGCCCGGCGCATGTGGGCCTCGATCATGCGTGACCGCTTCGGCGCCAGCGACGAGAAGGCGCAGACGATCCGCTTCCACACCCAGACCGGGGGGGTCACGCTGCAGGCCCAGCAGCCCGAGGTCAACATCGTCCGCGTCGCCCTGCAGGGCTTCGCCGCCGTGGCCGGCGGCACGCAGTCGCTGCACACCAACGGCTTCGACGAGGCGCTGGCGCTGCCAACCGAGCGCTCGGCGCGGATCGCGCTCCGCACCCAGCAGGTGCTGGCGCACGAGTCCGGCGTCGCCGACACGGTGGACCCCTTCGCCGGCTCCTACTTCGTCGAGTCGCTGACTGACGAGATCGAGGCCCGCTCCTGGGAGCTGATGCAGAAGGTCGAGGAGCAGGGGGGCTCGGTCAAGGCGCTCGACTTCATCCAGCGCGAGGTCGAGGAATCGGCCCACTCCTACCACGAGCGCTACCGCAGCGGCCAGGACATAGTCGTCGGCGTCAACAAGTACGTCACCGACGAAGTCGATGAGATCGACATCCTCAAGGTCGATCCCGAGGCCGAGCGTCGCCAGCTCGACCGGCTCGCGCGCTGGAAGGCCGGCCGCGACCAGGCCGCCCTCGACTCCACCCTGGCCGAGCTGACCAAGATCGCCCAGGGCGAGGGAAACCTGCTCTACCCGATCAAGGACGCGCTCGCCGCCCAGGCATCGATCGGCGAAGTCTGCGGCGCGATGCGGGAGGTCTTCGGGGAGTACCGCGGCGGGGCCTTCTTCTAGCCCGATGTCCGACCCACCGATTCCCCCCGCCGACCCGATCGACCGGGTCGGCAAGGTCCGTGACCTTCCGGCCGACGTGCTCGAGCAGCAGCCCTGGCTCGCCGACGAGCGCCGCGCCTACGACCAGATCGGGGCCGACATCAAGGGCCACATCCTCAACGCCCTGCCCGACGACTGGTCGTTCGAGGGCAAGACCGTGCTCGACTTCGGCTGCGGCGCCGGACGCGTGCTGCGGCAGTTTGATCACGAGGCCGCAACAGCCGAGCTCTGGGGCTCCGACATCGACCGCGCCAGCATCGACTGGCTCCAAAGCGCGCTCTGCCCGCCCTCCAACGCCGTCGCCAACGGCGAGGCCCCGCCGATCGACCTCCCGGACGCGAAGTTCGACCTGATCTATTCGATCTCGGTCTTCACCCACCTCACCGACCTCTGGGCGCCGTGGCTGCTCGAGATGCGCCGCCTGCTGAAGCCGGGGGGCCTGCTGCTGGCGACCGTCCACGGCTCCGCCAAGGCCTACAGCTTCGACCGGGTCGACTGGCACGAGGCCTGGGACGAGGACC
Source organism: Solirubrobacterales bacterium (assembly GCA_009691195.1). Lineage (GTDB taxonomy): Bacteria > Actinomycetota > Thermoleophilia > Solirubrobacterales > 70-9 > SHVA01. The sequence continues at coordinate 14,242 of SHVA01000046.1, read as the reverse complement.
AGATCGGGATGCACGTGACCGGCAGCGGCACGCCCTGGGACGACGGCGGCCCCAGCGTCTGGCACTCCAAGTGGTGGCTGCGGGCACATTGGGCGAGGGCGCTCGAGATCGTCGAGATCTTCCCGGGCGGCAATCCCGGCGCCCACGACTTCGTCCTCGCCCGTCGCGACGATCGCGAGGCGCCGTCGGTCGAGGAGCTGGAGCGCCCGCAGCCCGGCGAGCCGCGTGAGCTGGCGGCGCTCTCCTACTCCCTTCGCCAGGCGTACGCCGAGGTGAACTCCCTTCGCCAGGCGTACGCCGAGGTGACGGCCCTGCGAAACCACGGGTCGCAGGCGGACCAGCTGGCGGCGATCAAGAACAGCGCCAGCTGGAGGCTGACCGCGCCGCTTCGCCGGGCGAAGGGATTGTTTCGCCGCGGCCGCCCGCCTGCCGCCTGAGCACGCCTGAGCGGGGCTGCAATTACCCGTGCGGGGGAGGTACCGGGGTCACGGGCAGCGAAACCCTCACTGAGATGAACAGCATCGATCGCACATTGGTGATGTCGCCGCCCGAGGTCTGGCAGCTCGTATCCGACCGCGAACGAGCGCAGGCGTGGATGGTCGCGCTGGGAGCCCCGCCCGATGCGGACATCGCCTGCGATTCCGAGCCCGAGCAGCGGATCGCCTGGGAGGCATCCGGCGAGCGCCCCTGCCGGCTCGAGCTCCAGGTCGCCGAGAAGGGCTGGGGCACCAACGTCATCGTCAGGGCAGAGGCCGGCGGCGACGTCGAGGGCATCCTCGAGCAGTTGCTCGAGGAGCTGGCCTCACCCGAGCGCCGCCCCTTCTCGGGCGTCGTCTGAGCGACACCGGTACGAAGCGCGCTACGGTCGGGCCGTGAGCGACCCTACGACCCTGAAGACGTTGCAGGAGGCGCTGAGCCACCCCCACCCCTCGCAGCTCTGGTACCAGCTCGACGAGATCGTCTCGCAGGGGATCTACCTGCGCCACGGAGTCGAGCTCGACGAGGGATCGATCGTCCTCGACGCCGGGGCCAACGTCGGCGTCGCCGCTTCGTTCTTCGCGGTCGGCTGCGGAGCGCTTCGGGTGCACAGCTTTGAGCCCGTGCCGGCGACCTTCGAGCTGCTGAGGCGCAACCTGGCGCAGTTCCCGGCGTGCGTCCCGCACTGCTCCGGGCTCGGCAGGGAGCCCGGCAGGCGCGAGATCACGTACTACCCCGGTGACTCGGCGCTATCGGGGATGTACGCCGATCCGGCCGCCGATGAGATGATGGTCCGCCGCGTCATGGCCAACCGCGGAATGGCCCCCGACGAGGTGGAGCGCGAGCTGTGGGATGGCCGCTACGAGCCGGTCACGGTTGAGATCGAGCTGCGGACCGTGTCCTCGGTGCTGCGGGAGCACCGGCTGGAGCGGATCGACCTGCTCAAGGTGGACGTCGAGGGAGCGGAGGAGGAGGTGCTGGGGGGAATCGATGAGGAGGACTGGGGAATCATCCGGCAGCTCGTGATCGAGGTGCACGGCGAGGCCCGCCTGGCGCGCGTGACCGGCTCGCTGGAGCGCCGCGGGCTGAGGGTCACGACCGAGCGGGACGAGGGGATGAGAGGAACCGGGCTGGCGATGCTGTACGCGACCGCGCCGTGACCGCACGCACTAACCTCCGGCCCGATGCTCGGCATCGCCCCCGCGCGAAACCCCGCCGCCAAAGACCTGCTGCGGGAGATCGCCGTCAAGCATCCGCGCGTGAGGGACGCCGTGCCGGCCGACGCCCGGCTGACGGCCCAGCACCGCGGCGAGCGCCACAGCTTCCATTCGCGCCTCGACACGGCGATCCAGATCCTGCGCTTGATCTGGGTGACCGACGCCTTCCTGGCGCAGGTGATCTACCGGGTGAGGGGGCGCCTCCGCGCCCGAGGGGTGCCGCTGCTCCCGCAGCTCTGCCACCGGCTCTCGATGCTCCTGGCCCAGGTCTCGATCGGTGAGCCGGTGCTGATACATCCCGGGCTCTACCTCTTCCACGGGCAGACGGTGATCGACGGCCTCACCGAGATCCACTCCGGTGCGCTGATCGCTCCCTGGACGACCATCGGCCTGGTCGAGGGCGACCTGCACGGCCCCACGATCGGCCCGGGCGTGCGTTTGGGCACCAGCAGCGCCGTGCTCGGGCCGTTGAACGTCGGCGCCGGCTCGCGCATCGGCGCCAACTCGCTCGTGCTCGACGATGTGCCGGAGGGAGCGACCGTGGTCGGCTCGCCCGCCCGGGTTCTGGAAGCCAGCTCGGTCTGATTCGGTCCCGCCGCAATGCCACGCGACAGCAGGACCACGCCGGAGTCAACTGGTGCAGATGGGCCCGCCGCGCCGACCCCCGAGATCCACGAGGACCCCGGTCATCCGCACGACGAGTTCTGGGAAGCGATCCGGCAACACAGGGCGCACCGCCGGCGCCTGCGGGTCCTCGGCTCCAAGAAGCGGAGGGCGATCATCACGATGGTCCACAACGAGCCCGTCTTCCTGCCGATCTGGCTGCGCTACTACTCGCGCTTCTTCGCGGCGGAGGACATCTACGTCCTCGACCACGACACCAGCGACGGGTCCACCTCGGGAGGGGGGTTCGTGCGGCTGCCGGTGTCGCACGATTCAGTTGACCACGCCTGGATGGTGGCCACCGTGGAGGAGCTCCAGCACCGGCTGCTCGAGATCTACGACGTCGTGCTCGTCACCGACGTGGACGAGATCGTCGCTCCCATCCCCGAGCGGGGGACGCTCGGTTCTTACCTCGACGAGTTCGACGAGGAATACGTCACCTGCATCGGCTACGAGATCCTCCACCTTCCCGACCGCGAGCCACCCCTCGAGCCGGAACGCGGCATCCTCGAGCAGCGTGGCTACTGGTTCGCGAACGACGCCTATGACAAACCCGCCCTGGCGACGGTGCCGATGAGCTGGAAGCCCGGCTTCCACAAGCGCGCGGACGAGGCGTTCGAGTGGGACCCAGACCTCGTCCTGGTCCATCTGCACCGGGTCGACTACGAGATCTGCAAGCAACGCCATCGGATTCGGAGCCGGCGCCCATGGGCGGAGCCCGATCAGGCGCAGGCGATGGCGAGCCACAACAAGCTGGTGGAGGGCGAGGCATTCGACCGCTGGTTCTTCTCCGCAACCGGCTGGGAGGAGCAGGGGATCGCGATGCTCGTTGAACGGATCCCGGCTTCCTGGCGGGAGGTGTTCTGAGGCCGATGGCGAGGCTCGGAGGTTTTCACCGCGCCCGCCGGGCGCCGCGCGCCTTGCTGCGCCGCGCCGAGCGGATGCTCTACCCCCCGGCCGGCTCGGCGGGCGAGCAGTGGCAGCGGGTCCAGCTCAACCGGGCGGTGGACGGGCATCTCTCCGGCCTGGGCCCTGCGGGCCTGCGTGCCGCCGAGATCAGCGGCGACAACCACGCCCATCGCGACTGGCGGGAGTACACGAGCCTCATGCACCCCGAGTTCGACCTCTGCGCGCCCGTTGCGTCCCCGGGGAAGTACGACGTCGTCATCTGCGAGCAGGTCCTCGAGCACGTGCCCGATCCGTGCGGGGCGGCCGCCAATCTGCGAAGCCTCAGCGCGCCGGGAGGCCGGGTGATCGTGTCAACGCCGTTTCTGATCAAGCTGCACGAGCTGCCGATCTACGACATGCGGGACTACTGGCGGTTCACGCCGCGCGGGCTGCGGACGCTGCTGGAGGGCGCGGGGCTCGAGGTCGAGACCGTTGGCTCCTGGGGCAACCGCGACGTCGTGATCGGCAACCTCGGGGGCTGGTCGGCGCGCCGGCGCTGGCATTCGCTCAACAACAACCCCGAGCTGCCGGTGCAGGTCTGGGCCTTCGCGGTGAACCCGGACGATGATCCGGACTCCTCTGGTAGCGTTGAAAACCGGCCGTCGAGGGGACTGGAGAGTTGATGATCTTTCGATCACGCAGAGGGCGCAAGGGCGACGGGACGCAGGCAGAGACGCCGGCCAACGGCACCAATGGCGGTGCCGGCGCCGTGGGGCAGATCCGGGCGCGCATCGAGGAGCTCAGCGCCGACAACCGCTCCCGCCGCGATCCGGCGCTGGAGCGGGAGCTGCTGCGCCTCCGCCACCACGCCGGGATCGGCATGGTCGCCGCTCCCGAGCATGGGACCGACTTCGTCGAGCCTGACTTCGAGGCGCTCCCCGACGGGGACCCGCTCCCCGAGCTCAATCCGGGAGCCCTGAACCCCGCCGTTCTTCGGGCCGGCATCCTCACCCATGGCTGCGTCCTCGTCCGCAACCTCGTCCCCGGGAAGGAGGCGCTGGCGCTCGCCCGCCTGATCGAGGACTCCTTCGGCGCGCGCGACGCGCTCGAGGCGGGAGGTGAGGCCCGGGAGGGCCTCTATGAGCCATTCGAGCCTGAGCCGCAGTTCGCCTATCTCGAGGAGCGGCCGTGGATCAAGGAGGGAGGCGGGGTCTGGGGCGTGGACTCCCCCGGGCCGATGTTCGACGTGCTGGAGAGCTTCGAGCGCGCCGGCCTGCCCGGCCTGATCAGCGGCTACCTGGGCGAGCCCGCGGCGATGTCAGTGCAGAAGGTGACCCTTCGGAAGACCGAGCCGACCAGCGGCGGCGAGTGGCACCAGGACGGCGCCTTCATGGGCGCCGTTCGCAGCCTCAACGTCTGGATCTCACTCACCCACTGCGGCGACGAGGCGCCGGGCATGGACATCGTCCCTCGACGGATCGACCAGATCGTGCCGAGCGGCCCCGACAACGGGGCCCTCTTCGACTGGTCGGTCGGCCAGGCGATGGCCGAGGAGGTGGCGGGCGACCGTCCGATCATGCGTCCGGTGTTCGAGCCGGGCGACGTGCTCTTCTTCGATGACCTCTTCCTCCACCGCACCGCCGCAGAGAAGAGCATGCCGAACACCCGCTACGCGATCGAGAGCTGGTTCTTCGCGCCCTCGAGCTTTCCCCCGGGCTTCGTCCCGCTCTCGCTCTAGCAGCCGCTCTCCCTCCAGCGCCGAGCGCTCAGACCGGGCAGACCCGCACGGGACCGTCTCCCTCGAGGCCGAGCCGCCAGGGTTGCGGGGAGGCGTCCCTCGGAAAGCGAAGTAGAGCCTCCTGCCCGGTGGAGATCGGGCCCACCACGGTCGGCAGCTCGTCCGAGTAGCGGCCGGCGGCGACCGTCACCGGCGCCGGCGCGAGCGAGCGCAGCGCCACCGCGCCTCCCGGCTCGACGACCACGCCCGTGGCTCCCCTGAGGGTGGTCTGCACCCTGCGGCATCCGGGGGCTGAGAAGTCGGGTAACCCCGGGGCCAGCGGCCTCAGCGCCAGCCCGAGCATCGCCCCGAAGACGGCGTCGGCCTCCCTGCGGGCATCCTCCGGCGCGGTGCGGAGCTCCTGCTCGGTGTATGCCGGGGAGCCGAAGGCCCTCACCCCCGACAGGTATGGCCCCGCGTCGATCCCGTAGAAGGACACCGGACTGACCGTCGCGTTGAGCTGGAAGCCGAGGTGCGTGGGGCCGTCTATCTCGAGCGCCGTCACGGCGCCGCGCTGCTGGTCGCTGCCCGGCTTGAAGTAGTAGCGGTAGCCATCGGCGAGAAAGCCGATGTTGCCGACGAGCGCGGCGACGGTCACCAGCCCCGCGACCAGCAACCCGCGGGGGCCGAGCCGCACGCCGCGGAGCAGCTCAGCCGCGATCAGCAGGACGAAGACCGCGCTCGGATACAGGTAGCGGGCGTTGCCCGGCTCGCGGAACTGGAACACGTAGTTGAGGCCGCCGGCCACCCAGAAGCCGAGACCGATCGCCAGCACCACCAAGACCCTCGCCTCAACCCGGCCAAGCCGCAGCAGCCGCCAGACGGCGAGCGCCACCGCCACGGCGAGCAGGACCGGAGCCCAGGCCTGCCCCACGGGGTCGGGCACGTGATCGCTCGAGCTGGATAGGCCCGCGAGGGCGCCGACCGCCGCGCCCGATGCATCGAGCACGTAGCGCGGCGTGTTGGCGACGTTGGACCAGCTCAGGTAGCTCGTGTCGGTGTGCCCCCAGCCGAGCCACCAGATCACCCATAGCCCGAGCGGCAGCAGGGCGAGGTAGGCCCGCCGCCGGCGCGGATGCCTGCCCAGCGCGGCCTCGACCAGCGCCCCGGCACAGAAGGCCAGCCCGACCTCCGAGAAGGAGAGCGAGAGGATCAGGAGCGCGCAGGCCAGGCGGTCCCCGGTGCGGTCCTCGCGGTCGAGGGCGAGCAGGGCACCGATGCCGGCTGCAATCGCACCGGAGAAGGCCATCTGGAACGGCGAGAGCAGGTCGATCCACGAGGCGCCGAAGAAGAGGATCACGCTGGTGCCATAGAGCGCCAGCCAGTCGCCGACGCGCCGCCTCGCGTAGGCGAAGAGCAGAACCGCGCTCGCCAGGAAGATCAGCGTCGAGGCGAGGTGGAACGGCAGCGGCGAGCGCATCCCGAAGAGCTCGAGCAGCGCCTTGTAGATCACGATCACGGCCACCACCAGGTGGCCGGCATGGGGGTCGAGGAAGGTGCCGGCGCTCGCGCCGGGCCGGTAGAGCGCGACCGCCCACTCGTCGCGCAGGAAGATCTGGTTGCCGCTGAGCGCCAGCAGCAGGACGCCTGAGCAGACCGTGAGCACGGCAAGACAGGCGATCGCCGGATGGGATCGCAGCCAGCCGACGCAGGCCCGGGATCGCCATCTCGGCGCCGCGGAGCGCACCGCGGCCTCGCTCATCCCGCGCCCCCGCCGAGCGCCGAGCCGCAGAGGCGGGCGCGGCCCTCGCCCCCCAGAGAGAGGAGCCAGGGGCGATCCGAGCGGTCGGCCAGGATCCTGATCGCCGCGGGCCGCGCGGCCGTGAGCCTGCCGAGCTCGACCGAGGGGTCGTCGGCGAACCGCCTCAGGGACGGCCGCAGGCGGCTGCCGGCCCGAGGCAGGAGGATCAGCCGGCCAGGCCCCAGCACGGCCTCCCCCCGCCGCCCCAGCTCGGCGAGGTGGCCGCGGCAGGCCTCAGCGGCCCCCCTCGCCGGCAGCAGCGAGATGGCGGTGAGGCGGGCCAGCTCACGGTCGGCCTCGGCGCGGGTCCCCTCGGGCGCGCCAGGGAGCTCGTCCGCGCTGTAGGTAGGGGAGCCGTAGGCCGCCACCACCGCCAGGTAGGGGCCCGCCGCGAAGTCATGGAAGGTCACCCCGGTGGTCTCAGTGGTCAACACCAGGGAGGGGTTGAGCGGGCCCGCGATCTCGAGCGCGGAAAGGGTCCCCTCGGTGAGCTGGCTGGTGGGCTGGAAGAAGGTCCGGTAGGAGTCCCGCAGGAAGCCCAGGTTGCCGGCCACCGCGCAGGCCACGAGCACGCCCGCGACCAACAGGCCAGCTCGGCCGACCCTCACCCCCCGCAGCAGCTCGGCTGCGATCAGCAGGACGATGACAGCGCTCGCGTAAAGCGTCCGTCCGTTCCCGGGATCGCGGACGATCGGCACGTAGGCCAGGCCGCCGAGCAGCCAGAAGCTGAGCCCGATCGCGAGCAAGGCCCAGAGGGTCGCTGAGAGCCTCAGGATCGTCGCCGCCCGCCAGATCGCGAGCGCGGCCGCCACCGCTAGCAGGGCCGGCGCCCACTCCTGCCCGACCGGGTCGGGCGACTGGTCGCTGGCGCTGACCAGGCCGGTGAGGGCGCCGACGGCCCCGGCCGCGGCATCCAGCACGTAGCGGGGCAGGTCCGCGAGGTTGCCCCAGCTCGTGTAGCCGGGCTCCGTGTGACCCCAGCCCGCCCACCAGACCGCGTACAGCAGGACCGGGACGAGCGCCACGAACAGGCGGGATCGCCATGGGCGGCTGCCGAGCAGCACCAGGACCAGGGCCCCGACGCAGAATGCGAGCCCGACCTCCAGGAAGAAGACCGAGACGACCAGCAGACCACAGGCGATCGCGTCCCCCCGCCGGTCGTCGCGGTCGAGCGCGATCAGCGCCCCCAGCGCAGCGGCGACGGAGCCGGTGAAGCAGGTCTGGAAGGGCAGCAGCAGATCGACCGTGGAAGCGCCGAAGAAGAGGATCAGCGCCGCTCCCATCAGCGCCAGCCAGTCGCCGACGCGCCTGCTCGCGTAGACGAACAGCAGCACCCCGACGAGCGCCACCAGCAGGCTCGACACCAGGTGAAAGGGGAGGGCGGAGCTGATCCCGAACGTCTTCAGGATCAGCTTGTAGATGATCGTGGTGCCGGCCAGGATGTGGCCCTGGTGAGGCTCCAGCAGGCTCCCGACGCCTGACCCGCGCCGGTTGAAGACGATCTCCCAATCGTCGCCCACGAACACCAGGCTCGACCCGAGCACCGTCCAGAGGACGATCGATGCGAGAACCAGAATCGCGAGAGGCAGGAGGGCCGGGCGCCTGCGCAGGCCGGCTATGCGTCCCCTCCTCCGCGACTGCCTCCGCGGTGTCTGTCTAACCTTAGATTCACGATCGCGCAGCATAGAGTTCGGCAGGGACCCCCACCACTTGATCGCCTTCGGATCCGCCATCACCGACCCCGGCCTCTACGAGGGCTGCGCCCAGAAGGGCATCCGGCTCGTCGCGGAGGGGGACTCGGAGGTCATCTCGAACGCCAGCGGAAACTCGATCTTCCGCAACTACAACCTGATGCTGGACATGGTGGCGGACCGCGAGGACCTCGAGGCGCTGGTGCTGCTCCATCAGGACGCGGAGCTGGTGGATGCCGACTTCTGCGAGCGGGTGCGCAGGGTGCTCGCCGACCCGGAGGTCGCGATCATCGGCTGCGCCGGCGCGATCGACGTCCGTGGCATCGCCTGGTGGGCCGGCACGGTCACCTGGGCGTCGTTCATCCACCGCTACTACGAAATGGGCGGAGGCGACATCGAGGCGCTCTCCTGGGACCCGGAGACGACTCCTGCCTATGCCCGCAGCGGCGAGGTCGAGATGATCGACGGGGTGCTGATGGTGCTGTCGCCGTGGGCGGTCCGCAACCTCCGCTTTGACGAGTCATTGGGGCAGCTCCACGGCTACGACTTCGACATCTGCATGCAGGCGCGCGTTGCGGGCAAGAAGGTGGTGGCCGAGCACCTGCGGGTGATCCACCACCACTCGCTTGAGCTGATGCGGGGCGTTGACGGCTGGGTCGAGGCCCACATGAAGATCTCCGAGAAGTGGGGGCACGAGCTGCCCGACGTTCCTGGCGCCGACTGGGAGCGGCGCGCCCGCCGCGCGGAGGCGGAGGCCGACGCATCGGCCCTGCTCTCGCTCGCGGCGGACCAGATCCGCGAGGCGAAGGCGAAGGAGGACCTCGCGACGGTAAACGAGCTCCAGGGGCGAGTCGCCGAGCTCGAGGGAAGCCTGCGCTCGATCCGGGGGGGCAGGAGCTGGAGGCTGACCTCGCCGATCCGCGCCACCGGGCGATTCTTCCGCAGGCGCCGAAACCGCGACGCCTGAGCGAGCCGCGCCCGCTCAGTCCTCGTCGCCGAGGGCCCGCCGCACCTGCTCGCGGGAGAAGCGGGGCTCGCCCGAGCGCCGAAGCCGCGACAGGCGCTCGCCCGCGGCGAACGCCCTCGAGTCGAGCATGTTCCTCAGCACCGCCTCGAGCATCTCGCGCACGCGCTCGAGATGCTCCCGCCTCCCGCGCTCGAGCCGCAGCTCCCAGTTCAGCCCGATCTCCTCGCGCTCGCGGCGCTGCTCGGTCGCGGCCCACCTGACGAGCTGGAAGACCCTGTCGGCCTCGAGCGCCTCCAGCAGCGGGCTGCGGTCCCATGGAGCGACGAGCTCGGCGATCGCCTCCGACCAGGGGGCGTCCCGGTGCCAGAGGACCCCGAGGCCGAAGAAGCCGGGAACGATCGCAAGGCGCAGCTCCTCGTCGCCGGCGACGAAGTCCTCCACGGCGGTGAGCACGCCGTTGCGGGCTCCCCCCTCACGCTCGGCGACGGACTCGAAGTAAAAGCCGCCCGCGACGGTCCCCGCATCGGCGGGGTCCAGGTGGGCCGTATCGGCGATCGGCATGCGGGCCTCGGGCGGGATCCGCTCGGGCTCGTAGTAGCGGTCGCGGCGGCCGTGCGGCCAGCCCACATCGTGCAGGAGGACCAGCGGCAGCCCGGCGCCCGGCGACGCCTCCGAGATCAGGCGCAGCTCCTCGCTGACCGTGTGGTAGTTGTGGTCGCCATCCACGATCACGGCGTCGGGGCGCGCCAGCGCCGGGATCGCGTCCGCGCTCGGGCTGCGGACCAGCTCAAGCTCGCCATGGCGCTCCCCGAGAGCCAGCAACTCCGGCGGGGGGACGGGCTCGATCGCGGTGATTCGCGCCCCTGAACCGGCCGCCCACGCGAGCAGTTCCGCCGTGAAGTCACCGTGCGAGGAGCCGATCTCGACCACATGTGAAGCGCCCGCCGCGTCCAGGGCGGGCAGCACGATTCGCGCCAGGTTCCTGAGCGAGGAACCCGCCCGTACGGGATCGGTGGCATCGCGCGGAGGCATTCGGTTCGTCCGGCGGCGGCCGGAGGGGCCAGTCTAGGCCCCGGGGTTCTCTTAGACTGGGCGCCGCCGTGAGAGAGGAATCGCCGGAGACGCACGCCGAAAAGCTCGCCCAGCTCCAGGAGCTGCGCGACCAGGCGATCCACTCGGCCTCCGCGGAGGCGGTGGACAAGCAGCACGCCAAGGGGAAGCTCACCGCCCGCGAGCGGATCGAGAAGCTGCTCGACCCCGGCAGCTTCGAGGAGCTCGACACCTTCGTCCGCCACCGGACCCACGAGTTCGAGATGGACAAGCGCAGGCCCTACGGCGACGCGGTCGTCACCGGCTACGGCACGATTGACGGGCGCACGGTGTTCGTCTTCAGCCAGGACTTCACCGTCTTCGGCGGCTCCCTCGGCGAGGTGATGGCCGAGAAGATGGTCAAGGTGATGGACCTCGCCGCCAAGGTCGGGGCGCCGGTGATCGGCATCAACGACTCCGGCGGCGCCCGTATCCAGGAGGGCGTCGTCTCGCTCGGCGCCTACGGCGACGTCTTCGTGCGCAACGTCCAGTGCTCGGGCGTGATCCCACAGATCAGCCTGATCATGGGCCCCTGCGCCGGCGGCGCCGTCTACTCGCCGGCGATGACGGACTTCATCTTCATGGTCAAGGAGACCTCCCACATGTTCATCACCGGCCCCGAGGTGATCAAGACCGTGACCGGCGAGGAGGTCGAGTTCGAGGAGCTGGGGGGCGCGATGAGCCACAACTCCAAGTCGGGGGTTGCCCACTTCGCCGCAGACGACGAGGAGCAGTGCCTCCAGGACGCGCGCTACCTGATCAGCTTCCTGCCCTCGAACAACCTCGAGCTGCCGCCGCGCGTCGAGCCAACCGACGATCCCGATCGGGAGGACCCCGAGCTGGACTCGCTGGTCCCCGACGACCCTCAGAAGCCCTACGACATGCGCGACGTGATCTCGCGCATCGTGGACGACGGCGAGTTCTTCGAGGTCCACGAGCACTTCGCCCAGAACATCGTCTGCGGCTTCTCCCGCCTCGACGGCCGTCCCATCGGCGTCGTCGGCAACCAGCCCAAGCACCTCGCCGGCGTGCTCGACATCGAGTCCTCCGAGAAGGCGGCCCGCTTCGTTCGCACCTGCGACGCCTTCAACGTCCCCCTGCTGACCTTCACCGATGTCCCGGGCTTCATGCCCGGCACCTCGCAGGAGTGGGGCGGGATCATCCGCCACGGCGCCAAGCTGCTCTACGCCTTCACCGAGGCGACCGTGCCGAAGCTGACCGTCGTCACCCGCAAGGCCTACGGCGGCGCCTACGACGTCATGAACTCCAAGCACATGCTCGCCGACTTCAACTTCGCCTGGCCGACGGCGGAGGTCGCCGTGATGGGCCCCGAGGGCGCCGTCAACATCATCTACCGGCGCGACATCGCCTCCTCCCCCACGCCCGACGAGCGGCGGGGGAAGCTGGTCGCCGACTACAAGACCCACTTTGCGAACCCCTACTCGGCGGCCGAGCGCGGCTACATAGACGACGTGATCGTCCCTCGCCAGACGCGCCCGAAGCTGATCCGCGCGCTTCGCACGCTCCAGAACAAGCGCGTCGAGCAGCCGAAGCGAAAGCACGGCAACATCCCGCTCTGAGCCCGCCCCTCCGTCCCTCCATACTGCAGTGACGGTGCCCGACCGAGAGGAGACTCACCCCCACTCCCTCCCGCCGCTGTCCGACCCCGGGAAGGACGACCGGGCCAGCCACGGCCTCCCCGTCGTCCCCTCATTCGACGGATTTCGCGCCTTCGCGATCATGGGGATCGTCCTGGGGCACATCTTGGGCGCCAGCGGCGTGCTCGGCGGAATCGGGGGTTCGCTCGACGACCGGATCCTGACCGGGCTCTTCCCCTGGATGGTCGGGGCGCTGTTCATCGTCAGCGGCTTCGTCGTCTTTCTCCCCACCGTCGCGCGGGACGGGGAGTTCGGGGGCATCGGCGGCTACGCCATTCGCCGCGCGGCCAGACTGATGCCGGCGTACTGGCTGGCCCTCCTGCTGACGCTGGCGACCATATCCCTGCTCCTTGACCGGGCGATTCCCGACCTCGGCCAGATGCTGTGGAACTTCTCGGGGCAGCAGCAGTGGGCGTCCTTCTTCGACCCGGCCTTCCAGGTCGGCTTCGGCCACAACTTCGTGACCTGGACGCTGACGCTGGAGATCGGCTTCTACCTCATCCTCCCCTTCATCGCGGCGACCTACTTTCGCCATCCGATCGCCGGACTGGCGATCTCCGCGCTCGTATCGGTGGCTTGGAGGCTGGCCTTCCTGCACGTCCAGGGGATCGCCGATCTGCTCGGCGGTCAGATCAGCGACCAGCGCGGAGGGGAGCTCCTTGCCTCTTCGGCCGGACAGCTTCCGAGCTGGTGGTTCGCCTTCGGCGCCGGAATGACGGCCGCCTGGGCCTACGTCGAGCTGCCCAAGCGCTACGGCCGCGAGCAGGTCCAGCGTTACGCCCAGCCGGTGCTGCTGGCGGCGATCGCCGGCATCGTTCCGTTCGCCTGGCTGGCCGGAAACTACGCGATCGGCCAGAATCCACTGGGAGCAGGCCTCCTCGCCGAGCGCGACTCCTTCGTCTTCCTCGGCTACGTCTCGATGATGGCGCTGGGGATGCTCGCCCTGTCGCTGTCGCCGGGGAAGCAGCTGCCATTCGCCCACCCGCTGGCCAGGCGACTGGGCGACATCAGCTACGGGATCTTTCTCAGCCACGCGGTGATCGTGATCGTGTTGCTGGTCAAGCTGTCGCTTCCGCAGGATGGGTCGCTGAAGGCCTTCCTGCTGATGGCGGGAACAGCGATGCCGCTGACGATTGGTTACGGATACCTTTCCGCGCGCTTCCTCGAGCAGCCGATCCGGCGCTGGGCGCGCCGGTTCGGCCGCAGGGCGGAGGCGCCGGGACCGCGCCGGGAGCAGGGCTCAACCATCGGCCGCCCCGCGGTCGATGGCGACCCGAGCTGAAGGAGCGATGGCGAGCAGGCGCTCAGTCGAGGACCTCGCCTGGCTTGCGCTGGCTCCTGCCGCGCTGCTGCTCTGGGCGGCGCTGAGTTGGCTGGCGCCACGGGTGTACGGCGCCTATCCGGACCCGAGCATCGTCCTCTTCCCGGAGTGGTCCGCGCTGACGAACCCCGAGCCGCTCGAGGACACCCGCTTCCTGCTCACGATCGCGGCCGCACCGCTCTACGCCGTGCTCGTCGGGGCGATCGGGAGGGCGCAGCCGCCGCGGCGCAGACTCGACCCGGCGGTGATCGCGGTGCAGCTCGCCGTCGTCGGCTTCGCGGTCTGGTGCGTCGCGGCCCAGCGGTCCGTCCCCCAGATCTATGAGGACTACTTCGACCCGACGCTGGTCCCGCTGGGCGACCTGATCGCGGGCGCCGCGATCGGCGCCGGGCTCGTCGCGGGCGCGCTGGCCTGGGACGGGGGACGGCTGGCGGGCGTCAGGCGCGCCCTGGGGCGGATCGAGGCGCATCCACGCTGGGCGTTCGCGGCCGCGGCCGGGCTGACCGCGCTGTGGCTGCTGCCCGGCGTCTTCACCGACTCCAACGTGGGCGTCGCGGGGATCAACCCTCCGGGCCATATCGCGCTGCAGTTCGAGGACTACCTGGCGGTGGCGAACGGCCGCACGCCGCTGGCCGACCTGATCACGACCTACGCGTCGGTGCTGCCGCTGGCGATCGGCCCGCTGCTGCCGCTCTTCGACAGCTCGATGACCTTCTTCACGCTGTTGATGACGGCGCTGTCGCTGATCGCCCT
>SHVA01000045.1 GCA_009691195.1 Solirubrobacterales bacterium | reverse complement strand
CGCCCGCAGGCGAGGCCGAAGTAGAGCGCCGTGCGGATGCCCTCCGCGGTCAGGGGCAGACAGTGCCCGGCGGAGTCGCCGGCGAAGAAGACGCCCTCGTCGGTCGCGGGGCGGATCTGGTGCGGGATCCAGTTGCCCTGGTAGCGGACCGGGGGCTCGTCGAGGTCCTCGGCGAGCAGCACCGTGGTGTCCTTGACGTAGAAGCTGGGGTCGAAGGAGCCGACGCCGATTCGTCGCTCGTCGCGGGCGGGGAAGCTCCAGCCGTAGCCCGCGGGCACGTAGCGGCGGTCGATCCAGATCTCGAGGTCGTCGCCGGAGCTGTCGGGGTGCACCTCGAGGCCCCGGGACAGGGGGGCGTCGGGGGGCTGGAAGCCCTCGCCGTCCGCGGCGAGCATCCGGCGCCAGCCGAGCCCGTCAACCACGAGCGGGGCGCTCAGAACCCCGCGGTCGGTCTCGACCGCGATCGCCCCTGAGCCGTTCGCGACGGGCGCTCGGCCCTCGACCTTGGCGGTCTCGAAGCGGGCGTCGCACTGTTCGAACAGCAGCCGGCAGAGCTCCCGGTAGTCGAAGGTGGAGAAGCTGAAGGGGAGCCGGTAGCGGCTGGTCCCGTGCGGGGAGTGGATCACGAGCGTGTCGAACTCCTGACGCTTGGCCCCCTCGAGGCCCAGCACCTCGAGCCACCCGGTCGGGATCCCGCAGGCGGAGGTCTGGCGCTCGCCGATCTCGTAGCGGTCCACGATCAGCACGTCCGCGCCCGAGCCGGCGAGCTCGCGAGCGACGGCCAGGCCGGCGAAGCTGGCGCCGCAGATGAGCACGTCGTGCTCGCCCTCGAGGGGCGTACGCTCGGAACCGCGCTTTGTCGCCCGGGTCGGCATCTCGGCGCACGAGGCTACAGGCACGCCCGTGTCTGCCACACTATCGCTCGTGTCACCGACCGATATCCCTACTACGCCTGAGCAGGAGCCCGAAACGACCTCAACGACCCCCGAAACCGCCTCAACGACCCCCGAAACCGCCTCAACGACCCCCGAAACCGCCGCAGAAGCTCCTGAGGCAGCCGCTCCCGAAGCAGCCGCCGCAAAGCCCGAAGCAGCCGCCGCAGAGCCGGTCGCAACGGCCGACGCGCCGGAGCCGGCCGCGGCGGCCCCCCAGGCCAACGGCGCCTCGCCCACCGGAAGCATCGATCAGCCGATGATCGAGGTCGACGGCGAGATGATCCCCAACTACGACGCCACCATCCACCCCTTCGGGGAGGGCGACGTGGTCAGCGGCAAG
Organism: Solirubrobacterales bacterium; assembly: GCA_009691195.1. Classification (GTDB taxonomy): domain Bacteria; phylum Actinomycetota; class Thermoleophilia; order Solirubrobacterales; family 70-9; genus SHVA01. Next base: position 15,329 of record SHVA01000045.1, on the reverse strand, counting down.
GTCGTGCGCATCGACCAGGATGAGGTCCTCGTCGACATCGGCTACAAGTCGGAGGGGGTCATCCCCTCCAACGAGCTTTCGATCCGCAAGACCGTGAAGCCCAGCGAGGAGGTCGAGCTGGGCGAGGAGGTCGACGCCCTCGTCCTCACCAAGGAAGACCAGGAGGGTCGCCTGATCCTCTCCAAGAAGCGCGCCCGCTTCGAGAAGGCCTGGCGCCGGATCGAGGGCGCCGCCGAGTCCGGCGAGCCCGTGGTCGGCACCGTGATCGAGGTCGTCAAGGGCGGCCTCATCCTCGACCTCGGCGTCCGCGGCTTCCTGCCCGCATCCCTGGTGGACATCCGCAGGGTCCAGAACCTGGACGAGTTCATGGGCGAGCAGCTCGAGTGCAAGGTGATCGAGCTCAACCGCTCACGCAACAACGTGGTGCTATCGCGCCGCGCCGTGCTCGAGGAGGCCCGCAAGGAGGTCCGCGAGGAGATCCTCGACAAGCTCGAGGCGGGCCAGGTGGTGGAGGGCAAGATCTCCAACATCGTCGACTTCGGCGCCTTCGTCGACCTCGACGGCATCGACGGCCTGATCCACATCTCCGAGCTCTCCTGGAGCCACGTCAACCACCCTTCCGAGGTCCTCTCGATCGGCGACACGGTGCGGGTCAAGGTGCTCGACATCGATCGCGACCGGCAGCGGATCTCGCTGGGCCTCAAGCAGACGCAGGAGGACCCCTGGCAGCGCGTCCTCAACGAGTACAAGGAGGAGGACGTAGTCGAGGGAACGGTCACCAAGATCGTCGCCTTCGGCGCCTTCGTCCAGATCCTTCCCGGCGTCGAGGGTCTGGTCCACATCTCCGAGCTGGCTCAGCATCACGTCGAGAACCCCGCCGAGGTGGTCAAGCCCGGCGACGAGCTCAAGGTCGAGGTGCTCGAGATCGATGACTCCAGGCGCCGGCTCTCACTGAGCGTCAAGCGGGTGGAGGGACAGGAGCTGCCTACGCGCGATCCCGAGGAGGCCGCCGCGGTGGCGGCCGAGGCCGGGATCGAGCCGCCGGCGCCTTCGGAGGCGCCGGCCGAAGCTGAGGCCGAGCCCGCTGCTGAGGAGCCCGCCGAGGAGCCCGCTGCCGAGGAGCCGGCCACAGAGGAGCCCGCTGCAGAGGAGGCCGCCGAGGAGCCCGCTGCAGAGGCCGCACCGGAGGAGACCGCGGTTGAGGAAGCGCCGGCCGCCGAGGAGCCGGCAGCAGAAGAGCCCGCTGCCGAGGAGGCAGCGGTCGCCGAGGAGCCTGCCGCTGAGGAGGAGGCACCGGTCGCCGAGGAGCCTGTGGCTGCCGAGGAGGCACCGGTCGCCGAGGAGCCTGTGGCTGAGGAGGAGGCACCGGTCGCCGAGGAGCCTGTGGCTGAGGAGCCCGCCGCCGAGGCACCCGAGGCCGAGCAGCAGACCGAGTCCGCAGACGGGCAGCCGGCCGCCCCGGATGAGGCCGAGGGAGAGCGCGCCGGCGACAGCGGTTAGGCCCGAGGCCGGATGACTCGCGTCATCGGGCTGACTGGAGGGATCGGGGCCGGCAAGTCCGAGGCACTCGCGGCCTTTGAGGGGCTCGGCGCTGAGACCCTGTCGGCCGACCAGGTCACCCACGACCTGCTTCAGACCGACGAGGTCCGCTCGCTCTTGGCTGAGCGCTGGGGCGCCGAGGTCGTCCCCGATGGTGAGATTGACCGCGCCGCCGTGGCGCGGATCGTCTTCGAGCAGCCCGAGGAGCTCTCCTGGCTGGAGTCTCAGCTGCATCCCCGTGTGGGCGTGCAGGTGATGGCCTGGCGCGCCCGCCTCGACCCCGGGACCGAGGTCGCGGTGATCGAGGTGCCGCTGCTGTTCGAGGCAGGCATGGAGGGCGCCGTCGACGCGACCCTGGCGGTGGTTGCCGCCGACTCCCTGCGCGAGCGCAGGCTCACCGAGCGCGGGCAGCCCGGCCTCGAGGGCCGCGAGGACCGCCAGCTGAGCCAGGACGAGAAGGCGTCCCGCGCCGACCACGTGATCCGAAACGACGGCAGCCTGGAGGAGCTTCAGGCCGCCGCCTCCGCCTTGATCGAGGAGCTGCGCGGGACCGCTGAGGTGGCGGAGTGAGCGCGCGGACCGGTCGCGCGCGGCCGACGAGATCGCGGCGCCGGGGACGCCTTGGCGTCGCTGTGGCGGCCACGATCCTGATCGGCCTGGTCGTCGGGCTCGTGGTGGCCAACCGCGAGCAGCTCGGCGAAACCCTGCTTCAGGTGACGCTGCCGCTGCGCCACGAGGACATCATCCGCCAGCAGGCCCAGGACAAGGGGGTGGACGCCGACCTGATCGCGGCGGTGATCTACCGCGAGTCCAACTTCCGTGACCAGACCTCGTCGGCCGGGGCCCGGGGGCTGATGCAGATCACCCCTCAGACCGCGCTGATCATCGAGGACCTCAGCGGCGGCAGCACCTTCGACCAGTCGGACCTCGCCGACCCCGACCTCAACATTCGCTACGGGACCTACTACCTGCGCTACCTGCTGGACAAGTTCGACGGCAACGAGGTCGCGGCGCTCGCGGCCTACAACGCGGGGGAGACCAACGTGGCTGCGTGGGGAGGCTCGGGCCTGGAGCTCGGCGACATCGAGTTCCCCGAGACGCGCCAATACGTCGAGGACGTGCTCGAGAAGCGCGACCAGTACCGGCGCAGGTACGGCGAGGAGCTCGGGCTGCGCTGACATGCTGGGAGCCCACAACGACAGGAGCCGAGACCATGGACCTGCGTGAAACCCAGGCACCGCTGAAGGAGAGATACAGGGAGGACGCCGACGCCTCGCGGATAACGCTGCGCGCGGTGGGCAGCGAGAGGGACGAGCCCGTGAGCTGCTCGGTGGACCTCGGCCGCATGGTCGAGGAGGCCCAGGCGCACACGGGCGTCGGCGGTCCGGGGACGGGCGCCTGTTCCGGCGACCTGCTGCTGGGCGCTCTCGCGGCCTGCGCCCAGCTCACCTGCCAGATGGTGGCCGCCAACACGGGGATCGCCGTCAACGGCATCGAGGTGGAGGTGGAGGGCGACCTCGACCTGCGCGGAACTCTCGGCGTCTCTCGCGAGGCGGCGGTCGGCTTTGACGCGATCCGGCTGAAGTTCAGCATCGACGCGCCCGAGGCCAGCGACGAGGAGCTGGCCAAGCTCCACGAGAAGGCTGAGCGCTATTGCACCGTCCTCCAGACCCTGACGGCGCCGCCGCCGATCGAGACCGAGATGGTTCGCGCCGGCGCCTGAGCGTCGGGCGCTCCCGATCCGGCTAGAGGGTTCCTCTGAAGCAGCCGAGCGTGTAGGGGTACTCCATGGTGGCGTGGTAGTGGTAGATGGGCCGCACCTTGCCCGCGTAGCGGATCTTGTGGGTGTGGCCGTGGCAGGCGTCCAGCTCCGAGTTGCGCATGTACTCGCCGCCTGCGCCTCTGGGCCCATAGATCGGGAAGCCATCCAGGGCCCAACCGATCAGCTTCGAGTGCTTGTTGTCGGCGCCGGTCCCGATGCAGCTCGGCAGCGCGTGGTAGTGGTAGACGCCCTGCTGCTGGGGGTGTCCTCCGCATGAGTCCTGGACCTCGTGCGCGGCCGCGTCGTCCCCTCCCGCATCGAGCGCGTCGAAGAAGGCGGCGCCAGTTCTGATCACGCCGATGGTGCCGCCGCTGAGGCAGGTCGGGTGCTTGGCGAGCTTCGGTTTCAGCGACAGCTTCTCCGTGAGCGCGTAGGCGGAGATGCTGTTGGGGTTGGGGTCGTAGGCGTAGGCGTCGTCAGAGGCGCTGACGGGGAAGACCCCGGTGCCATGCGAGGGAAGCCCGTTGCCGCTCAGCTTTAGGACCGATCGCTTGATCTTCCTCTTGAGCCCCGCCGTCGGCCAATCGACAGAGCCGCTCACGGTCGGCTTCGCGGTCTGGTCCCAGTGGGAGCCGTCGATCCAGGGCCTGTCGTCCGTCGGCACGGGTGGGAAGCTTCCCGTGCATGAGTAGACGTAGCCTCGCCGGGCGCCGGATGTGGTCACCCTGCCGTCGCCCAGCTCGAGCTGGGTCAGATCCGGCCCGGCCGCTGAGGTTCCGGCCGCGCCTCCGGCCGGCGTCACCGGCCCGGTCCCGAACAGCGCCAGGCAGCCGATGCCGGTCGCGGTGACCGTCGCGAGAAGGGCGGCCGCGCGCGCGAGCGTCGCCTTCAGCTTGCCTTCGCTCCGCATCTCACTCCCGGTCCGTCGGCCACCCCTTGTGGCCGTCTGCAGGCACCTATGTGACCAACCTGAGAGCAGACTAGCAAACCGGTAGCTTTCCCGAGATGGGGCGGATGCGACGCGGCTGGGAGCTGACCAAGAAGAGTTGGGCGCTGCTGCGCGAGAACAGGAGCCTGCTGCGCTTTCCGGTCTACGGGGCGCTCGTCGCGATCGTCCCGGTGGTGCTGGTCGTCTTCCCGGGGCTCTACCTGATCGACTCCGAGGAGATCGTGCCAGGGGCGGTCGTTGTCGCGATCGGCCTCTACCTCGCCGTTTACGCCGCCACCTACTTCAGCGTGGCGCTGGCAGGCGCGGTGGACGCCCTATTCCAGGGCAAGCCGAACCCCGACGCCGCGGGCTACGCGTTGGCGCGCTCGCGCCGCCGCGCCATCGGCGGATGGGCCCTGGTCTCCGCGGTCATGGGGACGATCTTCAGCCTGCTCGAGAGCCAGGACGGCCTCGCGCAGATCGCCGGCTACCTGTTCGGCGCTGCCTGGTCGCTGGTCACCTTCCTCGCGGTCCCCGTGATCGCGATCGAGGGGACGGGGCCATTCACGACGGTGCGCCGCTCGGCGCAGCTCTTCCGCTCACGCTGGCAGGGCCAGATCACCGGCAATATCGCGATCGGCGGGCTGATCGGCCTGCTCGGGATCCTGCCCTCGATCCTGGTGATCGGCCTCGGCGTCTATCTCTGGATCAACGACCCGAACGGGTCCGAGGTGGCGCTGGGAGCCGTCCTGGTCGCGATCGGCGCCGTGGTGCTGTTGGCGTCGAGCATGATCCTGCGGGCGCTCCGTGGAGTCTTCGGCGTGGCTCTCTACCGCTTCGCCGAGGGTGGCCAGGTCGCGGGCCCCTTCACCCAGGAGGAGCTCGAGTCGGCCGTCCGCACCAGGGGCTGAGCGCGCCGGCCTAGTCCCGGGTGGCGCGCCAGACCCAGACGGCCGCCAGCGGCTGCAGCGGAAGCCGCGCCCAAAGCAGCCAGCGGGGAACCCGCTCCAGGCCGGGGTGGATCTCGGGGCGCATCGCCATGTCGATGTTCGCCGGATAGACGGCGGCGAGCAGGCCGAGCAGCCACCAGCGCGCGAAGGGGCGTGTGCGCTCGCTCGCCACCGCGAGGCCGCCGACGACCTCGGCGACGCCGCTCACGATCACGGACTCGCGGTGCCTGGGGAACTCGGGCGGCATCATCGCCGCGTACTCGCGCGGCCGTATGAAGTGCATGGCTCCCGCGAAGACGAAGAAGCCGGCGAGCAGGCGCTGTGGGACCGTCATTCGCCGGACTCTAGCCGCCGGTTCCCTGCCGACGCGCTCGTGCCTTCGGCTACACTGGCCGGGCATGTACCGGGGAGTTCGCGGGACCTTCGCCATGGGCGCGCTCTGCGCCCTTCTTCTCTGTGCCTTCGCGCTGGCGCCGGCGGCCAGCCCCGCCGCCCCCAAGCCCAAGCGGGCCGGGGCGAGCATCGTCGGCGGGGGCGCCGCCAACCCGGCGAAGTGGCCCTTCGCTGTGTTCATGCTTCGCGACGGCCGCTTCAGCTGCGGCGGCTCGGTGATCGCACCAACCAAGATCCTGACCGCGGCCCACTGCGTGTTGGGGATCGGCCCGGCCCGGCTCGCCATCGTCGCCAACCGCTTTCGCCTCAAGGACCCCGGCGTCGGGCAGCGGATCCAGGTGTCCGGGGTCGCGGTGCACCCTGACTACCGCCGTACCGGCAAGCACGACCTCGCCGTGCTCACCCTGTCTCACCCCACGACGGCCCCGGCGATAGCGCTGCCGACGGTCGCCGAAGACGCCGCGGCGACCGTCGCGGGCTCCGAGCTCCGCGTCGGCGGCTGGGGGGCGAAGAACCCCGCCGGCACCCGGCTCCCCGGGTTCCTCAAGCGGACCCGGGAGAAGGTGATGCCCAACGTTCGCTGCCTGATGGCCTACGAGGAGTTCTTTTCTCCTGCTTCCATGATCTGCGCGCTGGGGCGCCGGCTGCAGCGGATCCACCGGCGCCCGGGGATCCACTCGACCTCCTGCTCGGGCGACAGCGGCGGCCCCCTGGTCGCGGGAACACCCGCGGGGCCGCGCCTGGTGGGGGTCGTCTCCTTCGGCGGGCGGATCTGCGGGATCGCGATCGCCCCATCGGTCTATTCGCGGGTGGCCGGCGGACTCGAATTCATCGCTGACGCCACCTCCTGAGTCCTGGCAGGGCTCCCGATGGCGCCGCCCAGCGCCGGGACGAGATGGTCGATGACAACCTATAGTCCCGCAGAAGCGGACGCATGCGGATCTATCAAGTCGAGAATGGCACGGGCCGCGCCACGTACGCGACGGTGGAGGGCGACCGCCTCCTTGCTCTTGAGGAGGGACGGCCCACCGAGGCCCGAGCGGCCGTCCCGGCTCTCGGGCAGGGCCGCCATGAGTTGCTGGGCCGGCTTGAGGATGCGAGGCTGCTGGCGCCCGTACGACCCACGAAGATTGTTGCGATCGGGCTCAACTACCAGGACCACATCGACGAGACCGGGCTCGACCCTCCGAAGGAGCCGCTGGTCTTCGCCAAGTTCCCCTCCAGCCTGACGGGCCCCTACGACCCGATCAGGTTCGACCCGGCCCTGACCGAGCGGGTTGACTGGGAGGTGGAGTTGGGTGTGGTTATCGGCAGCAGGATGCGAGACGTGCCTGCCGCCGATGCGCTCGAGGGAGTGTTCGGATATACGGTCGCCAACGACGTCTCGGCGCGCGATCTGCAGTTTCACGACGTCCAGTGGGTGCGGGGCAAGAGCCTGGACAGCTTCTGTCCCGTCGGGCCCGCCGTGGTGACTACTGACGAGGTCCCGGACCCTCAGGACCTGTCGCTTCGGACCAAGGTCAACGGCGAGGTCGTCCAGGAATCCTCGACCAGGTTGATGCTGTTCGGCATCGCGGAGCTGCTGGAGTTCTGCTCTCGAAGCTTCACGCTCGAGCCGGGGGACCTGCTCCTGACAGGCACGCCGTGGGGTTGCGGGGAGTTCACGGAGCCCAAGCGCTCCCTGCAGGACGGCGACATCGTGGAGACGGAGATTGACGGGATCGGCGCCATGCGCAACGAGGTGGTCGCGGGCCCACAGCGACCGCCTTCGCGCCTTGGTTCCGCTGACGGAAGGCGCTGACTGACAGTCAGCCGCGCTCTACACTGGCCGGGGACCGATGGCAAAGGCACCGCCGACAAGTACCCGCGCAAGCGAGCGGCGCGAGCAGCTGCTCCAGACCGCGATCGCGCTCTTTGACGAGCACGACTACGACGATGTCTCGGTCGATGACATCGCCAAGGCGGCCGGCGTCTCGCACGGGCTCCTGTTCCAGTACTTCGGCAGCAAGCAGGAGCTCTACGTCGCCACGGTCCAGCCGATCATCGAGGAATTCCGCCGGCGGATAGCGCCCGACCCCGAGCTGCCGCCGCCCGAGCGACTGCGCGGCACGCTGCGCGCCTACGCTGACTTCATCCACGAGCATCCCACCGGCTACCGCTCGTTGATGACCCGGGCGAGCCGCGTCCCCGAAGTGCGCGGCATGATCGAGGAGGCGCGCTGGGTCGGCGTCCACCGGATCGCAAGCCAGATCGGTCTTGACGCCGAGCGCCCCGAGGTACGGATCGGGCTGCGCGCCTGGATCGGCTACATGGACACGGCCATGCTCGCCTGGATCGACAACGACGAGCTCGAGCGCGACGACCTGGTGGAGATGATCGCTCTCGCCATGCGCTCGACGCTGGAGTCGATCGCCGCCGCCGCCGACTGAGCCGGGAGGGGGTGGACACCCTCGCTATGTTCAATCGGTGCCCAGGTTCAAGCTCAACTCCGCCTACCGGCCCACGGCCGACCAGCCCAAGGCGATAGATGGGCTCGCCGAGGGCCTCGCCTCGGAGCAGCGCTTCCAGACCCTGCTGGGGGCGACAGGGACGGGCAAGACCTTCACAATCGCCGCGACGATCGAGCGCATCCAGCGCCCGGCGCTGGTGATCGCCCACAACAAGACGCTCGCGGCACAGCTCTGCAACGAGTTCCGGGAGTTCTTTCCCGAGAACGCGGTCGAGTACTTCGTCAGCTACTACGACTACTACCAGCCCGAGGCCTACGTCCCGGCCCAGGACCTCTACATCGAGAAGGACTCCTCGATCAACGACGAGATCGACCGCCTGCGCCACTCCGCCACGGCGTCCCTGTTCGCCCGCAAGGACGTGATCATCGTCGCCTCGGTCTCCTGCATCTACGGGATCGGCTCGCCCAAGCTCTACCGCGACCAGATGCAGCTCTTCAAGCTCGGCGACTGGCTCGATCGCGAGGACGTGTTCCGAAAGCTGGTGGGCATGCAGTACCGGCGCAACGACACGACGCTCACGCGCGGCAGCTTCAGCGCCCGCGGCGAGGTGCTGGAGATTCATCCCGCCTACGCGGAGTCCGCCTACCGGATACAGCTCTTCGGCGACGAGATCGAGGGCATCCAGCATTTCGACCCGCTCACCGGCGAGATTCTCGACGTGATCGATCACATCTCGGTCTGGCCGGCGAGCCACTACGTCACCGAGGAGGCGACGCTCGAGCGCTCGGTCGACGAGATCGAGCGGGAGCTGCGCAACCGCGTGGCGGAGTTCGAGGGGGAGGGCAAGCAGCTGGAGGCCCATCGCCTCCAGCAGCGCACCCGCTACGACATGGAGATGCTGCGCGAGGTCGGGTTCTGCTCGGGGATCGAGAACTACTCGCGGGTTCTCGAGGACCGGCCCCCGGGGAGCCCGCCGCACACCCTGATCGACTACTTCCCCGAGGACTTCGTCACCTTCGTCGACGAGTCCCACCAGACGATCCCCCAGATCGGCGGCATGTACGAGGGGGACCGCTCCCGCAAACAGACGCTGGTGGAGCACGGCTTCCGGCTCCCCTCGGCGATCGACAACCGGCCACTCAAGTTCGACGAGTTCCTCGACCGGATCGGCCAGATGGTGCTGGTCTCGGCGACTCCGGGCCCGTGGGAGCGCGCCCAGGCCTCGCAGGGGGTCGAGCAGATCGTGCGGCCGACGGGCATCGTCGATCCCGAGGTCGAGGTTCGCGAGACCAAGAACCAGATCGACGACCTGATGAACGAGGTCAAGGGGCGCGCCGACGTCAACGAGCGGGTGCTGGTGACCACGCTGACCAAGAAGATGGCGGAGGACCTGACCGAGTACCTGCTCGAGTACGGCTTCCGGGTGCGCTACCTGCACTCGGAGATCGACACCCTGGAGCGGATCCAGATCATTCGTGACCTGCGGCTGGGTGAGTACGACGTCCTCGTCGGGGTCAACCTGCTCAGGGAGGGCCTCGACCTTCCCGAGGTCTCGCTGGTGGCGATCCTCGACGCCGACAAGGAGGGCTTCCTGCGCGGGGAGACCAGCCTGATCCAGACGATCGGGAGGGCGGCGCGGAACGTTCGCGGCAAGGTGCTGATGTACGCGGACAAGGAGACCGACGCGATGCGGAAGTCGATCGGTGAGACCGATCGCCGCCGCGCGATCCAGGTCGCCTACAACGAGGAGCACGGGATCACGCCGGCAACCGTCAAGAAGGGCATCTCCGACATGGCCGAGTTCCTGTCGATGGAGTCGAACGCCCCCAGGCGACGGCGCAAGCGCCGCGAGGAGACGGCGACGAAGACGCCCGAGGAGCTGGAGAAGCTCTGCGTCGAGCTGGAGGAGGAGATGGTCGTCGCCGCCGAGGACCTCCGCTTCGAGGAGGCGGCGCGCATCCGCGACGAGCTCAAGGAGCTGCGCGCCGACCTGGACGCGATCCGCGCCTAGCTTTGCTTTGGGTCGGCTGGCTAGCGGGTACGCTGCGGCGGTGACGCCAAGCGATCACTCCGAGGATCTGGCGCAGCGCGCCGCCCGGCACATCCGCGAGCTCGCCTCTGAGGCCGAGGCGCACGGCGCCGAGCTGAGGCGGAAGGCTGAGGCCGAGGCCTCGGAGATAGTTGACAAGGCCCGCCGCGACGCCGAGGCGGTCATGGCGCAGGCCCACCGCGAGGCGCGCGAGCTGCGCGAGGCAGCGCCGCAGCCTCCGCCGGCTCCCGATCCTTCACCGCCCGCTCCGGATTCCTCACGGCCCGCGCCTGAGCCCGTTCGCGGTCCCGCCCCGCCTCCCCAGCCGCTGCCGGCTTCCAAGCCGCCCCCGCCAGCATCCGGCGACGAGCAGGCGGCGCGCCTGGTGGCGATGAAGATGGCGGTTGATGGAAAGGCTCGCGAGGAGATCGCGGGTGCGCTCGACGGCCGCTTCCAGCTTGCCGACCGCGAGGCGCTGCTCGACGACGTTCTCGCTCGCGCTGGGCGCTAGCAGCGCGCCGGCGCCGCCCTAGCGGCGCTTCGAGGAGCGCTAGCGCTTCTTGCGCTTCTTCTTTTTCTTCTTCTTGTGCTTCGTCGGCTTCGGATCGTCGGCCTTGACGATCACGCGCTCGGTCATCTGCACGGGGTGGAGCGCACAGAAGAGGCGGTATGTGCCGGCCTGGTCGAAGCGCTGGCTGAAGGTCCCGTTGCTCATGTTCGGCGAGCCGATCCCGAGTGGGCCGTCGGCGAGCGTCACGTTGTGGTTCTCGCTGGCTTGGAAGTGCCAGTTGAGCGTCGAGCCGGGTTTGATCAGCACGTTCGGCTGCGAGAAGAAGCGGTCGCCGACCTGGATCGTGGCACCGTCGCTCAGGGACTGAAACTTGCCCGGGGGCCCGTCGATCGTGACCGCCTCGCCGGTGTTGGGGTCGATTCCCGTCAGCGGCACCGTGAAAAACGGCGGGTCGGTCCTGCCAGGCTCGTTCGTCTTGAAGGTCTGGAGGTCGTCGGGCATCGCCCCGCACATCGTCGGACCCGTGGGGCCCGAGGGGTCGGTGGCGGTGTCGGGGGCGATGTAGACCACGAAGATCCCCATCACCCGCGTGTGCGGCCTCGAGTTGTCGTAGATCGAGTTCAGCCGCAGCGTCTGCCCCTGTTTCACCGGGATCCCCTTGACGGTGCTGAAGCCGCTCATGTTGATCGGCCCCGGCTCGTGCAGGATCGGCCTGACGTTGTAGAAGGGATGCTCGCGCAGGCCCCAGGTCGGCGTCGACTTGGCGATCTCGCGGTTGCCGCAGCCCGGCTCGGTGATGCTGAGCTCGCGGGCGCCGCCGTGCACGTGGCCGCCGCCGCTGACGATCCAACCGTCGCTCTTGACCGTGAAGTCGCCGCTGTGGTTGAGGGTGGAGCCCTCGGCGCCGGTTCCCGGCAGGTTGTAGATCGGGTCTCCCGCGCAGTGCTCGACGTCGAGCCAGTAGGGCTTGACCGGGGTGTAGGCGCCCTGCTCGACGGTGACCTTGTACTGGACGTAGGCGGTGTCCACCTCCGCCTTGTGGTTCATCAGCATCCAGAGCTGGCTCCAGTTGCCGCTGTTCGGCAGTCCATACCCGTCGGGGAGGCCCATCTTCGCGCGCTCCTCGCCCGCGGCGTAGAAGCGCTCAGGGCCTCCGCAGACCGCGTCGGACCGGTTCTGGTTGAAGAAGACGATGTGGTGGAGCATCAGTCGCTGGATCGGGATCGGGTTGCCGTTGATGTCGACCACATCGGTCTCCATGTGCGTGATGTGGCCGCCGACCGGAGGCCGCGGGATGCTCGCGAAGGCGGACTGCAGAACCTGGTAGCCGTTGATCGTGATCGCCTGGGTCATGCAGGTGTACTCGCCCGAGCCGGGCGAGTCCTCGCTGCAGGTGTTCGGCGTGGGCGCAGCGGCCGAGGCGCCCGAGGGCGCGGCCGCGAAGGCGCCGACGGCCAATGCGAGCAGGGCAAGGACGCGCAGTGGGCGCCTGCGGTCGCTCGCGAGCGGTCTGGTCAACCTCCCTGACATCCACGACCATTGTGGCACGGTTCTCGGAGCGCTTGGCCAAACGTCAGCGATCTGCACCGGAGGCGTAGCCGCCATGTCCCTGCGGAACCGAACGCCCGTTCGCATCGTAGAATCATCTGAATGCCGGCGAGCGACCGCATAGTCGTCTCAGGCGCGCGCGAGCACAACCTCAAGGGCATCGACGTCGAGTTGCCGCGCGACGCGCTGATCGTGATCACCGGGCTCTCGGGCTCCGGCAAGTCGAGCCTTGCCTTCGACACGATCTACGCGGAGGGGCAGCGCCGCTACGTCGAGTCGCTCTCCGCATACGCCCGCCAGTTCCTGGGGTTGATGGAGAAGCCCGACGTCGACTCGATCGAGGGACTGAGCCCGGCGATCTCGATCGACCAGAAGACGACCTCGAGGAACCCACGGTCCACCGTGGGGACCGTGACCGAGATCTACGACTACCTGCGGTTGCTCTGGGCGCGGGTCGGCCACCCCTTCTGCCACGAGTGCGGTGAGCCGATCGAGGGCCAGTCGGTCGAGCAGATCGCCGACCGGGTGATGACGCTGCCCGAGGGCGCGCGGTTCATGGTCATGGCGCCCGCGGTGCGCGGTCGCAAGGGCGAGTACGTGAAGCTGCTCGATGAGATGCGCAAGGAGGGCTACTCGCGCGTCCGCATCGACGGCGAGCTGCGCCGGCTCGACGAGGAGATCGAGCTCGACAAGCGCTACAAGCACGACATCTCAGTGGTCGTTGACCGGCTCGTGATGAAGCCCGACCTCCGCAAGCGCCTGAGCGAGTCGATCGAGGCCGCCGCGGCGCTGGCCGAGGGGATCGTCGAGATCGAGGTCCTGAAGGCGGGCGGGGCCGGGGAGGCCGACCTCGACGCCGAGCGCTCGAGCGAGCCCTCGGGCGTCCTCGGCGCGAAGGGCGCCGGTGAGCTTCCTCCCGACGTGGCCGAGCGCCAGACCTACAGCGAGCGCTTCGCCTGCCTCAACTGCGGTACCTCGATGCCGGAGCTGGAGCCGCGGATCTTCTCCTTCAACTCCCCCCACGGCGCCTGTCCCCGCTGTCACGGGCTCGGCTTCCAGCGCGTCGTCGACCCGGACCTGGTGGTACCCGATCCGACCCTGTCGCTGGCCGAGGGGGCCCTGCAGCCCTGGCGCACCGGCCACTCGCGCTACTGGAAGCGGCTGATAGAGGCGGTCGCCGGGACCCACGACGTCGACGTCGACGCTCCCTGGCAGGAGCTGTCGGGCTCCGAGCGCGAGATCTTTCTCCACGGCACCGGGGAGGACCGCCACAAGGTCTCCTACTCCAACCGCTTCGGCCGCCGCCGCTCCTACTCGGTGCGCTTCGAGGGCATCGTCAACAACCTCGAGCGCCGCTACTCGGACACCGACTCGGACGCGGTTCGCGAGCGCGTCGAGGGCTACATGGCCGAGCAGGCCTGCCCCGAGTGCGACGGTGCCCGGCTGCGCCCCGAGACCCTCGCCGTCCGCGTCGGCGGCATCAACATCCACGACTACACGACGATGTCGGCGCGCTCGGCTCTGGAATGGATCCGGGGGCTGGAGCTGACCGAGACCGAGCAGGCGATAGCGCGGCTGCTGATCCGCGAGATCGAGGAGCGGCTCGCATTCCTCGACAACGTCGGGGTCGGCTACCTCTCCTTGGCGCGGTCCGCGCGAACGCTGTCGGGGGGCGAGGCCCAGCGCATCCGGCTCGCCACCCAGATCGGCTCCAGCCTGGTCGGGGTGCTCTACATCCTCGACGAGCCCTCGATCGGCCTGCACCAGCGCGACAACGCCAAGCTGATCGGGACGCTCGAGCGCCTTCGCGATCTCGGCAACACGGTGATCGTCGTCGAGCACGATGAGGGGACGATGCTCGCCGCCGACCACCTCGTCGACCTCGGCCCCGGGGCTGGAGAGCACGGCGGCCACCTGATTGCGCAGGGCACGCCGAAGCAGGTCGAGGCAGACCCGGCCTCGCTCACCGGCCAGTATCTGGCCGGTGAGCGCTCCATACCCCTGCCGGGGAAGCGCCGTGATCCCAGCGGCGAGCTGGTCGTCCACGGAGCGCGCCAGCACAACCTCAAGAAGATCGACGTCTCGATCCCCCTCGGTGTCCTCTGCTGCGTCACCGGGGTCTCGGGCTCGGGCAAGTCGACCCTGGTCAACGAGACGGTCTACCCGGCGATAGCCAACCGGCTGCATCAGGCAAAGCTTCGCCCCGGCTCCCACGACCGCATCGACGGCACCGACCAGATCGACAAGATCATCAACATCGACCAGTCGCCGATCGGGCGCACGCCTCGCTCCAACCCCGCGACCTACACCGGCGTCTTCGACCACATCCGCCAGCTCTTCGCCCAGACCCGGGAGGCGCGAGCGCGCGGCTACAAGCCCGGCCGGTTCAGCTTCAACGTCAAGGGCGGGCGCTGCGAGGTCTGCCGTGGCGACGGCCAGATCAAGATCGAGATGCACTTCCTGCCCGATGTCTACGTCCCCTGCGAGCAGTGCCACGGGCGCCGCTACAACCGCGAGACGCTGGAGGTCCGCTTCAAGGGGCGCAACATCGCCGACGTGCTCGAGATGTCGGTCGGGGATGCCTGCGAGTTCTTCAGCGAGATCCCGAAGATCGCAAGGCGCCTGGTGACCCTGCGCGACGTCGGCCTTGACTACATCCGGCTCGGCCAGCCGGCGACCCAGCTCTCGGGAGGCGAGGCGCAGCGGGTGAAGCTGGCGACCGAGCTATCCAAGATCGCGACCGGCGACACCCTGTACATTCTCGACGAGCCGACGACGGGCCTGCACTTCGCAGATGTGCAGAGGCTGCTGGAGGTGCTCGACCGACTGGTCGAGGCGGGCAACTCGGTGATCGTGATCGAGCACAACCTCGACGTGATCAAGACGGCCGACTGGATCGTCGACCTCGGCCCCGAAGGGGGGGAGGAGGGCGGAGGGGTCGTCGCGACCGGGACCCCGGAGCAGGTCGCCGCCCGCCCGGACTCCTACACCGGCCAGTACCTGGCCGAGCTGGTCGAGCCCGAGATGAAGGTCCGACGGCGAGCCAAGGCCAAGAAGGACCCGGTCGCCGCCTAGGCTGAACTAACTCCGAGTTCCCCCGACATCTCCGGGGGATCCATAGACGTCTTCGTAGTGGGACGACCCCCCGCCCGAGGGCGGGGGGTCGTCCGCTTCGCGACTCAGGCTCCGTGCTTCACGCCAATGAAGACTCGGAAGGAG
>SHVA01000044.1 GCA_009691195.1 Solirubrobacterales bacterium | reverse complement strand
TCGCTGGCGCCGTGGTCGGTCACCGGCGAGCTGAACTCGACCTCGAGCCCGGCCTCGCTGGCGCCCTCGGCGATCCGCTCGCGCCAGTCGCTGTGGATCTCTCCCGCCAGATAGGCGTTCCAGGCCATCGGCGCGATCTTACCCCGGGGCACCAACCGGCGACGTTGACGCTTTTTCGGGCCATAGGCCGAAAAAGTCGTCAATCGCGCTGGATCGGGGCGGCGGTTCTATATTCACGGCTGTCCCGGAGAGGTGTCCGAGTGGCTTAAGGAGCGCGACTGGAAATCGCGTGGGCGGGCTTCAACCCGCCTCGTGGGTTCGAATCCCACCCTCTCCGCTGTGGGTCCGGCCGCCGGCCTATCGGCGGTCGGCGAAGAAGGACTCGAGCAGAGCCGCCGATTCCTCGGCGAGCAGCCCGGACTCGACGCTCGGCCGGTGGTTGACGACCGGGCTCGAGAAGAGATCGAGGACACTGCCGGCGGCGCCCGTCTTGGGGTCGGTCGCGGCGATGACCAGCCTCGGCACCCGCGCCAGGGCGATCGCGCCGGCGCACATGGCGCACGGCTCCAGGGTCACGTAGAGGACCGTCCCGGGCAGCCTCCAGCCCCTGAGAATCGAGGCGGCCTCGCGCAGGGCGAGCAGCTCGGCGTGCGCGGTCGGGTCTGGGCGCAGCTCGCGCTCGTTTCCCGCGGAGGAGATCTCCTCGCCGTCGCGGGCGAGCACGGCGCCGATCGGCACATCGCCGTGCTCAGCAGCGGCCTTGGCGCGCTCGAGTGCGATCCTCATCATCAGCTCGTCGATCTCCCCGAAGGGGTGGTTGGACATGGAGGAAGTATCGGCGACCCGGCGAACGGGCGCCCGAGGGGAACTTTTCCCTGCCGCCGGTGTTATCGACCATGCCGGGGGCAAGGCGCGGGACAGCTCTCTGACCCACGGCTGGATCAGATGGGACCAATCAAGGCGCGGACAAGGACAGCTTCACTCGCCGTGGCGGCGCTTGGACTGATGGCCGCCTTCTCGCAGGCACCTGTCGCCGCGGCCTCCGAGCCGGACTACGTGCCCGGTGAGGTCCTGGTCCGTTTCGCGGGCCAGCCGGTCTCCTCCGTCGTCGAGCTGCCGGCCGGCGTCGGCGTCGCCGCCGCGGCCCAGGCGCTCGATCGCAACCCCGCGGTCGCCACCGCGGTCCCCGACTACATCGCCACCGCCGCCGCGGCCTTTCCCAACGACACGGGCCGCTCCGGCGCCGCGGGCGGCTGGCGGAAGATGCAGTGGAACTTCCTACCGACCTGCGCCGCGCTCTGCGCAACGCAGGACCAGCCCGCCGACACCTCCCGCGGCGGCATCGACGCGCCGCAGGCGTGGAAGACCCTGTCGAACAGGGGAAGGGGCGGCGCCGAGGGGGTCAGGATCGCGGTGCTCGACACCGGGGTGGCCTTCCGCAGCAAGGAGCCGAAGTTCCGCCGAAGCCCCGACTTCTCGCCGAAGCAGTTCGCCGGCGGCTACGACTTCGTCTCCAAGAGCAAGCTGCCGCTCGACCGCGATGGCCACGGCACCCACGTCACCGGGACTATCGCCGAGCAGACCAACAACAAGCGGGGCCTGACCGGGCTCGCCTACGCAGCGAAGATCATCCCGGTCCGGGTGCTCAACGCCCAGGGGTCGGGCAACGCGGCGGACATCGCGCGCGGGATCCGCTACGCCGTCAAGCGCCACGCCGACGTGATCAACCTCAGCCTCGAGTTCGGCGCCGGGGTCGGCGACTGTTCCCAGGTCCCGGATATCTGCGACGCCTTGAAGTCGGCGACCCTCAAGAACAACATCGTCGCCGTGGCGGCGTCGGGCAACCAGGGTGCGTCCTCGGTCAAGTTTCCCGCCGCCGCGCCACGAGTGATCTCGGTCGGCGCCACGACCAAGGACGCCTGCGTGGCCGACTACTCGAACTTCGGCGGCGGCCTCGACCTGGTGGCGCCCGGCGGCGGCGCACCACGCAACATCTCCTCCTGCGACACGGACGGTTCGGGTTTCGACATCTCCGCACCGATCTTTCAGCTCACCTTCAACGGTCCCGGCTTCAAGCGCTTCGGCTACCCCAGCGACTTCCGGGGCACCTCGATGGCGACCGCACACGCCTCCGGCGTGGCGGCGATGGTGATCGCAAGCCGGGTGGTCGGGAAGCGACCTAGCCGCGACGCCGTCGAGTGCCAGCTGAAGGCCACGGCAAGGCACGGGGACGCGCAGCTCGGCCAGCCCTTCGACTCGGACCTCTTCGGCGCCGGACTGATCGACGCGGGCGCTGCGGTCAACGGGAGAGCCAGCGGCTGTTAGCTGCCAGCGCGCTCGGGGCTAGGTAGTCCGGGCGATCCAGACGTCGCAGGTGGCGTGATGGGAGATCTTGTTCGGCACACTGCCGAGCAGGAAGCGGCGGGCGCCGGTCATCCCCTTGTTGCCGACGATGATCAGGTCGGCGTCGTTCTCCTCGGCGACGTCGAGGATCGCGTCGGCCGGGTCGCCGTCGCGCGGATGCGTGAGCACCTCGACCTTGCCCTTCTTGGCCACCGCGGCCGCCTGGGCGAGGACCACGTTGACGTCCTCGCGCGGGTTGATCGAATGCGAGACGTCGCCGGGGGCGTCGCCGCCCTCCTCGCGCAGCCGTGACTGCGGGACGGGCTCGTAGGCGCTGACGATCTCCAGCTTCGCCTTCGAGAGCCGGGCCAGCTCGACCGCGTGCCGAATGGCCTCGGCCGCCGTCTCGGACCCGTCGGTACCAACCACGATGCGATCGAACATTTGACGCCTCCTCTCCCGTGCCGTCACGCCAGACGCCGTGCGGCTGCTGGGCTCAAGTCGCGGCGGAGTCTATAGCCGCGGCGGCGAGCGGCGACTAGACGAGCTTCGTTATCGCGATCACCATCGAGGCGAAGCAGCAGAGGAGGATCACGACCATCGTCCCTATCCAAATCCGGGGCACGCGTCAATCGTAGGCGAGGTTCCCGGGTATAGGGTTGAACGCAGTGCCGGAGAAAGTCCAGTTCAAGCCTCCCTGGAGCCCGACGATGGAACCTGTCGCCGACGGGGTCTGGCTCGTGCGGGGAGACCTGAAGTGGGGCATGAACGTCTACCTGCTGCAGGACGAGGGCGGGGTGACAGCCTTCGACGCCGGCACCCAGCCGATGACCAAGGCGGTCAGCGCGGCCGCCGAAAAGCTCGGCGGCCTCAAGCGGGTTGTCCTCGGCCATGCCGACTCGGACCATCGCGGCACCGCCCCCCACCTCGGCGTGCCCGTCTACTGCCATCCCGATGAGGCCGAGGCCGCGCGGGCGCCCGGCCCCTACCGCGACTACTGGACGATGGACGACCTCAGCGTCGGCTGGGTGCGCTGGCTCTACAAGCACTACCTGCACCGGCGCTGGGACGGCGGAGCGATCGAGCCGGCGGGGACCGTCAGCGAGGGCGATGAGATCTGCGGCTTCGAGGTCAAGCACTTCCCGGGCCACGCCCCCGGCATGATCGGGCTCTGGCGCGAGTCCGACGGGGTCTGCCTCTGCAGCGACACCATCTACTTCGTTGACTCCGAGCACCTCGCGGCCCTGCCCGAGCTGGAGCTGGACGGGGTCGCGGGCCACGAGGCCAGCGTCCCCCACCCGGTCTGGAACTGGAACACCGCCACAGCGGTAGAGAGCGTTCGCAAGCTGGCGTCGCTCGCCCCACGCAAGATCCTCGCCGGGCACGAGACCGCGCTCGAGGGCGAGCGCGAGGTGATGGGGCGGGTGTTGGAGGATGCCGCCGGCGTCCGCGAGCGCGAGCTCGCCGTGAGCGGCTAGCCCGACTCGGTCTCTCGCGGCTCGGGCTTCCCGATCGGTGCGAGGGCGCTCTCGGGGGTGCCCGGCGCCACCCGGTACCAGTCCACGTAGCGCCCGCAGGCCTCGCTCAGCGGGATCACCTCTCGCGGCCCCGCGGGCGTCGCGGCAATCGGGCCGAGGTAGGCGCGGGTGTCGGTGCCGATCAGGCGGCCGAACCAGGGCGCGGGGTCAACCGTGACCTTGAACGGGACCAGGGTCCGCTTGCGGACGACCAGCTCGCCGGCGTCGAAGTAGGGCTGGGGGCCACGGAAGAGCAGGCTCGGCTTCAGCGTCTCGTCGAGGCCGGGCGCCCGTACGTGCAGGGGCTCGGTGCTCGCGTACTGGAGCGAGATCCGCCAGCGGCCCGGCGAGAGCAGCAGCTCCTCGCTGGAGCCGCCACCCCCCTTGACCTCGCGAGAGGGATTCCAGGCCTCGCCCGAGACGGGCGGGCGCGAGAGCACGGTGGCCGTACCGTCGAGGCCGGTCAGCGCCCTGTCGCCGGGGCGGTCGCAGTCCACGAGGGCGCCGATCCCGATCGGCTCCAGCAGGGTCCGGCGCTCCCCGAAGGGCCCCTCCTGCTTCCAGAGGATGTAGTCGCCGCTGCGCATCACCGGCTTGAAGCTCGGCGGCGCCTGGCTCTGCTGGGCCGCAGTGGTGGTGATCACGTAGGGGAAGCTGGCGAGGATCTCCGGCGGGACTACGTCCCAGTCGAACTTGGCGCGGGTGGAGGTCGAGCGGTAGTAGGCGTCGATCTCATCCACGTTGTAGTGGTGGAGGATCGGCGCGAAGACGTCGGCGCCGAGCAGCTCCCAGGCGACGAAGGACTCGCGGCCCAGGTAGATCACTGGCTCGTCCTGGAGCAGGGGCCGCATCCTCATCACCTCCTCGATCTGGCCGGGGGGGCCGATCGCGGCCTGGCGCAGCGAGAGCAGCGTCGAGAAGGAGGCGGCGAGGATGAAGAGGAAGGCGAGCGTCGGCGCCAGCAGCCGGGCAGCCGGCAGCGAGGTGAGCCGGTTCGAGGCGCGCTCCAGGCGCCCCGCGGAGGCACCGGAGGCGCCGGGCTCGCGGTCGCGCTCGGCGGCCTCGGCATCGGGCTCCTCTCCCTCGATCGGGGCGGCGCCCAGCAGCCCGCGAAGCGCCACGAACATGACCGGGGTCGCCGCGATCGCGAGCGCCTTCGCCTGGGTGTAGGGGGTGCCCGCGGCCATCGCGGCGAGGTAGCCCAGGGCGCCGGCGACCAGGGCGGCGGGCAGCACGGACTCACGGTTTCGCAGCGCCTTGGCGATCCCCCAGACGAGGGCCACCACCGCGAGCAGCGCGCCCGCGTAGAAGACGTAGGCGGGAGCGCTGGCGTTCTCGGCGGCGATCCTGAACTCGCTCGAGGGCCAGACGCCGAGGCTCTCGAACGGCGAGAGCGGCTGGCGAAGGTTGCCGAACCCGACGTTGTTGCCGGGGCCGGTCGGGTTGAAGGCCTTGAAGCCGGTGAAGCTCGCGAGCCGCAGGACCTCGGGCACGGCCGCGAGCACCGGCAGCCCGACCAGCACGCCCACTGCGGGCCGGCAGCCGCGCAGGCGCTCGCGCAGCAACAGCCCCCCGCGCTCGGAGCGCTGACGGAAGGCTCCGAGCAGCGCCCAGGCGAGTCCGGCCAGGAACAGCCAGGCAAGGCCCGGGAAGCTGTAGTTGTAGATCGTCCCGGCCGCGAGCAGGCCGGCCGGGACGGCGGCGAGGGACAGGACGCGCCGATCCGCGGTGCCGGGCTTGAGCCAGGCCTCGCGCAGTGGCGGCAGGGCCAGCGCGAAGGCGACGACGGTGAGCCCGAGCATCGGCTCCTTGAACGCGCCCTGGGCCAGGTAGGCGGCGGCCAGGTAGGGGAAGGCGGCCAGGATCGAGGCCGGAGCCCGAAGCCAGGGCGGGACGCCGCGCAGGGCGCCGTAGGCCGTCAGCGCCAGCAGCACGGCCAGCGCCCCGGTCAGCCCCGCGAAGGCCTGGACGTAGTCGGCGCCGCTGACCTTGGTCACCGCGGCGACGATCGCGTGGGGCCCGAGCGGGTAGCCGTCCTGGATCAAGTCCGGGGTCACGCCGACGTGGGTGTCGATCCACTCGGCGAAGAGCAGGTGGGAGGCCATGTCGTCGTTGACGAGCCCCTGGCCGAGGATCCCCAGGCGCCCGCTGGCCAGGAACGGGATCGCCGAGGCGAAGGCGGCGCCGAGGGTCGCGACGAAGGCGCCGGCCCGGATCGGCCGCAACGCTTCGCGGTGCCCCGCCAAGTACCAAGCCGCGGCGGCGACGAGGATGCCGCAGGCGATCGCCGCGGTGACCCCGTGGCCCGGGAGCTTGATCGTGATCCCGCAGAGGACGAGCAGCGCGGCGAGCCCAGTCGCGGGCGCCACCGCCGAGGGGCGGCGGTATCCGCACGCGAGCAGGATCGCCTGGCCGGCCGCCAGGGAGGCGGCGACGATCAGCGCGCCGGCGAGAATGGCCGAAAGCATCCGCGGAAGGTTAGTTGCGCGCTATTCGCTGAGCTTCAGGCTGCTGCCGCCTGAGGGGACCAGTCGGCGCGAAAGACGCGATGGGTCCCGGCGAGGCCCTTGAGCTCGAGCTCGCGCCCCTCGTCGAAGCTGAGCTCATCCTCGCCGTCGGCCGCAACGCGCATCTGCTCGGAGACGAGGATCTCACCGCCCCCCGCCTGCGCCGCGATTCGCGCGGCGAGGATCACGTTCTTGCCGAAGAAATCTCCCTCCTCGGCGATCACCTCACCCGTGTGGAGCCCGATCCGCACCCGCAACGGCTCGCGGTCGGCCTGCCCGTCGCGCTCGGCCAGCGCGCGCTGAACGGCGATCGCGCACTCGAGCGCCTGCCGGGAGTCGGGGAAGGCGAGCATGAACCCGTCGCCCTGGCTCTTGACCTCGTAGCCGCCGTGGCGGTCGATCTGCCGGCGGAAGAGCGAGTTGTGGTCGCGGAGCACCTCGAGCCAGCGCTCGTCGCCGAGCCGCTCGGTGAGGATGGTCGAGTCCTCGATGTCGCTGAAGAGGATCGCCACGGTGCCGTCGGGGGCCGCGTGGGCGCGCAGGTCGGGGCGCTCGCTCTCCAGCGCCGAGACGACGTCGTCGATCGAGGTCGTGACGTCCACGCCGGTGAGCCCCTGCGCTTCCAGCCGCAGGGCGAGGGCGCGGTCGGCGATGCCCCGCGTGCCCATCTCACGCGCCGAGCCGAGGGCCTGTGAGAGCAGCTCGAGCGCGCGCTCCCGGTCGGGGCCGCTGCCGCGCGCCAGCAGCGTCTCGGCCAGCTCGACGCGGGTCGAAGCGCGGTAGGGACGATCGCCCATGCCGGTCGAGTGTCAATGGCGCCTTGCAGGTGTCGCTCAGAGTCATCGAGGCGGCCCAGGACCCGGGCCAGCATTCCGAGGACCCGGCCGACGGGCCCGGCGCTGGCGGCGGCCCGCCCGGGAACGACCACCTTGCCGTCGTAGGGCAACAGCTCGGCGTAGACCAACTCTGCGTACTCGCTGTCACCGATCAGGGCCGCGGTCTCGCCGAGCAGCGCGAACGCCGGCAGCCACTGCAGGTCCCTGTGGATCGTGGCGAAGTCGTCGGCGGCAAGCCGCCTCAGCTCCAGGCGCGCCTCCTCCTCGGCGCCGGACGTCGCCAGCAGCGTGGCCAGCACGGCTCGCCAGGCGGGAATCGCGGGGAAGTCCTGGGCGAGCTGCCGAATCGAGGGGATCAGCTCGTCGGTGCGACCCTGATGGCGCCGGAGCTGAAGCAGCTGGATGCCGTAGAACTGCCCCGCGAGCTGCTGCTCGGCTCGCTCGCCCATCGCCCGGGCCTCCTCTGCAAGCCGCTCGGCCTCAGGCAGGTCGCCGTCGATCAGAGCCCGCATTGCCCTCAGCGCCGGCACGTGCCAGAGATGGTGGGGCATGCGCAGCTCCTCGGCGCAGCGCTCGTAGGCGACGACCTCTCGGTCGAGCGCCGCCACGTCGCCGAGCTCCAGGAACGTCGCCACGCGGTAAGCGTGACTGAGAAGGAGCGTCTCTGTGTCGCCGAGCTTCTCGGCCAGCTCGCGCATCTCGTCGGCGATCAGCAGCCGCTCCGCGGCCGATTCGGGACCGAAGGCAAGGAAGATCCAGCGATGCAGGGCGCTCGCCAGGACCCGGTCGTCGCCCAGCTTGCGGGCCAGCTCGATCGCCTCGGCGACGATCGGAGCGGAGCGGCCCTGGGCGTCAATCCAGTAGAGCTCCTGGCCGAGCACGGATAGCAGCGCAGCCCTGCGCCCGTTCTCCTCCGGGCCCACCCTCTCGAGCGCCTCCTCGGCCAGCTGGATCATCCCCTCGTCCACGCGCCCGGCGACGGAGACCTCGCTCAGCGCCAGCACGGCGCGGGCCAGCCGGTCGGTGTCCTCGAGAGAGCGCGCGATCTCGGCCGCCTCGGTCAGGGTCGTGCGCGCGAGCGCGTGGCGCCCGGCCCTGGTCTGGGCCGCGCCCAGCTCGAGTCGCAGCTCGCAGCGCAGCTCGTCGTCTGAGGGCTCCATCTCGATCAGCTCGAGCGCCCTCGAGTAAAGGTCGGCCGCCTCCTCGTAGGCGAGCTTGCCCATCGCCTGGGCGGCGGCACGCCGCGCATAGTCCACCGCCTTGGCGCCGTCGCCCCGCGGCGCGGCGGCGAGGAAGTGATGTGCCAGCTCGCCGAGCGTGGCCCCGCCCTCGGGGAGCTCCTCCAGCGCCTCCGCGATCCGCTGGTGCAGGCGGGAGCGCTGCGCCGGGCTCAGCTCCCGGTAAAGCGTCTCGCGGACGAGGGCATGCGAGAAGGAGAAGCGGCCTTCGGCGACCTCGTCCACCAGCCGCTCATCGATCGCCTCGCGCGAGGCCGCCATCAGCTCCGCCGGCTCGAGCTTGGCGACGAGCAGGACCAGCTCACCGTCGAACTCGCGGCCGATCGCGGCAGCCACGGTGAGCGCCTCGTTGGTCTCGGGGCTGAGCCGGTCGAGGCGGCGGCCGACGACCTCCCTCACTCCCTGGGGGATGACCGGCTCCCAGGAGCCGGGCTCGGCGCCCTGGAGCCTGCCC
Source organism: Solirubrobacterales bacterium (assembly GCA_009691195.1). Lineage (GTDB taxonomy): Bacteria > Actinomycetota > Thermoleophilia > Solirubrobacterales > 70-9 > SHVA01. The sequence continues at coordinate 9,701 of SHVA01000044.1, read as the reverse complement.
TCGCTTGCGAGCAACCGGACGACCTCGCCGACGAAGAACGGGTTGCCCTCGGTCTGGGCGCGGACGGCGGCCGCGAGGCCCGGGGGCGCCGACACCCCTGCCGTCAGCTCGATGTAGCGCTCGACGTCGTCGGCCTCGATCCCCCGCAGCGCTATCCGGGCGCCCGACTCCCCACCCTGGAGCTCGCCCAGCACCTGGGCGAGGGGGTGGTGGCGGCCGAGCTCGACGTCACGGTAGGTGCCTACGAGCAGCAGGCCGCTCGAGGCGATCTCGCGCGCCGCGAACTTGAGCAGCAGCAGGCTCGGCTCGTCGGCCCAGTGCAGGTCGTCGAGCACCAGCACCAGCGGCCGGTCGCGCGAGGCTGCCGCCAGGAACGAGGTGACCGCGTCGAACAGGCGGAAGCGCGCCTCCTCGCTGTCGAGGTCACTCGCCGGCCGGCTCGATCTCGAGCCGTTCCGCGATCTCGGGGACCAGCTTCGCAACCTCGGCTGCGCCGCCGCCGAGCTGCCAGGCGAGCGCCACCGGGTCAGCGTCGCGGATGTATGCGCGGATGGCCTGCACCCATGGCCAGTACGCGGGCGCGCCCTCCTCCTCGCGGCAGCGGCCCCAGTAGACGCGCGCACCCTGGACCCGGGCGTAGGTCGATAGCTCCTCAGCGGCCCGGGTCTTGCCGATCCCGGGCTCGCCGGTCAGCAGCAGCAGCCTGCCTCGCCCGGCCAGCGCCCCGTCAACCGCCTCGCGCATGACCCCGAGCTCACGCTCGCGGCCGACGTAGATGCCGCCCGCGAGGCTGTCGAGCGGGTTCTCGGCGCGCTCCTCGCCGCTGGGCTCGGGAGCGGCCGGCTCGACGAGCGCCGCCTCCAATGCCCCTCGAGCCTCCGCCGCGTCGGCGGGGCGGTCCTCCTTGAGCTTGGCGAGAAGCCCGAGCACGACCCGGTCCAGCGCCTCGGGGACCGCTGGATTCAGCCTCGAGGGGGGCACCGGATCGGAGTGCAGGTGCTGGCTAATGATCGCCACCGCGTCCGAGCCCTGGAAGGGCGGCTGGCCGGTGAGCATCTCGTAGAGCAAGGCGCCGAGCGAGTAGAGGTCGCTGTGGGGGCCGGCGGCCTCGCCGAGGGCCTGCTCGGGCGGCAGGTAGGCGACGGTTCCGACCAGGGTCCCGCCGCTGAGCCGGGAGCGGCCCTCGGTCGTCGCCAAGCCGAAGTCGCCGAGGCGGGCAGAGCCGTCCTCGTCCAGCCAGATGTTCGCCGGCTTCAGGTCGCGGTGAATGATGTTGCGCGCGTGGGCGTGCTCGAGGGCGCGGCAGACGTCGGCGGCGATCTCGACGGCGCGCTCGACCTCGAGCCGCCGCTGCGGAGCGTCGGCGAGCATCCCCTCGACGTCTCCCCCCGGCATGTACTCGCTGACGATGAAGGGATCGCCCTCCTCCTCGCCGGTGTCGTAGACCCGGACCACGTGGGGGTTATCGCCGAGCTTGCGCATCGCCTGCGCCTCGCGCGTGGCGCGGGCCCGGATCGAGGCGCCGACGCCCTCGGTGTCAAACAGCGCCAGCGCCACCTCGCGGCCGAGCTCGGTGTCCTCGGCGAGGTAGACCCGCTTGCGGCCCCCGGCGCCGAGGAAGCGGCGCACTCGGTAGCGGCCATCGGCGAGCTCGGACGGGGCGCCCTCGGGCGCGGCCTCGGGCTGCTCGGGCGCGCTGGGAGCCTGCTCCTCGATCAGGTCGGTGCCGCAGGCGTCGCAAAAGCGGGCGCCTTCTCGGTTCTCGTTGCCGCAGCCGGGGCAGGCAGCCATCGCTTCAACAAGTAAAGCAGGGGGGAGCCGGTCGGCCCGATCGGGGACCGCGTCGAATGTCTAGAGTGGCGCCTGTGTCGCAGGCGACCCTCCACACCAACGCCGGCCCGATCAGCGTCGAGCTTTTCGACGAGGACGCGCCGAAGACCGTCGAGAACTTTCGCAAGCTCGCCGGCGACGGCTTCTACGACGGGCTGGCCTTCCACCGTGTGATCCCCGACTTCATGATCCAGGGAGGCTGTCCGGAGGGGACTGGTACCGGCGGGCCCGGCTACACCTTCGAGGACGAGTTCAACGAGCACAGGATCGTCCGCGGGGCGCTGGCGATGGCAAACGCGGGACCCAACACCAACGGCTCGCAGTTCTTCATCGTCACCGCCGACGCCGCATCGTGGCTGGACGGCAAGCACACGGTCTTCGGCGAGGTCACCGACGGCATGGACGCCGTCTTCGCGATCGAGAAGACCGAGTCCGGGCCCGGCGACAAGCCGCTCTCGCCCCAGACGATCGAACGCGTCGAGCTCTCCGACTGAGGGCTCGCGGGGGAGTCGGCCGATAATGGGATTCCTGGACCGCTTCCGCAGCGCCGAGCGCGAGTTCACCGAGCCCCATCCCGACGGCGTCGCCGAGTTGATCGTGGGCGACGCCGCCTACGACGACTGGGAGGTGGTGCGCGACTTCGAGGAGCTCGAGACCGCCCGCGCCTGGCGCCAGCAGCTCACCGACCAGGGCTTCGAGGCGGTGCTTACGGCCGACCACCCGATCAGCAACCGCGGCTACGGGGACATCGCGCTTCGCGTCCCGAAGGGGAAGTGGAGCGAGGCGAACGAGGCCCTGGACGAGCCGACCTAGGAGCTCCGGTTTGGCCAATCCCGCGCCGACCGACCCGATCGCGGCCCCCAACATGGTCAACAGCGTGATCCTCAGCCGTTGATCTGGTCGCACCCGCGGCCAGCGAGCCAGTGATCGAGAGGGCCGAGCCCAACGGCTTCCTCGGCACCGCGCTCGAGGACGAGGTCCGCTCGCGGGGAGTCGATGAGCTGGTGGTGGCGGGGATGATGAGCAGCATGTGCGTGGACGCGACGGTGCTCAGCGCCGACGAGCTGCTCTCAGGCTGACGCGGGCCCCGGTGCCCTGCTCGCCGATCCGAGAAGGGGCACCAGCCGCGATATAAGAGGGGCCGCCCATGGCAGCCGCCGAGCCGATCAACATCGCCGACCTGGAGCGGCTCGCCGCCGAGCAGATCGAGCCCGGTGCCCTCGGCTACTTCGCCGGAGGCGCCGGCGACGAGCGCACCCTGAGGCGCAATACCGAGGCCTTCGCCGAGTGGGAGCTGCTGCCGCGGGTTCTGGTGGATGTCTCCGAGGTCTCGACCGCGACCGCCATCCTGGGCCGCGAGCTACGGACCCCGGTCCTGATCGCACCCGTCGCCTTCCAGCGCCTCGCCCATCCCGATGGCGAGCCGGCGATGGCGCGCGCGGCCGAGGCCGCCGGCACGGTGATGTGCGTCTCCTCGCTGGCGACCGCCGGCCCCGCCGAGGTGGCGGCCGGCGCCGGCGGCGGGCGCCGATGGATGCAGCTCTACTGCTTCCGGGACCGCGGCATCAGCCGTGCCCTGGTAGCCGAGGCCGCCGAGGCCGGCTACGAGGCGATCGTGCTCACGGTTGACGCCCCCTTCGCGGGGCCGCGCGAGCGCGACCTTCGCAGCGGCTTCGAGCTGCCCGGCGACTGCCGCGCCCCGGCGATCGACGCCGCCGCCGGCCGCACGGACCTGACGATCGGCGAGGTCTTCGAGCTTGTGGACCCGACGCTGAGCTGGTCAGACCTCGAGACTCTGGCCGGCGAGTACGAGCTGCCGATCCTGGTCAAGGGGGTGATGAGCGCCACCGACGCCGAGCTGGCGGTTGGTCACGGCGCCGCGGGCGTCGTCGTCTCCAACCACGGCGGCCGCCAGCTCGACGGCGTCCCCGCCACGATCGACGTACTCCCCGACATCGCCGACGCCGTCGGAGGTCGGATCGAGGTGCTGATGGACGGCGGCGTTCGCCGCGGCACCGACGTCGCCATCGCGCTCGCGCTCGGCGCCAGCGCCGTCATGGTGGGGCGTCCCGCTCTCTGGGGGCTGGCCTGCGACGGCGAGGCCGGCGCCGCGCGCGCGCTGGGAATGCTCACCGAGGAGCTCCGGCTCGCCCTCGGCCTGCTCGGCTGCGCCTCGCTCGCGGATCTCTCACCGGCCCACGTTCGCCGCCGCCGGTAGCCGCGGCCCAGGCAGTACCGTCCCGCCCAGGCGATGAGGAGGTCTGGCTGAGCGATGGCGAAGCGAAGGGCCCGGCGCGGGCCTCCGAAGGGCAGCCACTACACCGACTCCGAGGGCAACATCCTCACCCTCAGACAGTCATTGAGCCCCGGCACGATCGCCAAGCTCCAGGAAGGCTGGGGCGGGCCGGCGGCATCCATGGACGACGCCTGGCGCCGCCGCGGCGAGCATCTCTTCGAGCGACTCGCCATCAGCTGGGAGATCGCCGGCCTGCCGCTCGATGACCAGGCGATGCTGCTCGGCCGCTACCGGATGGCCGACACCGAGACCCAGCGCTGGGTCCGCGAGGCGATCGACCGCCACCTGCGGGAGTTCATCCCGGAGCTGGCCGGCCCCTGATCAGGTCGGCGACCTTCTCGCCGATCATGATCGTCGGCGCGTTGGTGTTGCCGCCGGTGATCACCGGCATGATCGAGGCGTCGGCCACGCGGAGCGCCTCTACGCCGCGGACCCGAAGCTCAGGGCCAACCACCGCGCCTTCGTCGGAGCCCATCCGGCAGGTCCCGACGGGGTGGTAGAGCAGCTCGATCTCCTGTCGCAGGAACGCCTCGATCTCGGCGTCGGTCTCAACCGGGTGCGAGGGCACCAGGTCCGCGCCTCTAACCGCGCTCAAGGGCTCGGTCTCGCTGATCTCGCGGAGCTTTCGGAAGCCCGCCACCAGGGCGGCGACGTCCTCGGGCTCAGCGAGGTGGTTGCCGACCAGCTCCGGCTTGGCGTCGGGATCGGACGAGCGCAGCCGCAGCCGCCCCCGGCTGCGGGGGCGGCAGGGCCGCCGCCAGCGAGAACGCGTGGCCCTCGTGGACGTCGAATCCGTTGTCGTGGTAGTAGGCGGGGCCGAAGAGGAGCTGGATGTCGGCCGCCGGCAGCCCCGGACGCGAGCGGATGAAGGCCATCCCCTCGCCCACGTTGGAGGTCAACGGGCCCCTGCGGCGCAGCACGTACTCCAGCAGCGCCTTCGGCTTCTCCGCGTCGGCGAGGCTCTCGGGCTCGGTGCACTCGTAACAGAGCAGGAAGAAGGGATGGTCCTGGAGGTTGTCGCCGACACCCGGACTCTCGACCCGCGGCTCGATCCCCAGCGAGCGCAGCTCGTCGGCCGGCCCGATGCCCGACAGCATCAGGATCTGGGGGCTGCCGATCGCCCCGGCACAGAGCACCACCTCGCGCTGCGCGCGTGAGAGATGGGGGCGCCCGCGAGAGTCGCGCCAGCGGACACCGGTTGCCCGCCCGCCCTCAAGCACGACCTCCAGCACCTGGGCCTTGGGCTTGACGGTTACGTTCGAGCGCTTCATCGCGGGGCGCAGGTAGGCGTCGGCGGCGCTCCAGCGGCGGCCCTTGCGCTGGGACACCGGCGTCATCCCGACCCCGTCCTGCTCCGGTGAGTTGATGTCGGAGTTGGCGGGGATCCCGGTGCTCTGCGCCGCCTCGAGGAAGCGCTTGGTCAGCGGCCTCGGGTCGCGCTGGTCGGCGACGTTGACGGGGCCTCCGACGCCGTGCACCTCCGAGGCGCCGGGCTCGTTGTTCTCCATCCGCCTGAAGTAGGGGAGGACGTCCTCGTAGCCCCAGCCCGGGCAGCCGGCCTCGCGCCAGCCGTCGTAGTCGAGGGGCCGCCCGCGCACGTACATCATCGCGTTCATCGAGCTCGAGCCGCCGAGGCTCTTGCCCCGCGGCACGTAGACCTCGCGCCCGTCGAGGTGGGGCTCGGGGCCGCTGCTGTAGTCCCAGTCGAGCTTGGTCTTGAACTGCTTGGAGAACGCGGCGGGGATCTTGATGTTGGGCGAGCGGTCGCGGCCGCCGGCCTCCAACACCAGGACCGAGGCCTCGGGGTCCTCGCTCAGCCGCCCGGCGACCGCACAGCCGGCCGACCCGGCGCCCACGATCACGTAGTCGAAGCTCTCCTCCATCCCGGGCGACCCTATAGGGGGCGGGGAGCGGGAACCAGCGGCCTCGCGCGCGCCGGACGCTACGGTGGCCGCCATGGCACGCCCACTGCTCGTCGTCGATACGCCCTCGATGCTGTTCCGCGCCTTCTACGGGCTGCCCTCCTCGATCAAGGGCGCCGATGGCAGGCCGGTCAACGCGCTGCTCGGCACCGCGAACCTGATCCTGCGAGAGGTGGAGGTCCACAAGCCGCGGGCGGTGGTGCTCTGCTTCGGCCCCGACGCCGCCGACTACCGGCTCGAGCTCTACCCGCCCTACCACGCCGATCGCGACCCCGTGCCCGATGATCTTTCCCCCCAGTTCGCCGCCTGCCCCGACTTCTTCGGCGCCTTCGGCTGGACGATCGCCGACTCCGAGACGCTCGAGGCCGACGACCTGCTCGGCTCCTACGCCACCCGGGAGACGAAGGCCGGGGGCAGGACGCTGGTGCTGACGGGCGACCGCGACATGTTCCAGTGCGCGTCCAAGCTGGTCAGCGTGCTCTACGTGCGGACCGGGAAGCAGGGAGCCGAGGAGATCGGGCCGAAGGGGGTCAGGGAGCGCTACGGGATCCCGCCCGCGCTGGTTCCTGACTTCATCGCGCTGCGGGGGGATCCCTCGGACGGGATCCCGGGCGCCAAGGGCGTCGGCGAGAAGACCGCCGCTGAGCTGCTGCACAAGCACGGCTCGCTCGAGGGTGTGCTCAACGCGGCCTTCCGGGAGCCGCGCCCGAAGCTGCGCCAGGCCCTGACGGGCTCCCGCGAGGAGCTGCTGGCCTTCAAGGAATTGGCCACTCTCCGCGACGAGAAGGTGCGGCGCCCGCGCGACAAGCGGACCGACCACCGCTCGGCGGCCCGCGCCGCGCGCGAGCGGGGGATGAGCCGCCTCGCCGAGCGCCTCGAGCAGGCGGCTGCCGGCTGAGCAGCCAGTTAGGCTGGTCAGCGCCGTGGAAGGGAAGACCAAGAACTCATCGGCCGAAGAGCTCGACCGGATCGACGTCACCGACCGGGAGAACTGGGAGGGCGGCCCGCCCCACGAGATCTTCAAGCAGCTCCGAGGCGGCTGCCCGGTTCACTGGAGCGAGATCAACGAGTACCCCGACGAGGAGGGGTTCTGGTCGATCACGCGCGCCGAGGACGTCAAGACCGTCAGCCTCGACTGGGAGACCTACTCCTCCGAGCGGGGCGGCGTCACCGGGTTGACCCACGCGGTCCCGCTCGAGCTGCAGCAGGCGATGTTCATCGGCATGGACCCGCCAAAGCACGACCGGATCAAGATGCTGTTCCAGCGGGGCTTCACCCCCAAGCGCATCGCCGAGCACGAGGGCGCGATCCGCTCAATCGCGGTGCGGGTGCTCGACGGCGTTGCTCCCGGCGGAGGCTGCGACCTGGTCACCGACGTCGCGCAGCCGGTGGTCTCGCGCGTGATCGGAAGCTTCATGGGAATCCCCGAGGGGGAGGACATCGCCTGGGCGACGCTGATGAACTCGACGCTCGGGCTCGGCGACGAGGACCTCAACCCCGGCGGCCTCGACGCGGTCGTCGAGAAGGACATCCCCGAGATCTTCGAGCGCTGCCGGGCGATGATCGCCGATCGCCGGGAGAACCCGACCGACGACCTCACCAGCGTCCTGGTCGGCGCCGAGATCGACGGCGAGCGGCTGGAGGAGCACGAGATCGTGATGGGCTTCTTCCTGCTGATGGCGGCCGGCAACGACAGCACCAAGGCGACCTACACCAGCGGCATGCGCGCCCTGATGGAGCACCCCGAGCAGATGCGGATGCTGGCCGAGGACCCCTCGCTGATCCCCGGCGCGGTCGAGGAGTGCCTGCGGATGTTCCCCGCCTTCGCCCACTTCAGAAGGACCGCGACCGAGGACACCGAGATCGCCGGCTGCCCGGTCAAGCAGGGCGAGAAGGTGCTGATGTGGTACGTCTCGAGCAACCGCGACGAGGCCGTCTACGAGGACTCCGAGCGCTTCGACGTCCTCCGCAACGCCGAGCACCAGGCCTTCGGCGCCGGCGGGCGCCACTTCTGCCTCGGCACCGCGCTGGCGCGGCTGGAGCTCAAGATCCTGTTCGAGGAGACCCTGAAGCGCTTCCCGGAGATGGAGATCGCCGGCGATCCCGAGCCGGTCGTCTCGGCCTTCCTGAATCAGCTCAAGGCGCTGCCGGTCCGCTGGTAGCCCGCCGGCCGCAGGGGCACGATCCACGGCGGTGCCAAACTCGCAGGTATGGCATGGAAGGCCTCTTCGACAGCCAGTCGATGCTCCGTCGGCTCCAGGGCGAGCGCGCGCTGATCACCTCCGGCCCGCGGGCGCTGACCCCGGGCCGGCTGCGGCTGATCCCCGCCGCGCGGGCGGCCTGATGACGGACCAAGAGAGCCGCGAGCCGGACCTCGAGGGCCGCGAGCCGGACCACGAGGCCACCGGGAAGGAAGCCGAGGGCGACGAGGACGGCGCGGCCGAGCTCCGCACCGGCCGGGTCTCCCGGACCGCCGAGGTCGGCGGGCTGGTCGCCGGCCAGAGCATCAGGTGGGCCGGGACACGCCTGGCCAACCTCACACGCGGTGAGGAGCGCAGCAGGCGGAGGACCGACGAGCGGGCGGCCGCGATCGCGACCCAGCTCGCCAAGCAGCTCGGGGGAATGAAGGGGGCGGCGATGAAGATCGGCCAGGTGCTCTCGACGGTCGAGCTGCCGGGGCTCTCCGAGGAGGGCCAGCGCGAGTTTCGCGAGGCGCTGGCGGAGCTTCGCGACAACGCCCCGAAGTTCTCCTACGAGGACATCCGCGGAGTGATCGAGGACGACCTCGGCGGCTCGGTCTCTGACCACTTCGCCGAGTTCGAGCCCGAGGCCTTCGCGGCGGCTTCGATCGGCCAGGTCCATCGGGCGAAGACCAAGCAGGGCCACGATGTCGCGGTCAAGGTCCAGTACCCGGGCATCGCCGAGGCCGTCGAGGTTGACCTGCGCAACCTGCACCTGATCCTCCGCCTCGCCAAGCGGATGGCGCCGGGGCTCGACACCAAGGCGGTCGGCGGAGAGATACGCGAGCGCATCCTCGAGGAGCTCGACTACGAGCTGGAGGCGCAGAGCCACCGCCAGCTCGAGCGCGCCTTCCGCGGCCATCCGTTCGCGGTGATCCCGCGCGTCCATACGGACCTCTGCTCCCGGCGCGTCTTGGTCAGCGACTTCCTCGATGGCGCCGGCTTCGAGCGCGTCAAGGAGTCCGACGAGGCGACCCGCGACCGCTTCGGCGAAGCGGTCTTCCGCTTCTTCCTCTCCTGCCGCGAGCGCACCAACATGGTCCTCGGCGATCCCCACCCGGGCAACTACCTGCTGCTGGACGGGGGCCGGGTGGGCTTCCTCGACTTCGGGCTGGTGCGCCGGGTCCCCGCCGACCACATGGAGCGCGAGCGCGCGCTGGCGCGGGCGATCGCCGAGCGCCGCGCCGAGGACGTCCACGCCCTGGCCTCGGAGATCGGCTACCTGCCCGAGCCCGAGGAGTTCGAGCCCGAGGCGCTGTTGGACCAGGTCTGGGCGGGCAGCCTCTGGATCTCCGAGTCCGGCTTCCGCCGGCTCGACCCGGGCTTCGCCCGCGAGCTGATCGAGCTCGGCGGCTCCCCCCGCAGCCCCCACTACGAGCAGATGAGGCGCCAGACGCTGCCCCCGGCCTCGCT
>SHVA01000011.1 GCA_009691195.1 Solirubrobacterales bacterium | reverse complement strand
GCGGTCGCGGGCTCCTTCGCCGCGTCGGCGCTGCCGTTCTCTGCGGCCTTGGAGGCCTCGGGAAGGTCCTGGTCGGCGTTGCGGCCCATCAGGATCTCCTTGGCGATCACGAGGCGCTGGATCTGCGAGGTGCCCTCGTAGAGCTGCATGATCTTGGCGTCGCGCATCAGCTTCTCGACGGGATAATCCTTGATGAAGCCGTAGCCGCCGTAGACCTGAACGGCGTCAACGGTGATCTCCATCGCGGAGTCGGCCGCGAAGCGTTTGGCGTGCGAGGACGCGAGCGTGTTGCGCTTGCCCTGGTCGAGCAAGACGCCCGACTGCCAGACGAGCAGGCGCGCGGCCTCGACCTTGGTCGCCATGTCGGCGATCATGAAGGCGACCGCCTGGTGCATCGCGATCGGGACCCCGAACTGGACGCGCTCCTTTGCGTACTCGGATGCGAACTCGAGCGCGGCCCGGCCGATGCCGACGGCCATCGCCGAGACTCCGGGGCGGGTGCGGTCGAGGGTCATCATCGCCAGCTTGAATCCCTTGTTCTCCTCGCCGAGCAGGTTCGCGGCGGGGATCTCGGTCTCGTTGAAGGTGATCGTCGCCGTGTTGGAGGCGCGCTGACCGAGCTTGTCCTCCTTCTTGTCCACGGTCACCGTGTCGTCCTTGTCGACGATGAAGGCCGAGATGCCTCGATGGCCCGCCTCCTTGTCGGTCTTGGCATAGACGGTGAACCAGTCGGCGTAGCCGCCGTTGGTGATGAAGCACTTGGAGCCGTTGATGACGTACTTGTCACCCTTCCTGGTGGCCGTGGTCTTCATCCCGGAGACGTCGGAGCCGGCGTCGGGCTCGGTCAGGCAGAAGGAGGCCAGCTTGGGCGACTCGGTGACCATGGTCATGTACTTCTTCTTGGTCTCATCCGAGCCACCGAGGCCGACCGGAGCGGTGGCGAGGCCGTTGGCCATCAGCGAGGTGCCGATGCCCGAGCAACCCCAGCCCATCTCCTCCTCGATCAGGCAGCCGGAGAGATAGTCGAGGCCCGGGCCGCCGTACTCCTCGGCGACGTGGGTGTTCATGAGGCCGATCTCCCAGGCCTTGTCGATGATGTCCTGCGGCCAGGTGCCTTCCTTGTCGTACTCCCAAGCGACCTTGCGGATGTCCTTCTCAGCGAAGCTGTGGGCCAGCTCGCGAAGGTCCTTCTGCTCGTCGGTCAGCGTCAGGTCAACCACTCTCGAAGCTCCTTTGTCTGCCTGTTTTGTCGGGATCGAGCGGCGCGCATGCCCGTCGCGGGTGCCTGCCCGTCAACCGGTTGACTGGTCAGTCAACCAGTAGGAGAGTACCCCATGCGCCAGCCGGCGGCAACCGGGATCGAGGCTCCTCGCCGGGTCTAGTCTCTGTGCCATGGTGATCGCCGCGCTCGACCCAGGCACGGTCCTGATCCTGGTGGTCGTCGTGGCGATACCCATAGGCGCGATCGCCTTCGCCACCGGGGCCGGCAAGGCCCTCGGTGAGATCGGCAAGGGCGGCTTTGCGATGGATCACGACCTCCCTCAGCGCTCGGGCAGCTCCTCCCAGGGCCTCGCCCCGGTCAGGGCGGCGGTTCGCGAGCAGGAGATCCGCCAGATGGTCGAGGCGCGCTCGTACCGCCGCGAGCAGCGCGGCGAAGAGCCGCTTGACGTCGAGCGCGAGATGGAGAGGCTGCTGGCTGACGACGGGGGTGGTGGCGGCGAGCTCGCCGTCGATTCCGGGCTGCGCGAGGAGGTGCGCCAGCTGGTCGTCGCCCGAAACGAGAGGCGGATGCGCCGCGGCGAGGACCCCGTTGACGTCGACGAGGAAGTGAACCGCCAGCTCCGGGAGTTGGAGAACCTGGGTCAGTAGGGCTTGAACCAGGCGGCGGCTCGGGTATACATCCGGGCTGTGAGCGACGAGGTCACGGACACCGAAGCGCCCGGCGAGGACCTCAACGCCTCGGCCGAGGAGACGGTCTTCGAGCTGGAGCAGCTCGTGATCCAGCCGGGCACATACTTCAACCCGCAGACCGAGGTGATCGTGGTCGTGGACGACTCCGCCTCGATCGACCAGGACGTCTTCAACCTCGAGGCCTACGAGGGCGCCGAGTGGGTTCGCATCTCCGACGACGTGCCGATCGACGAAGAGGAACGCGACCGCAAGCTCGAGGAGTTCCAGACCCATTATCACCCCGGCGAAGGCGCCTCGCTCTCAGAGACGGCGCTCGAGCAGGCCGACGGCGAGGCGGACGAGGGCGAAGAGGGCCAGGAGCCCGGGCGCGAGGACTAGGCGACGGCCGGGACCCGGAACTCTACGCCGGTCAGGCGCTCGGAGAGGTCCCAGAGCTGCCGGGCCGTCTCGGGGTCCCCGGCGGCCGAGGTGCGGCCAACCAGGGCAGGGTGCCCCCGGATCTCCCCGACGCCGCCGGGGCCGACGTAGCTGCCGCCGGGCAGGTCCTGGGTCGCGGCGTAGAGGGTCGGCCAGGCTCCGTGCTCCTCGCTTTGGGCGAGCACCCGATTGCCGATCGCCATGGCCAGGTGCTGGAGGCGGTTCTGCGTGCGCCCCTGCAACTTGGTCGCGGCCCAGCCGGGATGGACGGCAAAGGCCCGTACGGAGGAGCCCGCTTCTTCGAGGCGTGGCTGCAGCTCGAGCGTGAACTGGAGGTTGGCGAGCTTGGACTGGCCGTAGGCGCCCCAGCGCTCGTAGTCGCGCTGCTCCCAGTTGAGATCGTCGATCGAGATCTTCCCCCTGCGGTGCGCGGTGGAGGCCACGGTCACGACCCGGTCGGTGATTCGGTCGAACAGGAGCCCGGTGAGGGCGAAGGGGCCGAGGTGGTTGGTGCCGATCTGAAGCTCGAAGCCGTCGGCGGTGCGGCTGAGCGGAACCGCCATCACCCCGGCGTTGTTGATCAGGATGTCGAGGTCCCCGTCCCAGCCGGCGGCGAAGGAGCGGACGCTGGCGAGGTCGGTGAGGTCGAGGGAGCGAACCTCGGTGCTTCCCGGCGCCTCGTCGGCGACCGCCTGGCCGCGAGCGACGTCGCGGACGGCAAGGACCACGTGGGCGCCCGCCCCGGCGAGCGCCAGGGCCGCCGCGCGGCCGATGCCGCTGGTCGCGCCCGTGACGATCACCTTCCGGCCGGAGAGGTCGGGCAGGTCATCGGCGGTCCAGCGCTTCGAGCTCATCTCTACAACGCCACTATGACGATGAAGGCCGCGTAGAGGCCGAGCCAGGCCAGGACCGCCGGGAGCTCGAAGCGGTCGCGCAGCCGCAGCGCCCAGAAGGCGATCAGGCCGCCGGCGAGGCCGAGGACCATCGAGATGGCGGCGTTGCCCGGGAGCTCCCATGAGGTGAAGAGGAGGCCGATCGCGACCGGGATCGTCGACTGAAAGACCATCGCGCCGGTGATGTTGCCCAGCGCCAGGCTGTCCTTGCCCTCGCGGACCCAGAAGAAGCTGTTGACCTTCTCGGGCAGCTCGGTCGCCAGCGGCGCCAGGATCAGCGAGAGCACGATCGGCTCGACGCCGATCTCCGTGGCGAAGTGCAGCAGCGACTCGACGAACAGGTGCGCGCCACCGACCATCGCGCCCAAACCGATCAGCACCTGGAGCACCGCAGCCGACAGCGGTGGCTCCTCCGAGCCGCCCGCGGGGGCCGCGGGGCCCCGAGCCATGATCAGCGGGTTCAGCGACTCCTCGGCCTGCGCCTCGCCGCCGCCCCGCAACGTGAAGGCGACGTAGACGAGGTAGGCGGCCACGAAGACTCCGGCGGCCGGATAGCGCACGGCCTCGGGAGCGCCGAACCCGAGCCCCAGGGCCAACCCGAAGAAGACCATGAAGAAGGCGAGGTCGCGGTCGAGCGTCGGCACGTGGGCTTCAAGCCTGATGCCCTGCTTGCGCCGCCCGCGGTAGAAGTAGGCCGTGCCGCCGACCAGGCCCATCGCCAGGGTCGCAAGCAGGAAGGGGGCGCCGACGATCGCGCCGACGGCGACGTCCTCGCTCTTGGAGACGCCGATCAGGGCGACGACCGCGATCAGCGTCTCGGGCAGGGCGGTGCCGACCGCGGCGAGCAGGCTGCCGACGGCGCCCTCCCCCAGGCCGAGCTTGTGCCCGATCCACTCGATCGCGTTGGTGAACAGGAGGGCCCCCGCCAGGATCACGGCGAAGCTGGCGATCAGATAGATGAGGTCCTCCATCCGGGAGCGTCTCCTCAGGCGAAGTAGAAGGCGATGCCGAGGATCGTGTAGAGCGCCAGCAGCTGCACGCCCTCGAACCAGTTCGACTCCCCCTCACTGGTGACCTGGTGGGCGACCATCACCGCCAGGATCACACCCGCCAGCTCGAAGCCGTTGAAGACCAGCGGCATCGGCCCCGGGCCGAGCACGAACGACGTCAGCACCAGGACCGGGGTGACGAAGAGCGCGATCTGCGCGCTGGAGCCGATCGCGATGTTGACCGAGAGGTCCATCTTGTCCTTCATCGCCACCAGCACCGCCACCCAGTGCTCGGCGGCGTTGCCTACGATCGCGACCACGATCACTCCGATGAAGAAGGGGCTGAGCCCGACCGATTCCGAGGCGGCCTCGATCGAGCCGACGAGGATCTCCGACATGACGCCGACCGCGACGCCGGCGATCGCCAGCGCGATCACCGAGCGGCGCACCGACCAGCCCCAGCTGTCCTCGTGCTCGCCGTAGTCGGGATTGAAGAGGTCGCGGTGGGTCTTGAGGCTGAACAGGAGCCCCAGCACGTAGGTGACGATCAGGACCGCGGCGACGGCGAGCGAGAGGTGCTCGACGGTGCTGTCATAGGCGACCCGTTCCTGATTGACGCCCGGAAGCCCCTTGCCCTCGACCAGCTCGAAGACCGCGGGCAGCACCATCGCGCCGACCGCCAGCAGCAGCATCAGCGACTGGATGCTGGCGGCGGTGCGGTCGAAGCTCTGGGTCTTACGGCCCCCGGTGAGCCCGCCGGCGACCATGGCGGCTCCCAGCACCAGCAGGACGTTCCCCAGGATCGAGCCGATCAGCGATGCCTTGACGACCTCCTGGAGGCCGGCGTTGAGGGCGAACAGGGCGATGATCAGCTCCGGCGCGTTGCCGAAGGTGACGTTGAGAAGGCCACCGATGCCGGGGCCGGACTTCGACGCAACCTCCTCCGTCGCGCGACCCATCAGCGCCGCCGTCGGGATCACGCCCAGCGCGGCCGCGAAGAAGACTAGAGCCGCGGAGGCGTGGACGAGCTCGAGCGCGATCGCAACCGGGATCAGCGGCACCAGCAGATACGGCCAGCCCTGGGGTGAGCGAAAGAACCCCCAACCCCGGGAGAAGCCCTGCGGCGCCGCGGCCACTACTACTGGCCGATCCCGTACTGCTCCGCGCAGTCCTGGACGGCCTCGCTGCCCTGAGCCCCCTGGAGGCAGTCGAGGTAGCCCTGGACTTCGTCGCTGGCGGGACCACTCGGCGAGCCCCCGGCCTGCGGTGAGCCGGAGCCGGCGCCGGCGCCGGCGCCGCCGAGGGCGCCCTGGATCTGGTCACTGCTGACGCCGAGCTCGCTGAACAGCTCGTTCAGCGACTTCGCGTCTGAGGGCTCCTCGATCGTCTGGTCCTCGTTGACATCGCTGATGTTGAGGCTGAGCTCGACCTTGACCGAGTCGGGCGCGCCGGGGACGACCGACGGGGGCACGAGCTCGAGGTTGGCGTCGAGGCGCCGGAGGATGTGGTCGTCGGTGCCGCTGTAGATGTCGAACTCGGCCGACTTGACGATGTCCTCCAAGGCGGAGAGCTGCGCCGGGTCTATCTGCTGGGCCTGGCCGGTCTTCTCGGCCGCCTTGCGCAGGTCCGCGACGAGCTCGGGCACGTCCGCCTCACCGTGGACGTGAATCGTGTCGGCGCCGTCAACCTCCTCGTCGCCCTCGTTGGAGACGTCCTTGAGCCAGGTGCTGGGATCGATGCCGAGCGCCTTCAGCGGGCTGGAGTCGTTGCCGGCCTGCTGATCGCTCTGGCGCTGGATCTGGACGTAGCGCTGCTCGAAGGTGTCGAAGAGCTGCGCGGGAAGCTCGTACTCGGTGTCCTTGTAGTCGATGAAGGCCGCGTCGCCGGTAGAGGTGGCGCCGCCGGTGAAGTCGACGTTGCGGTTGTCGCTGTCGAAGCTGAAGTCTGCGTTCAGGTCGAACTTCGGCACGCCGCCCTTCTCGCTCTGGAAGGGGCCGCCGAGGCTGGCGTCGAGGCTGCCCGGGTCAGTGCCGCCTTCGATGTCCACCTTGAGCCCGAGGTCGAAGGACCCGCTGGAGACCTGCTGATCGTTGTTGAAGGTCTGGTCGAGGACCTGCTGCGGGTCTTCGTCACCGCCCCCACCTCCGCCGCCGCCACAGGCGACGAGGCCGGCACAGATTAGAAGCGCGAACGAAGCGATCAGCGGGGTCCGGATCCGGTGCAAGATTCCTCCTTAGGAACGGGGGCCGCGGAAGGCCCGACGAGATGCGCAAGCGTAGCGCCAGCGCAGCCCCGCCGTCCCCGGTCTCCGAGCCGCTCGCGTATCGTTCAACATCCATGGCCGGCGGCGTCAGCTGCCCGTCCTGCGGCGCCGAGAGTCCCGAGGGCGCCCGCTTCTGCATGTCCTGCGGCAGCTCGATGCCGAGCCGATGCGCCGGCTGCGGTGCCACGCCCCAGCCCGGCGCCCGCTTCTGCATCGACTGCGGCACCGCGCTTGAGGAGGGCGAGCCGGCAGCCGCGGCGCCGCCGGCGAAGACCGAGCCCGAGTCCCCGCCCGAGGAGCGCCGCCAGGCCACCGTCCTTTTCGCCGACCTCTCGGGATATACCGCGGCGGCCGAGCGCATGGACCCCGAGGCGGTCAAGGCGCTGATCGACCGCACCCTCAGGCGGCTGGCCGCCGAGGTCGAGCGCTTCGGAGGAAGCGTCGACAAGTTCATCGGCGACAACGTGATGGGCGTGTTCGGCGCCCCGGTCGCCCACGAGGACGACCCCGAGCGCGCCGTCAGGGCCGGCCTGGCGATGCAGACCGCGATGGCCGAGATCGAGCGCGAGGCCGACGCCGCCGACGGGGTCTCCTTCTCACTGCGGGTCGGCATCAACTCCGGAGAGGTGATGGCGGGCGCGGTCGGCGACCGCTACACCGTGATGGGCGACGTGGTCAACGTGGCAGCGCGACTGCAGGCCGCCGGCAGACCCGGAACGGTGACCGTCGGCGACTCCACCTATCTGGCCAGCCGCGAGGCGATCGACTACCAGCGGCTCGAGCCGCTCAGCCTCAAGGGCAAGCAGGAGCCGGTACCGGCCTGGGAGGCGAACCGGGCGCTGGCGCAGGCGGCTCGCCGCAGCACCCGGACCGAGACGCCGCTGATCGGCCGCGGCGAGGAGGCCGAGATGCTCGTCTCGCTCGTGGACAGGGTTGAGCGCGAGGGCCGCCCCTACCTCGTCACGGTCCTCGGGCAGGCCGGCGTCGGCAAGTCGCGGCTTCTGCGCGAGCTGACCAGCAAGCTCGCCGAGTCCGAGCTGAAGCCGGCGATCCGGATCGGCCGCTGCCCGCCGTACGGATCCGGGATCGCCTACTGGGCCCTTGGCGAGGTGATTCGCGAGGAGTTCGAGATCCTCGACACCGACCCGCCGGAGGCAGCCTGGGAGAAGCTGAGCCAGGGCGTCGAGGCCCTGATGGGCGAGCTCGGCGAGCCCGAGGCGGCGGAGCGGAGCGCCGCGCTGATTGCGATCCCGCTCGGCCTGGAGCCGCCCGAGGACGCCCCGGCCCCCGAGTCCGACGACCCGCAGCGAATGCGCGAG
This sequence comes from Solirubrobacterales bacterium, assembly GCA_009691195.1. Classification (GTDB taxonomy): domain Bacteria; phylum Actinomycetota; class Thermoleophilia; order Solirubrobacterales; family 70-9; genus SHVA01. The sequence continues at coordinate 60,266 of SHVA01000011.1, read as the reverse complement.
GCGCTCTTCAGCGCCGTCCGCGCCTGCATCGAGGCGATCTCCAACCGGCGCCCCCTGGTGCTCGCCTTCGAGGACATCCACTGGGCGGACGAGGGCGTGCTCGACCTGATCGACCACCTCGCGCGCTGGGTGCGCGGTCCGCTGCTGCTGGTCTGCCTCGCCCGCGACGAGCTGCTGGAGCAGCGGCCGGCCTGGGGCGGCGGGCGCCGCAACGCGACCACGATCTCGCTCGAACCACTGACCGAGGGCGAGGTGCTGGAGCTCGTCGGGGTGCTGCTCGAGCGCGGGGGCGACGGGCGCGACGACCTCGCGCCCAGGGTCGCTGAGCGCTCCGGGGGCAATCCGCTGTTCGCCGAGGAGATGGTCAACCGCCTGCTGGAGGAGGAGACCGCCGAGGCCGAGACCCTCCCGCAGACGGTGCAGTCGCTGCTCGCGGCGCGGCTCGACTCGCTCGACCTGCAGGAGCGCCGCCTGCTCCAGCACGCGTCGGTGGTCGGCCAGAGCTTCTGGGAGGGCTCGCTGGAGCCGACCGCGGAGGAGGAGGGGATCGACCTGGCGAGCGCGCTCGTCGCCCTCCAGGAGAAGGACCTGCTGGTTCCGAGCCCCGGAAGCCGCCTGGCGGGCGAGCGCGAGTACGCCTTCAAGCACGTGCTGATCCGGGACGTCGCCTACGGGATGCTGCCGAAGGCGGTGCGCGCCCAGAAGCACGTTGACGTCGCCGACTTCATCGAGGAGCGGGCGGGCGGGCGCTCCGAGGCGGTGGTGGGGCTGGTCGCCGAGCACTACGCGCGCGGAGCCGCGCTGGGAGCCGAGGCCGGCATGAACGCGAAGACGCTGGGGGAGCTCCAGCAGCGAGCCGTTGAGCTGCTCGAGTCGGCCGGAGACGCGGGCGCGGCGCTCTACTCCAACGCGGAGGCCTTCGACCGCTACACCGCCGCACTCGAGATCTCCGACTCGATCAGCGACGCCGATCGCGCGCGGATCGGCGAGAAGCGGGGCGACGTGGCGCTGCGGATGGGCCGCGTTGACGCGGCCGTCGGCGTCTGGGAGCGCTGCCTCGAATATCACCGCGAGCAGGAGGAGCTTTTCCGGGTCGCCGACCTCCACCGCAAGATCGGCGCGGGGCTCTGGCATAAGGGCGAGCGCAAGGCCTCGATCGACAACTACCAGCGCGGGATCGACCTGCTCAAGGACGGCGAGCCCCGGATCGAGCTGGTGCGGCTCTACGAGGAGGCCGCCTCGCTCTACATGCACACCGGCGACAACATGCTCGCGATCTATGCCTCCGAGAAGGCGCTGCGGCTGGCCGAGCGGCTGGGCGAGGCCCGAGCCGCGAGCCGCGCGCACGGGATCTTCGGGCGCATCGGCGACTCCGAGAAGGCCCGCGAGAACCTCGAGCGCTCGGTTGCGCTTGCGCGCGAGTCCGACCGCGGCGAGGCCGTCCGGGCACTGCTGAGCCTCGGCTACCACCTCGAGGTGTCCGAGGCGGACTACGAGGGCGCCGCCGAGGCCTACCGGGACGCCCTCGCCCTCGCCCAGGAGGTGGGCGACCTCCCCTCCCAGGTCGAGCTGCACGCGTCGCTCGGGCAGCTCGCCGTCCACCGCGCCGACTGGCCTGAGGTCGAGAGCGCGGCGGAGGCGAGCTCCTCGCTGGTCAGGCGCGAGGGACTGCGCGGAAAGCTCTGCTTCCCCTATGTGGTCCAGGGGATCCTGGCCTGGCGAGACGGCGACTGGGACGAGGCCACCGAGGCCTGCACGAGCGCCTACGAGCACGGCGAGCAGGTCGGCCGCTCCGAGATCGCCTTCTCGGCGCTGTTCTGGCTCGCGACCGTCCTGCGCGACAGCGGCAACTACGTGGCGGCCGAGACCGAATTGTCACGGGCGCTCGACATCTGCGAGCGGGCCGGCCTGATCGCCCAGTCCGTGGAGGCGATCGCCGCGCGCGCCGAGGTACTCCGCCTCGCCGGCCGCGGCGAGCAGGCCGCCGCCGAGGAGGCGTCGCAGCTAGCCGAGCGCCTTCACTACCCGATCGGCCCGGCCGCCACCGCCGAGGCGGCGGGGACGGCCGCGGAGGACCCCGAGACGGTCGCCGCGGAGCTGACGCGGGCGCGCGGGCTCTGGGCCGAGCTCGGACGTCCGCTCGACGCGGCCCGCTGCGCGCTGGTCCAGGGGCGGCTGCTGGCCGAGTCCGACCCCGACGCCGCCCAGCGGCTGCTGGCCGAGGCGGCAGCTGAGTACGAGCGGCTCGGCGTCCCGGGCCTGGCCCGCAGGGCACACGAGCCCGTCGCCTGAGGGCCTGCGGGGCTCTCACGCGTTACCGTAGGCTCGATGCGCTCGTGGGGGACAGTCCTGATCGCGGCGGCCGCGCTGCTCGCCACGGCCGCCGGCGCGATGGCGATCGACTTCTCGGCGCCTGCCTCCTACGAGGTCGAGGGCGACCCCTATGCCATCGCCGTGGCCGACTTCAACGGGGACGGCCACCAGGACGTCGCCGTCGGCAACCAGGAGGGCCAAAGCGTCTCGGTGCTGCTCGGGCGAGGGAACGGAACGTTCAGGGCGGCGCGCACGTCGGCGGCCGGCGACTACCCGTTCAGCCTCGTCCCGGCCGACTTCAACCACGACGGCCATCAGGACCTCGCCGTCGCGGAGGACGAGCTCGGCGGAGGCGTGTCGATCCTGATCGGCAAGGGCAACGGCCGCTTCGAGCCGCCCAGGTTCCAGCCGACCGGAGACGACACCGTGTTCCTCGGAAAGGGCAATTTCAACGGGGACCGCTTCACCGACCTGGCCGCGACCAACGAGCTCGACGACAACGTCTCCGTCCTGCTCGGCAAGAAGGGCGCCAAGTTCAAGGCCCCGGTGGGCTACCCCGCGGGCACCATGCCCGAGGGATTGCAGGTGCGTGACTTCGACGGCGACGGGCGAGCGGACCTGGCGACGCTCTCCCAGGACGGCTTCGTCAACCTGCTGCGTGGTAGGAGCAACGGCACCTTCAAGCCGGCCCTGCACAGCGCCAGCTCCGCGGGCGGAGGCTACGGTCTGGCGGCGGGCGACTTCAACCGCGACGGCCGCCTGGACCTCATCGCCGCAGGCTGCGGCATCGGGAACATCTACTTCCTGCGCGGCAAGGGCAACGGGCGCTTCGCCGCCCCGGTCCCGCACGAGGCGGGCTCCTGTGCCTACATCATGGCCACCGGCGACTTCAACCGAGATCGCAAGCTCGACCTGGTCGCGACCGACGACTCCGATGGCTCCGTCGACCTGCTGCGGGGCAAGGGCAACGGTGACTTCAAGCCCGCCCTCAACTTCCCCGCCGCCAACGGCTCGGATGCGTACTCGGTCGCCAAGGGCAGTTTCAACGGAGACAAGCACCTCGATCTCGCCGTGCCGGGCTACGGGTCCGCCAACCTCAAGATCCTGCTCGGCCGCAAATAGACTTCGGCCATGGCTGAGCCGGGCAAGACGTGGATCCTGACGGGGTCCCTGGAGAACTTCCGGATCAACGTCGAGCGCGGCTTCAACCCGATCGGGTTCAAGGAGCGGCGGCGCAACCAGGCCCAGGAGATGGAGCCCGGCGACGAGATCATCTTCTACGTCACCGTGGTCAAGGCCTTCGGCGGCATCGCGCGCGTGACCTCGGAGATGTTCGAAGATCGCGAGCGAATCTGGCCGGGGAAGAAGGCACGCGCCCCGAAGTCGGCCAAGCGCGAGCCCTACCCCTGGCGGGTCCACGGCGAGCCGGTCAGGGTGCTTGCCGAGGAGGAGTTCGTCCCCGCCGAGGAGTTGGTGGACCGGCTCGAGCACGTCGCCAAGTGGCCGATCGAGCACTGGCACCTCGCCTTCCAGGGGCAACTGCGGATCATCGGCGAGGCCGACGCCGAGCTGTTGCGCTCCGAGCTCGGCGCCCACACCCGGACAGCCTCGAGTTGAGCGGGTTGGAGGGCAGCGTCCACGATCGCCACTTCTCCCCCAAGGAGGCGAACGCGATGCTCGAGACGCTGAAGCCGCTGCTGGACCAGCTTCGCGAGGCCAAGGAGGAGCTCACCGACTCCGAGGCCCACGAGGCCCTGTCGGAGGCCGCGCCGAGCAACGGGGGCGGCGATCCGGGACACCAGGTCGGCGGCGCCTTCCTCGAGGTGCGGAGGCTGCTGGTGGCGCTGGAGGAGGCCGGGATCGTCCTTCGCGACATCGACCGCGGCCTGATCGACTTCCCCGCCCTGCGCGACGGCCGCGAGGTCTATCTCTGCTGGGAGCTCGGCGAGGACGAGGTCGCCAACTGGCACGAGCTCGAGTCGGGCTTCAGTGGCCGCGAACCACTCTGAGCGGCACCGCCTGAGCGGGCTGTTCGCCGAGGCTGCGCGGGACCTGCGCGGCCTCCGCGGGCCCGAGCGGCTGGCCGCGGTCGGCGTCGCGGTGATCGTGGGAAGCTTGCTGCTGCCCTGGTACGGGGCGCCGGGCTCGGCCGACCTGGTGCTCACCGGCCTCAGCGCGTTCGGCTGGGCGGAGGGGGCGCTGGTCCTCGCCGCGATCGCGACGCTGTTCCTTGCGATGCAGCTCGGCGGCGGCTACAGCCCGCCGCGCCCGCTCGCCGAGTGGGGGCTGCTGAGCGCCGGAGGTTGCTGGGCGGCGCTGATCGTCGGCTTTCGGATGATCTACCGCCCGGAGTTCGTGCTCAGCGGGATCCCCTATCCGGACGACCCCTACCGGCTGCGCTACGGGATCTTCGTGGCGCTGGGGGGCGCGCTGGCGATCGTGATCGCGGGGATGATGTCGCGGGGGGTCGGCCGAAGGGCCGACGCCGCGCCCTAGGCGCCCGGCCGGGCGGGGTCGAGGCCGAGCAGCAGGCTGCGCTCACGGCCCTTGGAGTCGGCGCTGAAGCCGAGCTTCCGGTACAGCGAGCGCGGGGCCTCGTCGTGCTCGTAGACGTCGAGCTCGACGCGCCGGCAGCCCCGGGCGGCCGCCCGCTCGATGGCGGCCTCGACGAGCGCCTCGCCCAGCCCGCCGCCCCGCTGCTGCTCGCTGACGAACAGGTCCTCCAGCCAGCAGTCCTCCGATGAGGTCCAGACGCTCCAGCGGTATCGCAGCTGGCAGACCCCGGCCGGCGGGCCGCCGTCCTCCCCGGCGAGCAGGAACTCGCCGGAGTCCTCGGAGAGGATCCGCTGGACGCTCGCGAGGATCTCCTCTACGCCCGGCCGCTGCTTGTCCAGGTGGATCCGGAAGTCGTTGAGCAGCCGCGCCACCTCGGGCGCATCGGCGGCGGCGGCGATCCTGACCCGGCCATCCACGCCTAGTCGTCCTCCGGCATCGCCTCGGGCTCGGGCGGCTCGAGACCGTGGCGCAGCATGCCGGCCTCGATCTCCTCGATCGCGGCCTCGATCACCGCGACCCGGGCGAGGCGCTTGGAGTCAGCGGCGATCAGGTGCCAGCGCGCATGCGGCTCCTGGTCGGTCCTGGCGAACATGTCCTCGACGGCCTCGGCGTACTGGGGGCGCTTCTCGCGGTTGCGCCAGTCCTCGTCGGTGAGCTTCCAGCTCTTGAGCGGATTCTTCTTGCGGCGCTCGAAGCGCTTCAACTGCTCCTCGTTTGAGATGTGCAGCCAGAGCTTGACGAGGATCATCCCCTCGTCAGCGAGGGTCCTCTCGAAGCCGTTGATCTCGTCATAGGCGCGAATCCACTGCTCCCGCGTGGCGAACCCCTCCACCCTCTCCACCAGGACGCGGCCGTACCAGGAGCGGTCGAGCACAGCCATGCCGCCCCACCCGGGCAGCACGGGCCAGAACCGCCAGAGGAGATGGTGGCGCTTCTCGTCGGAGGTCGGCGCAGCGAACTGGACCACGCGAACGTGGCGGGGATCGATCTGGGCGACCAGGCGCTTGATCGCGCCCCCCTTGCCCGACGCGTCCCAGCCCTCGAAGACCACGCACACAGGCGGACCCAGCTTGCGCTCACCGATCTGTCCCCCGAGCGTCAGCCGCAGCTGCGACAGGCGGGCCCAGGCGCGCTCGAGCCCCAGGCGCTCCTCCTTGCGGCTGAGCTTCTTGCTCAGATCGAGTTCGTCAAGCCGGCCCACGACACCATCCTCTCAGCGCGTGCCCGGCGCGTAGATGCTGGGGTTGGAGGGAGGCTCATCCTCGGTCGCGATCACGGCGAGCGGCAACAGCAGCGTCGCCAGGAAGATCAGCCCGATCCCGATCGCAACCACGGTCTTGGACTTGTACAGGTGACCGCCCGTCCCGAGCACGAACCCGAGGATCATCATCGCCAGGTAGGGGCCGATCGAGTGCGGCAGGAGGTCGGCGATCGGCAAGAACACTTACCTATCATCCCTTTTTGCCGATGCCGGAATCACCCAGCTCAGTCACCGAGGTCCGCGACGGTCTCGGCGAGGTCGGGTACCTCGCCGACGAATCCGCGGCGCTCGTCTCCTTCCTCGCCCAGCGCCTGGGCAAGCCGATCCTGGTCGAGGGGCCCGCTGGAGTGGGCAAGACCGAGCTCGCGAAGGCGCTCTCGCGGTCGACCGGCCGCGACCTGATCAGGCTCCAGTGCTACGAGGGCCTCGACGAGGCCAAGGCGCTGTACGAATGGAACTACCGCAAGCAGCTCCTGCGGATCCAGGCCGAGACCGCCGACGAGGCGGAGGCGGGCTGGGCCGGAGCGCGTGGCGACATCTTCAGCGAGGAGTTCCTGCTCACCCGCCCGCTGCTGGAGGCGATCAGCTCACCCGAGCCGGTGGTGCTGCTGATCGACGAGATCGACAAGACCGACCAGGAGTTCGAGGCGATGCTGCTCGAGGTCCTCTCGGACTTCCAGATCTCGATCCCCGAGCTGGGCAGGATCGAGGCCAAGACCCACCCGCTCGTGCTGCTGACCTCGAACAACTCGCGCGAGCTGACCGAGGCGCTGAAGCGGCGCTGCCTCTACCTCTGGCTCGACTATCCCGAGATCGAGCGGGAGCTGCAGATCGTCCGCCTCCACACCCCCGAGCTCGACGAGACGCTCGCGCGCCGGCTGGTGGAGATCGTCCAGATGGTCCGCCAGCTCGACCTCAAGAAGCCCCCGTCGATCGCCGAGTCGATCGACTGGGCGCGGACGCTGCTCCTGATCGGCGCCGAGGACATCGACCGCAAGACGTTCGAGGACTCGATGAGCATCATCGTCAAGCACCGCTCCGACATCGACCTGGTCTCCGAGCGGGTGACGGTCAAGCTCTCCGCGGGGAGCGAGGAGGGCGTCACCGGCCTGCCCGGCGCCGGGGCCTGAGCGGGCGATGAACGAGCGGTCGGGGACCGCGGCGAGTCTCCTCTCCTTCTTCGAGGAGCTCCGCTCCGAGGGCGTCGCGGTGGGGACCTCGGAGATCCTCGACTGCTTCGAGGCGCTGGACGAGGTCGTCTGGACCGACCCGCGTGACTTCCGCGAGGCCGTGGCAGCGACCGTCGCCAAGTCGCAGGAGGACCGCCGGATCTTCGAGCTGCTCTTCGACCGCCACTTCTTCCGCGCCGCCGAGGCGGAGGCGCTCGAGCAGGGGATCTCCGAGCAGCGCTTCGACGGTGGCAACCGGCTCGACCTCGATCAGCTCCGCGAGGCGGTCCGCCAGGCGATCACCGCCGGCAACGACGGCGAGATGCGCGACCTCGCCCGGCTCGCGATAAGCGCCTTTGGGCGCCGCGGCGAGCGCTCGGGCGTTATCGGCGTGGACGTCCAGCGGATCCGGCGAAACCTGGGCCTTCAGGGCGGGCGCGGGGACGGTGCCGGCGGCGCCGACCTCGATCGCGCCGCGGTGCGCGAGTTCGAGCAGCACCTCCGCCGAGAGCTCGAGCGGGCCACGATCGAGCGCACCGGCAAGCTGCCTCCGTCGCGGCCGCTGGCGGAGCTCGACCGGGCGCTCCCGACCAGCCCCGCCCAGGACCTCGCCACGGTCCACCGGGCCGTCGCCCAGCTCAAGCGCCGAATCGCCACGCTCGGCCACGAGGTCAGGGGCCGCCAGCGCAGCCCCGTGGTGGACATACGCCGCACGATGCGCGCCTCGCTGGAGACGGGGGGCGTGCCGCTGCGGCTCAAGCATCGCCCCCGGCGTCCCAGGCGCCCGGAGATCTACGTGCTCTGCGACGTCTCGACCTCGGTCAGCTCGGCGAGCGTCTTCTTCCTCTCGGTCCTGCACGCGCTTCACGACTCCTTCCGCAAGCTCCGCAGCTTCGTCTTCATCGAGCGGATCAGCGAGGTCACCGACGTCTTCGAGCACGAGCGCGACTTCCGCAAGATCGCCGAGCGGATCTCCTCGGAGGGCGGCGTCGCCGACGTCTCCGGCTACACCGACTACGGCCGCGTCTGGCTCGAGTTCGGCGATGAGATCGCCGAGGACCTGGGGCCGCGCTCGACCGTGATCGTCCTGGGCGACGCCCGGACCAACGGCCGCGAGCCCCACGCCGCCGAGTTCGGGCGGATCGCCGAGCACGCGGGCCGAACCTTCTGGCTCAACCCCGAGCCGAAGCTCTACTGGAACTACGGCGACTCGGTGATGTCGGCCTACGAGCCCTACTGCGACGGAGCGTTCGAGTGCTGGACGACCAAGCACCTGGAGAACTTCGTCAACGTCATAGCGAGCGGCGCGCGAGGAGCGTCCGCCAATTAAGCCCCGCGACGAGCGGGCCGCGAAAAGATGTGCGGACGCTCGCACCGCGCAGCCCTGATCACCGACGACGAGATAGCCGCCCGCTTCGACTCGCTCCCCCTCGAAGGCGAGGAGCGCATCTACCTGGCGACCCACGCGCCGCGCTACCGGTACCTGCTCGACCGCGTCGACGCTGTCCGCCGCGAGCTCGGCTTCCCCCAGGAGGGCCGGGGGCTGCGGCTGCTCGACATCGGGCCGTCCTTCCAGACCCAGCTGCTTCGCGACCGCTATCCCGACGCCGAGGTGGCCACGCTCGGGCTCGAGCCCTCCGCCGTCTCCAGCGCCCGCCCGGGCGAGCGTCACGTCGAGTTCGACCTCAACGATGCCGCCGACGCCGAGGCATGGCCCCGACTCGACGCCTTCCCGCTGATCGTCTTCGCCGAGGTGATCGAGCACCTGTACACGGCGCCGGCCAAGGTGCTGGTATGCGCGGCGAGCTGGCTCGCCGCGGAAGGCGTGATCCTCGTCCAGACGCCCAACGCGGTCGCCGCCCACAGGCGGGCCATGATGCTCGCCGGCCGCAACCCCTACCACCGGATCCGGGAGAACCGGAAGAACCCCGGCCACTTCCGCGAGTACACCCGGGCGGAGCTGGAGCAGGAGGCGTCAGCGGCGGGTCTGGTGACGACCGAGGCGTGACGCGACAGCTACTTCGGCGGCCGTGGGTTCTGGCCGCACTTCTACCGCGTCACCCGAGGTGTGCTCCCCTCGTCCCTGCGCCAGGGCCTGATGGTCCAGCTGCGCCACCCGGCCGGCGGCCGCTAAGCGGCGTCGGCGACCTCCGCGGCCCGGGCGGCCTGACGCTCCGGCGCAATCCGGACGACGTTGCGGGCGATGCCGAGCTTCTCCATGCCGGCGATCACGACCGCCGAGGGGTCCAGCTCCCAGCGCCGCAGGCCGTGGGTGGCCGAGCGCGGGAAGGCGTGGTGGTTGTGGTGCCAGGACTCGCCGAGCGAGGGCAGGGCGAGCCAGAAGACGTTGGTGGATTCATCGTCGGTGTTGAAGCGGCGGCTGCCGAGGAAGTGGCAGACAGAGTTGACGCTCCAGGTGACGTGGTGGACGAGGAAGATCCGGACGAGCCCGCCCCAGAGCAGGCCGGTCGCCGCGCCGAGAAGCGTCCCCGTCAGCGCGAAGCCGAGCGCCGCCGGCAGCAGCAGGCTCAGCGCCACCAGTGCGACGAAGTGGCGGCTGATGAAACGCATACCCCGGTCCTCGTAGAGGTCGGGCGCGTAGCGCTTCCAATCGGCACGGCCCTGCTCGGCCAGCAGCCAGCCGACGTGGGCGTGCCAGAGCCCGGCGAGCACGCCGCGAACGCCGTCCTCGTGGCCGACGTGGGGGCTGTGGGGGTCGCCCTCCTTGTCGGTGTGGGCGTGGTGCTTGCGGTGGTCGGCGACCCAGCTGTTGACCGGGCCCTGGACCGCCATCGAGCCGAAGGTCGCGAACGCGTACTCGACCGGCTTGGAGGTCTGGAAGGAGCGGTGGGTGAGCATGCGGTGGAAGCCGACCGTGATCCCGAAGGCCGTCAGCACGTACATGACGCCGAACACGATCAGATCGGAGGGCCCCACCAGCCGGTTCCAGAGCAGGGGGATGGCTACGAGGGCCGCTGCGAAGGGGACGACGACCGCCCCGAGGTTGACGATTTTCTCTGTTTTTGTCATTTTTTTCATGGTGGGACGGTATCTGCGCACCTGGCCGATAACTACTGCGAAATACCACTTTCTATCCCGCTGTTATTGTCATCTAGGTGATAGTTCCTTCACAGATTGAGCCCTGGCGCGGGCTGCCCGGGGAGGTGGCGGACGCGATCGAGCCGGCGCTGCCCACGATCACCAGGGAGACCCTCGAGGCGATCGGCCGCGAGGTGCCCGAGTACGCGCGGCCGCTGGAGGGCGCTTTCGGCACGGCGGTGCGAACCGGCGTCGCAGAGGCCCTGCGCCAGTTCGTGCAGCTGATCCGACACCCCGACGCCGGCAGGGACAGCGGGCGGGGCGTCTACGTTGCGCTCGGGCGGGGCGAGCTGCGGGAGGGGCGAACGCTCGACGCCCTCCTCGCCGCCTACCGCGTCGGCGCCCGCGTCGCTTGGCGCCAGATCGCCCTCGCGGCCCGCCGCGCCGAGCTCGACGCCGAGACGCTCAGCCTGCTGGCCGAGTCCGTCTTCGCCTACATCGACGAGCTATCGGCAGATTCGGCCGAGGGCTATGCCCAGGCTCGCTCCGAGCTCGAGGGCGAGCGCCAGCGGCGTCGCCGCGAGCTGCTCGGCCTGCTGGTGGGCGACCGGCCCGCCGAGGATGGCGAGCTGCGCGTGGCATCCGAGGCGGCGGGCTGGAAGCTGCCCCGCAGCGCCGCCGCCCTCGCCTGCGCCGATGAGGACCTGGGCCGGATCGAACGCCGCCTCGGCACCGACCCACTGGCGGCGAGCATCGGCGGGATCGGCTGCATCATCCTCCCCGACCCAGCCGGCCCCGGACGCGAGCGAGAGCTCGCCGGCGCCGTCGGCAAGGCCCATGCCGCGATCGGGCCCGCCGGGGATCGGGGACGACTTGCGCGCTCGTGGTCGCTGGCGAGGCTGGGGCTGAGGGTGGCAGCCCCCTCCCCCGACGCCGCCTCGGGCCCGATCCGCGCCGAGGATCATCTCGCCCAGCTGCTGGTGCTCGACAACCCGCGACTGATCGAGCTGATCGCCGAGCGCCGCCTGGGGGCACTGCAGGAGCTGACCCCGAGGGCCCGCGAGCGGATGGCGGAGACGGCGCTGGCCTACGTGACGCACTGGGGCAACGCCGTGGCGATGGCCCAGGCGATGCAGGTGCATCCGCAGACGGCGCGCTATCGCCTCGCGCGCCTTCGGGAGCTGCTCGGCGACGCGCTCGACGATCCCGGCGCCCGCCTCGAGCTCAACCTGGCGCTGCGGGCCGGCGGCGCGGAAGCCGGCTAGTCGGCCGCGCCGGAGCTCTCCGAGGCGCTCCCGTCGCGGATCCGCCCCACGAAGATCAGCGTCAGCCAGAAGTACTTGGCGAGCTCGGCGTTGATGAAGGCGAGCGGGATCGAGGCGAAGAAGACCATCGGCACCAGCACGGCGCTCAGGGCCGGAGCCTGGCCGGAGCCGGGCTCGAGCAGGTCGTTGCGGTCGGCGTAGACCCGCAGCAGCAGCGCCAGCAGCGTCGTCATCCCGATCGTGAACGCGTAGATGACGGTGGGGGCCGCCTCCTGGCCGTGGTCGCCGATCAACCCCGTGGGATAAGGGACGAAGGCGACGAAGCCCAGGTAGGCGAGGTTGAGCATCGTCAGGCGGGTGTCGATGCGGCGGACGTCGCGAAAGAAGGCGTGGTGGTGGATCCACAGCGGTCCGAGCACGATGAAGCTGAGGGCGTAGGTGAAGAGCGCCGGCGCGATGTCGCCGATCTCCCCCCAGAAGTCGCTGCTGTAGTCGGGCGGGTCGAGGTTCAGCACCAGCAGCGTCAGCGCGATCGCGAAGATACCGTCGCTGAGGGCGACGGTGCGGGTGTAGTCGAACCCGCGCTCGCTGCGGCGCTCCTCCCCCCCCGGGCCGCCGCTCCACCCCTGCGTCGTCGCGACTCATCTCCGCCGTAGTATCCACGCTTGCGGGTTAGACTCCCTGACCGTCAAACAGGGGGGCTCGCGGGCAAGCGGGCTGAGATAGCGGAACATCCCACCCTCCGCTGACCCTTAGAACCTGTGCGGTAATGCGCGCGGAGGGAGCATGCTGACCAAGTCCGGGGCTCCCAAGATGGGGCCCCTCGATCTCTCAGGTGAAGCGCCCGGCGGCCCAGCCGCGGGGGCGTCTGTCCGCCTCGATGGCGCCGGACACTCCTACGGCGTGCTGGAGACGATCGAGCGCCTCGACCTCGACGTCGCCCCCGGTGCCGTCCTCGGCATAGTCGGCCCCTCGGGTTGCGGCAAGTCCACCCTGCTGGAGCTGATCGCCGGCCTGCGCGAGCCGAGCCGGGGCACGATCGCCGTCGGGGCCGAGACCGGCAGCGACGGCCGCCTGGCGCTGTGCGCGTTCATGCCCCAGCGCGATCTGCTGCTGCCGTGGCTGAGCGCGATCGACAACGCCGCGCTGCCGCTGCGCCTCGCCGGCAGCACCCGCTCCCAGTCGCGCGAGCGCGCCACCGCGCCGCTGCGGCACTTCGGCCTGTCGGGCTTCGAGCAGACCCGCCCCCAGGAGCTCTCGGGGGGGATGCGCCAGCGCGTCGCCTTCCTTCGAACGCTGCTCTCGGGCCGCCCGGCGCTGTTGCTCGACGAGCCCTTCGCCTCACTCGACGCGATCACCCGCGCCGAGATGCAGTCCTGGCTTGCGGGGGTGCTCAGCGAGCAGCCTCGCACCGTCATCCTCGTCACACACGACGTCGAGGAGGCGCTCTACCTCTGCGACCGGGTCATCGTCCTCTCGGCGCGACCCGCGATCGCGATGGCCGAGGTCGAGGTGCCCGCGCCCCGGGCTGAGGATCGAGCCGCGGCCGTAACCTCCCCGGAGTTCGCCTCCATGCGCGCCGGCCTGCTGGGAGAGCTGGGCAAGGGTGCGTCCCGATGAGGGCCCGCGCCTGGCTACCCGCTGCGGCGGTCCTTCTCGGCTTGCTCTGCACCTGGGAGCTGTCCGCGCAGTGGCACGTGCTCTCTGACCTGCTCGGCATCCGCGACTTCCTGATCCCCGCGCCCACCGACATCGCCGCGGCGCTCTGGGAGGACCGCCAGCTTCTCGCCGACAACGCCTGGGTGACCTTCCGGGAGGTCGTGCTCGGGTTCCTCTGCGCCGTGGTGATCGGAGTCGGGTTCGCGATCGCGCTGCACCTGTCAGAGACGCTGCGCCGCTCCGTGTACCCGCTGCTGGTCGGCTCCCAGACGGTGCCGCTGATCGTGATCGCGCCGATCCTGGTGGTCTGGTTCGGCTTCGACATCGGCCCCAAGCTGGCGATCATCGCGCTGATCTGCTTCTTCCCGATCACCGTCAATACGCTCGACGGCCTGCGCTCGGTGGATCCCGACCTCTTGAAGATGATGCGCACGCTGGGAGCCGACCGCCGCCAGATGCTCGGCCGCGCCGAGCTGCCGACGGCGCTTCCCTTCGCCTTCAGCGGCGCCAAGATCGCCGTCGCCGTCGCGGTGATCGGGGCGGTCTTCGGCGAGTGGGCGGGCTCGAGCGCCGAGAACGGCGGCCTCGGGCAGGTGATCCTGGTGGCGTCGGGGCAGCTCCTGACCGCGAGGATGTTCGCCGCCATCTTCGTGCTCTCGGTGATGGCGATCGCCCTCTTCTCCCTGATCGCCCTCGCCGAGCGCCGGATCGTCACCTGGCGGCCCGGGGCGGAGCCGCGGCGCTCATGAGCGCCGGAACCCGCTCAGCGTCCAGGTGCGCCGCCGCGCTGGCGCTGTGTGCCCTCGCCCTGACGGCCTGCGGCGAGAAGCAGGAGCCCGCGGGCCCAACCCCACCCCAGCGCTTCAACCTCGCCCTGGACTTCTACGTAAACCCCGATCACGCCGGCGTCTACACCGCGCTGGACCACGGCTACTTCGAGCAGGCCGGCCTCGACGTGGTGCCCCGGGTCCCCGGCGATCCCTCGGCGCCGATCAAGCAGGTCGCGGCGGGGCAGGCCGACGTCGCGATCTCCTACGAGCCCGAGGTCTTCCTCGCCCGCCAGCAGGGCCTGGACGTGATCTCGGTGGCGGCGCTCGTGGACGAGCCGCTGACCTCGCTGATCTCGCTGCCCGACGCCGCCATCGCCGAGCCGGCCGACCTCGCCGGCAAGACGATCGCCACCGCCGGCATCCCCTACCAGCAGGACTTCCTCGAGACGATCCTGACCCAGGCCGGCCTCTCGCTCTCCGACGTCGAGGAGGTCAACGTCGGCTTCAACCTGCTCCCGGCCCTCCTGGGGGGCCAGGCCGACGCGATCCTCGGCGGCTTTCGTAACGTCGAGGGCGTCGAGCTCGAGCTGCGCGGAGACGACCCCAGCGTCGTTCCCGTGGACCAGTTCGGCGTCCCGACGTACGACGAGCTGGTGGTCGTGGCCGACCGCTCCCGGGTCGAGGACGACCCCGAGTCGATCCGCCTCTTCCTCGAGGCGCTGGCCAAGGGCACGCGCGACGCCGTCAAGGACCCCCACCAGGCGACCAGCACCATCCTCGACCACGGCCAGGCCCTCGACCGCGAGACCACCGCGGCCGAGATCAACGCCACCCTCCCCCTCCTCGCGGCGAGCAAGGACGGCTTCGGCCGCATGAATCCTGACGAGTGGGAGCGCTTCGCCGGCTGGATGGCCGATCACGGCCTGATAGACGCCATCCCGCCGATGGACGAGGTGCTCACCAACGACCTGCTCCCCCAGCCATGACGGCCTACAACGCCCCCGAGTGGAGCGACCTGTTCGTGGCGAGCGCCGGCGCGTCAGCGGCGCTCACGGGCGCCGTCTTCGTCGTCGTCTCGATCAACATCGAGAGGATCCTCAAGTTCCCGGGGCTCCCGGAGCGTGCGCTACAGACGCCGCTGCTGCTGCTCAGCGTGCTGCTCGTCTCGATCATCGGCCTGATCCCCGGTCAGGGCCAGGTCGCACTCGGGGCCGAGCTCCTGGTCGTGGGGCTGGCCTTCGCCACGGCGCTCCAGGTCCTCTTGAAGCGGGGGCAGCCGGAGGGCGGCGAGCGCCTCTCCTGGTACATCCCGCACCAGGCAGTGGTCCTCACCGGGACGCTGCCCCTGGTCATCGGCGGCGCCAGCCTGATGGCCGATGCGGGCGGCGGCCTCTACTGGATCGCCGCCGGAATCATCTTCGCGATCACCGGCGCGGTCGCCAACGCCTGGGTCCTACTGGTCGAGATCCTCCGCTAGGGCCACATCGACGCGAAGCGTGAACTTGGCGGCCGTCATATCGGCAGGCTAGTCACCCCCTTACCGAGCCGTCGCTTCTCCTCCAAAGCAGCTACTCGGGACCGCGGTCTTCCTTTGCCTGGTCGAGTGCCTCCTGCAAGGCGCTTTCCACTAGCCGTGCCTCGTCGGAGTGGAGCTCATCCGTAAGTGCGAGCTTCTCCGCAAGCCATGGCCCCAGCCTGGTTTCGTCGGCATATCCCGGTTCAACGTCGAGGACATGCAGCTCGGTCTCGCCGACTCCGAGGATGAGTGTCCCAACGTGGCCCGCGACCGACAGGTCAAGCGGCGTGGGCGCGTCGCCCATGCGCTCAACGACAGCTTCGAACGCCGGAGACCACCTGCGCTCGACGGTGTCTTCGAAGGCCGAACTCCACCGCCCCGGCGGATTCACCGTGAAGGGAACAGGCAGATCTCGGCCGCTCAACGTCGCGCGAGACCAATCAAGCTTGACCTGCTCGGCCATAGTCCGCGAAGGTAGCGCACCGCGAATGAGCATTGCTCGACCTAAGCGGTGGGCGCGACGCGACGCGTGAACCAGGTGCGGAGTCGGCTCAGTGCGACGCCCAGCCCGATCATCGCGGCGAACGCCGGCGTGAAGATCAGGGAGTGCTTGGAAACCCGGTAAGCGAAATAGAAGCCGGCGTCATCGACGTCTGGCACGTCCGCGTATCCGAAAAGCAGCGAAACGAGCCCCGGGATTGCGGCGAGCACCAGTACCGGCCATCGTCCCACCAGCCACCCGGCAACGAGGCAACTCAGGGCGACGACTGCATAGGCGGTCAGGGGGACTCCTGACCCGTCGCGGAGATAACGGTCGTCGACTTCGGATGTCGCCCAGAACGACACGACGAGCACGAGCAGACCAGCGGCAAACCAGGGCCAAGCGCCCCTCCGCAACGTGCGCATCGGTTGATCCTCCCAACCAACCGCAGCGCCGTCAAACAGCTACTTCCCCGCCAGCGCTCCTCGCCTCTATGAAGAAGGACCGTCTGTCGAATAGATCGGTGGTTCTGGTCAGAGCCCCTCTCCGGTCGCGGGCTTGGAGCAATGCTCATGTCTCTATGGCCTCCTCGTCGACGCCGGTGACACGGGGCGCCTTATCTGCATCGAGCCGGCGACGGGACAGCCGCTGTCCATGAAAGCGGCGAGCTACGCCGCGTACTTGAGAGGCGGGCCCTGGGCGACCATCTTGTGGTAGCCGACCAGGGCGAAGGTGCCGGCGAGGCCGCGGAAGGGGGCGTAGGGGGCGAAGTACTCCTCGACCTCCTCGACCGTGGCTCGGCGGCCGAGCCTGGCGAGGTGGCCGACCAGCTTGATGAAGGCGAGGTCGCCGGCGGCGAGGGCGTCGGGATCGCCGCGGCCCTGGTAGGCCAGGGTCTGGAGCGTCCAGGAACCGATCTCGCGGATCGCGAGCAGCCGTTGGTCGGAGCCTGGGTCGTCGAGGTCGGCGCGCCCGGAGCTGACCTCGCGGGCGCAGCGGATCATCGCCAGGGCGCGTCCCTCGCTCAGGTCCATCCCGACCAGCTCCGCGGGGGCGCGGCCGGCGACGAGCTCGGCGCTGGGGACGTCCTTGAGGGAGTCAACGCGGGGCGCCCAGCGCCTGATCATCCGCCGCTGGATCGCCTTCGCCCTGGGCGCGTCGATCAGCTGCTCGGTTATCGCCCAGGCAAGGGCCTCCCAGGGCCACGGGCGCCGCCGGGGGCGCGCCCACGGCCGGCGGCGGATCACGCGTCCGAGCAGCGGGTCGGACTTGAATGCGGCGAAGAACTCGCCCATGTCGTCATCGAGCGCGAGCGCAAAGCGCCAGCGCTCGAGCGCGAGCTCAAGCTCCTCTTCAGCGGCCTCGGTCACCTCGCCCGGCTCGCCGGCCGCCGCCGGATGCACCACCCGCCCGGGGGCGATCGCCTCGGCGCGCAGCCGAGCCGAGGCACCCGGCCCGCGCCAGGCGAGAACCCGGACCGGGCTCGAGCCGACGTGCAGCAGCCGCTCGGCGACCCCGTCGCGGACGCGCATGGCGCCGTCGGCGCCACCGCGGCCCGGGAGCATCACCGGCCAGCGGGGGCGAAGCTCGATCTCCAAGCACCGTGGCCGAGCCGGAGCGGGCGCGCGGGCCGGCGCCGCCACCGCTGCCCTAGCGGCCGAGGAGGTGAACGTCGATCAGGAAGGAGCGGCTCGCCACGACCTTCTCCTTGCGCCTGCCGACGATGCGGCGGCGCGGAGCGCGGCGAGCGCTTCGCGCTGCGGCCTTGACCACGGCGACGGTTGCGGCTCCCGCGACGACCCCGCCGGCCACGGCGAGCGCGGCGGTGCCGACGTCACTCCACGGCTCGATTGAGCGGCCGGCGGCGCTCTCGGGAAGCCGACGGACGGGGCCAGCCTCGACCAGATCCGGTTCTGCCGCCTGGAGCTCGGAAGCCATCGTGGGCATCTTAGGGGCGGCTCAAGACCCCACGGCGTCGGGGGCCCCGGCCGGTCCGAGAGCCTTCTCATAGACGCGGTAGCGCTTGATGACCGTGCCCCCCATCCCCTCCATCGCCCGGTTCATCGGCTCGTTGGTCTCCAGGATCCAGCCCTCCTCGCCGGAGATGACCCCGTCGGGGTCACAGGCCTCGAGATGCTTGATGTAGAAGTTGGCCGCGATCCCCAGGTGCTGGTACTCGGGCTTGACCCCGAGCGCGAAGACCCGCACCTTGTCGATCTTCCGCTTGCCCAGCAGAAAGCGAAGCCAGCCGAAGGGGAGCAGCCGCCCGTTCATCTTCGCCAGCACCTGGTTGATGTCGGGGAGCGTCAGCGCGGCCCCCATCGTCTCGCCGTCCTTCTCGGCGATGAAGGTCCAGCGCTCGTCGAGGATCGGCTTCAGGTGCTTGGACTGGAAGGCGATCTCCGCTTCGGTGATCGGGACGAAGCCGAGGTTGTCAGACCAGGCCGAGTTGTAGACCTCCATGAAGCGGGTTACCTCGGCCTCGAGGTCGCGCTTTCGCATGTTGCGGACAGTCACCCCGTGCTCGGTCTCCACCTTCATCGCGGACTCGTGGATGGCGGGGTGGAACCTCAGGCCCTGCTTGAGGTCCCCCATCTGCAGGAACCACATCTGGAGGTCGATGAGCTTGCCGTAGCCCGCCGCCTCGAGCCGGTCCCGGTAGTAGGGGGGATGCCAGGGCTCGAGAATCATCGGCCGCTGGTCGTAGCCCTCGATCAGGAGGCCCAGCTCGTCGTTGGTGGTGAAGTCCATCGGCCCGAGCAGGCGGTCGCGTCCCCGCTCGCGCACCCATGACTCGGCGGCTCCCAGCAGCGCGTCGAAGACCTCGGCGTCGTCCTCGGCGTCGATGAAGCCGAACTGGCCATCGTTGCCGCCCTGGTATTCGTCCCAGCGGCTGTCGATCTGGGCGCTGATGCGGCCGACGACGCGATCGCCGCGCCAGGCGAGGAAGTACTCGGCCTCGGCGTGCTCGAAGTAGGGGTTCTTGCGGCGGTCCAGGAACTGGCGGCGATCGCGGATCAGCGGCGGCACCCAGGGGGTTCCCTCGTGCAGCCGGAAGGGCAGCTTGATGAAGCGGGTCAGCTCCCCCCGGCCGCGCACGGGCCTGATCTCGAGCCTGTCGGGCATCGCGGCACCCTACCGCCGCCCCCGTTAAATGCCACACTCCCAGCCATGCCCGAGGGCACCACGACGCCTCTAGACGTCTTCGAGAAGGTCCGAAAGCACGAGCGGGCCGAACAGCTCGCGGCCGCCAAGGAGCAGGACGTGCTGCCGTACTTCCGGCTGCTCGAGTCCCAGGCCGGCCCCGTGGTCGAGATGGAGGGCCGCGAGACCGTGATGCTCGGCTCCAACAACTACCTGGGGCTCACCGCCGACAAGCGGGTGCAGCAGGCGGCCCGCGACGCGCTCGAGCGCTACGGCACCGGCGTCACCGGCTCCCGCCTACTGAATGGCACCACCCCACTGCACGTCGAGCTCGAGCGCGAGCTCGCCGAATGGATGCAAACCGAGGACACGATCGTCTTCACCACCGGCTACCAGTCCAACCTAGGGGCGATCAGCGCCCTGCTGGCGCCCGGCGACACGATCATCTGCGACTCCGGCGACCACGCCTCGATCCTCGACGGCTGCAAGCTCTCCGGCGCCCGGCTGCGCCCCTTCAGGCACAACCGCACCGACAAGCTCGAATCGATGCTCTCCCGCGCCGCAGAGGACGAGAGCCCGACGATGGTGGTAGTGGACGGAGTCTTCTCGATGGAGGGCGACGTCTGCGACCTACCGCCGATTGTCGAGCTCTGCCAGAGCTACGGCGCGAGGCTGATGGTTGACGAGGCCCACGGCGTCGGCGTCCTTGGCGAGCGGGGGGCGGGCGCCTGCGAGCTGTTCGGGCTCGAGGACCAGGTGGACCTGCGGATGGGCACCTTCTCCAAGAGCCTCGCCTCATGCGGCGGCTTCATCGCCGGATCGGAGGAGGTGATCGAGTACCTGCGGATCTCCTCGCGGTCGTTCATCTTCAGCGCCTCCGCGGTCCCGGCGGCCACGGGCGCCGCCCTGGGGGCCCTGCGGGTGATCCGCAGCGACGGCCCCGAGCTTTTCGCCCGCCTGCTCGACAACGCCCGCTACCTGCGCAGGGGGTTCCGCGAGCTGGGGCTGTCCGTCGTAGAGCCGGGCAAGCTCCAGGACGGAACCGAGACCACGACGCCCGTCGTCCCGGTGATCGTGGGCGAGGATTGGCAGGCCGTCCTGCTCTGGAGCGCGCTGTTCGAGGCCGGCGTCTACACCAACGTCGCCCTGCACCCCGCCGTTCCGCCCGGAGGCGCCCTGCTGCGGACCAGCCTGATGGCGACTCACGAGAAGGAGCACCTCGATCGCGCCCTGGAGATCTTCTCCGAGGTGATCGAGCGCTTTCCCGAGCTCCCTCGGACCTGATCGGGGCGTCCAATCGGCCTGGACGCCGGAGGGGTCCGGAAACAACTCTTTAACGAAATAGCTGCTCTTAGCGACAGAGCCGAAATCCAGGGCGTTGACTCCGGCGCGACGCTCTCGTAGGTTGCTCCCTGCCGAGCGCTTCCCGGTGCAGAATGGGGACGAAGTTGATGGTCACCTCGTCCCTTCCCCGGCTCAAAAAAGCCGTCGGGCCGCCGGCCAACCGGAACGTCAATACCGACCACCTGGAGGGAGAGATGCACCCTGCATCCACGATGGCCCCTGCGCCGTCTTCCACGATCGCTCCACCCCGCGCCAACCAGCAGCACATGCAGGCCCTGGCCCGAGCCAACGAGGTTCGCCTGGCCCGAGCCGCCCTCAAGCGCACCGTTGCCGCCGGCAGCCGAAACGCCGCCGACGTGATCCTCGATTGTCCGTGGGAGGTCGAAAGCATGCCGGTGGGCGAGCTGCTCGCCAGCCAGCGCCGCTGGGGTACCACCCGCTCACGCAAGTTCATCACCGCGCTCAGCATGAGTGAGAACAAGAAGATCGGCACCTTGACCAAGCGCCAGCGGATGCTGCTGGCCACCGCGCTCGCCCGCAAGAACTCCCAGCCACTCCCGGCGACCGCCTAAAGACGGGAACTGCCTCGGCGGGTCCGCCACGGACGGCGGGCCCGCAGCGCGGTCAGCCGCGCAGCTTGAACAGCGCTCCGCCCGAGCGGCGACGAAAGAGGGTCGCCCAGCCCCAGGCGGCGAGCGCGAAGACCAGAACGCCGGCGGCGAGCGCGGCGACCGGGGGGACCGTCTCGCCGGCGAAGACCAGCAGCAGGGCGACGACCGCCGCGCCCCCCGCACCGGCGAGCAGGGTGCTGTGGGAGCGGTATCCGGCGAGGTGCTCGCGCACCGCGAGCTCGAGGCCCGCGAGCGAGGCGAGGATGAGGCCGGCGCCGATCATGATCGGCCCGCGCGGTGGCTGGATGAAGAAGCCAGCCAGCAGCAGGACCATCCCGATCAGCACGACGATCTCCGACAGCGGGAAGGTCCCCCAGGGGGGCTGGGGGCGCTCCTGCGTGGCGGCGGCGCGCTTCTTCTCCGCGCGGGCGCGGTCGTCGGAGGCGACGGCGACGGGCGGAGGCGGCGCGGCGCGCGGGCGCCGACGCTTTCGCTTTCGCGAGGATCGGTTGGCCATCTTCTGCTCTAGCTGACGGGGTCGGGGCCTCTCAGCCCCGCCCCATGGCTAATGGGCAACCGGATGAGACCTTTACCCGCCACCAGTTCAGCAGCAGGCCCAGTGGCCCCCAGCGTGGGCGTGAGTGCCAGTGTCGGCAGCCCGGCTCGCCGATGTCCTCGTTGGATATGCGCACCCACCTGTGGGCGCCGGGCTCGGCGACCAGGTGCTCGAGGCGCTCCCGGTAGCACTCCTCCACCTGGGTGCGGTCGTGAAGCTCGCCGCGAACGTCCTGCAGGCGCGCGGCGAGGGAGTCCCTGACCCGCTCCAGCTCGTCCACGGACAGGACCCTGGGCCCGCCCGGCGCGGCGACGCCGAACTCGATGCCCATGCGGGGAAAGGCCGACCCGAACAACTCTCCGAGCTCGCCCTCCATGCGGGCGATCTGGATCCGGAGGTCGCGACGCGCGCCGAGGTCGTCGTTCTCGACGAACTCGGTCTCGAGATGCTCGACTGACGGCGGCTGCCAGTCGGGCGGCAGCTCGAGCGGCGCCTCCTCAGGCACGACCATTACCTCGGGAAGCTCGTCTCCGCTGAGAAGCTCGGCCATCACTCCCTTCCTCCGCTGCTGAGAAACGATCATACCCCTGTGCGGGGTGGATCGGAAACCCCGGAGGCCGCTACGCCCTCATCGCGCTGGCGCCGAGCCAGAGGGCCTCCTCGAGCGCGATGTCAGGCACCCCCTTGAGGCCGATCGCGACCAGCGCCGTGCGCTTGGTGCGGCGTCCGACCTCCACCCCCTCCGCCATCTTCCCGAACAGGATCGCCAGCGACCGGCTCTCGTCGGCGATCGCGATCGTGCCCTCCGGCATCGCCGAGCGGCGGCCGGCGAAGCGCTCCCCCGGCTCCAAGAGCCGCAGGCCCAGCCTTCCCTGGAGCATGTCGGCGTCGAACGCGGTCAGCGCGACGCCGCTCTCGATCGTGGCGATCGTGATCGCGTCCTCGAGCACACCCCGGCTCTTGAAGCCGCCGTCGTGCATGCGGTCGAGCGCCACCTGCTCCACCGGGGTGCGGGTCTGATCGGGATCGAGGCCGATGTGACGGAAGAAGACCCGGTAGGCCCAGGGGATCGGGCGCTGGCGCAGCATGACCGCATGCGAGCCGTGGAAGCGGTTGCTCAGCTCCCGCAGCCGCTCGCGAAGCGCCGCGGGGCTCCGCCCGCTGCCGCACGCGACCACCGTGGAGGCGATCCCGAGGCCGGGGAACTCCTCGGCCAGCACCGGGGCGACCCAGCCGGGCTCGGGAGCGGCCTCCCATTCCTCGGGTAGGGCCATCAGTCCCTCATCTCGTCATCTCGTTTGCGCCTCGCGGCGGCGCGAGTCCGCGAGCAGGTCGTCCACCCGCCGGTCCAGCTGGGCGGGGCTGAGCTCGCCGATCGACGTCGATTGGAGGATTCCCCCCGGATAGGCGTAGAGGAAGGTGGGGCATCCACCGACCCGGTAGAGGTTGCTGAGGGCGCCGTCGGCGTCGAGGCCGATCGGATGAGTCCAGCCCCTCTCGGAGATCAGGTCCTGCACCGTGCTGCGGTCATCCCGGACGTTGATCGCGAGGAAGTTCACCCTGGGGCGGTATCGGCGGTAGGCGGACTCGAAGACGTCCTCCTGCGCCTCGCAGTCGCCGCCGCGGGTGAACCAGAACGAGAGGACCAGGGGGCGGTCGAAGAAGTCGCAGACCTCGATCGAGCCCGGCAGCCTGACCCGGCATGCGGGCGTGCGGCGCGAGGCCTCGGGACAGGGAACGGTGGATGTGTCGCAGTCGTCCTGGGCGATGTTGGCGTCGCCACTGAGCTCCGAACGCGCGTCGGGGACCGCGAACTGGGAGAGGGGAAGGTCCCCCTGGTCGCCGGCGCCGAGCACGCCGCTGTCCTCGGTCCTGATCAGGTTGATGCCGGCGACCGCCACCACCGCCACGAAGACGAGGCCCACGATCAGCGAGTAGATGGTGCCGGGGCGAAACCGGGCCCGCTCGGGCCGCCGGCCGTTGCCGTCGGGGGGCCGGCCCTCGTCGGCCATGCCCTAGAGGGCCCCCGGGCCGACCGGTCCCGCCCTGGAGACCGCCGGCGCGCGACGCCGGTCGCGAAGCGCCGGCAGGGGGAAGCCCTCCTCGGCCCAGACGAGGGTGGCCGGCAACACCAGGAGCACCCCGGCGAGCGCGACCGCGAGGTCCACCACCGTGACCAGCCCGAAGTCCCGCAGGATCGGCGCAACCGTGATCAGGCCGATGTCGTCGAGCAGCGGCAGTCCCGCGGCGGCGAGGACCGCGAACCCCGCGATCACGGTGACCCCCGAGGCGACCACGGCAGCGCCGGTGCGCTCATAGGTGAGCCGCAGAGAGTCACCGACCGAGGCGCCCGAGCGCCGCTCGCTCTCATAGCGCGCCGCGAGCAGGACGCTGAACTCGGTCGAGATCGCGATCACCAGCGCCCCCAGGGTCGCCGACATCGGGTTGAGCGGGATCCCCATGGCGGCGACCACGAGGGACGACCAACCGGTCGCCAGCACCACCGGGACGAGCGGGATCAGCGCACGGCGGACCGAGCGCCAGACGACGATCAGGACAAGGGCGACGGCGAGCAGGCCGGCCGGAGGCAGCCACCAGCGGCTCCGGGAGAGGTCGTTGTTGGCCTCCGCCGCCAGCACCGGCAGTCCAGCGACCCGGACGGTGGTCCCCTCGGGCGGGCCGGTGGCGCCGGGCGGGTCGATCTGCGAGCGCACATCGTCGATCAGGTCCTGCTGCTGGTCGAGCGGGTGGACGCGGATGCCGAAGGAGATGTTGGCCGTGTCGCCGATCTCACCGTTGGGCCCTCTGCTCAGCACGGCCTGGGAGAAGTACGGCGGTATCGACTCCAGCAGCGAGCGCGCCCGCTGTCGGGTCTGGCCGCCGACCGCTCCCGCGAACAGGTCGGTGAGCGACACGGCCGGGCAGATGTCGGCCTTCTGGCAGTCGGGGTTGCCACCTCCGAAGCCGTTTCGCTCCAGGACCCGCTGCTGGAAGGAGCGCATCCAGTTGATCACCGCGGGGTCGGTGAGGTCGTCGGTCTGAACCAGCACGTTGAGCTCTCCGGAGATCCCTGTCTCGTCCTCGAGCGCCCGCACGTCCTTCATCTCCTGCAGGTCGGGTGGCCCCAGGTCGCGAAGGTCGGTGTCCACCCTGGTCCCCACGCTCGCGATCCAGCCGCAGACCGCGAGCACCAGTCCGGCCAGCAGCACCCGGCGCGGCCCCGAGATGGCAACCGCCACCGCGGCGCTCCCCAGCCGCCAGAGACGTCCTCCGGCGCTCCGCGCGCCCGCGGGCGGCGCGGCCCGCGTCGGCGCGGGCCCGCGCCAGGCAGACAGCGCCAGCGCCGCCAATCCGGCCGTCAGGGCCACGACCAGGGCGATCGCGATCCCTCCGACGAGCAGGAGGCCGAAGGAGCGCACCAGCGGGCTCGGCGAGAGCAGGAAGACCGAGAAGCCGGCCATCGTCGCCAGGCAGGCGGTCCCGATCACGGGCCCGCCGGCTCCCGCGCCGCTGACCGCTGCGCGGCCCGGCGCCAGCCCGCCGGCGCGGGCCTCGGCGAACCTTGCCTGGATCTGGATCGCGTAGTCCACCGCGAGCCCGACCAGGACGGGAAGCATCGCGATCGCCGCGATCGTCAGCGACCCGCCGAGCAGCGAGACCAGGCCGAACAGCAGCGCCGTCGAGGCGAGCGCCACCGCGAGGGGAAGCAGTCGCAGCGGCGGCTCGAGCACCAGCACCAGGGCCAGCGCCATCGCCACGATCGCGACGCCCAGCAACAGCAGCAGCTGCGAGCGGATGGCGCTCGAGAGGCCGTCCACGACGGCGGGGGCGCCGCTGACGACGTAGTCGCCCCTGGAGAGCTCGAAGCGCGGGTCCGCGGCCGCCTCCCGGAAGAGCTGGAGCGCCTCGTGGCGCTCGTCGTCGCTGAGGTCGGGGCGCAGCCTGATCGAGACCAGGGCCGAGCTCTGGCTGGGGAAGAGGTAGGCGAAGCGCGCCTTGGGCGTCCCGGGGGGCCGCGTCGTATCGAAGACGACGCGGCTGACGAAGGCCGGGTCGTCGATCCGGGGGACGCTGGTCAGGTTGTACTCCAGCGCCGTCCGGAAGAGATCGCCCTGGAAGCCCTGCAGCACCGCCTGACTCGCCGCGGCGCCGGCCTGCTTCTGCTCGGCCGCCGAGAGGCCCTGCGCCGCCGCCTGGCGCTGGGCGGCGCGAGCCGCGAGCTGAGCCTGGCCGACGGCGCCCTGGATCTGGCCGCTGAGCACCTGGCCGATCTGGGCCACGGACTGGTACAGGAACGTGGCCGGCCCGAACACCACCCGGCTCGGGGCCAGCTTGGCGATCCGGTCACAGACCTCGGGCAGAGGGTCTTTGCCCTGCTGGGGCAACGTCGCCGCGACCGGCGTCCCACCCGCGAGGCAGGTCTCCAACTCGAGCAGCGGCTGCAGGTCCTTGGTCAGCAGCAGCCGCCGCAGGTCCTCGCGGACCAGCACCACGGCGGCGTCATCACCGAACTTGTCGCGGAAGCTCTGGGTCGCCTCGAACGCCGGCGAGTCCTCGTCCACGAGCGTGTCGGTGCCGGCGTCACTCTTCAACCGCAGCCCAACAACGGCGCCGGCCAGGGCCAGCACGACCACCAGCCCGATCACCACCCAGGGCCGCCTCACGGCGAACCCAGCAACCCTCTCGAAGACTCTCCTCACGGCCCTGAGACTAGGCCGTTCAGTCCATCGCGAGCGGGCCCTTCACATCGGCGTTGAGGAACTGGTTGACGAATTGGTTGCGTGAGTCGAACAGCTCCTGGGACGGCCCGCTCTCCACGATCCGCCCCTTCCAGAGGACGGCGATGAAGTCGGCGATCCGCCGCGCGGTGCCGAGGTCGTGGCTGATCACCAGGTAACAGCCGCCGTTCTCCTCGTGGATCTCGCGGATCAGCTCGCACAGCAACGCCGTGCGGACCGGGTCGAGTCCTGAATCGGGCTCATCGAACATGACGATCGCCGGGTCGAGCACGAGCGCCCGGGCAAACCCGGCGCGCTTGCGCATCCCCCCTGAGAGCTCGTTGGGCATCTTGTACATCGCCTCCACAAGCCCGACCTCGCGAAGGCGGCGCATGCAGATGCTCTCGATCTCGTCCTCGCCCTTGTCGGTGTGCTGGCGGAGCGGGAACGCGGTGTTGTCGTAGACGTTCATCGAGCCGAACAGGGCGCCGTCCTGGAACAGCAGGCCGAACTTCTTGCGCGTCTCGAACAGCTCGTCGTCGGTCATCATCGGGATCGACTCGCCATGGACGAGCACGTCGCCGGCGTCGGGATAGAGCAGCCCGACGATGTGCTTGATCAGCACGCTCTTGCCGGTCCCCGACGGCCCGAGCACCATCGAGATCATGTCGTTGGGCAGGCCGAGGTTGATGCCGTTGAGGATCCGGGTCCGGCCGAACTGCTTGACCAGGTCGATGATCTCGATCGCATCCTCGCCGCCGTGGTCGCGCTTGGCGCCGGTATGCCACTTGTAGGGATCCGGGTCCTGGGCGTTCACACCGGGGATCAGGTAGTTGCGCCCCGAGAGGTCCTCCTGGCCCAAGCCCTGCGACTTCAGCCCGCTCGCCTTCGAGCGGGAGCTGGTGGACTTCGAGCTCTTGGACGACGATCTATTCGAACTGCTCCTGCGCTCAGCCAACTTGCCTCACCTTTCTCGGTCGGACGGCCCTGCCGCCCTTAGCCACCTATTGGGGCTCTTGGATTAGCTCCCCAGAAGACCAGCGTGCCCATCATGCCGATCATGTGCACCATGACGATATTGAGCACCATCGACTTCGCAGTCGCCGTGCCGACGCCCACGGGACCGCCCGCGGCCGTGTAGCCGTAGTAGCAGCCGACCAGCACGATGACAGTCGCCATCGTCATGCCCTTGATCAGGCTGAATAAGAGGTCGGGGGGATTCTGGAACATCCAGAAGATCAGGAAGTAGCCGCCGGAGGAAACGTCGCCGATCTGCTCGACGACCGCCAGCCAGCTTGCGAAAAAGCCGATCCCGACCGCGGCGAGGTACATGAAGGGGAATGCGATCCAGGCGGCCAGCAGGCGGGTGGCCGCGAGGAAGGTGACCGGCGGCACCCCCATCACCTCGAGCGCGTCGATCTCGTCCGAGATCCGCATCGCGCCCATCTCGGCGACGATTCCCGTGCCCACCTTGGCCGCCAGCATGTAGCCGAACGCGTAGGGCACCACCTCTCGCAGATCGCACCAGGCGGCGAAGACGCCCGCGTATGACGGTGAGCCGACCGAGCGGTTGAAGTACGCGCCCTCGATTCCGCACTGGAGACCGAGGATGAAGACAAGGCCCCAGATCACGATGGTCGAGCCGAGGATCAGGATGCCGGTCTGGCGCAGTGCCTCGCCGAAGAACTGGAAAACCCGCCCGCTGAAGACCAGGCCCATGACCCGGGTGCAGAACCCGAAGATCTCTCCGATCGAGTTGAGCCAGCCCTGCGGGACCGCGAGCCATCCGCCGCCCACTACTTGATCACCTGCAGATCAGGATGCGTCGCGAGCAGTGTCTGGGTGAAGACGTAGTTGAACGCGAAGACGCCCATGAAGGCGATAACCACCGCTTCGTTCACGGCTCTGCCCACGCCCTCGGCGCCTCCGGACGCAGTCATCCCCTTGTAGGAGCAGACGATTGCGATGATCGCCCCGAACAGGGTCGTCTTCAGCACCGACCCCCAGAGGTCGACGACGGATGCATTGTTGAAGAGCGTCGCGAAGAAGCCGCCGAGCGGCTCGTGGTAGAGCAACTCCGCGCCGATGCCGCCGATGATCCCGAAGATCAGTGCGTAGATGTCCATCAGCCCGGTGATGATCATCAGGGCCAGGAAGCGGGGCACGACGAGGTTCTTGATCGGGTCCACGCCCAGAACCTGGAGCGCGTCGAGCTCCTCGCGGATCTTCCTTGCGCCGAGGTCGGCGGTGATCGCGGTGCCGGCAACGCCGGCGACAACGACCGCGGTGACGAAGGGTGCGAACTCACGGATCGAGGCGAGGATGAAGAAGCCCCCGAGGCGGTCGAGCGCTCCGAACAACGAGAGGAAGTTGGCCGCCTGCAGCCCCGGCGCGCCGAAGCCGAAGGCGAGGGTCGAGATCATCATCGGGAACCAGCAGAGCTGGAGCGCGAACAGGAACTGCGAGATGAACTCACCGCCGTAGGGGTACGGGGGCTTGACCGCCGACACGATCGTCTTGGCGGTCAGGATCATCATGTCGCCGACCTGCTCGAAAAGCGACTTGGCCGGCAGGAACGCCCTGTCCGCTACGGATCTGACCATCTATCTCCTCCAGGGACCGCCCGGGATGGGCGGTCGGGCCAGGCGTCTGTGACGCGACTCACGGAACAGGTTATTTGATCGACCAGCGTCTCGCCACCGGCCCCGCACGACGGGCCCGCACAACCGCCGGCGGGGGGAGGCCGCTTGCGGGGATGCTTCGGGGTCGTGTATGTTGCGCCCGCCTTGGAGGAGTGCGGCTCCACATACCCTCTCCTGCGAGCGCGCGCCCTGTTTGGAGCGACCCTCGCTTCCCTTTTAGTTTTGGGGATCGCCGCCTGCGGTGGCGGGGAGAGCCAGGATGCGAACGAACCCGATGGCGATTTCCCGGTCGAGATCGTCACCGCCGAGTTCCCCAGCGGGCAGAACATCGCCGAGACCTCCGAGCTGCGCCTAGGCGTCAAGAACACCGGCGACGAGACGATCCCGGACCTGGCGATGACCATCTTCACCGAGCCCCAGGCCTCGGCCTCGGAGGCCGGAGAGGACGCCGGCGTCAATGACGTCGACACCAGCTCCTCCGAGGACACGCCCGACGAGCAATCGGGAACGACCGAGGACACCACCTCCGGCGATGACGACTCCGAGGTCGGCGGAACCGCCAGCGGCTCCTTCTCGATCGTCGATCAGCAGGCCGGGCTTGCGACTCCCTCCCGCCCCGTCTGGGTCCTCGAGAGCGGCTACCCCAAGCTTGCGGGCAAGGGCGCGTCGGCGGGCGCGGCCACCGCGCTCACGAACACCTACAGCTTCGGCCCCCTAAAGGCCGGCGACACCCGCGTGGTCGTCTTCAGCCTGACCACCGTGCAGGCGGGCGACTACACGGTCAACTACCGCATTGCCGCCGGGCTCACCGGCAAGGCGGTGGCCCTGACCGGCGACGGCAGCGTCCCCGAGAGACAGTTCGTGGTCCGGATCAGCGACATCCCGCCGCAGACCCGCGTGACCGAGAGCGGCGAGGTCGTGCCGATCAAGAAGTCCAGCGTGCTCGGCCAGGCGGGCGGCACCGAGCAGCAGACCGAGGTCTCGCCCTCTCCGTAGCTGAGGCTGCTCGGTGGCTGCCGGCCGGCGCCGGCCGGTCCCTAGAGTTCTGAGCGGTGAGGGATCTGCGGCCATGGAGGGTGACTCTCGTCGCGCTCTGCGCCGGCGCGGCCCTGCTCGGCGCCGGATGCGGCGGAGGGGAAGACGAGCCCGCGACGGTGGCGAGGACGGCCGCTGGACCCGCGAAAGCGGCCAAGGGGGCCGGCGCGGGCGTGGGTGGCGTCAGGCTTCAGGAGCTGGGCGACTTCGAGGCGCCTCTCTACGTCACCCAGCGGCCGGGAAGCGAGGATCTGTACGTGGTCGAGCAGGGCGGCACCGTTCGAATCATCCGCGACGGCCGCACGCTGAGTGAGCCGTTCCTCGACATCAGCGACCGGGTGACCGCCGGCGGCGAGCAGGGGCTGCTCTCGATCGCCTTCCCCCCCGACCACGAGGAGTCGGGCCTCGTCTACGCCTACTTCACCGACTCCGACCAGAACCAGCGGGTGGCCGAGTTCGAGGCTCCCGCGGGCGAGAGCGCCGACCCGGCGAGCGAGCGAGAGGTGCTCGTGATGGACGACTTCGCCTCCAACCACAACGGCGGGCTGCTCCAGTTCGGTCCCGACGGCCTGCTCTACATCGGTACGGGCGACGGTGGCGGGATCGGAGACCCCGAGCGAAACGCCCAGGACCTCTCGAGCCTGCTCGGCAAGATCCTGCGAATCGACCCCCGGGCGGCGGGCGGCCGCCCCTACTCGGTCCCGAGCGACAACCCGTTCGCAGGCCGCAAGGGCGCCCGCCCCGAACTCTACGCCTACGGTCTGCGCAACCCCTGGCGCTTCAGCTTTGACCACGGGACTGGCGACCTGGCGATCGGCGACGTCGGCCAGAGTGATTTCGAGGAGATCGACATCGTGCCCACGGCGAGGGCCGCGGGGGCCAACTTCGGCTGGTCGGCCCTCGAGGCCGACCAGCGCTTCAACCCGGACCAGACGGCGCCCGGCGCGATCGCGCCTGCCCTGGCCTACTCGCACGAGGAGGGTTGCTCGGTGACCGGCGGCTATGTGGTCCGGGACCCGGAGCTGACCTCTCTTGACGGCCGATACCTCTACGGCGACTTCTGCTCTGGAGAGCTTCGCAGCTTCGTCCCCGGCCTCCCCGGGGGCGAGCACGCGCTGGGGCTGGAGGTGCCTCAGCTGAGCTCCTTCGGCGAGGGGGCCGGGGGCAGGCTCTATGTTGCCTCGCTCGATGGCCCGGTCTACCGGATCGTGCCGGGATAGCGATCCGATGCGACCTCGGAGGTGTTCCTGATGAACCCCGCGATGAAGAGACTCCTGCTCCCCCTGACGATGCTCACCGCGCTGATCGTCGCCGTGCCGGCGGCCGGAACGCCACCCGTCGGCGACGGGGACGACGGCGTCACGCTGACCGAGCTCGACGACTTCAACCAGCCCATATTCGCAACCAGCGCGCCGGGCGCGAAGGGGCTTCTGTTCGTGGTCGAGAAGCAGGGCCGGGTGATGGTGATGCGGAAGGGCGAGACGCTCGCGAGGCCGTTCGTCGACCTCAGCTCCCTGGTGGACGACGGTGGCGAGCGCGGCCTGCTCTCGATCGCCTTCCATCCGGGCTACGACAGGAACCGCCTGCTGTATGCCTACTACACCCAGAACGACGGTGACAATGTCGTCGTCGAGCTGCGTCGCAGCGCCAAGAAGCCCACCGTCGTCGCGCCCGGCTCAATCCGCGATGTGATCGAGATCCCCCATCCCGACGACGCCGCGAACCACAACGGCGGCCAGATCGAGTTCGGGCCCGACGGGCTGCTCTATATCGCCTCGGGAGACGGCGGCTCCACCCCCGAGGCGGCGCAGGACCGCGACAACCTGCGCGGCAAGGTCCTGCGGATCGAGCCGCGCAAGAGCCGGCGCAAGGGCGGCGGCTCCAAGCCCTACACCTCGCCGAGGTCCAACCCCTTCGCCGGGCCGGCGCCCGGACGGGCCGAGGTCTACTCGCTGGGCCTGCGCAACCCCTACCGCTTCTCCTTCGACCGCCTCACCGGGGCGCTGCTGATCGGCGACGTCGGCGAGGGCCAGCGTGAGGAGGTCGACTTCCGCAAGCGGGGCAAGGGGCGCGGCGCCAACTTCGGCTGGCCGCGCTTTGAGGGCTCGTTGCTGCGCGACGGCGACATCTCGGCACCCGGCGCGATCCTCCCGATCCACGACTACGACCACAGTTCCCGATGCGCGATCATCGGCGGCTACGTGGTTCGCGACAAGCGGCTCGAGAGCCTCTACGGCCGCTACGTCTACAGCGACCTCTGCGACGGCATCGTGCGCTCGCTGATCCCGAAGGCGAGCGGCGCCGTAAACGACCAGGAGGTAGGGCCGGGGACCTTCGTCGACTCGCCGGGCTCCTTCGGCCAGGGCAAGGGCGGGCGGATCTTCGTCGCCTCGCTGGCGGGGCCCCTCTACCGCCTCGATCCAGCGCCTTGACGGCCCGCGAGCCCCGGGCGGGCCGCGCCGTCCTCGCGGCCGCGGTGCTGCTCGGCAGCTGCGCCCTGACGCTCGCCGCGACCGCCGCCGCCCGTGAGACGCAGGGCGGCGCCAAGAAGCCGGGCACCGGCGGCGTCAAGCTGACGAAATTGGCCGCCGGGCTCGACCAGCCGGTCCACGTGGCGGCGGCTCCATCGCTGAGGCGCAACCTCTACGTGGTCGAGCGAGGAGGCCGCGTCCTGGTCATCCGTGACGGCGCCACGCGGGAAACGCCCCTATTCGACATCAGCGACTCGGTCGAGTCGGGCAACAGCGAGCAGGGTCTGCTCTCGATCGCCTTCCACCCGCACTTCGAGCGCAACCACCTCGCCTACGTCTACTTCAACCAACTCGACACCGACAACCTGGTGGCGGAGATCCGGACCGACCCCAAGGGGCTGCGCGCGATCGGCGAGCCGAGGGCGGTGCTGGAGATCCCCCACCGCGACGACTTCCCCAACCACAACGCCGGAGCGCTCCAGTTCGGCCCCGACGGCCTCCTCTACGTGAGCGTCGGCGACGGCGCTGAGTCCGAGCAGGCCCAGAGCCACGACAGCCTCCTGGGCAAGATCCTGCGGATCGATCCCCGCCGGCGCGGGAGCGAGCCCTACACCGTCCCGACCGGCAATCCCTTCGCCCAGGGCCCGGGGCGCGACGAGATCTACGCGCTCGGCTTTCGCAACCCGTGGCGCTTCAGCTTCGACCGCCTCAAGGGCGCGATCGCGATCGGCGACGTCGGCTCGGACGCCCCGATCGCCCGCGAGGAGGTCAACTTCCGCAAGCGCGGCAAGGCCCGCGGCTCCAACTTCGGCTGGCCGCGCTTCGAGGGCAAGGCGCTGATAGATCCCGATCTGGCGGCGCCGGGCGCCGTGGCGCCGATCCTCGCTTACCCGCACCACGGGACCTGCGCGATCAGCGGCGGCTACGTGGCCCGCGACAAGCGCCTTCCCTCGCTCTTGGGGCGCTACCTGTACGCGGACTTCTGCTCAGGCCAGATCCGGAGCCTGATCCCCTCCCAGGGCAGCGCCAGCGACGATCGGCCGCTCGGGGTGAGGAGCCTGCAGAGCGTCTCGTCCTTCGGCGAGGACGCCAAGGGCAGGTTGATGCTCACCACTCTGAACGGCAGCCTCCGGCGCCTGGATCCCAAGTGAGGCGCGCCCGCACAACAGCAGCCTGCCTGGCGTTCGCCGGCGCCGTGTTGCTGGTCGCAGGCGGCCGCTGGGACCCGAGCGCGGTGGCAGCGGGCAACGGCAAGGGCGGCGCAACGCTGAAATCGATCGGCCGCTTCCGCAGCCCGGTTTACGTGGACTCCGCGCCTGGCTCCAGGGGGCTGTTCGTGGTCGAGCAGGCGGGCCGGGTGCGGCTCGTCCTCAGGGGGCGAAGGCTCGGCAGGCCCTTCCTGGACATCCGCCGGCTCGTGCGTTTCGGAGGCGAGCAGGGGCTGCTCTCGATCGCGTTCCCGCCCGACTACGGCAGCTCGGGGCGCTTCTACGCCTACTTCGTCAACAACGAGGGCAGCATCGAGATCGACGAGTTCCGCCGCTCGGCCGGCAATCCCAACCGTGCCAAGCGCAAGACCCGCCGGGTCGTGATCACGATCCCCCACCCCGACGAGTCCAACCACAACGGCGGCCAGCTCCAGTTCGGCCCGGGCGGCTACCTGTTCGCGGGGGCGGGCGACGGCGGGGGCGCCGGCGACGCCGACAACAGCGCCCAGAGGACCGACAACCTGCTCGGCAAGCTGATCCGGATAGACCCCCGGGAGAGCGGCGGCCGGCCCTACACGGTCCCAGCGAGCAACCCCTTCGTCGGCGACCCGGGCCGCGACGAGATCTACTCGATCGGGCTGCGCAACCCCTTCCGCTTCTCCTTCGACCTCACTACAAAGCCCAGCCGGCCCCGAATCGCGATCGGCGACGTCGGTCAGGACGCCTTCGAGGAGGTTGACTACGAGACGGTCGCTGCCGCCAGGGGCGCAAACTTCGGCTGGAACGACTTCGAGGGCTTCTCGCACTACGACGGCGCGATCCCGCCGGCGCCATCGCGCCACGACCAGCCCGTGCTCGCCTACCCGCACTCGCGTGGGTGCACCGTGATCGGCGGCTACGTCGTCGCTGACCGCTCGCTGAAGAGCCTGCGCGGACGCTATCTCTACGGCGACTACTGCACCGGCAAGCTGCGCAGCTTCGTGCCGGCGCTCGGCCGCGCCAAGCACGACCGCGGGACGGGCCTGCGGGTCGGCTCGCTCAGCTCCTTCGGAGAGGGCCGCGGCGGCGCCCTGTATGCGACCTCGCTCAGCGGCCCGGTCTTCCGGGTCGTTCCCGGGAAGCGCTAGGCGCAGGCACTAACCTGCCGCGGGTGCCGCGGCGACCCCGCCGGCGGCATGCCCCGTCCATGCGAACCATCTTCACCCGCCGCCAGATCGAGACGACGCTCGCGGCGATCCTCGCCGCCGTGACCGCGATCATCGGCATCTCCCATCGCGACGAGCAGCGCCTCGGGCCCAAGTTCCTCGCCCTCGAGAAGATCGGGAACTTCAACCAACCCGTCCACCTGACCCAGCCGCCCCAGGGTGAGGCCCTCTTCGTCGTGGAGAAGCCGGGCAAGGTCCGGGTAGTCGAGCGCGGGCGGACGCTCCCCGAGCCCTTCCTCGACATTCGCGACCGGGTCAAGGACGACGGCAAGGGTGGTGAGGAGGGCCTGCTCTCGCTCACCTTCGCGCCCGACTACTCCGAATCCGGCCGCTTCTACGTCGCCTTCACCGACAACCACGACGACCTGCGGGTGGTGGAATACCGCCGCAGCCCCAAGAGCGAGGTGCGGGCCAGCGGAAGCAGTGCCCGCAACGTGCTCATCATCCCCGAGCCCACCCCCAAGCACCACGGGGGCCTGCTTGTCTTTGGGCCGGACGGCCATCTCTACGTCGGCTCGGGTGACGGCGGGCCCTCGGGAGACCCCTTTGACTCGGCGCAGAACCTGAAGAACCCGCGCGGAAAGATCCTCCGGATCGATCCCGCCAAGCACGGGCGCAGGCCCTACACCGTCCCCAAGGACAACCCTTTCGTCGGCCGCCGCGGGCTCGACGAGATCTACGCCTACGGGCTGCGGAACCCCTGGCGCTTCTCCTTCGACCGCGCCACGGGGGCGCTGTCGATCGGCGACGTCGGGCAGGACCGCTTCGAGGAGATCGACTACGTCCCGCCCGGCGCCGGCGCCGGCGCCAACTTCGGCTGGTCGGCCTACGAGGGCTTCGCCGCCTACAGGGGCGGGGTTCCCAAGAAGCGGACGGTCGAGCCGATCCTCGCCTACCCCCACGGGCCCGGCTGCTCGGTCACCGGCGGCTACGTCGTCCGCGACCCGAGCCTTTCGCGGATCTTCGGCCGCGAGATCATCGGCCGCTACATCTTCGGCGACTTCTGCACGGGGCGGATCTTCTCCTTCCGCCCCCTGCCCAACAAGGCCGTCAAGCAGCGCAAGCTCCGCTTCGAGGTCCCCTACCTGACCTCCTTCGCCGAGGACCGGGCGGGCCACGTCTACGTCCTCTCCCAGAAGGGCCAGGTCTGGCGCCTGGTGGCCAAGCGCAAGCGCCGCTAGCGCCGCGGCCGGGGGCGAGGACGCCCCCGGCCGCTTGACGCGCCTGATGGTTCTGCTGCCTACTTGGGGCCCTCGGACTCCTCGTGGGTCTGGAGAACCGGCTCACCGCCTTCCCCGGTGCGGATCCGGATCGCCTCCTCGACGGGGATGACGAAGATCTTGCCGTCGCCGACCTCGCCCGTGCGGGCATGCTTGAGGATCGTCTCGACGACGAGACCCTTGTCCTTGTCTTCGACGACGCACTCGATCTTGAGCTTCGGCCGAACGTTGACCGTCAGGGTCGAGCCGCGGTAGGTCTCCACCACCCCCTTCTGGCGACCGGAGCCCTTGACCTCGCTGATCGATAGGGATGGAAATCCCTGCTCGAGCAGCTCGGTCCTGATCGGCTCAAACGCCTCGTGGCGGATGAACGCTTCGATCTTCTTCATTTGTTCACCCCCTTACGCCTTGGTGTCGGCGGTTGCGGTTGCAATGGCCGGCCTGCCGGCCGGAAGCGGTCCGCTCGCCGCACCCGGGTACTCCGGCTGCGGGATGAACTGCTCCGGATAGCCGTACATCCCATGCTCTGAGATGTCCAGCCCGGCGTCCTCCTCGCCCTCATCGACGCGAAGCCCATAGACCTTCTTGATCGTCCAGAAGGTCGCGAAGCTGGCCGCGAACACGAACGCAAAGGCGACGGAGACGCCCAGCGCCTGCGCGCCGAGCTGCTTGAAGGCCTCGGTGTTGAGGGAGCCGCCGATGTCGTTGGCGCCCTTGCCCAAGAGGCCGCTCGCATAGACGAACCCGCCGAGGAAATGCTCGCTCTTCCCCGAGCCTGTCGTGACTCCGAATGCGTTGTACTCGGCCAGGCGAGGCGCGGTGAACAAGCCGCACGACAAGGTGCCCCAGATACCGGCCAGGCCGTGCGCGGAAAGCGCTCCGACCGGGTCGTCGATCAGCTTGTCGATCGCCAGCACGGCGTACACGACGAGCACGCCGGCAACCGCCCCGATGATCGGGGCGGCCCAGATCTCGACGTAGCCCGAAGGAGCGGTGATCGCTACCAGGGCAGCGATTGCGCCGTTTCCGACCATGCCGATGTCGATCGTCTTCTGAGTGACCTTGCTCGTGATCGCCGCCGCCAATACGCCGGCCGCTGCCGCCAGCTGGGTTATCACCAGCACCTCAGGGAAGCGCCCGTCGAGCGCGCCCAGGGTCGATCCGGGGTTGAACCCGAACCAGCCCAGCCAGAGGATCACCACACCGAGCCCGAACAGGGGCATCGAATGCCCCGGTATGGCGCGTGGCTTGCCGTCACCGCCGAACTTGCCCCTGCGGGCGCCGAGCAACAGCAGGGCGGCGAGCCCACCGGTGGCGCCGATCAGGTGGACCGCGGTCGAGCCGGCGAAGTCCTGCATGCCGACGTTCAGCTGCAGCCAGCCGCCGCCGAACACCCAGTGGGCGCCGATCGGATAGATCAGCGAGGCGAACACGATCGAGTAGATGATGTAGACGCCGAACTTGATCCGCTCCAGCGTCGCGCCCCAGACGATCGCCAGCGACACGGCGCAGAAGGCGAACTGGAAGAACCACTTCGACTCCACCGTGGCGTTGGACAGTCCCATGACGGGGAACGCCGTGGTCGGGTCGCCGTAGTCCTGCAGAAAGAACCCCGTGTTTCCGATCACGTCGTGGAACGGGCCGATGCTGCCGTTGGCGCCGAAGGCGAAGGCGAACCCGCAGACGTAGAACGCGATCGCCGCAATCGAGAAGTTCACGAGGATCTTCGACGACCACGGTGCCGGCGTTCTTGCCCCGCGAGAAGCCGATCTCGAGGAGCATGAACCCTGCCTGCATGAACATGACCAGAGCGCCGGCGAAGATCACCCAGAGGGTGTTGATCGCGACTGAGTCAGGCAGGACACCGTTCCCCGACGCCTCCAGCGAGTCGGCGGACGCGATGCCGGGAAGCACGAAGAGCGCCACCAAGGCAAGCGGCACCACCCCCAGATGCCGTCGTTTCATTGACTGATTTCCTTTCCTTGCCCACCCGGGACGTGCCCGCGGCGGTCGCGATTTGCCATCGCATGCCAAGTTAGGGACGCCTGGCCCGGGGGTCTTTGGACCGGTGTCGGAAATCGGCAGTGCCCTTTCTCCAAGAAGTCGAGTGGCAATGGTCACAAGCCCGGCAGCCGCCCTGGCCTCCTGCGAGAGGACTGGCCGGCTGGCCAGGGCGATAAAGTGCCGTCAGTCACGAAGATCCGAGCGAGGGGATGAAGATGGCGACAACGCAGACCAGCAGCACCCACGCCGCGCCGACCACCAACGGCGCCGGGGCACCCGGCGAGAGCTTTGAGGTCGTCAACCCTGCCGACGACTCGGTGATCGCGACCCTGCCCCTCGACGGCCCCGAGCGCGTCGCGGAGGTCGTGGCCGGGGTGCGGGCCAACCAGCCCGCATGGGAGGCCCTCGGATTCAAAGGCCGCCGCCGCTGGCTCGACAAGCTGCGCGACTGGATGCTCGACCACTCCGATGAGATCGCCGACCTGATGCAGGCCGAGACCGGCAAGGTCCGCGCCGAGGCGGCCGGCGAGATGGTCTACCTCACCGACCTGATCAACTTCTACGGGCGCCGGGCCAAGCGCTTCATCGGCGACGAGAAGGTTCCCGCCCACTCGCCGCTGATGAAGGTGAAGAAGCTGCGCGTCCAGTACCGGCCCTTCCCCGTCGCCGGCATCATCAGCCCCTGGAACTTCCCGCTGATCCTCTCCATCGGCGACGCGATCCCGGCGCTGATGGCCGGCTGCGCGGTCGTGATCAAGCCCTCGGAGATCACTCCGCTGGCGCTGGGCCGCATCCTCTTGGCCTGGAAGGAGGAGATCGGCGGCCCCGACGTCTTCGAGATCGTCAACGGCCGCGGTGAGACCGGCTCCGCCCTGGTGGACCAGGTCGACTTCGTCCAGTTCACGGGCTCGGACCGCACCGGCAGGAAGGTGATGGCCCAGGCCGCCGAGCGGCTCACGCCCGTCAGCCTCGAGCTGGGCGGCAACGATCCGATGATCGTCCTGCGCTCCGCCGACATGGAGCGCAGCGTCAACGCCGCCACCTGGGGCGCCTTCCAGAACTCAGGCCAGGTCTGCATGTCGGTCGAGCGCCTCTATGTCGAGGAGCCGATCTACGACGAGTTCGTCCAGCGCCTCACCGACGAGGTGGGGACGCTGCGCCAGGGCATCGACGGTGCCGAGTACGGGTCCGAGGTGGGAGCGATGACCTTCCCGCCGCAGATCGACCTCGTCGAGAAGCACGTCGCCGACGCGCGCGAGCGCGGCGCCCGGGTGCTCACCGGCGGCGAGCGAGGGCCCGGGCCCGGCGACTGGTACCCACCGACGGTGATCGCCGACGCCGACCACTCGATGGAGGTGGTGAAGGAGGAGACCTTCGGCCCCGTCGTGGCCGTGATCAAGGTCCGCGACGCCGACGAGGCGGTGCGGATGGCCAACGACAGCCGCCACGGCCTCACGGGCTACGTCTTCGGCAAGACCCGCGAGGCGACCGAGGTCGCCCGCCGGCTCGAGGCCGGCGCGGCCTGCGTCAACGACGTGCTGATCAACTTCCTCGCCTCGGACGTGCCGATGGGCGGCTGGAAGGACTCGGGCATCGGCTTCCGCCACGGCGAGTACGGGATCAAGAAATTCGTCCGCCCCGAGTCGCTGGTGATCAACCGCTTCAACCAGAAGCGCGAGCCGATCTACTTCCCCTACACCGAGAAGCGCCGCAGGACGCTGAGGCGCGTCACCACCTTCTTCAACGCCCGCGGCCTCAAGCGCCGGCTGGGACGCTAGCCCTCACGCGCCCCCCGCGGGGCCCGGGAGCGCGTTGCCCCGAGCCTGATGACGCCCGTGCGCCGCTGCTAGCCGGCGCGGTTGGCGGCCCCGAGGCTCTGCTCGAGCTCGTCCGCCTGCTGCTCGAACCACTCGGCGACCACGCGCAGCCAGGCCGCCTCTGAGCGGGTGCGTACCCGGACGTAGTCGGCATGCTCCTCGCCGGCCAGGCTGACTGCCTCGGCCACCGACATCGAGCCGTCCGCTCCGTCGTCCCCGACCCGCATCCAGCGCGGCTGGGCGCCGGACCCGTCCTCTTCGAGCGCGAGCCTGGTCCCGTCGTTGAGCAGCAGCGCCTTCGGCTCGCGGCCGCCGACGCTCACTCCTTGAATCGTGCCTGCTTCCATCGTGACCCCCCGTTTCTCCCGCCCGGGGCTCCCGGCGGGAATCGTTTCCTTAATGACAGCGAGAGCGCTCGAGCTATCTGAGCCTTTCCTCGCGAGGGAAAGTATGTTAGGGATTGCTCAAGAAAAGCTCAAGTCCCGCTAACACTTTGCGAAAGGCGCCTCGAACCGTGCTCGGCGCCGCCTCAGCCCGCCCGGAGGAGTTCATTGCGGGCCTGCTTGGCCGCGTTGACCATGTTCCGCAGCGCCGCCTCGGTCTCGGGCCAGGCGCGGGTCTTGAGGCCGCAGTCGGGGTTGACCCAGATCTGCTCGGGCTCGAGGACCTCCGCCGCCGCCCGAAGCAGCTCCACCATCTCCTCGGCCGTAGGGACCCGCGGTGAGTGGATGTCATAGACGCCCGGGCCGATGTCACGCTCGTAGCCGCTGCGCTCCCAATCGTGGAGCAACTCCATCCGCGAGCGCGCGGCCTCGATCAGGAGCACGTCGGCGTCCATGGCGACGATCTGCTCCATGATCTCGCCGAAGTCCGAGTAACACATGTGGGTCTGGACCTGGGTCTCATCGCGGACTCCCGAGGTCGAGATCCGGAAGCACTCCACCGCCCAGCCCAGGTACTCCTCCCAGCGGTCGCGGCGAAGCGGCAGCCCCTCGCGGATCGCCGGCTCGTCGACCTGGATGATCGGCACCCCGGCGGCCTCGAGGTCGATGACCTCGTCGCGAATCGCCAGGGCGAGCTGGCGGCAGGTTTCGGCGCGCGGCTGGTCGTCGCGCACGAAGGACCACTGCAGCATCGTCACCGGGCCGGTGAGCATCCCCTTCATCGGCCGCTCGGTCAGCGACTGGGCGTAGGTGGTCCACTCGACGGTCATCTGCGAGGGCCGGCGTACGTCGCCGAAGATGATCGGCGGCCGCACGCAGCGAGAGCCGTAGGACTGCACCCAGGCGCTCTCGGTGAAGACGTAGCCCTCCATCTGCTCGCCGAAGTACTGGACCATGTCGTTGCGCTCGGGCTCGCCGTGGACGAGCACGTCGAGGCCGATCTCCTCCTGGAAGCGGACGACCCGCTCGATCTCGGCCTCCATCAGCCCCGTGTAGGCGGGCCGGTCGATCTCACCCTCGCGGAGGCGGCGGCGGGCACCGCGGATCTCGTCGGTCTGGGGATAGGAGCCGATCGTGGTCGAGGGGAAGGGCGGCAGGCCGAGCCGCTCGCGCTGGGCGTCGCGCCGCGCCGCGAACCCGCCCTCACGGCGGGCGTCGTCATCGCTGAGCGCCGCGACCCGCGAGCGGATCTCGGGGTTGGCGGTGCGGTGCGAGTTGCGCCGGTCCTCGAGCGCGCGGTCGTTGGCGTCGAGCTGCTCGGCTATCGCCGGGCGCCCGCCGGCGAGGCCCAGCGCCAGCGTCGCCACCTCCCCCACCTTCTGCACGGCGAAGGACATCCAGGAGCGCATCTCGTCGTCGAGGTCGGCGTCCACGCCCGCCGGCTCGGCGTCGAGGTCGAGCGGGCTGTGCATGAGCGAGCAGGAGCTCGAGACGACGAGCTGGGAGGTGCGCGTGCTCAGCCCCTCGAGCAGATCGAGGCTGTGCTCGAGGTCGCTGATCCAGACGTTGCGGCCGTCGACGATGCCGGCGAACAGCCAGCGGTCCTCGAGGCCGCCCTGCTTGGCGATCAGCTCGACGTTGTGAAGGCCCCGGACGAAGTCGAGCCCGACGCCCTCGACGGGGAGGTTGCGGAGCACGCCGTAGGCGTCTCCGCTGTGGTCGAAGTAGGTCTTGACGCAGATCCGGGTCCGCTCACGCACCCTGGCCAGCTCCTCGTAGGCGAGGCGCAGCGCATCCAGCTCGTGCTCGGAGCGGTCCTCGACGAAGCAGGGCTCGTCGAGCTGCACCCAGTCGGCGCCCTGCTCGGCGAGGCGCTCGAGCACCTCGCCGTAGGCCTCGAGCAGCGGCTCCAGCAGCGAGAGGCGG
Source organism: Solirubrobacterales bacterium (assembly GCA_009691195.1). Taxonomy (GTDB): domain Bacteria; phylum Actinomycetota; class Thermoleophilia; order Solirubrobacterales; family 70-9; genus SHVA01. The sequence goes on along the minus strand of SHVA01000011.1, from coordinate 17,953 downwards.
TCGAAGCCCTCATCGACACCTTCGGCGGGCTTGGCCAGGAGCAGGAAGCTGACGGGCCCGATCAGCACCGGTACCGTGTCGATCCCGAGCTCCTCCATCGCCTCGGCGTGCTCGTCGAACGGCTTGCTCGCAGACAGCGAGAAGCGCGTGTCGGGGCCGAGCTCGGGGACGATGTAGTGGTAGTTGGTGTCGAACCACTTGGTCATCTCCATCGCGGTGACGTCAACGCCGTCAGCCTGCCTTCCGCGCGCCATCGCGAAGTAGAGGTCGAGGCCCACGTCGCCCACCTCGTGGCCGTATCGGTCGGGAACGGCGCCGAAGAGGGCGACGGCGTCGAGGACCTGGTCGTAGTAGGAGAAGTCGTTGGAGGGGATCAGGTCGATCCCCCGCTCCTGCATCAGCTTCCAGTTCGCGAGCCGGATCTCGCGGCCGGCAAAGGCAAGCTCATCGGCCGAGCTCTCGCCCCGCCAATAGCTTTCCGTGGCGAACTTGAGCTCCCGGTCTCGGCCGATCCTGGGGAAGCCCGAGATGTTGGAGAGGGCCATGCAGCAAGGCTACCCGCGCGGCGCGAGCCGGGCCCTGGGTACCCTCCATCGCCATGTCCGAACGTGATTTCCTGGCCGCGGCGCGCGACCGCATCGTCCTCTTCGACGGCGGCATGGGCGCGACCCTGGAGGAGTTCGATCTCGGGCCCGAGGACTACGGCGGGCTCAAGGGCAAGTGCCACGAGGCGCTGATCCTCAACCGCCCCGACGTGATCGAGGGCGTGCACACGGCGATGCTCGACGCGGGCGCCGAGGTCCTGGAGACCGACAGCTTCCAGGGCAGCCGCCTCAAGCTCGACGAGTGGGGCATCGGCGAGCAGACGCTGGAGATCAACCGCAGGGCCGCCGAGATCGCCCGCAAGGCGGCCGGGCCCGATCGCTTCGTCGCCGGCTCGATCGGCCCCACCGGGTTCCTGCCGGCGAGCGACGACCCGACCCTCGGCGACATCAGCTTCGGCAGGCTGGTCGAGGTCTTCGACGAGCAGGCCGGCGCCCTGATTCAGGGCGGCGCCGATCTCCTGATCATCGAGACCCAGCAGGACATCCTCGAGGCCAAGGCTGCAATCTTCGGCGCCCGCGAGGCCTTCAAGCGCATCGGCCGCAGCGTCCCGATCCAGGCGAGCATGTTCATCCTGCGCGAGTCGGGGACGATGCTGCTCGGCACCGACATCCCGGCGCTGATGACGACGCTGACCGCGCTCGAGGTCGACGTGCTCGGGCTCAACTGCTCGACCGGCCCCGAGGACATGCGCGACGCGATCCGCTACCTCGGCGAGAACTCGCCGCTGCCGCTGCACTGCATCCCCAACGCCGGGATCCCCCACCAGGGGCCCGACGGCGAAACGATCTTCCCGACCGAGCCCGAGCCGCTCGCCGAGGCCCTCGGCCAGTTCGTCGAGCGCCACGGCGTCGGCATCGTCGGCGGCTGCTGCGGCACCACTCCCGAACATATCGCCGCGATCCGCGAGCGGATCGCGGGGCTCACTCCCGGGGAGCGTCCCTCCCCCGGCCCGATTCAGGTCTCTTCGATGATCACCGCCACCCCGCTTGCCCAGGAGCCCGCGCCGACCCTGGTCGGCGAGCGGGTCAACTCGCAGGGGTCGCGAAAGGCCAAGGAGTTGCTGCTGGCCGACGACTACGACGGCCTGACCGGTGTTGCCCAGGACCAGGTCGACGGAGGCGCCCACCTGCTCGACGTCTGCGTCGCGCTGACCGAGCGCGAGGACGAGGACGAGCAGATGAGCGCTGTGGTCGAGCGGGTCTCGCTGACCCAACCGGCCCCGATCCAGATCGACTCGACCGAGCCGGAGGTGATCGAGGCCGCGCTCGAGCACATCCCCGGCCGGCCCGTCGTCAACTCGGTCAACCTCGAGGCGGGCCGCGACAAGCTCGACCGCGTGGCGCCGCTGGCGAGGGCACACGGAGCGGCGCTGATCGCGCTGACCATCGACGAGGTCGGGATGGCCAAGACCGCCGAGCGCAAGCTCGAGATCGCCAAGCGAATCCACGAGCTCTGCTGTGAGGAGCATGGCCTTGACCCCGAGTCGCTGATCTTCGACGCGCTCACCTTCACCCTCACCACCGGCGAGCAGGAGTGGCGTCCCTCAGCGGTCGAGACGATCGAGGGGATCAGGCGGATCAAGGCCGAGATCCCGCATGTGAAGACCTCCCTGGGGGTCTCCAACGTCTCCTTCGGGATCTCGCCGAGCGCCCGCGCGGTCCTCAACTCGGTCTTCCTGCACCACTGCGTCGAGGCGGGGCTCGACCTGGCGATGGTCAACCCCAACCAGATCACCCCCTACGCGGAGATTTCCGAGAACGAGCGCGAGCTCACAGACGAGCTCGTCTTCAACCGCTCCGATGATGCCCTCGAGAGGTTCATCGCCCACTTCGAGCAGAAGGGCGAGACGGCTGAGGAGCAAGCCGGCGATCCCACCGAGGGCATGGAGCCCGAGCAGGCGCTGCACTGGCAGATCCTGCACCGAAAGAAGGACGGGATCGAGGACTGGATCGACCGCAGCGTCGAGAAGATCGGCGCGGTCCCGACGCTGAACACCGTGCTGTTGCCGGCGATGAAGGAGGTCGGCGACAAGTTCGGCGCAGGCGAGCTGATCCTCCCCTTCGTGCTGCAGTCGGCCGAGGTGATGAAGCGGGCCGTCGCCCGGCTCGAGAACTACCTGGAGCGGATCGAGGGCCACAGCAAGGGCAAGATCGTGATCGCGACCGTCTTCGGCGACGTCCACGACATCGGCAAGTCGCTGGTCAACACCATCCTCACCAACAACGGCTACACGGTCATCGACCTCGGCAAGCAGGTCCCGCTCGAGACGATCATCAGCTCGGCGATCGAGGAGGAGGCCGACGCGATCGGCCTCTCGGCGCTGCTCGTCTCCACCTCCAAGCAGATGCCGGCCGCCGTCCAGGAGCTGCACGAGCGAAAGCTCTCATTCCCGGTGCTGATCGGCGGCGCCGCGATCAACCGCGACTTCGGCCGCCGCATCCTCTACCCCGGCGGCAGGGACTCCGAGGAGATCTACGAGCCGGGCGTCTTCTACTGCAAGGACGCCTTCGTCGGCCTCGACACGATGGACGAGCTGGTCGACGCCGAGAGGCGAGCGGCGCTGGTCGAGCGCTTCCGCAGCGAGGCCAAGGCGCTGCGTGAGAAGGGCGAGAAGCCGGATGACGGCCCGCCAACCACCGACAACAGCGTCCGCTCGGGGGCGCGCACCGATGTGGAGGTCCCCGAGCCCCCCTTCTGGGGCGCCCGCGAGATCGACGTGGACCTCGACGAGGTGTACCCCCACCTCGACCGCCACGTGCTCTTCAAGCTCCACTGGGGCGGCCGCGGCAAGAAGGGCGAGGAGTGGCGCCGGATCGTCGAGGGCCACAACGGCGACGAGGGCTTCGCCCCGAGGCTCGAGCGGATGTGGCGCGAGCAGGACTACCTTCATCCTCGCGCCCGGCTGGGCTACTTCCCCGCCGCCGCCGACGGCAACGAGCTGGTCGTCTTCGACCCGGCCGACCCCGAGCGCGAGCTGGAGCGCCTCATCTTCCCCCGCCAGCCCAAGCGCGACCGCATCTGCCTCGCAGACTTCTACCGCCCGATGGACTCAGGGGAGCGCGACGTGGTCGCGCTCCAAGGGGTGACGGTCGGCCCCGAGGTCACCGAGCTGATGGCCCGCCTCGAGCGCGACGGCGAGTTCGCCGAGCAGCTCTACACCCACGGCCTCGGCGTGCAGACGGCGGAAGGCCTGGCCGAGTGGCTGCACTCCGAGGCGCGCCGGGAGCTTGGGATCGAGCCCGGCCAGGGGCGCCGCTACTCCTGGGGCTACCCGGCCTGCCCCGAGCAGTCCGAGCACGAGAAGGTCTGGCGCCTGCTGGGCCTGGAGCAGATCGGCATGACCCTCAGCGACGGCCACGCCGTGATGCCCGAGCAGTCAACGGTGGCAATCATCGCCCACCACCCCCAAGCCGTCTACTTCGGGATGAAGTCCGGCTTCATCCCCAAAGGCCCCTCACCCGACGAGGTGATCGCCGGCACCGAGCGCGGCGGCGAGCTGCCTCCGGAGGAGGACCCCGCCGAGGTCGAGGCCTGAGCGTCCTCACTCGTGCTCCGGGGGCCGGCCCCGGCCTCGACCGACGCGGCGGGGGGGGCGCGAATCAGCGCTTGCTGAGCTTGACCAGCTTGCTCTGTGGGACCGGGCTGCCGCCGGTCGGCGTGTAGGTGATCGTGAGCTTGACCTTCGCCTTGCCTCGCTTGGCGAGCCGCTTGCTGGCCGCGCCCTTGGGGGTCAGCTTCAGGTTGACGGTGCCGGCGCCGTTTACGGCCTTGGCTTCGCCGGCCGCGCCCCCTCGCAAACGCAGGGCCCTGACGCCCTTGCCCTCCAGGGTGAGAGAGCCCGAGCCCGGCACCTTGACCGGGAGCTTGGCCGTCCCCCTCTTCCTGTTCAGCTTCGCCTTGCCGACCGTGAAGTCGCCCGACGGCGCCAGCGAGGTCACGGCGACGCCGCAGGTCTGATCCCCGCCGGTGGCGAGGAAGCTCTGATCGACCCCGGTGCTGTCGGTGTTCGCGCGGCCGATCGTGTTGGTTCCCGTGTTCGCCCAATAGAGCTTCGAGCCGTTGACGGCGACGCCGCACGGGGTTGCGGCGTCGCCGATGATGCTCGCGTCCGCGCCCATGCCCGTGCTCGTGTTGGCGCGGCCGATGTCGGTGCCTCCGCCGAAGATCCCGGTGTCCGCCCAGAAGATGTTGGCGGTGTTGACCGCTACGCCACAGGGAAAAGAGACCCCCGGGATGGTGACGAAGCTGTAGCTCGGCGAGGAGCCGCTGAGCGAGGCTCGACCGATCCGCGAGGGAGTGCCATCGTCGCTGGCCCAATAGACATGTCCGCTGTCGGTGGCGACCCCGCAGGAAGTCGCCACGCCGGGGACCAGGCTCTGGTTCGGGCTTGAGCCGTCCAGGTTGGCCCTGCCGATCGAGTTGTTCCCGATGCTCGACCAATAGATGAAGGAGCCGGTGACCGCAACGCCGCTGGGGGTGTCGACCGGGATGAAGTTGTTGTCCACCCCGCTGCCGTCCAGGTTGGCGCGGCCGATCGAGTCTCCGGTCTCGTTCGCCCAGTAGACATGGGAGCTGCTCGCCGCCACCGCGAAGGGCCCATTGCCCGTGGCGATGAAGTCCTCCTCGAGGCCACTGCCGTCGTTGTTGGCACGACCGATGGCGTGATCCTGGAAGCTGGCCCAATAGATCACCGCGTCCGCGCTGGCCGCGCCCCAGAGCAGGGCCACCGCAACGGCCGCGAGCGCCGACGCCGACCCGAGGCGCCTCACTGTCCCCGACCCGACCCGACGCCGGCGATTCCGTCGTACAGGTGCCGTTCATCGTCCGGACCACCGCTAGGCGACGTAGTCGCGAGCGGCCTCGCGGCGGCGCGAGCGCTCGGTCGGGCGCGGCGAGAGCTCGACAGGCGAGGCCGAGAGGGCGCGCAGGCGCATGTCCGACCAGGTGACGCCCTCGCGGACGAGGGCGGGCAGGCCGAGGCCGACGGCGGTCGCGATCTCGACCGCCTGCAGGATGACGCCGTAGGCGAGCGCGTCGGCGGCTCCGATTCCAAAGCCAGTGTGGAGGACGCTGACCACCGCCAGCTGGAAGATTCCGATGTTCGACGGTGTCGCCGGCACGACCGCGGTGACGTTGACCGCGAACAGGACCGCCGCCGCCGCGCCGATCCCGACCGACTGGTCCAGCCCGAGGGCCGCGAACAGCGCCAAGCAGGAGAGGAGCTGGAGCATCCAGGCGAAGAGCTGGAAAAAGGCCGCGGCGCTGCCGCGGCGGGGGTCCTTGAAGACGGCGAGGCCGGCGCGTACCTGCTTCAGCGCCCGTCGAGCGGTCGCGGCGACGCGAGCGATCCGGCCCTCGCCGTTGGCGCGGACCAGCGACGGCGCCATCAGCACGGCGACGAGCAGCAGCAGCGGCGCGGCGCTGAACAGGAACAGCTTCTCGGTGCTCGAGTGGAAGAGGTCGGTGCTGGTGACGATGATCCCGCCGAGCAGCGCCAGCGCGACGATGTTGAGCACGGTCTGGGAGACGAGGGTCCCGATCAACACCGCGAACGTCTCGCGCATGCGGCCGATCCGGCGCGCGAGCACCATCGCCCTGGCAGGCTCGCCCAGCCTCGCCGGCAGCGTCGCCGACATCAGCACGCCGATCATCGTCGCCGAGGTGACGTCGCGGCGGCGGATCTGGCGCCCCGGGAGGGCCGAGCGCGCGATCGCCATCCACGAGGCTGCGCGGGAGAAGAGCGAGGCGACCATCAGGGCGCAGGCGATCAGCACCCATGTGGCGTCGGAGCGGATCACGTTCTCGGCGACCTTGTCGACGCCGATCCTGCGGGCGGCGAGCACGGTGAGGCCGACGCCGAGGATGCCGGCGACGCCGATGGCGATCCTTCTCGCGGCCCGGCCGCGGCCTCCGGTCGCGGGAGCGGGAGCGGGAGCGGGGTCGAGCGAGGGCAGCCGGCGGGGCGGGAGCTTGGGGCCGCCGTCGGATCGGACCACGCCGGCGGTCCGGGCGATGGCCTGGGCCCTGGTCGCCGGGGCACGCGTCGGGACCCGGGCCTCCTCGTAGACCTCGGTGACCTGGTCGGCGACGCGCGGCCAGGCGTAGCGCTGGGCGCTCTCGCGCCCGGCCATGCCCATCGCGGCGCGGCGCTCCGGCTCGTGCCAGGCGCGCTGGAGCTCCTCGGCAAGGGGCTGGGGATCGGCGGGTGGGACCAGCAGGCCGTCAACGCCGTCGGTGACGACGTCGCTGTAGCCGCCGATGTTGGAGGCGATCACGGGCGTGCCCGCGGCGAATGCCTCGATCAGGATCATCCCGAAGCTCTCTCCGCCGAGGGAGGGCGCGCAGAGCACGTCGGCCTCACCGAGGTGACGCCAGAGATCCTCGTCGCTGACACGGCCGTGGGTGTCGATCCGGGAGGCGAGCCGCGGGTCGGGGAGGTAGCGCTCCACCTCTCCGCGCTCGGCGCCGACGACCGTCAGGCGGGAGGGCACGTGCCCGACCAGGGCGCCGAAGGCGGCGAGCAGGACCGGCAGGCCCTTGCGCTCCTCGGCGCGGCCGACGAACAGGACCCTGAGGTGGTCGGCCCGCGACTTGGGGCCGACCGGGGCCTCGGCGACGTCAACGCCGTTGGGGATGATCCGGTAGGAGCCGCCGAACCAGCGCCTGCCGGTCCAAGCGGCCGCCTCCGAGACGGCGATGCGGGCCGAAAGCTGGTTGAACTTACGGCGGGCGCCGCCGAGCGAGGCGATGTGGTTGGGCACCGGCTTGGTGGCGTAGGCGTGGAAGGTCCCGACCACGGGGGTGTCGCGGAAGCTCATCGCGTCCCAGCCGATCAGCGGCGCAACCGGCTCGTGCACGTGGACCACGTCGAAGTCGCCCTTGCGGAGCTCCTCGCGCATCTGCATCACCGCGAGCGGCGAGGGGCTGAGGTTGGAGACGGCGCCGTTGGAGTTGAACCCGATCGTCCGGCCCAGGGGCAGGAGGTAATCAGGCCGCTCGCGGGCCTCGGGGGTGGCACGATGAAGACGACGGCTGAGGTTGTCGGGCGGATCCCACGGCGCCATGACGCGAACGTGGTGACCGCGACCGAGCAGCTCCTCGGCAAGCGCCTCTACGTGCCTGTTGACGCCCCCCTGATAGGTCCAGGAATAGGGCGAAACAAGGGCTATGCGCATCGCGCGATGGTACCGAGTCGCCCAGCGCCACATCGGACGGGCGTCACAATCGCGCCGACACCGGGGCGGGCCACCGGTTTCCCGCGGGTAACCTCCATCCGGTGAGCGACCGCACGTTCGTCAAGTTCACGTTCTTCAAGCTCGATCCGGCCTGGAGGCGGCTGGACCCCGAGCAGCGCGCCAGCGACAAGCGCGAGTTCCTCGCCGCCTGCGAGGACTTCGCCGAGGACCGCTCGCTGCGGGCCTACTCAACGGTCGGGACCCGGGGCGACACGGACCTCCTGATCCTGAGCCAGAGCCCGGTGCTCGAGGACCTGCACACCTTCCATGTCGTGCTCGGGCAGAGCGGGCTGGCGCGCTGGGCCGACGTCCCACACTCCTACCTGGCGATGACCAAGCCCTCCCCCTACTCCGAGGAGGGGGTCCGGCGCGAGATCTGCGTCTCGGATCGCCGGTACCTGTTCGTCTACCCGCTCGACAAGAAGCGCGAGTGGTACGCGCTGCCGCTCGAGGAGCGCAGGCGGATCATGGCCAGCCACATCGAGGTCGGCCGCCGCTATCCCCAGATCTCGATCAACACCGCCTACTCCTTCGGCATCGACGACCAGGAGTTCGTCGTCTCCTTCGAGGCCGACGAGCCGGGCGACTTCCTCGACCTGGTCCAGGAGCTGCGCGGAACCGAGTCCAGCGCCTACACGCAGCGCGACATCCCGATCTTCAGCTGCGTCGCGATGTCACTGCCGCGCGCCCTCGACTCACTCGACGGGACCGCGGCCACCGCTGCCCTCACAGGCTCCCTCGACGACTAGCCCGCGCCGGCGGCTGTACTACTCGACGGTCAGCTCGTGGCCCGCGAAGGTCGAGAGCGGCGTGTCGTGCTCGATGTAGCGCTCCTCGTTGCGCCACCAGACGCGCAGGTAGCGGCAGAAGGGGATCAGCGGGTGCAGGTGGTGGACGAGGTGTAGCTCTGGTAGAGCAGGACCGGGCTCATCAGCCGCTCGAGGCCGACCCTGTTGCGGGTGGTCCGGTAGCGGTCCTGCTCGGGGGTGGCGCCGAGCCCGTGGTGGGGAAGGAAGTCGAAGGCGAAGCCGAGGAAGAGAATGTTGAGCCGGCTCGCGAGGTTCGCCTCGCGGCCTCGTCCTGATCAGGGGAAGTAGAAGAACCAGTAGCGGATGTCCTGCGTCGCCCAACGCAAGGGCCAGGTCCACGCCGAGCCGTTGGAGGAGTAGGCGTCGGGGTCCTGGGTCTCGTCGTGGTTGGTGAAGCGATGGTGCTGCACGTGGACGAAGCGGAAGTCCGAGTAGGAGATGAAAGGCGGCGCCACCAGCGGCGCGCTGACGCGGCCCAGCCAGTCGTTGAGCCAGGCGTGGCGAGAGAAACCGCAAACACCGCAATCGCGGCGAAGAAGAGGCCGACGGTGGGCCAGACAACCGCCGGAACGGGCTCGGCCGGATCGGGCAGGCGGGCGGCTTCCACTGGCCGGGAGCGTATCTTCGATCCCCTACCCTTTTCGGCTCCCATGGCTGAGATCGGAACCTCGGACAACCCGCTTCGCGTGGCGATCGTCGGCTCCGGTCCGGCGGGCTTCTACACGGCCGGGCACCTGCTCAAGTCCGAGGACGCCAAGGTGGAGGTCGACATGATCGACCGGCTGCCGACTCCCTACGGCCTCGTACGCGCCGGCGTCGCCCCCGACCACCCCAAGATCAAGTCGGTCACCCGCGTCTACGAGAAGACCGCGGCACGCGAGGGATTCCGCTTCTTCGGCAACGTCGAGGTCGGCCGCGACGTCAGCGCCGCCGAGCTCGCCGACCGCTATCACGCGGTTATCTTCGCCCACGGGACCTCGACGGACCGCCAGCTCGGCATCCCCGGCGAGGAGCTGTCGGGCAGCCATGCCGCGACCGCCTTCGTCGCCTGGTACAACGCCCACCCCGACTTCGCCGACCACGAGTTCGACCTCTCCTGCGAGACCGCCGTCGTGATCGGAAACGGCAACGTCGCGGCCGACCTGGCGCGGATGCTGGCGCTGCCCCGCGAGGAGCTGGAGGCCACCGACACCGCCGACCACGCGATCGAGGCGCTGGCGGCCAGCTCGATCAGGGAGGTCGTCGTGCTCGGCCGCCGCGGGCCCGCCCAGGCGTCTTTCACCAACCCCGAGGTGCGCGAGCTGGGCGAGCTGACCGAGGCCGACATCGTGATCGACCCTGAGGAGATGGAGCTGGACGAGATCAGCGCGGCCTTCATGGAGGAGGAGGCAGAGCCGACCAACCGCCGCAACGTCGAGATCCTCACCGGCTTCTCGGAGCGAGAGCCCGAGGGCAAGCCTCGACGCGTCGTCCTGCGCTTTCTCTCCTCGCCGGTCGAGCTCCAGGGAGACGGCAGGGTCGAGCGGATCGTGATCGGCCGCAACGAGCTCCAGCGCGACCAGAGCGGCGCCGTTCGCGCCGTGGACACGGGGGAGCGCGAGACGATCGAGTGCGGCCTGGTGCTGCGCTCGATCGGCTACAGGGGCGAGCAGCTCGAGGGGGTTCCCTTCGACGAGAGCCGGGGCGTGATCCCCAACGTCAACGGGCGGGTCACCGATGGCGGCGGCGGCGCCCGGGTGCCGGGGCTCTACGCGGTCGGCTGGATCAAGCGCGGGCCGTCCGGGGTCATCGGGACCAACAAGAAAGACGCCCAGGACACGGTTGACAGCCTGCTCGCCGACCTTGCCGACGGGGTGCTCCCGGCGCCGGAGGCGGGCGCCGACGCCGGCTCGCTGGAGGCCCTGCTCATCGAGCGCAAGCCCGACCACGTGACCTTCACCGGCTGGCAGGCGATCGACGCGGCGGAGGTGGCGGCCGGCGAGCCCCGGGGGCGGCCCCGGGTCAAGTTCTGTCGCGTCGAAGAGATGGTCGGTGCAGCGAAGGCGGGCGCAGGAAACGCCGTCGCAGGCTGAGCTTCTCCTCGCCGCCCTCCTCTTCGCCCTTCGCGCCGGACACCGCCCAGGCGCTGTTGATCAGCTCCAGGTGGCTGAAGGCCTGGGGGAAGTTGCCGAGCAGCCTCCCCTCACCGGGCTCGTACTCCTCCGACAGCAGCCCGACGTCGTTGCAGACGCCGAGCAGGCGCTCGAACAGCTCGCGGGCGTCCTCGTCGCGGCCCATCATCGCCAGGCAGTCGACCATCCAGAACGAGCACGGCAGGAAGGCGCCCTCGGTCCCCTCGAGGCCGTCAACCGAGTCGGCGCCCTGCGAGTAGCGGTAGACGAAGCCACCCTTCATCAGCTCCTTCTCGATCGCGGCGACGGTTCCGATCACGCGCGGGTCATCGGCCGGAAGGAAGCCGAGCCCCGGCATCAGCAGCTGGCAGGCATCGAGCCCCTGCGAGCCGTAGAACTGGGTGAAGGCGTTGCGCTCGGCGTCGTAGCCGTGCTCGCAGACGTCGTCGTGGATCAGCTTGGCGGTCCGCTTCCAGCGCTCCAGCGGGCCCTCGGCGCCGTAATGCTCGACCGCCGTGACGGCGCGGTCGAAGGCGACCCAGGCCATCATCTTCGAGTGCACGAAATGCTGTCGCGGCCCGCGCACCTCCCAGATGCCCTCGTCGGGGTCGCGCCAGACCTCCTCCAGGTAGTCGAGCGTGACGACGTTGCGCCGCCAGTTGTCCGGGTGCACCTTGCCCACGCGCTCGCGCCCGCGATGGGCCATGTCGAGGACCTCGCCGTAGACGTCGAGCTGGAACTGCCGTGAGGCCGCGTTGCCGATCCGGACGGGCTTCGAGCCCTCGTAGCCCGGCAGCCAGTCAATCTCGATCTCGGGGATTGAGCGCTCGCCGCCGATCCCGTAGAGGATGTGGGCCTGAGCGGGATGGCCCGCCGTCGCGCGCTGGATCCAGGCGCCGAACGCCATCGCCTCCTCGAGGTAGCCGCAGGCGATCAGCGCCTCGACGGTGAGCGCCGAGTCCCGCAGCCAGCAGTAGCGGTAGTCCCAGTTGCGCTCGCCGCCGAGCTCCTCGGGCAGGGCGGCCGTGGGGGCCGCGACCAGCCCGCCGCTCGGCTGGTAAATGAGCGCCTTCAGCACCATCAGCGAGGTCAGCACCTCGTCGCGCCACTCCCCGTCATAGGTGCAGCGCTGGGACCACTCCCGCCACCAGGCCTCGGTCTGCTTCAGCGCCTTGCCCGGGTCGATCGGCTTGCGGGCCTCCTCGTAGGAGATGTCCCAGGACAGGGTGAACGGCACCCGGTCGCCCTTCTCCACCGCGAACTCGGAGACGGTCGTCATGTTCTTCCCGACCATCTCCACCGGGGAGGAGACCGTGACGGAGTTGGGACCGGCGACGGCGATGATCCCGTCGTCGGTGTGGCGTACCCACGGCGCCGCGGAGCCGTAGTCGAAGCGCAGCACCAGCTCCATCTGCATGGGGACTCTGCCGCTGATGCCCTCCACCTGGCGCACGAGGGTTCGGCCACCGGTCTCGATCGCCATGAAGTCGACCACCCGCGCCTTGCCCTCCGCCGTCTCGAAGTCGGTCTCGAGCACGAGGGCGCCGTCGCGGTAGCGGCGCGAGGTCCCAGTCACCTCGCCCGCCGGTTCGATCAGCCAGCGGCCGTGGCGAGGCGTTCCGAGCAGGGCGGTGAAGCAGGCCGGTGAGTCGAAGCGCGGCAGGCAGAGCCAGTCGATCGAGCCACCGCGCCCCACGAGCGCGGCGGTGTGGAGATCACCGATCAGCGCGTAGTCCTCGATTCGCATCGAGGCGCAGTCTTACGGGATTAGCGGCGGAACGTGTGAGACGATGCCGAGCGGATGAGGCGATGAGCGCAGCACTTCACAGGCTCGGCATGTTCGCGGTCCGGCGCGCGGTCCCGATCGTAATCGGCTGGATCGCCCTTGCCGTCGCCCTGGTCGTGATCGCCAACTCCGTGGGCCGGCCGACCAACAACGACCTCACACTGCCGGGCACGGGCTCGACCGAGGCCCAGAACGTGCTCGACGACGACCTCCCCGACCAGGCGAACGGGAGCGTCCCGATCGTGATCGAGACCAAGACCGGGACGCTGGCCTCGGGCAAGAACAAGCAGGTGGTCGAGGACACCTACAAGTCGCTGAAGAAGAACCAATACGTCCAGGACGCCCTCAGCCCGTACTCCTCCCAGGGCGCTGCCGACATCACCAAGGACGGCAAGATCGCCTACATCTCGGTGGCGCTGGACGTCTCCTCCGGCGATCTCGACGACTCCCAAGCCAACAGCGTCCTCGACGCGGCCGAGCCCGCACGCAGCACGGCCGGCCTCGAGGTCTCCGCCGGCAGCTACCTGGGCCAGGAGCTCTCCTCGCCGAGCACCCGGATGAGCGAGATCATCGGGATCGTCGGCGCGCTGATCATCCTTCTGTTCGCGTTCCGGACCTTCACCGCCGCGCCGCTGCCGGTGACGACGGCGGTCGTCGCTCTGATCGCCGGACTGGCGGTGGTCGGCCTCGAGGGCCACGCCTTCAACGTGCCGACGATCGCGCCGACCCTCGCGATCATGCTCGGGCTTGCGGTGGGCACCGACTACTCGCTGTTCATCATCAGCCGGCACCTGCTGTTGATGAACGAGAAGGGGATCCCGCCCGAGGAGTCGATACCTCGCTCGATGTCCTCATCCGGCTCGGCCGTGGTCTTCGCGGGCACCACCGTGATCCTGGCGCTGCTCTGCCTCTACTTCAGCGGGATCCCGCTGGTTCGCTCGCTCGGCTACGCGACCGCGATCGTGGTCGCCGTGGCTGTCCTGGCCGCGATCACGCTGCTTCCCGCGATCCTCGGACTGCTCGGAGAACGCGTCAAGCACCCGGCCTTCAGGTTCCTCGCTCGTGCCAAGGAGGACGTCCCCAAGAAGGGGTTCCCGCGGCTGGCGGGACGGCTCCGCGCCCACCCGCTGATCGCCTCCCTGCTGGGGATCGTCGTGCTCGTCGTGCTGGCGCTGCCGATGCTCGACCTGAGGCTGGGGGCGCCCGACGACGGCCAGCTTCCGAAGGACACGACCAAGCGCCAGGCCTACGACGCCCTCACCAAGGGGTTCGGCGTCGGCGTCAACGGCCCCCTTCTGGTCGCCGTCAAGCTCAACCCGGTGGCGAAGCCCGACACCAAGCAGCTCGACCAGGTCGAGCAGCAGCAGGCCGCCCAGCAGCAGCAGGCCGAGGAGGCACAGCAGCAGGCCGCGGCCGCAGGGGAGCCGCCGCCCCAGCCCACTGCCAAGCAGCAGCAACAGCAGGACGAGGCCACCCAGCAGGAGGCCTACCTCAAGACTCCGGCGAGCGACCCGAGGCTGCAGAGCCTCGAGAGCGAGATCGGCAAGCAGAACGATGTCGCCTCCGTTTCCCAGGCCCAGACCGACAAGAGCGGGAACGCCGCCGTGTTCGCGGTCACGCCCAAGACCTCACCCTCCGCCTTCGCCACCCAGGACCTGGTCAACCACCTGCGCGACGAGACGATCCCCGACTCGACCAAGGGCACGGGGATGACCGCCTACGTCGGCGGCACGACGGCCGGCTACATCGACCTCGCCGACAAGATCGGCGAGAAGCTGCCGCTGGTGATCTTCATCGTCGTGGCGTTGAGCTGCCTGCTGCTGACAATCGTCTTCCGTACCGTCGTGATCCCGCTGACGTCGGCTCTGCTCAACCTGCTCGCGATCGTGGCGGCCTACGGGATCCTTACCGCGGTCTTCCAGAAGGGCTGGGGGGTCGAGCTGATCGGGCTCGACGGGCCAGAGCCGGTGGTCAGCTACGTGCCGCTGATGATGTTCGCCATCCTGTTCGGCCTCTCGATGGACTACCAGGTCTTCCTGGTCTTGAGGATCGCCGAGCTCCACCAGGGGGGCGAGCGCAACAGCGAGGCAGTCAGCGTCGGGCTGGCGCGGACCGGGCACGTCGTCTTCGCCGCCGCGACGATCATGTTCTCCGTCTTCTTCAGCTTCGTGCTCAACGGGGACCCGATCGTGAAGCAGTTCGGCGTCGGCCTCGCCGTCTCCGTCGCGATCGACGCCTTCGTGGTGCTCCTGATCGTGCCCGCGATCATGGAGCTGCTCGGGGAGCGCAACTGGTACATGCCCAAGTGGCTCGACCGCGTCCTCCCCAACCTCAGGGTCGAGGGGGACGAGACTCTGAGCCACGACACGGCGCCGCGCTAGTGACGATCGAGCTGGCAGAGGTGGAGAGGCTGATCTCCGAGGCGCTTCCCGGAGCCTCGGTGGAAGTCGTGGACGAGGGGGGCGGCGATCACCTCCGCGCCATCGTCAGCGCACCGCAGTTCGCGGAGCTGTCCCGGATCGACCAGCACCGCCTGGTCAAGTCGGCGGTGAGGGAGCGCTTCGACGACGGCTCGATCCACGCGCTCTCGATCACGGTCGAGTAGTTCCCTAGAATCCCAGGCGATGACTGAACCGACGGTCAAGGACAGGGTCCAGGAGCTGATCTCCGAGAATCCGGTGTTGCTGTTCATGAAGGGCACCCCCGAGGCGCCCCGCTGCGGCTTCTCGATGCGGGTGGTCGGAGTGCTCGACCAGCTCGGCGCCGAATACGCGGCGCTCGACGTGCTGCCGGCACTCGACCCGCTTCGTGGGGCGACCGGCGAGATCGCCGACTGGCACACCTTCCCCCAGCTCTACGTCAACGGCGAGCTGGTCGGCGGCGCCGAGATCGTCGAGGAGCTGTTCGACTCAGGCGAGCTCGCCGAGATGCTCGGCGTTCCCCAGCCCGAGCCCGTGGCACCCGCTGCGGCCGACGGCGCGCAGCAGGAAGCGCCGTACCAGTCGGGCCCGCTTCAGATCGAGACCTGAGTCAGGCCGCCAGCTATACGGCCGCGGCCTGCTCAGCGGTCTCTTCCTTCACCTGGAAGGAGGAGCCACAGCCGCAGGCTGCTTCGACGTTCGGGTTGTTGACCGCGAAGCCGGCGCCCTGAAGGCCATCGACCCAATCGACCTCCGACCCGAGCACGAACTGCATGCTGGTCTTGTCAACGATCACCGAGACGCCCTGATTGGTGAAGCGGTGGTCGTCCTCGCGCGGCTTGTCGAAGGCGAGCGCGTACTGGAAGCCTGAACAGCCTCCGCCGCGAACAGCGACGCGCAAAGCCTGCTCGTCGCCGTCCTCCTGGCCCGCGAGCAGCTCCTGGACCTTGGCCGCAGCCTTGTCGGTGAGCTTGATGGGTTCAGCTGAGTCAGTCATCACTACACATTGTATAGGACCTCTCCCCTGGCTCAAGCCGGGTCGGGGCCACCGCCCTCACCGGGCTCGAGATCGTCCTCCCCGTACGCCCAATCGAGGTACTCCAGGATTCGCCGTGAATCGTGGATCACCTCGTCGCCATCGACCAGAACCGGCAGCCGATCCTGCCTGGTGAGCTCCTGGATCTCGGGACGCAGGGCGCGCTTGTAGGGCAGCCGCTCAACCCGGTGCTCGAGCCCAAGCTTTCGCAGGCGGCGCTCCACCGCTCCGCAGGGACAGAGGTGGTTGGTGCGGGTTCGGCAGCGGTAGAGGACCCGGCGATCGGTCAACCGCGGCCCCCGAGCGAGAGGATGCGCGAGGGTAGGCGCGCGGCGCTGCCCGTGAGCCGGAGCACCGCGTCAGAGATCTCGTGGCCGCCGGCACGGTCGCCGAGGCGGTCGAGCTGCCAGCGAACGGTGTCCTCGAGGGTCTCCTCGTGGGGGCGCGGCTGAAAGCCGAGCTCCCGCTTGGCCTTGTCGGCTCTGTAGGTCCACCACTGGGTGCCGGACAGGACCTCATCGGCCGACGTCGGCATCGGCAGGCCGGCGTTCTCGAGCGCCTCGACCACCGCCGCCGCGGGCGCGCCCGGGAGGCGAAGAGGGGGCGGCGGCACACCCCCGATCCGCGCCAGGTCGGCGAACAGACGCCCGAGCGTGAAGTTCCTGCCGGCGAGGATGTAGCGCTCTCCCTCGTGGCCGCGCTCGTCGGCCAGCAGATGGCCCTGGGCGACGTCGCGGACGTCCACGACGTTGAGGGCACCATCGACGTAGGCCGGGATGCGCCGCCGGAGCAGCCTGGTGACGAGCTGGTTGGAGGTGCCCGTCGGGTCATCGGGGCCGAGCACGAAGGAGGGGTTGACGATGACCACGGGCAGGCCGCGAGCCGCGACCCGGGTCGCGACCAGCTCCCCCTCGTGCTTGGAGTCGACGTAGGGGATCCCCAGTGGGCCGCCGCTGTAGGGCTGGTTCTCGTCGGCGGTCTCGCCCGGCTGGGCGGGGCCGATCGCGGCTGTCGAGGAGGTGAATACCGCGCGCTCGGCTCCTGCGCGAAGCGCCGCCTCCAGAACGTTGCGCGTGCCCTCGACGTTGACCTCGAACACCCGCTCGCGGGCGGAGCGGCGCAGCGAGGTCCTGCCGGCGACGTGGAAGACGCGGTCCACGCCCTTCATCGCCCTGGCGACCGAGTCACGGTCGACGATGTCGCCGGCGACGCGCTCGAACTCGATTCCCTCCAGCGGCGAGGCGTCGCTGCGCTCGCGAAGCAGCAGCCGGAGCTCGTCGCCACGCCGCGCGAGGGCGCGAACCAAGTGGGAACCGATGAATCCGGTACCGCCGGTGACGAGCGTCGTGGCCATGGCCGGATGGTAGGCGTGATACAACCGCGGCGCGTGAGCTCCCCTTCCCAGACCGCGGTCGTCGCCGACACCACCTCCTACCTCCCCCAGGAGCTGATCGACAAGCACGACATCAAGCTGGTCAGCCTCTACGTGGGGCTGGAGGGCAGCCAGGAGCGCGAGATCGAGATCACCGACTACGACGAGTTCTACGAGCGACTACGGGGCGCCAGCGAGGCGATCACCACGTCGCAGCCGTCGGTCGGAGACTTCCTCGAGGTCTACGAGCCCCTGCTCGCCGAGGGCAAGGAGATCGTCTCGGTCCACCTCTCCTCGCAGATCTCGGGCACCTACGAGAGCGCCCTCCAGGCGCGCGAGCGCCTCTCGGCCGACGGCGGAGGCGGAGAGCGGATCCACGTGGTGGACAGTCGCACGGCCGCGGGTGGCTTCGCGTTGATCATCCTCGCGGCCGCACACGCTGCCGAGACGAAGGGCGGCGCCGAAACCGCCAAGTGGGCGCAGGACGCCCGCGAGACGATGAAGATCTTCTTCGCCGTTGACACCCTCGAGTACCTGCGACGCGGTGGCCGCATCGGCGCCGCCAGCGCCTGGATCGG
>SHVA01000043.1 GCA_009691195.1 Solirubrobacterales bacterium | reverse complement strand
CGGATCGGGATCCCGTTCAGGAACGCCATCCCGGCGAGCCGCTCGAGGTCGCCCGGCTCGGATGAGGTGAGCAGGTTGACGTTGGCGCCGCCGGCGCCGTTGGCCGTGCGCCAGCCGCCGCCGTGGTGGCCCCAGCCGTGGGGAACGGCGATCGTCCCCTGCTTGATCTCGTCGGTGACCTTCGCGGGGATCTCGATCGATCCCTGAGCCGATGAGATCCGGCAGGGGTGCCCGTCCTCGATCCCGGCGGCCTCGGCGTCGTCGGGGTGGATCCGGGCCGAGTGGGTGCGACCGCCACGCATCAGCAGCGCGGCGTTGTGCATCCAGGAGTTGTGGGAGCGAAGCTCGCGGAGGCCGATCAGCCGCAGCGGGTAGTCGGGATCGTGGCCGTTCTGGGCGCGGAGCCGCTCGAGCTCCTCGACGATCTCGGGCGGGTCGAGTCGGACGCGGCCGTCCTTGAAGCGAATCTGCTTCGCGAGCACTCCCTCGTCGAGGTACTCCCGGAGCACGATGCCGTGCGGCTTCTCGCTCAGCTTCTTGAGGTTGAGCCCGCCGCGGCGAAGGCCGAAGCGGTCGCCGTCGGCGCCGATTCGAAGCAGCAGGGCGAGCAGCCGCCGTGGGCTGAGCCTGAGGCCCACCCGTCCGATCAGCCGCGCCGCTCGCGATGGCGAGGGCACAATTCCGATCCGCTTCGAGATGTCCTCGATGATCTCCCACTCCTGGCGAGCCTCGCCGGAGGGCTCGACCACGGCCTCGGTCATCTGCACGAATGGGGTGGTGTGCAGGTTCAGGAACGGGAGGGGAAAGTCCTCGCGCTCGAGGAAGGTGGTCGCCGGCAGCACGTAGTCGGCATGGCGGTTGGTGTCGTTGACGTAGAGGTCGATGCCGACGCAGAGATCGAGGCCCTCCAGCGCGTCCGACAGCTCATCGCCGTTGGGGATCGAGAGGACCGGGTTCCCGGCGGACACGAACATGGCGCGGATCTGGCCCTCTCCGGGGGTTGTCATCTCCTTGGCCATGACCGAGGCCGGGAGCTGGCCGAGCACCTCGGGCAGGCCTCCGATCCGGGTGCGAGCTGCGTCGTATGTGCCGACGCCGATCATGTCGGCCACCCCGACGAAGTCAATCGAGCCGGCGCCGAACATCGCCCCTCCGGCGCGATCGAGGTTGCCGGTGGCCACGTTGAGGGCGTCGAGCAGGAACGAGACGAGGGTGCCGTTGCGCCCCAGGCAGGAGCCGGTCCGGCCGTAGACGGCGGCGCCCTCTGCCGCGGCGAGGTCGCGGGCGAGCTGCCTGACGTCGGCGGCCGGGACGCCCGTGCGGCCCTCGGTCGCCTCGGGTGGGTGATCCGCGGCCATCGCTCGCAGCACCTCGGCGCCCCGTGCCTGGGTGGGGAGGGCCTCGGAGTCCTCGAGCTCCTCGTCGAAGATCACGTTCAGCATCGAGAGCAGCATCCAGGCATCGGTGTCGGGGTTGACCGCGACGTGCTCGAAGGCGCGGGCGGTCTCGGATCGGCGCGGGTCCACGGCGATCACGCGGCCGCCGCGCTCGACGATCTCGTTGAGCCTGTCCTTGATCCTCGGAGCCGTCATCAGGGAGCCGTGGGAGACGAGCGGGTTGGCTCCGACCATCAGCAGGAAGCTTGTGCGCTTGAGGTCGGGGATGGGGAGCAGGAAGGGGGAGCCGTAGAGCAGCGCGCTCGCTGCGAAGCGGCTGGATACGTCCTGCGAGCTCGAGGTGTAGTAGTGCTTGGAGCCGAGCGCCGCGAGCAGGCCGAGCACCCAGATCGGGTGCGAGTAGGAGAAGGCGCCGGGGTTTCCCATGTACCAGCCGACCGACGAGCCGCCGCGCTCGCTCACGATCCGCTTCAGGCGGGCGCCAATGTCGTCGAGGGCCGCCTCCCAGCTGACGCGCTCGAACTCACCGTCGTCGCGGCGCCGCAGCGGGTGGAGGACCCGGTCGGGGTCGTTCTGGACGTCGGTCATCGCGATGCCCTTGGGACAGGCGAAGCCGGCCGAGAGGGGGTTGTCGGCGTCGGGCCGCAGCTTGGTCACCGTCCCGTCCTCGACGGTCGCGACCAGCCCGCAGAGCGGCTCGCAGATCCGGCAGTAGGTGACCTTCTCCTCGGCGGCCATGCTCTCCTCTCGCACCCTGGCTACTCAGCCAACTCTACCGAGTCCCCCTGAGCGATCTCCCCGGACAGCGCCACCTCGCAGTAGACGCCCATCAGGCCGTTGAACTCCTCGTTGATCCTGCGGAGGATCGACGGCTCGATCTCCAAAGAGTCGGGGTGGATCGTGGTCACCATGCAGCGCACACAGCTCTCGCGGACGATCAGCTCGACCTCGCCGACCCGCAGCCTGAGGCCCACCCAGTCACGCTCCGAGAGCCCCTCGACCCCCTCGACGACGAGGTTGGGCCGAAAGCGCCTGCCATCCTCACCCAGGGCGCCGACCGCACCATCGCTCGTGACCAGCAGCGGCGCCTCGTCGTAGCGGACCCCGTCTATTCGCACCAGCTCGATCTCCTCCCCGGCGATCGCTCTGACCTTGTCGTGGGCCTCGGCGCTGTCCCAGCGCTGACCGTCGATCCGCGGCTCGCCGTCCTCGCCGAGCGTGCCGGCAAGGCCCTCCAGGCGGGGGAGCGTCAGGGCGGTGACGACCTTTCCGTCGCGGTGGATGTGGATCGAACGGTCCCCGTCGAGACCGCCGCGCTCCAGTCGTGCTCGCTGGACCCTCTCCCCTCGCAGCGACTTGACGGGATATCGCCAGATCTCGGCGAGCCTCAATCCCCACCTCCGACACGGGCGGCGATCTCTGCGAGCTCGTCGAGCGGGCGACCGCTGCGGGCGCCGATCCAACAGGCGACCGGGGCGGCGGTTCGCTCCGAAGCGTGCGCCGCCGTTCCGGCCAGGTCCAGGATCGCCTCAACGTCTTCGGCGCTCGGCGACTGCACGCCAGCCCCTTCTGCGAAGCGTTCGATCCAGTGCTCGGGCTTCATTACAAACCTCCTTGGTTGAACCAGTCAGGTCTGGGTCGTTCGAGCGTGGGTGCGCTGACGTTCGACCAGCCTGCGCGAGCCGGCACGGGCAAGCAGCAGCACAACCCCCGCGCCGAACCCGATCGCCAGGTTGCCGCTGAGGATTGTGATCGCTCCGACGGCGGCTGCAACGACGCGATCGTCGAGGCGATCCTGGTTCGCCGCGAGCATGCCGTGCTGGATCGCGACGTAGAGCAGCATTCCCGCAAGGGCACCGGGAGCGATCAGCCTCAGCACGACCGGTAGCGATTCGCCGAGGCCGACCCCCAGCACAAACAGGATGATTCCGACCGACAGCGTCGCGATGAGGGTGCGCGCGCCGAGCTTGTAGTGCGCGGTGACGCCACCCGCGCCGTGGCAGGTCGGCAGCCCGTGGGTGAGCCCGGTGAGCAGGTTGGTGACTCCGATTGACGTCGCCAACCGGGATGGCGTCACGCGGGCGGCTCCCCCTCCGAAGTAGTCCCTTTCGGCATCAGCCGTGGCGACGACGGAGTTACCGAAGGTGAGCGGGATCTGCGCGATCACGAGCGCGGTCAGGGCCACGGCGAAGCTGGGCCCGTCGGGGATGGCGACGGTGATCGGCTCCGGTCCGAGTCCCAGGCCCGATGGAAGCCCGGCGACGGCCACTCCGACGATCGCGCCGGCGCCGAGGACGAACAGGGTGCCTGGCCATCGGGCGGCGCGCGCGGCGACCAGCACGCCGCATGCCGCGAGCGCCATCGCGATGCTCGCGGTCGGGTCTATGGAGGGCGCCCCCTCCCAGTTGCCGCGCTCGGCGAGCTCGACGGCCGCCTTGACCAGCAGGAGGGCGACGCTCGCCTGGATCCCTCGAATCAAAACCTCGGGAAACCTCTCCGCGAGCCAGGCCGCGGCGCCGGTGAGCGCGAGCAGCGCCATCGCCGCGGCCATCAGCAGGGTTCCGGCGGCGATCGTGGTGGCGTCGAGCTGAAGCGCAATCGCTGCGGCCGCGAAGGCCTTCAGCGGCTGAACGGGGACGGGGACCCGGAAGTAAAGGGCCGTCACGGCATAGGTGAGCCCCGCCCCGGCGA
This sequence comes from Solirubrobacterales bacterium, assembly GCA_009691195.1. Taxonomy (GTDB): domain Bacteria; phylum Actinomycetota; class Thermoleophilia; order Solirubrobacterales; family 70-9; genus SHVA01. The sequence continues at coordinate 15,876 of SHVA01000043.1, read as the reverse complement.
AGACCGCCGTGGCGTTGAGGCCGTTCAGCGTGACCATCGCCACGGCGATCGGGATCAGCAGCCCGCTGTCGCCGAGGCCGCCCGCCAGCTCGCGCACGAACCCGCGTGGCTTGCTCATGACTAGCCGCCGATGGCGCTCATGGTCCGCGGCGGCGCGATGAAGCCGGGCTCGTTGACGCGGTGCTTGAGCTCCTTGCGCCAGACGGCGTCCGTGATGATGCCGGCAATGTCATTGTCGGAGGCGTCCGAGCGCAGCGGCTCGCGGAGGTCGGTCTCGTTGACCGAGAAGAGGCAGGTGCGGAGCTTGCCCTCGGCGGTGAGGCGGATGCGGTTGCAGTCGGCGCAGAAGGGCTCGGAGACCGGGTTGATGAAGCCGATCTCGCCACCGCCCTCCGTGAAGCGGAAGACGCGCGCGGTGGCGTGCGGCTCGCGGGGCAGCTCCTCCAGCGGGTGGACGGCCTCGATCAGGGCCCGGATCTCCGCGCCGGTGAGCACCGAGTCGGGGGTCCAGGCGCGGTCGGCGTCGAGCGGCATGAACTCGATGAAGCGGACCTGGTAGTCGGTGGAGCGGGCGAAGTCGCAGAAGCGGAGGACCTCGTCCTCGGTGAAGTCGCGCATGGCGATCGCGTTGACCTTGACGGGGTGCACCTGCGGGAAGGCGGCGATCGCCTCGAGGCCGCGCATCACCTGGGGTAGGGAGTCGCGTCGGGTGATCTGGAAGAAGCGGTCGCGGGCGAGTGAGTCGATCGAGACGTTGACCCGCTGGATGCCGTTCTCGACGAGCGCCTCGGCGTCGCGCTCGAGCAGGTAGCCGTTGGTAGTCAGTGAGAGGTCCTGCAGCCCGTCGGTCTCGGAGAGCATCCCGACCAGGCGCGGGAACTCGCGGCGCACCAGCGGCTCGCCGCCGCTGAGCCGAACGTCCTCGATCCCGATCGAGACGAGGACGCGGACCAGGCGGGTGATCTCCTCGAAGGAGAGGATCTCCTCCCGCTCGAGCCAGGGAAGGCCATCTGCCGGCATGCAGTACTGGCAGCGGAAGTTGCAGCGGTCGGTGACCGAGACGCGCAGGTCGGTGATCCGGCGGCCGTGAGCGTCGTGGAGCCGTGAGTCCATGCTCCAACGGTACTGGTCGAGACCGTCTGCGCGTGCGCGGCTCTGTCTAGTATCCCGCCAATGTTCGTCTTGATCGTCGGTTGCGGGAGGGTCGGCTCGTCCGTTGCGCGGAACATGCTCCGCGAGGGGCATGACGTTTCGTGCCTGGACGAGGACCCCGAGGCGCACGCCCGGCTCGAGGTCGGGCTCGACCAATCGTGGGAGGACCTCGGCGGAAGCTTCACCGTCGGAACCGCCCTCGAGGTCGATGCCCTGACCGAGGCCGGGATCGAGGGTGCCGACGTGTTCATCGCCTCGACCAACGGCGACAACACGAACATCGTCATCGCCCAGATCGCTCAGCGGCGCTTCAACGTGCCCAAGGTCGTGGCGCGGATCCTCGATCCGCTGCGGGCCGAGTGGTACCAGAAGCAGGGAGTGCAGACGATCTGCCCGACGCGGGTCGCGATCGAGATGCTCGAGGGCGCGGTTCGCGAAGCGGCGAGCAACGCTGCCGGCGGTAACGGCGCCTCCGCCACCGAGGGCGAAGGCTGATGTACATCATTCTCGTCGGCGCGGGCAAGGTCGGTTGGAACCTGGCGCGGGAGCTGATCGACAAGAAGCACGAGGTGACGCTGATCGAGAACTCCTTCGAGCGCTACCAGGCGGTCGAGCAGGAGCTCGAGCACAATGTGCAGTACGGCGACGCGTCCGAGCTCTGGGTGCTGGAGCGCGCCGGGATCTCGCGGGCCGACATGGTGATCGCGGTCACCGGCGACGACGAGGACAACATGCTGATCTGCCAGGTCGCGCGCGAGAAGTACCTGGTGGAGCGGATCATCGCCAGGGTCAACAACCCGCGAAACCGCGAGTGGTTCGAGCTTCTCGGCGTCAAGCCCTACGTCTCGGCGACCGACCTGATTCTGCGGCTGCTCGAGCACGAGGTGCCCGACTACGGACTGGTCCACCTGCTCAACCTCGACGAGGAGCGGCTGGAGATCATCGAGATGTCGCTCGCCGACAACTCCCCGGTGACCGGCAAGCGTGTCGGCGACCTGGACCTCCCCGAGGGCAGCCTGCTGATCTCGGTGCTGCGCGGCAGGCAGGGTTTCGTGCCGGGGCCGGACACGGTGCTCGAGGCGGGTGACGAGGTGCTGGCGGTGCTCGATCCGGGCCTCGAGGAGGATCTGAAGGTGTTCTTCGGCTCCGACGGCGCGGAGTAGGGCGGGCCGGTGGCCGCGCGAGAGGCGTCGTTTCTGTTGGTCGGCGGCGGGATGGCCTCGGCGCACTGCGCGGCCGAGCTGCGCAGGGGCGGCGCCGAGGGCTCGATCGTTCTGGTAGGGCGAGAGCCCGAGCCGCCCTATGAGCGGCCGCCGCTCTCCAAGGAGTACCTGCGGGGCGAGGCCGAGCGCGACGCCGCCTACGTCAACGAGCCGTCCTGGTACGAGAAGAACGGGGTGGAGCTGCTGACAGGGAAGAACGTGATGTCGCTCGATACCGAGGCCAGGGTGGCCAAGCTCCAGGGCGGGGACGAGGTGAGCTTCGAGCAGGCGCTGGTGGCAACGGGCGCGATGGTGAACATCCTCCGGGTCGAGGGCGCGGCACAGGAGGGCATCCACTACCTCCGCGCCTACGGCAACTCGGACGCCATCCGCGAGTCGGCTGAGAAGGCCGAGCGGGTGGTGCTGATCGGCGGCAGCTACATCGGCTGCGAGGTGGCCGCGTCGCTGACCGCGAAGGGCGCGAAGTGCTCGATCGTGATGATGGAGGAGGTCGCGCTCTCGCGGACCTTCGGCGACGAGGTCGGGCGCTGGTTCCACGAGCTGCTGGAGTCGAAGGGGATCGAGATCCACGGCGGCGAGTCGCTTGAGGCGTTCGAGGGCGACGGCGACGTGAGGGCGGTTGTGACGGAGAGCGGCAAGGTGATCGAGGGCGACTGCGTGGTCGTCGGTGCCGGGGTGCGCCCCGATGTGATGCTGGCCCAGAAGTCGGGGCTCGACGTTGACGATGGGATCACCTGCGACTCGCGCCTCCAGACCTCGGTCGAAGGGATCTATGCCGCCGGCGACGTCTGCAGCTACGACAGCGTCGTCCATGGCCGGCGGCTGCGGGTCGAGCACTGGGACGTGGCGATGCAGCAGGGCCAGTACGCGGCCAAGGCGATGCTGGGGGAGCAGGCTCCCTACGACGTCGTGCCCTACTTCTTCAGCGACCTGGCCGACTGGGCCAGCCTCGAGTACGTGGGGCCGGCGCAGGACTGGGACGAGGTGATCATCCGCGGCGACCGTGACGCCGGGGAGTTCGCCGCCTTCTACCTCAAGGGCGGCAAGATCGCCGGTGCCCTCTCGGTTGAGCGTTCCGCGGACCTCGGCTACGCACGCGAGCTGCTCGCGAAGGGCGTGGACGTCTCAGCCGAGCGCGGGAAGCTCGCGGACGCCGACGCCGATCTGGGCGCGCTCGTTCCGTAACCGGCTTGTGGCGGACGGCGGTCGCAACGGCCGCTATGTTTCCGGGCGGCCCGGTTTTCCATTTTCGGGCCAAGACGTTGGGCCCTGGTGTAATGGCAACACGTGTCCCTCTGGAGGACAAATTCGGGGTTCGAATCCCTGGGGCCCAGTAGCTGGAACACCCGGCCGTGGGGTCCAAATCCCCTGCTACCGTCCTTCGTTCGATGAACGGTCCACGCCTCATTCTCGTCGTGGTGGCCGGTTTTGTGGCCGCGCTTGCATTCGGCGGCTGCCTCGGCTGCGGTGGCGACAGCTCGCCTGAGATCTCGATCTCGGTCCCGACCGAGACGCAGGCGGCGTCTTCCTCGGCCGAATTCATCGATCAGGCCGACGCCATCTGCTCGGCGGCCAACGACGACATCGGCACTTTCATCGAGGAGGGCCAGGGGCTGACCGGCGCCGGCGAGATCGCCGATATCCGCCAGGGCGTCGCCATCAACATCAAGGATCTCGGCGTCCCCGCCGAGGATCGCGCCACCGCGGAGCAGGTGATCGACGGCTACACCGCGCAGGCAGAGGCCGGCAACAAGATCGCGCTCGCCACCGATCGCGGCGAGGACACCACCTCGGCCGAGGCCGAGCTCACCTCCGCCAAGGCCGACACCCTTCAGGCGGCCGAGTCCTACGGCTTCAAGGACTGCGGCCAGGAGCCCGACGCCTCGAGCTCGAGCAGCACGGGCGGCAGCAGCGTCAGCCCGAGCGCTCCCGTGACACCCGCACCCGCACCCGCACCCGCACCCGTCACCCCGACCCCGCCGAGCACCGGCGGCGGCGCGGGCGGCGGCGTCACCCCGGGCTAGCTCGCGAGTTCCGCCCAGTTGCCGTAGAGCTCCGCGTAGCGGCCGCCGGCGGCGATCAGCTCGTCGTGGGTGCCCAGCTCCTCGATCTCCCCGTGCTCCAGGACCGCGATCCGGTCGGCGTCCCGGATCGTCGAGAGCCGGTGGGCGATCACTATCGCCGTGCGCCCCGTCAGCAGCGTTTCGAGCCCGCGCTCGATCGCGCGCTCGGTGCGAACGTCCAGGTTCGAGGTCGCCTCGTCGAGGATCAGGATTCGCGGCTCGGCAAGCAGCGCTCGGGCGAAGGCGATCAGCTGGCGCTGGCCGGCTGACAGTGCCGTTCCGCGCTCGCCCGCCTGCGTCTCCCATCCCTCGGGCAGCCGGCGGATGAACTCGCCCGCTCCGATCCCCTCGGCGGCCGCCTCGATCTCCTCGTCCGAAGCGTCCGGCCGCCCGAAGGCGATGTTCTCCCGGATCGTGCCCGAGAACAGGAAGCCCTCCTGCGGCACGATCCCGAGCTGGCTTCGCAGGCACTGTGCCTTGAGGTCGCGAAGATCGTGCCCGTCCACCAGCACCCGTCCCTTCTGGGGGTCGTAGAAGCGCGCGACCAGCTTCGCGAGCGTCGACTTGCCGGCGCCGGTCGAGCCCACGAGCGCCAGCGTCTCACCCGCGGGTATCCGGATCGAGGCGTCCTTCAGCGCCCAGCCGTCGTCATCGCCGGTGCCGTAGGAGAACCAGACCTCCTCCAGCTCGATGTCCCCGCGAAGCGGCCGCGGATCGAGCGCCTCGGGCTTGTCGGTCAGGTCGGGCTCGGTGTCGAGCAAGTCGAAGATCTTGTCGAGCGCCGCCATCCCCTGCTGGTAGGTCGTGTAGAGGTTGGAGAGCTGCTGGATCGGGTCGAAGAAGATGTTGAGGTAGCCCACGAAGGCCACCACGACGCCGATCTGCACCGCCTGCTCGGCGGCGTCGGCCGTGTCGAGCGCCTGGTAGCCGCCGTAGAGCAGGATCACCGCCGTCCCGATCGCCGAGAGAAGCTCGACGGCCGGGAAGTAGGCGGCGTTGAGGTAGACGGTCTTCATGTTCGCCAGCCGGTTCGCCTCGTTGAGATCGCCCATCGCCACGACGTGGCGCTTCTCCTGGGCGAAGCTCCGCACCACCCGGATCCCGCTGAGGCTCTCCTGGAGGTAGGCGGTCACCTCGGCGATCCGCTCACGGGTGATCCGGTAGGCGCTCGAGGCCACGATCCGGAAGATGACGCTCGCGATCGCCAGCAGCGGGAAGGTGAGAAAGACCACCAGCGCCAGGCCGACGTCGAGGAAGAGCATGATCACGACGACCCCTACCAGCGTCAGCAGGCTCGAGACCAGCGTCACCACCCCGATGCTGAGGAGCTGGTCGAGCGCATCGACGTCATTGGTGATTCGCGAGATGATCACCCCGGGCCGGGTGCGCGTGAAGAAGCCGATCGACATCCCCTCGACGTGGGTGAAGATCCGCAGGCGCAGGTCCTGGAGCGCCCGCTGGCCGACCCACCCGACCAGGTAGGTCTGGACCGTGCTCGCGCCCCAGTAGACGAGGGCGGCGGCCATGAAGGCGACGACGATCAGGTTGAGCTTCCCGAGATCGGGGTCGTGGGTTATCTCCGTTACCGCCATGCCGGCGAGCAGCGGGGGAGCGAGCGTCGCCGCGGTCACCGCCAGCAGCGCGCCGAACATGCCCGCGACCCGGCGGCGGTAGGGCCGGAGCAGCCCGACCAGCCAGCGGACCTTGCGCCCGCGCTGGTCCTCACCGCGAATCAGCCGCCAAAGCGAGGCGAGCATCATCCAGGTGCCCCTCAGCCTGCCGTCGCCCTGCTGCTGGTACGTCTCTTCCTCGCGCTCCTCGGCCTCGATCGCGAGCTCGATCTCGCGGGCCTCGGAGTCGTTGCGCTCGGCGCGCCGGCCATCGCCGCGCCCGTTGCCCGCGCGCCTTCCGTTGCCTCCGTTTTCGTCCCGGCCGCTCACAGCCGCGCCAGCTCCTCTCGTCCCTCGAGGTCGCGCTGGAGGTAGACCGCGTCCTGGAGCCCCTTCTCCGCGATCTCCGCGTAGAGCGGGCAACGCTCGAGCAGCTCCTCGTGGCCGCCGCGATCGACGACGCGGCCCTCGTCCATGACGACGATCTCGTCGGCGAGCGAGACGGTGGAGAGGCGGTGGGCGACGATGAAGGTCGTACGCCCCTCCATCGCCTCCTGAAGCCCGAGCTTCAGCTTCGCCTCGGTGCTGGCGTCAACCGACGAGGTCGCGTCGTCGAGGATCAGGATCCGGGGCGCCGCCAGCAGCGCACGGGCGATCGCGACCCGCTGGCGCTGGCCCCCGGAGAGGGTCAGCCCGCGCTCGCCGACGATCGTCTCGTAGCCGTCGGAAAGCTCGCTGATGAACTCGTGTGCCTGAGCCCGCCGCGCCGCCAGCTCGATCTCCTCGGGCCTCGCCCCGGGGTTCGCGTAGGCGATGTTGCCGGCGACGGTGTCGGAGAAGAGGAAGCTGTCGTCGGCGACGAAGGCGATCTGGGAGCGCAGCGAGTGGAGGTCGACGTCGCGCACATCGACGCCGTCCACCAGGATCCGCCCCTCGCTCGGGTCGTAGAGCCGCGCCAGCAGCGCCACGAGGCTGGTCTTGCCCGAGCCTGTCGGCCCGACCAGCGCCACCGTTCGCCCGGGCTCCACCTCGAGGCTGACATCGCTGAGCGAAGCCCTGGCGCCGTCGTAGCGCAGGGTCACGTTCTCGACCGCCACCCTGCCGCCGCCCTCGGGCAGCTCCCGCGCATCGGGCGGGCTGCTCATCACCGGCTTGCGGTCGAGGATCTCGAAGAACCGGTTGCCCGAGGCGACCGCGCGCTGGGCCATGCTCAGCGACATCCCCAGGGCGCGAACCGGCCCGGTCAGCATCACCAGGTAGGCGTAGAAGGCGGTGAACTCGCCGACCTGGAGGCTGCCGTTGGCGACCTGCCGGCCGCCGACCAGGAGCACGATCGCCAGCCCGATGTTGGGGAGGAAGCCCATCAGCGGCGTGTAGAACGAGTTCAGCCGGTTCGAGATCATGCTCTGCTGGAAGACGCGGTCCACCGAGCCCTTGAAGCGCTCGAGCATGTGGCGCTCGCGGGCGAACGCCTTGACGATCCGGATGCCCGAGACGCTCTCCTCGGCGCCGGCGGTCAGCTCGGCGACGCGCTGCTGGATCTCCTGCTGCGCGGGCCTGTTCCGGCGGCTGTAGCGCGTCGCCGTCGCGATCAGGAACGGCATCGGAAGCAGCGCCAGGACCGCCAGGATCGGGTTGAGCGCGATCATCACCGCCGCCGCGAACAGGATCGTCAGGGCGCTCTGCGTGATCCAGATCAGCCCGTATCCGAGGAAGAAGCGGATCGCCTGGAGGTCGACCGTCGCCCGCGACATCAGCTGCCCCGTCTGCTGGCCGTCGAAAAAGCCCAGCTCCAACTCCTGGAGGTGGGTGTAGAAGCGCTGGCGCAGGTCGTACTCGACTCCCAGTGAGACCTTGCCGGCGATCAGCCGGCGGAAGACGGTGAGAACCACGCGCAGCAGGCCGGCGCCAAGGATCACGAGGGCCAAGGGGAGGAGCTGGTCGCGATGCTCGTCGTTGATCGCGTTGACCGACTCGCCGACCAGCCAGGGGATCAACACGGTCATCCCCATCGCCGCCCATGCCAGCGCCAGCGATCCGATCAACCCCCGCCGGTACGGGCGCAGAAAGGCGAGCAAACGGCGGATCGTCCCCACGCCATGACTATACAAAGTGAAGTATCAGTCGCTGGGAACTGCGCGCGCTCACCCGGTCAGGCGTCGGCGCCGAAATACACCTCGACCCCCTTCAACTTGCCGCCCTCGAAACTGAGCAATTCGGCGTTGCGGAACCGCTTGCCGTCGTCCTTGTGGCAGAGGTAGCGGACGAAGACCTCGTCGCCGCGCTCCCAGACCCGCTCGAGGTCATGGCCCACGATGTGCTCGCTGTTGGGCCAGCAGCGCTCCATATAGGTCGCCCTGTCGATGTGGTCGTCGAGGGGGCTGGTGAAGCTGAAGTCGTCGCTCAGCATTCCCTCCACGAACTTCCTGTCCTTGGTCCGGTAGGCGGCGAACATGGCGCGCGCCAGATCCGAGTTGGTGCCTGCCTGCATTGCTCCTCCTTGGTCGAAGTGTGGGCGCCTCGCAGGTAATACTGGACGCGTGAAGCCGGACGCAGGCCTCTGCGATCGCTGTGAGCACCAGCGGGTCGTCAAGAACACCCGCGGCTCGGTCTTTTCGCTCTGCGAGCGCTCGCGGACCGATCCGGACTTTCCCCGCTATCCGAGGGTGCCGGTGACCGAGTGCAGCGGCTACGAGGCCCGGTCGGAAACCGGAGAGCCCACATGACCGGCACCGGGCGCAGAAGGCGTCGGCTCGCGCGGCTGCTGCTCGCGGGGGCTGTCGCTCTCGCCGGCGCCGCGGGCGTCGCCCTCGCCGCCGGCGAGCACGCCGACCGCGAGCGTGCGTCGAGCTCGAGCTCCAAGCGCTGGCTGGCCGGCGCGCCGAGCCTCCTGAGCCGCTCCGAGGTCGGCGCCGCCCGGATCGGGAGCTTCGCCTACGTCGCCGGGGGCTTCCTGTCTGACGCCACCACGACCGACCAGGTCGCTCGCTACGACATGCGCACGGGCGACTGGAGCGCCGTCGCCTCCATGCCCGAGGCGCTCAACCACTCGGCCGTCGCGGTCCTCCGCGGGCGCCTCTACCTCTACGGCGGCTACGCGGGCGCCTTCGGCGGCACCGAGAGCGATGGCCTCTACCGCTACGACCCTGCCGAGAACGAATGGACGGAGCTCGAGCCGGGGGCCGCACGGGCGGCCGCCACCCTTGCGGCGTCGGGCGGCCGCCTCTACGCGATCGGCGGCGCCCGCGGTGGCGCCGCCCTGAGGCTGGTCGAGTCCTATGACCCGGCGGCGGACCGCTGGCGCCGAGAGCCCAAGCTGGGAGTGGCGCGAGAGCACCTCGCCTCGGGGGTGGTCGGAGGAGAGATCTTCGCGATCGGCGGCAGGACGGGCGCCACCAACCTGAGCGTGGTCGAGCGTCTCGATCCCGGCGGAGGCGGCTGGCGCGCGGCTGCTCCCGTGCGTCCCGCGCGCAGCGGCTTCCAGGCGGCGAGGGTCGGCCCGCTGATCGTCGCTGCCGGTGGCGAGCAGCTCGCCGAGGGAGACGACACCATCGCCGGGGTCAAGGCCTACGACACCCGCAGCGGGCGCTGGCGCAAGCTGGCGCCGATGGCGACGCCTCGCCACGGCCTCGGGGTCGTCGCCGACGGCCGCCGCGTCTTCGCGCTCGAGGGCGGCCCCCAGCCGGGATTCGACTTCTCGAGCCTGAACGAGTTCCTCGACGTGCCCAAGCGCCTGCTTCGGCGGCGCTAGGCGGCGGAACTCAGCAGTCTCGGATCTTGCCCTTCTTGGTCGGGGGCAGCTGCACCCTGGCCTCGCCGGTGTTGTTGCCCTCCTTGTTCTCGTAGAGGTCGTTGAGGGGGTCGGCGCGGTGGATGAAGAGGAAGCAGCCCGACATCCCCTTTACGTTGACCCAGTTCTGGTAGTAGCCGGAGGGGTAGATGTCAGACCAGCCGACCGACGTACCGAGGGTCCGGCCCTTCTTGGCGGGGTCCTGGCTGCATGCCGGGTAAACGGGGCCCGGTGGGCTCTTCGCCGACGGCTCGGTCCGCTCGAGGTCGCGGAAGCAGTAGTTCAGCTTCGGCCCCGTGCGCACCCTCTTCTTCGCATCGCCCTGGGAGTTGATGGTCCAGAGCTCGAAGCGGGCGGCCTGGCGGAACTTCCAGTAGGACCCGAGCCCGGGGACCTCGTAGAAGACGAGGTTGGCGTGGGTGTCGAAGAGCCGCTTCTTGCCGTTGGAGGTGTGGATCACCTGCTCGACCTCCATCTTGCGCTTGCCGACGCGCTCCCCGCGCACCTCGAGCGGGCCCTCGCCGCGGCTCTCGACGTTGTTCGTCGCGTTCAGGAGCACCCTGCCGTGGCCGCTGGTCGCGTACATCTCGGAGGGAGGCGCCATCTGAAGGTCGGGGCACAGCAGCAGCTCGGACAGCTCGCCCTTGCAGGGGTTGGGCTCGATCGGCCCATGGCCGCCGCCGTAGCCGCCGCTCGCAGCCGCCGCCCCGAGCCCGAGGGCGATCGCCAGGAGCGTGACGGCCCCCGCCGGGCGCGTGATCATCCGCCTGCGCATACGAAGGCAGTTAACACCAGCGCCCCGCCGCGGGTTGCGGTCGCGCCGGACCTCACCCGAGCTAGGGTGCCCCTCCGTGCAGGCAGGCGACGACACCGGCATCGACCCGCTGAGCAGCCACCTCGGCTTTCGCTGGGAGTCCCACGACCGAATCGCGCTCGAGATCCGCGACGACCACATCAACGCGGCCGGCTTGCTCTCGGGGGTCGTCTCCTATGGGCTGGTCGACTACTGCATGGGCTCGACGCTGTGGAAGGAGACCACCGAGGAGGAGCGGATCGCGACAATCTCGATCTCCATCAACCACGTCCAGACCGCTCGGGAGGGGACGGTCGTCTGCGCGAGCGAGCTCGACCGCCGCAACGACCCAACGCGCTGCTGCGCAGCGAGGTCCGCCACGAGGGCGGCCGCCTCCTCGCCACCGCGATCGGCAGCTGCGCGATTTTCCCCCGCGAGCGCCTCGGCGGCCACGAGCGCCGCCGCCCGACGCCCGGCGAGTAGGCCATCCCGAGGCGCCCGCTGACCAGCAACGCCTCCAATAACCGGGTCCTGTTCGCCGCCTCGCTCGGCTTCTTCGTGATCGTCCTCGACACGACGGTCGTCAACGTCGCCGTGCCCTCCGTCGGGGATGACCTCGACGCCGCGCTCAGCGACCTCCAGTGGATCGTCGACGCCTACGTCGTGGTCTTCGCCGCGCTCCTGCTCTCAAGCGGCACCCTCTCGGACCGCATCGGGGCGGCCCGCTGCTTCTCGCTGGGAATGATCGGATTCACGGCCGCGTCGCTGGTCTGCGGAGCGGCACCCGCGCTCTGGGTGCTGCTGGCCGCCCGCGTCGCCCAGGGAGCGGCGGCGGCACTGCTGCTCCCCTCATCGCTGGCGCTAGTCCGCCTTGCCTTCGAGGACCCGCGGGAGAGGGCCCGCGCGATCGGCACATGGGTAGCGGTCGGCGGCACCGCGGTGGCCGCGGGCCCCGTCCTGGGTGGCGTCCTCACGAGTGCGGTCGACTGGCGAGCGATCTTTCTCATCAACCTGCCGGTCGGCATCATCGCCGTCGCGGCCAACGTCCGCGCCCCCGCCGCGCCGCGCAACCGGGAGCCGCTCGACCTGCCGGGGCAGCTCGCCGCGATCGTGGCTGTCGGCACCCTCACCTTCGCCGTGATCAAGGGCGGTCACGAGGGGTTCGCCTCGCCGCTGGTGGTGGCCATGCTGCTGACCTTCGCCTTCGCGTCGGCGGCCTTCGTCGCGATCGAGCGCGGCTCGGCCCATCCCGCGCTGCCGCTCTCCCTCTTCCGTTCACCGACCCTCTCGGGCTCGGTCCTGGTCGGCCTGGTGCTCAACTTCGCCTTCTACGGCCAGCTGTTCGTCTTCAGTCTCTTCTTTCAGGACGTGCTCGGTCACTCGCCGGTCGAGGCCGGGCTCATGTTCCTGCCGCTGACGGCGCTGATCGCCGGCGTCAACCTCGTCGCGGGACGCATGGTCAACCGTTTCGGCCCGCGGGTGCCGTTGCTGCTCGGCCAGCTCTCGATGGTCGTCGGCCTGCTGGGCATGACGCAGGTCGACCAGGACTCGGCGACGGCGCTGATCCTGCTGCTCACGGTGCCGATCGGGGTCGGGGGCGGCCTCGCGATCCCACCGCTGACCGCAGTCCTGCTCGACTCGGTCCCGGCCGAGCAGGCCGGCCTCGCCTCGGGACTTTTCAATGCGGCGCGCCAGTTCGGGGGCGGGCTCGGCGTGGCGGTGTTCGGCGGCATGGTCGCCTCGGACTTCATTCCGGGCATGCATCTCTCGCTCGCCGTGGGCGCGGCCGCCGTTCTCGTGAGCTTCGCGGTCGCGGCCCGCTACGTCGGCCGAGAGGGGGAGGGCACCTAGCCCTATTCGTGTCTGGGCACGCCTGGACGGCGTCGGAGTCGGCGCGGCGCAACTTTGCTCCTGCTAGGGTCATTCCTAGTTCTGAACAGGTTATGCCGAGTCCCTGGCCATCTTGAGCCGGGGAGCGGGGGAACCAAGTTTTTGGGGCGAACCCACCTAGGTGGGAGCGCAAGCTCCTTTAGCGCCAGCCCGACAGCTAACCCCGTAGGCCGACAAAGGAGAATCGATGCTTCGGTTGACGAGGGGTTCGACGATTGCTCGCGTGGCGCTTTGTGCGCTGGCCGCGACTTTGACGATTGGTGTTGCGCAGGCGCCGGCGAGCGGCGGGGTCGCCGCACCCGGGGCCGAGACCTCTGATGACACCGGCAAGCCCGGCAGGGCCAAGCTGCTCAAGAACGGCAGCGCCCTACCGCCCTCGAACGCGCCGGCGCGCGTTCGCAAGGCGATCGCGGCCGCCAACCGGATTCGAAAGAAGCCCTACGTGTACGGCGGTGGTCATGCGTCGTTCAGGTCGCGAGGCTACGACTGCTCGGGAGCAGTCAGCTACGTGTTGCACGCTGCCGGGATGCTGAAGAGCCCGATGCCCTCGGGCCCGTTGATGGGTTGGGGCCAGAGGGGCACGGGCCGCTGGATCACGGTCTACGCCAACGGTGGCCATGCCTACGCCGTGATCGCCGGTCTGCGCTGGGACACCTCCTCGGGGGGCGACAGCCGCAGCCAGGGCAGCGGGCCGCGCTGGCGCTTCACCAAGCGCCTCACCGGCGGCTACGCCAAGCGCCACTTCGGCAACTTCTAGGCGAGTCCCATGACCCGGCTCACCGTCACCCCCGCCGGCCTCCACACGACCGAGCCCAAGAACGTGGTGCCGCCGTTCGTGGACGTCGTCTGCGACTGCCGCGCGCTCCCCGGCCAGTCCGAGTCCGACATCCACGAGCACGTCGAGCGGGCCCTCGGCGGGAAGCTCTCCTACGAGTCCGAGCTGCTCGAGCCGATGGTCGGCGGCACCGAGTCATCGATCGAGACCCCGCTCTACGCCCTGATCGAGGACTATCTCGCCGAGCGTCTCCCGGGCGCCGAGCCGCTCCCGGTCGTGACGCCCGGCTTCACCGACTCGCACTTCGTCCGCGACGTCCACAGCACGGTCGCCTACGACTTCGCCCCGGTCTTCTCGATGGACGCAGTCACCTACTACGACGGCATGCACCGCGCCGACGAGGCTCTCGACATCGCCGACCTGGTCGAGATGACCGAGTTCCACCTGCTCGCCGCGCAGCGCCTGGGCCAGAAGTAGGGAAGAAGGCCGTGATCTAGACTCGCCCGGATGAGCAACGGTGCCCCGAGCGCAACCCCCGTCTGCACCTGCGGCGCCGTGGATCGGTTCCACGAGCCGGACTGCCCCCTCTACGACGCCGAAGCCTCCGGCGGTCCGCTGCTTCTCGAGGGCATCCTCGGCGCCAAGAAGGTCCTGATCTTCGTTGCCGTCCTCACGGTCCTGGCCCTGGCCGGCTTCGTCATCTTGGACCCGCTCGACTTCTTCGGCTAGCGGCCCTCAATCCCCGATTCCTCACGTCGCGGGCGCGCCTGATGACCGTTAACCGTATGGTTAAGGATCCGTTCAAGGCCCTTTCACACCCGATCCGCCGCGGCATCGTCGAGCACCTCGCTGCAGGTCCGGCGACGGTCGGCGAGGCCACTGGAAGCTTCGGAGTGTCCAAGCCCGCGATCTCCAAGCACCGGAAGGTGCTCGAGGAGACCGGCGTCGTGACGCGCGTGATCGAGGGCCGGACGCACCGGCTCTCGCTCGACACCGAGGCGCTCGGCGAGGCCGCCGAATGGATGGATCGCCAACGCACTTTTTGGGGGCGTCCCTTCGATGTCGTCGATGAATATCTGATTGAAAGGGAGTCGAAATGAACATGCAGCCGATCGCGTCACCGCAGGAGTGGGCATCTGCCCGCGAGGAACTGCTGGTCAAGGAGAAGGACCTGACCCGCGCCCGCGACGCGCTGGCCGCCGAGCGGCGCCGGATGCCGAGGATGGCCGTGAAGAACGACTACAGCTTCGACGGCCCGGATGGCCCGGCGAGGCTGCTCGACCTGTTCGAGGGGCGCCGTCAACTGGTCCTCTACCGCTTCTTCTTCGAGGACGGCGTCAATGGCTGGCCCGAGCGTGGCTGCCCGGTTGTTCGTTCTTGGCTGACCAGGTCGCTCACGGCGCCCATCTGAACGCCCGCGACACGACGCTCGCGTTCGCCTCGCGCGCACCGCAGGCGGACATCACGCGCCTGAAGGCGGGGATGGGTTGGGAGATCCCGTGGTACACGATCACCGACGACTTCGACGCGGACTTCGATGTGGGGGAGTGGCACGGCACCAATGCCTTCATCCGCGATGCCGACGAGATTTTTCGTACGTACTTCGTCGACAAGCGCGGCGACGAGGCCATGGGCAGCACCTGGAGCTACCTCGACCTGACGGCGCTCGGCCGCCAGGAGGAGTGGGAGGACTCACCGGAGGGCTACCCGCAGACCGCACCGTACAAGTGGTGGAACTACCACGACAACTACAGCGGGCAGGGCTCGTGATCGCTCACGTGGGAGGCGCGCCGCTCGAGGAGATCCTGCCGACGCCGGCCGCCACGAGCACCGGTTTGCTGCTCCTGCGCGGCTGGCTGACGCTACACCTGTGACCAGCTCGATCTTGGTCGGCCGGGGGCGCCGGCGCCGACGGGCGGCCTCGCGGTCGGCGGCGTGAGCGCGGTAGCGCCGCCGTCCCCCGCAGCGGTTGATCTCACGCGCGATCGCCGTATGGGAGCGGCGAAGCGCCCGGGCGATGGTGCGGGCCGAGTGCCCGCGGGCGATTCCGCGCGAGATCTCTTCGCGCTCGGCGACGCTCAGGCAGCGCTCGGGGCGCTTGCGGGCCCGGGGCCGGATGCCCCCCGTCGCGCGGAGGTGGTTCTCACGATCCCCAGCCCAAGCCCGAGCCGGCGACCGATCTCGCGATCGCTCAGCCCCTCGGCTCGTAGCTCCCAGATGCCCTCCCTGATCGACTCGCTCAGGCCGTAGCCCCTCGGCATAACCGCACCTCCTTCGTTCGTCAGCAGTGCGCTGACTCTCTCGGGTGGTGCGGTCGTGGTTTGAATCCGCCAAGCGGAGGGGCACTATCTCGTACCGATCCCGTACGCCCGCGTTCGCGTGGGCTGAGGTGCAGCTGAACTTCCACCGCCAGCCGGTTTGACGCCTCCTGTTCGCGGAGGCTGTCGCGTAAAGGCCGCGATCGGCGTCCCCAGGCAGGGATCGGCGGAGCCGATCACCCGCCGGGCTCAATCAGCGACGGTTTTCGACCCTCAGGCGGCTGCGAGTCGGTGTTGATGGAGCTTCAGGAGGTTGTGGGTG
>SHVA01000042.1 GCA_009691195.1 Solirubrobacterales bacterium | reverse complement strand
CTCACGGGGAACGAAGCCAAGCAGGTGAGCGCGTCGATCGCCGCGGGATCACCATGCTCGCCACGGGACATGCGTGCGTGGACATCTGCCAGGGCGCGGTGCCGGCGCTGGTGCCGTTCGTCGTCCTCGACCGAGGCGTCTCGGTTGCGGCGGCGGCGGCGCTCATCCTCGCCTCCAACCTGGCGTCGTCGTTGATCCAGCCGCTGTTCGGGGCCTACGCCGACCGGCTCTCGGCGCCGTGGCTGATGCCCGCCAGCGTCGCCTGCGCCTCGATCGGGATCGCGATCGCCGGCCTCGTCCAGCCCTACTGGCTGATCTTCGCCGCTGTGCTGCTGAGCGGGATCGGGATCGCCGCCTACCACCCCGAGGGATCGCGCTTTGCCAACTACGTCTCGGGCACCAGCAAGGCGACCGGCATGAGCTACTTCTCGCTGGGCGGCAACATCGGCTTCGCGCTGGGGCCGCTGCTGGTGACGCCACTGGTATTGCTGCTCGGGCTCTCGGGGACAGTCTTCCTGCTGGTGCCCGGCGCGGTGGTCACGGTCCTCATCCTCCGCACCCTCCCCCACCTCCACAGCTTCCATCCCGAGCGCCGTGCCGCGCCGGTCGACCGCAGCGCCCCCGACGACGGCTGGCGAGCCTTCGTGCGGCTGATCGCCGTGATCTGCTTTCGCTCCTTCAGCTACTTCAGCCTGCTGGCGCTGCTGCCGCTCTACTTCATCAACGTGCTGGACACCTCGGAGGCGGTCGGCAACGCCGCGCTGACCGCGATGCTCGCCTTCGGCGCGCTCGGGACCCTCGTCGGCGGCCGGCTGGCGGACAGGATCGGGCGCCGCCCGGTGCTGATCGCGTCGATGGCGATCCCGGCGCCGCTGATCCTGGCGCTGACCACTGTGGGCGTGGCGCCCGCCGTGCTGTTGTCCTGCGCGATCGGGTTCGCGACGATCGCCAGCTTCAGCGTCACGGTGGTGATGGGCCAGGAGTACCTGCCGCAGCGAATCGGGCTCGCCTCCGGCTTCACCCTCGGAGCGGCGATCGGCGCGGGCGGGCTCGCGGCGCCGCTCTTCGGGCTGATCGCCGACGCCGAGGGGCTGACCACGGCGATAGAGCTGACGGCGCTGATGCCCGTGATCGGCGCCCTGCTCGCCATCACCCTGCCGGTGCCTGAGACGGCCCGGCGCAGCATGAAGAGCGCCCGGGCCGCCCGCGCCGGCTCCGGCGTCAGCTAAGGGACGGCGTCGCCCGCCCCGCGACGGCGGCGCGGACCTGCTCGGGGGTGATCGGGAAGTGGTTGAACTCGACGCCGAGGGCGTCGCCGACGGCGTTGGCGATCGCCGGGGCCGGAGCGATGGTGCCGCCCTCGCCCACACCCTTGACGCCGGTCGAGGTCACCGGGCTCGGCAGCTCCAGATGGGTCAGGTCGATCGCGGGGATCTCGGTCGCGGTCGGGACCAGGTAGTCGAGCAGCGAGGCGGTCCGCAGCTGACCCGCCTCGTCGTAGTCGTGTCCCTCGAAGAGGACGCCGCCGATCCCCTGGGCCGCGGCGCCGTGCACCTGGCCCTCGACGATCGTCGGGTTGATGATCGTGCCGCAGTCCTCGACGATCACGTAGCGGTCAATGGTGACCTCGCCCGTCCCCTCGTCGACGCTGACAAGGCAGGCGTGGGTTGCGTAGGGATAGACCGGTTGCTCGGGATCGTGGCTGGCGCTGAGGCGGTAGCGCTCGGGGGCCACCGCGACCAGCTCGGAGATCTCGACCGCGGCGCTGGCGGATCCCCTCACCTGGACGCTGGCGCCGGAGATGACCAGGTCCCCCGGGGCCGCCTCCAGCCTCTCGGAGGCATCCTCCATCAGGCGGTCGCGGATCTGCCCGCAGGCGTCGGTCACCGCGCCCCCGGTGGAGACGGCGCTGCGAGAGGCGAAGGTGCCGGTCCCCTGGAGCTCGGCGGCGGCGGTGTCGCTGTGCTCGAGCCGCACCATCGAGGCGTCCATCCCGAGCGCCTGCGCCGCGACCTGGGCCAGGGTGGTGTCGGAGCCCTGCCCGATCTCGGGCGTCGTCGTCCAGACCCGGACGATCCCGTCGGCTTCGACGGTGACGTGGGCGGCATCGAAGCCCTCGATGCCGATCATGCCGCGCAGCTTGAAGACCTTCGAGTTCATCGCCGTCGGCTCGACGTAGCAGGCGAGGCCGAGCCCGATCCGGCGACCCTCGCTCGCGGCCTTCTCCTTGACCCGGTCGATCTCGTCGTAGCCGATTCGCTCCAGGGCGAGCGCCAGCGCCCGGCGGTAGTCGCCGCTGTCGTAAGGCTGGTGGGTGATCGAGACGTAGGGAAACTCCTCGGCGTCGATCAGGTTGCGGCGGCGCACCTCGGCCGGGTCGAGGCCGGCCTCCCGCGCCAGCACCTCGATCGCCCGCTCGTGGATGAAGGCGGCGGGGACGAAGCCGACGCCGCGGTAGGCGCCAAGCGGCGACTTGTTGGTGATCGCGGTGCGGACCCGAACCCGGTAGTTCCGCAGCCGGTAGGGGCCCGGGATCATGCCCGAGGTCGTCATCGCCTCCAGCGAGACGCCGTGGGGGTAGGCGCCGTAGGCGCCCTGGTCGCAGACCATGTCGACGTCCATCGCCAGCAGCTCCCCGGCGGCGCTCATCGCGGCGCGCAGGCGGACGTCCTGGGCGCGGGCGTGGGTGGAGGCGGCGAGGTTCTCGGCGCGGTCCTCGACCCACTTGACTGGCCGCTGCAGGCGCATCGCCAACGCGGCAAGCGCGATCTCCTCGGGATAGACATGGGCCTTGACCCCGAAGCCGCCGCCGACGTCGGGTGTGACGACCCGAACCAGCCCAGGATCGAGCCCGAGGATCTCGGCGACGAGCTGGCGGACCTTGTGGGGCCCCTGGGAGGATGTCCAGATCTCGACGCCCTCGCCCTTGGGCCTGGCGAGCACCGCCCGCGCCTCGATCGGCATCGCCGAGTGGCGGGGAGTCTTGAAGGTCCGCTCGATCACCACCTCGGCGCCCTCGAAGGCGGCATCGACCTCGCCCTCGTCACGGCTGGTGTCAACGACGGCGTTGGAGGCGCCCTCGTGGATCGCCGTAGCGCCGTCCTCGATCGCCTCGCGGGGGTCGAGCACGGGCTCGAGCTCCTCGATCTCGGGGTAGACGGCGTCGCGGGCGTCCTCGGCCAGGTAGCGATCGCTCGCCACCACCACGGCGACCGGCTCGCCGGCGAAGCGCACCTTGCCCGTGGCGAGGACCGGCTGGGCGGGCGGGCGCACGTCGGGGTTGTCGTTGGGGGGCAGCAGGGGCGCCAGACCGAGGTCGCCGGCGTCGAAGGCCCCTTCGACGCCCGGCATGCCGCGGGCGATGCCGATCCCGGAGTCGAGCAGTCGCCCGTGAGCGGCGTGGCTGCGGACGAACGCAGCCTCGAGGCCGCCCTCGAAGGGCAGGTCGTCGACGAACTCGGCGACGCCGGTCAGCAGTGGCCGGTCCTCGACCCGCATCAGCCGGTCGCCGATGCCGCCGGCAACCAGGCCCCGGCCTCCTTCTGACGCCCTGGTCATCTTGGCCACACCTTAGAGCCGGCTGCCGGGCACGTCCGCAGCCAGGTCGGCCAGCACCACCCCGATCTGAGGCCTCCGGCAGCGCGCGGAGCTCGTGGAGCTCGGCCGAGCCCGTCAGCGGGGGTGGCGCCTGCTCTCGAGGAAGCTCTCGGCCACGAGGTCGCCGCGGTGGAAGACCGCGCGCCGGGGCGGGATCAGCCGAAGCGCCTCGCGCACGCTGGGCGCTTCGATTAGAACAAGGTCGGCGCGGTTGCCCGGCTCGATGCCGTATCCGTCGATCCGCATCGCTCTCGCGGCGTTGACGGTGATCATGTCGAAGACCGTCTCGAGCTCGCTGGGGTAGGTGAGCTGGGCGACGTGGGCGGTGTACTGGCCGACCTCGAGCTGGTCGGACTTGCCGAAGGGGTAGTAGGGGTCGTTGACGTCGTCCTGGGCGGAGAGCACGTTGACGCCCGCCGCGAGCAGCTCCTTGACGCGAGTGGTCCCGCGGCGGACGAGGCCGCGGTCATTGCGGCCATCCATCACGAGGCTGATCTGGGTGTTTGAGGAGACGCTGATGCCGGCCTCGGCGACCATCGTCATCACCTTCTCCGCGTAGGTGTGGTCGTAGGCACCCAGAGCACCACAGTGGCTGGCCGTGACGCGGCCCTCGTAACCCTCCTCGAGCGTCTTCACCGCCAGGTACTCGAGGCTGCGTGAGTTGGGATCGTCGGTGTCGTCGACCAGCATGTGGATGTCCTTGCCGGTCCTGATGGCCAGCTCGAAGCAGATGTCGATGTGCTCCCACATGTCGCGGTCGGTGCGCTCATACCAGGGGAGCCCGCCCACCACGTCGGCGCCGAGGTCCATGCACTCGCTGAGCAGCTCGGCGCAACCGGGGTCGCGCACGATCCCCTCCTGGGGGAAGGCGACGACCTCCATCAGCACCTGGCCCTCGAAGCGCTTCCTCAGCTCGAGCAGGCCCTGGACCGGGACGGTGCCGCCGATCGTGTCGACGTCAGCAAAGGCACGGAAGGCGGTGGTGCCGTGGACGATCCCCAGCTCGACAACAGGGGCGGCGCGGTCGGCGATCTCCTCGGGGGTGTAGTTGCGCTTGTGGTCCCAGGTGATCTGGATTGCCTCCGGCAGCGTCTGCGACTCGTTGGGGCGCATGACGTCGCCGAGCATGCACTTGTCGAAGTGCATGTGGGCGTTGACGAAGGCGGGAACCAGCAGCCGGCCCTCTGCGTCCAACTCGAGCTCGGCAGCGGCGTCGACCTTGGTCTCGACGGCGGCGATCCTCTCCTCCTCGATCGCCACGTCCCAGCGGCCCTCGCGCCCGCGCAGGGCTGCGTTTCGGATGATCCGCATCAGGGCACCAGCTCTCGCTCGGGGGTGGCGAGCCTCTGCACGAGCTCGGGGGTGATCGGCAGCGCCGTCAGCTCGCGGCCGCGCTCGCCGACCGCGTCGGCGACCGCGTTCGCAAGGGTGGCCGCGGCGGGGATGATCCCGCCCTCGCCTCCTCCCTTGGCCCCCGCGACGGGGTCGTCGGGGTCCTGTTCGCCCAGCTCGAGCAGCAGCACCTCGATCGGGCCGAGCTCGGCGGCGGTTGGCATCGCGTAGTCCATGAAGCTGGTCGAGAGCGGCTGCCCGTCCTCGCCATAGGAAAACTCCTCCAGCAGGGCGCCACCGATGCCCTGCGCCGCAGCGCCCGCGACCTGGCCCTCGAGCGTGAGCGGGTTGATCGTCTTGCCGACCTCGTAGGAGATGCCCCAGCGCAGGATCTCCACGCCGCCGGTCTCGGGATCGATCCGGACCAGGGCGAGGTTGGAGCCCATCAGCACGTGCGAGCCCGGGCCGGGCTCGTAGCGGTACTCGCCCTCGACGCCCAACTCGTGGATCGCGAGCCTGCGCCAGCCCTTCTTCACCCGGGCCTCACCGGCCTTGACGACGACCTTCTCCTCGTCGACCTCAAAGCGCTGGGCTGCCACCGTCCTCGCCCTCTCGGTGAGGTCCCGGATCGCTCCAGCGACGGCGTTGCCGCCGAAGACCGTGCCGCGGCTGGAGAAGGCGCCCTGCCCCTCGGGGATGACGTCGGTGTCCTGGTAGCTGATCCCTATCCGCCCGATCGGGACGCCGATCATGTCCGCGGCGATCTGAGCAAGGACGGTCTCTATACCCTGCCCCAGCGAGGCGATCCCGACGTGAGCGACGAAGGTCCCGTCCGACAGGGGAGAGACCCGAGACTGCTCGAAGACGCCCGGGTTGCCCATCTCGATGAAGCAGGTGATTCCGACGCCGACCATCTCCCCGCCCGCCCGGCGGCGCTCGGCCTCGTCGCAGAGGCCCGGGTAGTCGAGTCCCGTCGTCAGGGCGTCGAGGGTTTTGCGGTAGTCGCCGTCGATGTAGACCGTGGGGCCGCCGCTGTCGAGGTCCGGGACGCCCGAGTCGTAGGGCATGTCCTTGACCCGCACGAGGTTCTTGCGACGGAGCTCGGCCCGGTCGGCATCGATCTCCCGGGCGAGCAGGTCGAGCATTCGCTCGCGCACATAGGTCGGCTCGTACTGCCCCGGGCCGCGATAGGTCCCCGCGCCGGTCTTGTTGGAGAGGGCGCAAACGGTCTCGATCTCCCAGCCGCGCCAGCGATAGGGCCCGGGGAGGTGATTGAGCATCAGGCTGGGCAGCAGGACGCTGCCATGGGTGCGGACGTAGGCGCCCTGGTTGAACCAGGCCTTGGCGCGAAACCCGAGCAGGGTCCCGTCGCGGTCGGCCGCGGCCTCGACCCTCCAGACCCCCTCGCGGGAGTGGTTCAGCGCGACCAGGTTCTCGTGGCGGTCCTCGACCCACTTCACCGGGCGCTCCAGCTCCCTGGCGAGCCAGGGGATCAGGAAGTCCTCGGGGTAGAACTCACCGCGGGCGCCGAAGCCGCCGCCGACATCGCACTCCACAAGGCGAATCGCGCTCTCCTCCACGCCCAGCATCGAGGCGAGGGTGTGGCGGTTGAAGTGCTTGACCTTGGCGGCGCCCCAGACGGTCAGCCGCTCGGTGTCGGGCTCATAGGAGCCGAGCAGCGCGCGCGGCTCCATCGGCACCGCGCCGTGACGGTGCATCCGCAGCTCCTCGGAGACGACCACGTCGGCGGCCTCGAACAGCTCCGCCACGCTCTCGCCGTGCTTGACGGAGATCGGGTCCATCAGGTTCGACTCGAGCGTGTCGGGGTGGAGCAGCGGCGCCTCGGCGGCGCCGGCGAGGATCGGGTCGAGCACCGCCTCGAGCGGCTCGATCTCGGCGACCACCGTGGCCGCCGCGTCCTCGGCGAGATAGGCGCCCTCGGCGACGACCACGGCGATGGGCTCGCCGACGTAGCGCACGTAGCCGGACGCCAACGGCGGCTGCAGCGCCCCCTCGGCGCCCTCGGTGGGAAAGAGCCGGACCGGGATGCGGACGTCGGGGAGCTCAGCGGCCGTGTAGACGGCGACGACCCCGGGAAGGGCCCGGGCCGCCGAGGCGTCGATCCCGACGAGCTTGCCGAAGGCGACCTCGCTGCGGACGATCCGGGCGTGCAGCTGGCCCTCCAACTCGACGTCGGCGCCGAAGCGGCTCGTGCCCGTCAGATGCCGAAGGTCCTCCAGCCTGAGGACGGGCCTGCCGACGTAGCCGGGCTTGGCCGGGGCGGCCTTGCCCGACGACCTCCTCTTTGTGGCGGACGGCGCGCTCATTGGAGCCCATAGAGGGCCGCCGCGTTGCGGCCCAGAACACGCTGAGCCAGCTCGCCGTCGACTCGCTCCGCCAGACGGCGAGCGGAGAGATCCGCCATGTCGAAGGGCAGGTCGGTACCGAAGACGACGTGCTCCGGCCCCGCCAGCTCGATCAGGAAGTCGAGCGATCGCGGGTCGAAGACCACCGTGTCGAAGAAGAAGTGCTCGAGGTACTCCAGGGGCGAGCGCTTGGCGACCGAGCTGGTCTCCTCCCGCACGCCGTAGGCGTGATCGAGGCGGCCGAGCTGGTATGGGAAGGCCCTTCCCTGAGCCGACGAGATCGACGAACTCCTCGGGGATGTAGCGCGTGTGGACGTCGACGACGGTCAAGAACCGAATGATCATACGAAATACAAACTGTTGTTCCACTGGTAGTTTCCCTGCCGTGTCGAGCAGGCCCGAGAGCACGGTTGACCGAGCCGTCTCGGAGATGCCGCGGTCGGTCGGAGCGAGGGTCCTGCGCCACGAGGACCCCAGATTCCTCACTGGGCAGGGGACCTACGTCGACGACGTGCAGCTCCCCGGCCTGCTTCACGCGGCCTTCGTTCGCAGCGATCACGCCCACGCGACCCTGCTCGGAGTTGACGCCGCCGAGGCTCGCGCCGTCCCCGGCGCCCACGCGGTGATCACCGCGGAGGAGCTCGAGGGAGAGGTGGCGCCCATACGGGCGCTGGTCGGCACGCCGGGCTACCAGGAGTGCGACATGCCCGCGCTGGCGACCGGCAAGGTTCGGTTCGTCGGCGAGCCCGTTGCCCTGGTCGTCGCCGACAGCCGCTACTCAGCCGAGGACTGCGCCGCCGCCGTTCGCGTCGGCTACGAGCCGCTGCCGGTGGTGCTGGAGATCGCCGACGCCCTTGCCGACGGCGCCCCGGCCATTCATGAGGAGGTCTCCGACAACCTCTACAACAGCTTCGAGACCTCCACCGCGGGGATCGAGAAGGCCTTCGAGGACGCGGACGAGGTGGTCGAGCTGGAGCTGACCCAGCAGCGCTACGGCGCCGCGCCTTTGGAGGGCCGGGCCGCGATCGCCCACTGGGAGGCCGGACAGCTGACCGTATGGCTCTCGAGCCAGGTGCCGCACATCGCCCGCACGGGCCTCGCGAAGTTCCTCGGCCTCGCCGAGTCGTCGGTGCGGGTGATCTCCCCCGACGTCGGCGGGGGCTTCGGGCCCAAGTGCGTCGTCTACCAGGAGGAGGTGGCGCTGGCGGCTGCTTCGAGGCGGCTGGGCCGGCCCGTGAAGTGGACCAGCGACCGCAGCGAGGACCTGCTGACCACGATCCATGGCCGCGAGCAGATCCACCGGGTGCGGGCGGCGGCGACCGCCGAAGGCAGGGTGACTGCCGTTTCCGTCGAGATTCTCGCCTCCAACGGGGCCTACGCTCCCTGGCCCTTCGGCGCTGGTCTCGACTCCGGGATGGCCTCGGAGAATGTCTGCGGCCCCTACGACATCCAGCTCTACGAGCGGGATGTGAAGGCGGTGGCAACCAACAAGGCCCCGATGGGGCCCTACCGCGGCGTCGGCAGGGTGATGGCCTGCCTGACGATCGAGCGGGTGATGGACGAGCTCGCCTCCCGACTCGAGCTTGACCGCCTCGAGCTGCGCCGGCGCAACCTGGTCGAGTCCTTCCCCTACGAGACGGCAACGGGCCTCGTCTTCGAAAGCGGTGACTACCCGCGGTCCCTCGAGCTGCTGGCCGAGGCGATCGGCTGGGAGCAGACCAGCGCGGAGGACGAGGGCCTCGGGCGACGGGGGCGCCTGCGGGGCCTCGGGGTCGCCTGTGCGGTCGAGCACTCCTCCTACGGCCCCCAGTCGCTCGGCAGCCGCAAGATGGAGATGACCTTCGGCTACGACTCGGCGGCGCTGCGGGTGGAGCCCGACGGGACCGCTCGACTCGCCCTGGGGCTGCACAACCACGGCCAGGGGCATCAGACGACGATGGCCCAGATCGCCGCCGACGAACTGGGGATCGATCCCGCCAAGGTCGAGGTCGCCTATGGCGACACCGACTCGGCCCCCTACGGGGCCGGGACCTGGGCAAGCCGCAGCACCGTCTACTGCGGCGGCGCGACCGTTCTGGCCGCCGGCGACGTCCGCGAGAAGATGCTGGCGATCGCCGCCGACATGCTCGAGGCCAGCGCGGAGGACCTCGAGCTGGGCGGAGGCAGGATCTCGGTTCGGGGGAGCCGCGCTCGGGGAGTGGACTTCGAGGCGGTCGCCCGGCGCGCCTGCCACCAGCCCGACCTGCTCCCGGACGGGATCGAGCCCGGTCTGGAGTCGACCCGCCGCTACGAGGCGCCCGATCCCGGCAGCTTCTCGAGCGCCATGCACGCAGCCCATGTCGAGGTCGACCCGGGAACCGGCGAGGTCACGGTGCTCGATTACGCCGTGGTCGAGGACTGCGGCACGATCGTCAACCCGATGATCGTCGAGGGCCAGATCCAGGGTGGCGTCGCCCAGGGCATCGGGGGGGCGCTGCTCGAGCACCTCGTCTACGACGAGCGCGGCCAACTCGTCACCACCAGCTTCATTGACTACCTGCTCCCCACGGCCATGGAGGTGCCGGCGATCGACATCGTCCACCTCGAGTCGCCCTCCCCCAACACGCTCGGCGGCTGGAAGGGCATGGGAGAGGGTGGCGCGATCAACGCACCGCCTGCGATCGTCTCGGCCGTCAACGACGCCCTCGGCCGGCTCGGCATCCCGCCCGCGAGCCACACGCCACTGACGCCCGAGTGGGTGGTCGAGCAGGTGCGCGCTCACGCCCCTGAGGCGAGAATGGAGGCGCGCTAGGCCTGTGGAGCAGCGATTCGCAGCGGGAAGACCCGCACGGCCTGGCGGCATCACCCCGATGACGGGCCGCCCAGCCGAGCCGATAGTGGTCAGGTCCAAGCAATGGGCAAGCGGGCAATCCCGTCCGCGCAGACGAAGGAGAGAGAGCACGTGCGCAAGCTGAGAGTCGCCGTCGACATCGGCGGGACCTTCACCGATCTGGTGGCATACGACGAGGAGAGCCGCGAGCTGTCCAGCTTCAAGACGCCTTCCACCCCGCCGACCTTCATCGAGGGCGTGCTCGACGCCTTGGAGAAGGCGGGGATAAAGCCCGAGGAGATCGTCGCCTTCAAGCACGGCTCCACCATCGCCACCAACGCGATCATCGAGCGCCGCGGCGCGAGGACGGGACTCATCACCACCAAGGGCTTTCGCGACGTGCTCGGCGCGGGCCGCGCCAATCGTCCCGACCTCTTCAACTCCAACTGGGACCCCTCCCCAGCGCTGGTGCCGAGGCGCCACATCCTCGAGGTCGACGAGCGCATCGACTACGAGGGAACCGTCCTCACGGAGCTCAACGAGGACGACGTCCGCACGGCGGCTCGCAAGTTCAAAGCGCGCGAGATCGAGTCGGTCGCCGTCGCCTACCTCAACTCCTTCATGCGCGACGACCACGAGCGGCGCACCAAGGAGATCCTGCAGGGCGAGCTCGGGGACGAGGTCGCCATCTGCACCTCCTCGGAGATCCTGCCCGAGATCCGCGAGTTCGAGCGAACCTCGACCGTTGCCGCCAACGCCTACCTGATGCCGGTGATCGACCGCTACATCGACGGCCTCATGGCTCGCCTCGCCGAGTGGGGCTACGAGGGCGAGGTCTACGTGACCCACTCCGGCGGCGGCGTCGCCACCAGCGCCGCCGCCCGCGCCGTTCCCGCTCGCATCTGCCACTCGGGGCCCGCCGGGGGAGTGATCGGGGGGCTGCTGGTCGGGCAGCTGGCCGGCTTCGAGAGCGTGATCACCTTCGATATGGGCGGCACCAGCGCGGATCTCTCCCTCGTGCACGAGGGAACGCCGACGCTGGCGCCCGAGTGGCGAGTCGACTGGAACATCCCGATCCTGTTCCCGGCGATCGACCTGGTCGCAATCGGCGCGGGGGGCGGCGCCATCGCCTGGGTGGACACGGGGGGCTCGCTGCGCGCCGGCCCCCAGAGCGCCGGCGCCGCGCCCGGCCCGGCCTGCTTGGGCAACGGCAACGAGGAGCCGACGATCACCGACGCCCACCTTTACCTCGGCCGCCTCAACCCCGACACCTACCTCGGGGGCGACCTCGAGATCGACCCCAAGCTCGCCGAGAAGGCGATCGCCGGCCTTGCCGCAAAGCTCAGCCTCTCGGTGCCGGAGGCGGCCAGCGGCATCCTCCGAATCGCCAACGCCAACATGACCAGCGCCACCCACCTGATCTCGGTGGAGCGCGGCTACGACCCCCGCGACTTCGCGCTGGTCGCGGGTGGCGGCGCCGGCCCTCTGCACGCTGTCGAGATCGCCCGCGAGCTGGGCCTGCCCCACGTGGTGGTGCCGCCGACGCCGGGCGTTACCTCGGCGTTGGGGATCCTGCAGGTCGACCTCCGCCACGACATCCTGCGGCCCGTGCTCCAGCAGGCCGGCCAGATCGACCCCAAGGCCCTGGCCAAGACCTACGAGGAGCTCGGCGCCCAGGCTTTGGAGATCCTCGAAAACGAGCGGATCCCTGAGGGTCGCCGCACGATCGAGCTCTCGATCGACGCCCGTTACTACGGGCAGACCCCCTACATGAACCTCAAGCTTGAGAAAGCGCCAGAGAGCGATGCGGACATCCAGGCGATCGTCGCGCAATACCGGAGCCAGTACCTGAACGAGTTCGGCTACGAGCTGCCCGAGGACGTCGCTGCGGTCGAGCTGGTCAACGCCCGGGTGGGCGCGATCGGTCTCACCGACGATGTCGAGCTGCCCAAGGCGTCCAGCTCCGCTGAAGCCTCGAAGGCGTTGCGCGAGAGCCGCGACGTCTACTTCGACGAGACCGGCGAGTTCACCGAGACCCCGATCTACGACCGCGGCAGGCTCGGCGAGGGCGCCCAGATCGTGGGCCCCGCGATCGTCGAGCAGACCGACACCACCCTGCTGGTGCCCCCGGGCGCCAGCGCTCGTGTCGACGGATACCTGAACATCGTCATCGACCTGGCGGCCAACGGCCGTGTCCCGGCCGGAGCCGCGACAGCGGCCGACGCCTCGAAGGGAGCCTGAAGATGGAGAGCGCCACCGCAACCGAGGGCGCCGGCGGCACGGCGCTGCGCAACGACCCGATCACCTTCGAGGTCCTGCGCAACGGGTTCAAGTCGATCTGCAACGAGGCGAGCGCGCTGATCGAGCGCGTCTCCTACGCGCCGACGATCACCGAGGGGCACGACTACTCGGTCTCGATCCTGACGCCGGAGGGCCGCCTCATCTCCCACGGTCAGCGCGACCAGGCGCCGCACATGGGGACCTTCGAGTCCTCGGTGCAGAACCTGGTCAAGGAGGTGCCCGAGTTCGCGCCGGGCGATGCCTTCATCTACAACGACCCCTACACCGGCGGTACCCACCAGAACGACGTCAAGATCATCCGGCCGATCTTCTGGGAGGGCGAGCTGTTCGCCTTCGCGATCGCGCTCTGCCACTGGCCCGACGTCGGCGGACCCATGTACGGGACCTTCAACCCTCGGGCGACCGAGTGCTATGCCGAGGGCCTGCGGATGCCGCCGCTGAAGCTCTACGAGAAGGACGAGCCGGTCAAGCAGATCTGGGACCTGGTCTCGATGAACATCCGCGTCCCCAAGGAGCGCATCGCTGAGATCCACGCCCAGCATCGCGCCGGCGTCCTGGTCGAGGAGCGGCTGCTCGGCTACGTCGAGAAGTTCGGCTCCAGGGTGATGACGGACGCCTTCGAGGACACCATGGACCACTCCGAGTGCCGCTTCCGCGAGTGGGTCTCCCGCCTGCCCGACGGCAGCTACGAGTTCGAGGACTGGGGTGATCGTGACCTGGGCAAGGAGGACGAGCCGCCGATCAGGGTCCACCTGAAGATGACCATCGACGGCGACCAGGTGACGATGGACTGGACGGGCTGCGACCCGGCGCCGGTGGCGTCATGGGGCTTCGCCCGTCCGGCGCTCCTGTCCGCGACCTTCGACGGGACCATGCACTGCTTCCCCGAGTTGGCGCCGCTCAACCACGGCGTCGTGCGGGCGATCAACGTCGTCTCCACGAAGGGGACCTGCGTGGACGTCGAGGAGCCGACCCCGGTGACCGGCTACTGCTCCGGCGCCTACGAGAAGGTGGACGCCGTCACCATGGCGTGCTGGGGCCAGGCGCTGCAGAAGGTGGACCCGCGGCGCATCCACGCCGCCACAGTCAACCTGCAGAACTTCTGCACCGGCGGCACCCATCCCAAGACCGGAGCCAAGTTCGTCTCCTACATGTGGCTCGAGGGCGGCCAGGGCGCACGCGCCTACGCCGACGGCAACTCCTTCTACATGATGATCTTCATCGGAGGCGCATCCAACCAGCCCAACGAGACGCTGGAGCGCTGGTACCCGATGGTCTACACGAGCACCGAGGCGGTGGTCGATTCCTGCGGAGACGGCGAGTTCCGCGGCGGCTTCGGGATCTGGCGCAGCTTCCGGGCCACCGGCGACACCGAGCTGGTCGTGCTCGGCGACCGCGAGCGGGTCGGCCCCTTCGGGCTGGCCGGCGGCAGCAACGGCGGCCCGAACATGGTCGTGCTCAATCCCAACACCGACGCCGAGGAGAACCTCGGGATGTTCACCACCAAGGCCAAGCTGAAGGCGGGCGATCAGCTCGAGTTCGGCTCCAACGGCGGCGGCGGCTTCGGGTTGCCCTGGGAGCGCAAGGTCGAATCGGTGCTCGACGACGTGATCGATGAGCTGCTCTCGATCGAGAAGGCCCGCGAGGTCTACGGCGTCTCGATCACCGAGGTTGACGCCGACGCGCTCGTCTACGAGGTGAACCAGCAGAAGACCGACAAGCTCCGCAAGAAGCTGGCCAAGGACGGGCGCCAGCGGGGGACCGGCCCCTTCGAGGTCAACCCGCTGGGCGAGGAGCTGTTCGCGAGCCCCGAGGACCTCGGCACCCGCGAGGGCGGCGCCTCGGCCGCCGTTTCCAACGGCGGGAGCTGAGCGATGGCCAAGGAGGCATTCAACCCGCAGGGGATGCCGCCCCCGGTGGGCCCCTACTCCAACGCGGTCGCGTCCCGGTCCGGCAGGATGGTGTTCGTCGCCGGACAGGTCGCCTATGACGCCGAGGGCAAGGTGGTCGGCAGGGGCGACATCGCGGCCCAGACCAGGCAGGTGATGGAGAACATCAGGCTTGGCCTGGAGGCCGCCGGCGCAAGCTTCGACGACGTGGTCAAGATCGTGAACTACATCACCGACATAGACGAGTTCGCGAAGATGGCGGCAGTGCGCCGCGAGTACCTGACCGAGCCCTATCCCGTCAGCACCCTGGTCGAGGTGTCGGCCCTGATGGAGCCCGGCCTGATCATCGAGATCGAGGCGATCGCGGTCGTGCCCGAGAGCGCCTCATAGGGGCGCCGGGAGGACCGGGAGGCGCTGCTGCAGATGGCTGACCCGGTGATCATCACGGTCGCGCCGACCGGGCCGCTGACCACGCGGAAACAGCACCCCGGGGTGCCGCTGTCGCCGACCGAGATCGCCGAGGCGGTCGCCGAGTCCGCCGAGGCCGGCGCCGCCGTCGCCCACGTTCACGCCCGCGACGAGCACGGCAAGCCGACCGCCGATCCGGCCGTCTACGCGGCGATCGCCGAGGAGATCCGCGCGCGCTGCGACATCGTCGTCCAGGCCTCGACCGGAGTCGGCCTGGCCGTCCCATGGGAGGAGCGCCTCAAGATCATCTCCTCCGGCGAGGTCGACGTCACCATGGCGACCCTGAACCCGGCCTGGATGACCTTCGCCGACGGGACCTTCAGCAACCCGCCGGAGTTCGTGCAGCAACTCGCGGAGGCCATGCACGAGCACGACATCCATCCCGAGCTCGAGGTCTACGACGTCGGCCACCTCTCACTCTGCCGCGAGCTGGTCGACCAGGGCCTGATCCGCCAGCCGCTCCAGTTCAGCTTCGTGATGGGCGTCCGTGGGGGAATGCCGGGCGACCCGGCCCTGCTGCCGCTGCTGCGCTCGATGCTGCCCGAGGGGTCGGTCTGGCAGGCGATCGGCATCGTCCGCAGCCAGCTGCCCCTGTCCTTCGCGGCGCTGGCGATGGGCGGCAACATCAGGGTCGGCTTCGAGGACAACGTCTACTTCGAAAAGGGCGCGCTGGCGGAGTCGAACGCCCAGTTCGTACGCCGCGCCGTCGAGTTGGTCGGCACCGCCGGACGTGAGCCGGCGACCCCCGACGATGTGCGAAAACGCCTCGGCGTGAGGTGAGCTCCCACCCAGGAGGTGGCTCCCCCACCCGTGTCCTCGCAGCGCTGCTGATCGCAGCGCTCAACCTGCGGCTCTGCCTCGCGATCGTCGGACCCCTGATCGAGGACATCCGCACCGACCTCGGGATGAGCAGCGGGATAGCCGGTCTCCTGGTCACGATCCCGCTCATCTGCATGGGCGCCTTCTCCTTCACCGGGCCGACGCTGGTCGGGCGCCTGGGGACGCGCACCGTGCTCGCCTGGTCACTGGTGCTGATCGGCGGCGGCACCCTGGCGAGAGCCGCGATGCCCACCCCGGCGCTGCTGCTCGCGGCGACGGTGCCGATCGGGCTCGGGATCTCGCTGGCGGCAGTGTCCGCCTCTGTCGTCTTCAAGCAGTACTTCCCCACCCGCCCGGGGGCGGTCAACGGCGCCTGGGGTGCCGCCATGTCCCTGGGGATCATGGTCGCCGGCCTCGGCGCCGTCCCCCTCGCCGACGCACTGGGGAGCTGGCGCGAGGCGTTCGCGATCAGCGCCCTCCCCGCCCTGGTCGCCCTTCCCGTCTGGTTGACGGCCGGGGTGCACGATCACCGGCTTGGCACGGATGTGACGGTCCCGCGGCTTCGCCCCTCGCGCACCGGCGTCTACCTGGGGATCATGTTCGGCCTCCAGTCGCTCTGCTTCGCGGCCATGGTCGCGTGGGGACCGGCGGCCTACGAGGACGCGGGCTGGAGCGAGCGCGATGCGGCGCTCGCCGTCACCTCGATCGGCCTGTTCACGATCATCGCCGCGCTCACCGTCGTCCGCTGGTCCGACCGCGGCGGCCGGCACGAATGGCTGGTGGCGATGACGCTGATGATGACCGCGGGGCTGGCCGGCGTGATGGCCTCCCCCGGCTCGCTCGGCGGCCTCTGGATGGTGCTGTTCGGGTTCGGCGGGGGCGCCACCATGCTGCTCTGCCTCACCGTCCCCTTCGACCTCGAGCACGACCCGGCGGCGGTCGGCGAGCTGACCGGCTGGATGCTCGGCCTCGGCTACCTGATCTCCGCGATCGGCCCGGCGCTGGTCGGCGCGCTCCGCGACCTCAGCGGCGGCTTCGTCGTGCCCTTCGCGGTCGTCGTCGCGCT
This sequence comes from Solirubrobacterales bacterium, assembly GCA_009691195.1. Lineage (GTDB taxonomy): Bacteria > Actinomycetota > Thermoleophilia > Solirubrobacterales > 70-9 > SHVA01. Next base: position 3,512 of record SHVA01000042.1, on the reverse strand, counting down.
TGCGCTGGTCGACACCTGGATGGCGATCGCGCTCCCCGGCCTGCGCCGCAGCCCCAATCCGCCCCGGGGGTCGGTCCAGGTCGACCTCCGCCAGGTCCCGCCGGCGGTCCCGGACTAGCCGCGGACGGCCCCGCCGCGCTCGAGCTCGGCAGCGACCTCAAGCATCTCGCCAAAGCGAGAGGGGAGGGCGCTGACCTGGACGGCGATCGGCCTGCCCTGGGCGGCGCCGGCCGGCAGCGAGACGGCCGGCCATCCGAGCGCACTGAAGATGCGGGTGAACCTGGTCGACTCCGCCACCGTTTCGCGATCGCGATCCGGCGCCGGGACGGGGACGGTCGGCGAGACGAAGGCATCGAAGCCCCCGAGACGACGCCGGGCCCTGTCCCGCTCGCGCTCGAGCGACCGCGAGACCGCTGAGAAGCCCGACGCCCCGGCCTCCCGAGCCGAGCTCACCATCTCCGCCGCCAGCCCCGGGAAGCGATCCGGCTCGCGGTCGACCCGCTCGCCCCAGATCGACTCGAACTCGCAGGCCAGGATCAGCCCGAATCCCTTCGCCCCCCAGCCGAGCTCCACCGGCTCGAGCCTGAAGCGGTCTCCGAGCCGGGCTGCGACTTCCTCGCAGCGATTGGCGACTTCGGAATCAGAATCGACAAGCAGATCGGTCAGCAGGCCGACTCGCAGCCGCTGGTTTCCGGGCCGCGGCAGCGGACGTCCCGAGAGAACCTCGAAGGCGGCGGTGCAGTCGGCGATGGTCGGCGCCAGCACTCCAGGCAGGTCCCAGGGCCCCATCACCCCGAGCATCCCGGCGCGACGCAGCCGTCCCAGCGCCGGCTTCAAGGCGACGATCCCGCAGTAGGCGGCGGGAACCCGCACTGAGCCGGCGGTGTCGCTGCCGAGCCCGAGCGGCGTGATCCCCGCCGCGACCGCGACCGCTGCTCCCGAGGAGGAGCCGCCGGAGCTGAGCGCCGGATCGACCGGGTTGCGACAGGGGGGAAAGCCGGGGGCCTGACCGCCGGTCGTGAGGCCGAGCGGGTCCATCGCCGCCTTGCCGATCGGCACCGCTCCGGCGGAGCGCAGCCGCCTGACTAGCGCGGCGTCGGAACCGGCCCGGGGGAAGCTTCCGCGGAGCCCCGCCGTGGTCGGCAGCCCCGCCAGGTCGAAGAGGTCCTTGACGGCGACCGGCATTCCGAACAGTGGCCCCCTGCGACCGGCGGGCAGGCGATCGAGCTCGGCCGCCTGGCGCAGCGCGCCCTCGGCGTCCATCGCCCAGAAGGCGCCGAGGTCGCGGAGGTCGCCGGCGAGCGCCAGGGCCCCCTCAACCGCGCAAACCGCTCCTCCCCGACCGCTCGCGGCCTCGGCCACGGCTCAGCGAACGATCAGATAGGTGCCGGCAACCAGCAGGCAGACCCCGGCGACGCGGGCGATCGTGATCGGGACCTCCTCGAGCCCCAGAACGCCGAGCCGGTCGAGGATGACCGAGCCTGTCAGCTGTCCCGTGATCGTCGCCGCGACGACGCCGCCCGCCCCGAGAGTCTTGACGGCCACGAGGGAGAGGCTGATCCAGACCGCCCCGAGCACGCCACCGAGCAGGTAGTACCAGCGAACGTCGAAGGTCGAGCCGAGGCCGTCGAGCTGACCCGTGGCGACCACGACCAGCGAGATCACGAGCGTCCCGGCGAGAAAGGACACCAGCGCCGCGGGAAGGGCGCCGGTGGCGCGACCGAGCTGGGCGTTCATCGCCGGCTGCATCGCGACGAGCCCCCCTGCGAGGGCCATGACCACCACCGTCAGCGAGCGCGACACGGCGGGGACATTAGCCGCCGGGGGACGGGTCCGCGTGGCTTTGATAATAGGTAGGATCATCATGTGTCCGGGCCACTGCTCGAGCCGGGAAGCATCGGAGGGCTGGAGATCCGCAACCGCCTCGTGCGGCCGGCGACCTCGGAGACGATGGCCACCGAGGACGGGACCGTGACGCCGCAGCTGATCGCCTTCTACGAGGAGATGGCGCGCAACCAAGTCGGGCTGCTGATCACCGGGCACCTCTACTGCCACCCTCGAGGCCAGTACGCACCACTGCAGATGGGGGTCCACGACGACTCGAAGGTCAGTGGGCTCAGCGAGCTGGCCGCGTCGTGCAAGCGCCATGGGGCTCGCATCTTCGGACAGGTCGCCCACGCCGGCAGCCAGTCCCGGGTCCCCGAGGTCGAGCCGCTCGCCCCCTCCCCTGTCCCCAACGCGCTCACGGGCCGGATGGTGGGCGAGGCCAGCGAGGAGGAGATCGCGGAGACGATCGCCGCCTTCGCCGAGGGAGCGCGCCGGATCGCCGAAGCGGGCTTTGACGGAGTGCACATCCACGGCGCCAACGGCTACCTGATCAGCGAGTTCGCCTCGCCACTGGCAAACCGCCGCAGCGATCGCTGGGGCGGCGACGCCGGGGCGCGTGACGAGTTCCCCCTCGCGGTCGCGAGAGCCGTCCGGGCCGCGGTGCCCGCCGACTTTCCCGTGACGATGAAGATCGGGTTCGCCGACGCCCCCGAGGGAGGCCTAACGGTGGCCGAGTCGGTCTCGCGCGCCGAGCGGGTCGTCGCCGAGGGAATCGATGGGATAGAGGTCTCGATCGGCGTGATGCAGGCCCCGACCGACTCGGCCAACACCTACGTCGCGGTGGACCGCAAGCGGGCCGCGCAGGACCTGCTCGTCCACCGCCTCTTCGCCGACCCCAACCCCGAGGCCTACTTCCGGCCCTGGGCCCACGAGCTGCGCAAGCAGGTGGAGACTAAGGTCATCCTCGCCGGAGGGATGCGAACCACCGAGACGATGTCCGACGTGGTCGCCTCGGGGGACTCGGACTTCGTCGCCATGGCGCGTCCCTTCATCAGGGAGCCGGACATCGCCGCGCAGATCGTCGCCGGGCGGACCGGCCGCGTGGACTGCACCTCCTGCAACCTTTGCCTGCGCCATGAGGGCCACCACTCGCTGCGCTGCTGGCGAACCCCTCGCCGCCGCTTGCTCCAGCACGCGATCTACCGCTTCAGCGGCGGCCTGCGGCACGGGCTGATGCGCACCAGGCACTAACGGCAGGTCTGCGTCCAGGAACGCGTCTGGGCTTAAAGCCGCGCCCCCTCGGTTGCCGATGCTATGCGGGCATGGCGACGACCGTCTTGAGCACCGCGAAGTTGATTCCACGAGTACCACCTCGACAACGGCACACCGTCCGCGAGGGCGGGTCGCAAAGCACGGGGTCTCGCCGAGATAGCCCGGCTGCCGAAAGGAGAATTGAGATGTCAAGCAAGACAGGTGTGAAGCTGAGCGTCCTGGTCACAGGCCTGCTGATGCTGGCCCTGGTCGCCCTCCCAGGCGCAGCCGCGGCGAAGGGCAAGGACCGCAACGGCGACAAGCTCCCGGACCGCTGGGAGAAGCAGCACAAGCTTTCGCTGAAGGTCAACCAGGCGGGCAAGGATCAGGATCAGGACGGCCTGCGCAACCGCGGGGAGTTCCAGGGCAACACC
>SHVA01000041.1 GCA_009691195.1 Solirubrobacterales bacterium | reverse complement strand
TAGACGAGTGCGACGGTCGCGAAGGTGAAGGAAAGCGTCAGGCCGGTGACCACGCCGAGCGGCCGCCTGCGGCCGCCCGTCACCCCGATCGAAAGGACCGCCGGCAGGATCGGGAGCACGCAGGGCGAGAGGGCTGTCCCGGCCCCGGCCACCAGCGCGAAAAGCATCAGCAACGCCACCTCGAAAGGCTCTCAGCGACCCATTAAGCGTGAGTAAGACGTCGTCTGACCCGGAACAGCTTCACGTCGCCCTTGATCCCCTTGAAGCTGCGCTCGCCGGCGAACGACCAGCGGTGGTGCTCCTCGCCTAGCTCCTTCTTGACCTTTTGGGTGGCGAGCACGCTTCCCGGCCTGGCCACGTCGGTGATCCGGTCGGCGAGGTTGACCGCCCGCCCGAACCAGTCCCCGGCGCGGGCGAGCGCGGTGCCGGTGGCCACGCCCGCGTGCAGCGGGGGCAGCTCCTCGTCCTCCTCGGCGGCCTCGACCAAGGACAGCGCCGCCTCAACGATCGCGCCCGTGTCGGGCGCGACCAGCATCGCGGCGTCGCCGATCAGCTTCACCAGGCGGACCGGCGTGTTGGCGACGCCGGTCGCGAGCGAGGCGAGCTTGCCGCCCAGCGCCCCTATCGCCGCGGCGTCGAGGCGCTCGCCGAGGCTGGTGAAGCCGACCAGGTCGGCGAAGCAGACCGCGATCTCAGCCGAGCCGGCGAGCTCCCCGGCCTCGAGTTGGTGTCGGCCGACCACGTCCTGGCTGATCTGGTCGCGCAGGTGCACCGTGTAGAGGTAGTCGAGGACCGGGGCCAGCATCGGCCGCAGGGTCTCGGCCGCCGCGGCGAAGCGCATGCCGACGTCGCGCTCGTTATCACCGGGCTGGATGAAGCTGTCGCCGATCAGCCGCCGCGTCGCCGCCGCCGTCTGGGACATCGACATCCCAAGCACCCGCGATACCTCCAGCAGGCCGTCGGGGTCCAATCCGGCATCCCGGAACGACTTCATCCGCTTGGCTGCGTCGAGGTCGAGGTCGCTCATCACGCGGTCGTCGAGATCGGGCAGGGGCAGGCCGGCGGCCTGCTGCTGGCGGACCAATGTCTCCAGATCGACCCCCGCCTTCTCGGCGATCTCACGTGGCGTGTAGCGCGCCTCCCCGCCCAGGACCCGCTCGACGGGCAACAACGCGAGCCTGTCTTCCTCGATCGCCCTCCTCAGCTCGTCGAGGGGCACACCGGTCTCCGACAGGTCGAGGAGCAGCTCGCGGCGCGCGTCGCGAGCCTCGCCGTCCACGCCCTCAAGCAGCCCCTCGGCCTCAAAGTCGATCTCCGCCACCGCGCCATTCTCCCTGCTCGCGCCGCAGCGTGTGCCGGCGGCCCCCAGGGGGCTCCATGCGCCCGCCTACAATCGGGTGCATGCCGGAGAGGGACAAGGACCTGCCCATCTTCGAGCTGCCCCTGGTCCTCCTCCCGGGTGAGCGGATCCCCCTTCACATCTTCGAGGAGCGCTACAAGCGGATGATCGGTGTTTCGCTTGAGCAGGACCAGCCGTTCGGGGTCGTCTTCCGCGACGACGACGGCGCCCGCTCGATCGGCTGCGCGGCCCGGGTCGAGGAGGTGCTCGAGCAGTTCGACGACGGCCGAATGAACATCGTGGTCACCGGCGAGGAGCGCTTCCGGGTCCTCGACCGCTTCGACTCGAATGACTTCCCCCAGGGCGAGGTCGAGTGGATCGCCGAGGAGGAGGCCGAGGCCGGCGACATCGATGCGGCCGCCTCGGCCCGGGAGGCCTTCGCCGAGCTGGCTGAGCGCGCCACCGGCGACCGGCCCTCTGACGAGGAGCTGGAGGGCTCGAGCTCCTACGAGATCGCGGCCCGCGTCGAGCTTCCCGCGGACACCAAGCAGCGGCTGCTCGAGATGCGCGACGAGGACGAGCGCATGACCCTGCTCGCCAACGCGCTTCGAGCCGTCGAGAAGGCCCTCGACCGCGCGGAAGAGGTCGCCGAGCACGCCCGCGGAAACGGCAAGGTCAGCTTCAGCTAGAGCGCTCTACGGGTAGGCGCTGCTTGCGACAGCGACCAGTAGCAGCGCCGACAGCGCCAACGAAACCAGCGCCACCGTCACCGCCTGTCGCCGTTCGATCCAGCGATCCATGCGGCTGACCCTAGGGCCGGACGCGGACGGAAGCCGCCCTCAGGCCAGCGCCACAGCGCCGCCGCGGCGAGGGTCGCCGCCGCCGGAGACCTGGCCGCTGGAGGGATCGAGGACGACCGCCTGGCAGCCGCCGAAGTAGAGGTTCTGGTGCGGCCAGCGAACCACGGGCACGCCGCGAGCCTCGAGCCGGTCGAGCCCCTCAGGGTCCACGCCCGGCTCGGCCTGGACGGTCCCGTCCTCGGAGTGGATGCGCGGAGCCCGTACGGCCTCGTCCGCTGGCATCCCGTCCTCGATCACGCGAAGGGCCGTCTGCAGGATCGCCGAGCGAATCCGGTTGGAGCCGGCGCTGCCGAGGGCCAGCGCCACCCGGCCGTCGCGCAGGACCGCGGTCGGGGACATCATCGAGGGGACCCTGAGGCCGGGCGGGATCCGGTGGAAGCCGCCGGGGTTGAGGTCCTCCTCGCCGAGCATGTTGTTGAGGTGGACGCCGGTCCCCGGGACGATCTCGCCCGAGCAGGCGCCGTTGGAGCAGGTCACCGAGGCGCACATCCCCTCGGCGTCAAGGACCGAGATGTGAGTTGTGGAGCCGAGCCGTCCGGCGGGCCCCTCCCCCGGGGCGCCAGGCCCTCCGATCCAGCCGCCCGCGGCGATCTGCTCGGCGACCTCGTCGAGGCGCTCCGCCGCGAGGAAGCGCTCGGCGAAGCCGTCGCTGCGCAGGCCGGCATCGAACTCCTCCCCCCGGCTGGCGTTGGCGGCCTCGCTGGCGGCGACCACGCGCCCGAGGTCGCTGCCCTCCCCGAGCCGCTCCAGCAGGCCGAGCGCGAACGCGACCAGGATCCCCCCCGAGGACGGCGGCGGGTTCGTGAGCACCTCGGCCCCCCTGAAGCTGACGCGGGCCGGCTCGCGCTCCACCGGCCGGTAGCGCTCCAGGTCGAGGAGCCCGAGGACCCCGCCCCGCCCGCGAATCCAGGCGTCGATCTCGCTCGCGATCTCGCCCCGGTAGAAGGGCTCGGCTCCCTCTGCGCCGAAGCGCTCCAGCGCGTCCCCCAGGTCCGGATAGACGAAGGTCTCGCCCTCGCGGAGCGGCCGCCCGCCGGGCGCGTAGAGCGCCGCGCCCTCCGGCGTCCGGGTGAGGATCGACTCCAGGATCTCGAACAGGTAGGCCTGGACGGCGTTTACGACGACTCCCTCGCGCGCCAGCCGCGCGGCGCCGGCCGCGAGCTCGTCCAGCGGCGCCGACCCGTGCCGCCGCGCCGCCATCTCGATCCCGGCGGGGTTGCCCGGCACCGCGCAGGAGGCGGCGCCGACGTAGAAGACCTGGTTGGTGGTCTCGTCGAAGTGGACGGGCACCCCGACCAGCTCCGCCCCCAGCTCGGCGCCGTCGAGCCCGGGCGCCGCGCAGAAGAAATCGATCAGCTCGTTGGACGACGGCGAGTGGACGAGCATGAAGCCACCGGCGCCGAGGCCCGTCAGGGGGCTCTCGCAGACGAAGGACGCGAGCACGGCGGCGATCGCCGCGTCCACGGCGTTGCCGCCCTCGCGCAGCACCTCGGCCCCGGCCCCGGCCGTGAGCGGATGCCCGGCTGCCACGACTCCCCTGAAGCGGCTCATCGCCGCAGACTAGGCGCCCCGGCGGGGGCTAGTGACCCGGGATGAACTCGGGCGGGTCTATTGCGAGCTCGGCGCCGCGGCTGAAGCCGGGAGCCGCGGGCTTGCGCCATTCGCGCGGCTCGCGCTCGCGGCTGCGATCGCCCTCCAGCTCGCGGTCGCCGTCGAAGAGAAGGCCCTTGTCGTCGCGGGAGCGCCGGTGACGGTGGGCGAAGGAGGAGTCGAAGCGGGTCGCGATCACGGTCACCCAGACCTGCTCGGCGAGGTCCTCGTCGACGTTGGCGCCGAAGATGATGTTTGCGTCGGGGTGGGCGGCCTTCCTGACCACCTCGGCCGCCTCGCTCGCCTCGACCAGTGACATGTCGGGGCCTCCGGTGATCGAGAGCAGCAGTGACCGCGCCCCCTCCACGGAGGTGTCGAGCAGCGGAGAGGACACGGCCTTCTCCGCTGCAAGCTGGGCGCGGTGCTCGCCGATCCCCATGCCGATGCCGAGGATCGCGTCGCCGGCGTCGATCATGGTCGTGCGCACGTCCGCGAAGTCGAGGTTGATCACGCCGGGGAGCATCACCAGGTCGGAGATCCCCTGAACCGCCTGGCGCAGGACGTCGTCTGCGACCCGGAAGGCGTCGGTGATCGAGGTGCGGCGCTCGAGAATGGTGAGCAGCCGCTGGTTGGGCACGACGATCAGCGTGTCGACCTCGGCGCCCAGGGCGGCGACGCCCTCCTCGGCCTGAGCGGCGCGGCGAGCGCCCTCGAAGCCGAACGGCTTGGTGACGATGCCGACGGTGAGCGCGTCGATGTCGCGCGCGAGCTTGGCGACGACGGGGGCAGCGCCTGTGCCGGTGCCCCCACCCGCCCCCGCAGCTACGAAGACCATGTCCGAGCCCTTGAGCAGCGACTTGATCTTGTCCTGCTCGTCGAAGGCCGCGCGGTAGCCGACCCTCGGATCGGACCCGGAGCCCAGGCCGCGGGTCAGCTCGGCGCCGATGTGCATCGTGACGTCGGCGTTGGAAGCCTGGAGTGACTGAAGGTCGGTGTTGATCGCGACGAACTCGACGCCCGGGATCTCGGCCTCGATCATCCGGTTGACGGCGTTGATGCCGGCGCCGCCGACGCCGACCACGCGCAGGACCGCCTGGTGGCTGCGGGGGATGGACGAGAAGCGGTTGGGGTCGGGCTCCAGGCGGCCGAAGGCGGGGCGCTCGTCGATCGCGGGCTGCCCGCCCATCAGGCGGTCGAGCCCCTCGTGCTCGGGCTCGACCGGAGCGGCGGGCTCGGGCGGCGCGGTCTCCACGTGCCGGTAGGCGCGAACTTCCGCGGGCTCGGGCCGCGGGACCGGCTCGGGGTCGGGGTCAGGAGCAGGGGCAGGGTCCGGAACGAGCTCCGGGGTCGGCTCGGGGATGGGCTCAGGCGTCGGCTCGGGGATCGGGGCGGGCGCCGGGGGCGCCTCGGGAGCCGGGGGCTCAGCGATCTCGGCCTCGGGCTCGGCGACGGCGACGTCGGAGCCGGCGCCGTTGGTGGCCGTCACCCGGATGTCCTCGGTCTCGAGCGATTCCTCGGTCGAGCGGAAGAGTTCGGCTAGCGGGCCCTCGCGCATACTGGCTCGCTTGCTACGAGCCATGCGTCAGGACCTCCTTGGCAAGGCTCCGGTAGGAGCCCGCGGCCTTGCCGTCGGGGTCGTACTTGAGCACGGAGGCCCCCCGCACCGGTGCCTCGGCGAACTTGATCGCCTTGCGGATGCGGGTCTCAAAGACCTTGTCGCCGAAGTTCTCCTCGAGGATCTCGACCGCCTCCTTGGCGTGAACGGTGCGCGAGTCGAGCATCGTCGGCAGGATTCCCTCGATCTCGACCTTGGGGTTGAGGTTCTCCCGGATCATGTGAAGCGTGTTCTGGAGCTGGACCAGGCCGCGCATCGAGAGGTACTCGCATTGGACGGGCACGATCACTTTGTCCGCGGCCGTGAGCGCGTTCACGGTCAGCAGCCCCAGGCTCGGGGGCGTGTCGATGCAGACGAAGTCGTAGTCGCCGCGGACCACCTCGAGCGCCTTCTCGAGGGCCCGCTCGCGGCCGATTTGGGCGCTCATGGCGATCTCGGCGCCGGCAAGGTCGATCGAGGCGACGCCGACGTCGATCTCGCGCTTCTGGATGATCTCGGCGATCGGCATTCCGTGCACCAGCACGTCGAACATGCTCTTCTCGACCTTGTCGGGGTCGACGCCCTGGCTCATCGTCAGGTTGCCCTGCGGGTCCATGTCGACCGCGAGCACGTCGTGGCCCGTCTCGGCGAAGGCGACTGCGAGGTTGAGGGTCGTGGTCGTCTTGGCAACGCCGCCCTTCTGGTTGGCGAAGGCGATCACCTTGGCGCGGCGGCCGGGCTTGCCCTTGCCCTTCGCCTCAGCCTTGGAGGGGGCCGCAGCCTTGGCCGGGGCCTTCTCCGCCGAGACGTCGCTCGGGCGGGTCGGCCCGACCACCTCGTCGGGGCTCAGCCTGCCGCTCTCCTTGGCCGTGGCGATGGGATCTCCGAGTCGCTTGATTGCCATACAGCGCCGTATTTCGCAACGCGCCCCCCGTTTCCTTCTCATGCGAGAAGGCTGTCTATTCGGCTTTGCGCGCCCGGCAGCCGGGCATTGGCAGAATCAGGCTCGTGCCCGACCTCCTCGACAAGAAGATGATCGTCGTCACCGGCAAGGGCGGCGTCGGCAAATCCACGGTCTCGATCGCGCTCGGCATGGCCGCGGCGGCTCGCGGCAAGCGCGCGATCGTCTGCGAGGTCGCCTCCCAGGAGAACGCCTCGCGCGTCTTCAGGCGTGCCGAGGTCGGCTTCAACGAGGTCGAAATCTCACCCAACCTCTGGTCGATCTCGATCGACCCCGACGAGTCCATGCGGGAGTACGTGCTGCTCCAGCTCAAGGTCAAGGCCATGCGTGACCTGCTGTTTCGCTCGCGCATCTTCACCTACCTGGCGGCCGCCACCCCCGGCCTCAAGGAGCTGGTCACGATCGGAAAGATCTGGGAGCTTGCGCAACCCGACCGCAAGGTCAAGAAGGGGCGCGAGTACGACCTCGTGATCGTTGACGCCCCTGCGACCGGGCACGGGATCGGCTTCCTCCAGACTCCCCGCACCTTCGCCGGCATCGCAAGGATGGGGCCGATCCACTCCCAGGCCCAGGAGCTCGACCGCTTCATCACCGATCACGAACGGACCGGCGTGGCGATCGTCTCCATCCCCGAGGAGATGCCCGTCAACGAGTCGGCGACCCTCGAGCAGGCGCTCAGGGACGAGGTCGGGGTCTCGGTCGACCGCGTCTACATGAACGCGATGTACCCTGAGCGCTTTGACGACTCCGAGGCCGGCAGGCTCGAGCGCGCTGCGCGGGACGCCGACGGCTCCTCCGGAGCGGCGCTGCGAGCGGCGCTGAGCCAGCATCACCGAGCCCGCTCCCAGAGGGCCCAGCTCGACCGCCTGCGCAAGTCGGCCAGGGCACCGGTCAAGACCCTTCCATTCATCTTCAAGCCCGATCTCAAGGTCCCGGAGTTCGAGCGCCTCGCAGGGGCGCTGAGCTGAGATGGCGAGCGTCGAGGAGATCCTCGAGGGCCGCGGCATCTGCATCTGCGCCGGCTCGGGCGGCGTCGGCAAGACGACCACCTCGGCCGCGATCGCCGCCGGGCTCGCCGCGCGCGGCAAGAAGGTGGTCGTGCTCACGATCGACCCGGCCAAGCGGCTCGCCGACTCGCTCGGCCTCGAGGAGCTTGGTAACGAGCCGAGCAGGGTTGACCCGAAGCTGTTCGAGCGCGCCGGCATGGAGATGAAGGGCGAGCTCTGGGCGATGATGCTCGACGCCAAGGCGACCTTCGACGAGCTGGTCCGCAAGAACGCCGAGGACGAGGAGACGCGCGACCGGATCCTCCAGAACCGGATCTACCGACAGATCTCCAACGCGCTGGCGGGCTCCCAGGAGTACATGGCGATGGAGAAGCTGTTCGAGATCCACCAGGAGGGCGACTACGACTTCCTGGTCCTGGACACACCCCCCTCCCGCAACGCCCTCGACTTCCTCGACGCCCCCAAGCGGATGATGCAGTTCATCGAGGGCCGGTCGATGCAGATGTTCATGAAGCCGACGGGCGTCGCGGCCAAGTTCGTCGGGAGGGGGAGCGCGATGATGTTCTCGATCCTCAAGCGCGTCGTCGGCTTCGACCTGCTGGCCGACATCAGCGAGTTCCTCTCAGCCTTCAGCGGCATGGTCAACGGCTTCCAGCAGCGCGCCAAGCGGGTCAGCGAGCTGCTGGCCGACCCTGCGACCAGCTTCCTGGTCGTCTGCGGGCCACAGGGCCAGCCGATCGAGGAGGCCGTCTACTTCCACCGCAAGCTGGTCGAGGCGAAGCTGCCGGTCGGCGGCGTCATCGTCAACAAGGTCCACTACGAGACGGAGGCCGGCGCCCGGGCCGACGTCGAGCCCGAGCTGCGGAAGCTGCTCGGCGACGCGGACCTCGCCGAGCGCGTGACGTCGAACTTCGCCGACTACCAGGCCCTGGCGGCCAGGGACGCGCACAACGTCGAGCACCTCGCTCGCGAGCTCGAGGGGCACGCGGTGATCCGCGTGCCACACCTCGACGACGACGTGCACGACCTGGACGGCCTGCTCCAGATCAACCGCTACCTGTTCGCCACGAGCGCCGAGAGAGAGGCGATGGCGACCGGGGTTTCAGGAAGCTAGCTGGACTTCTTGCGCTCGAAGGGAAGCTCGCCGACGTCCCAATCGGTGGAGTCGGGAACCGGGAAGAGGTAGCGCACGCGGTCGGTGTTCTCGGGAGGCGCCTGGGTGGCGCGCTTGCCGTTGCGGGCGCCGTCGCGGCGCGGCTTGGCGAAGGCGGGCCACTCGACCTGGCCGTCGGCGGAGGCGAACCAGTCGTCCTCGGACCCGGAGGAGTCGGACTCGATCCCACCCAGCGGGCGCGGTCGGCTCTCCTCGGTGGGATGCGGCTTGTCGTCATCCACAGCCATTGGCGGATGTACTTCGACGGTCGGAGCGATCATCCTCGTCGTCTCCTGGCGGCTGGGATCTTCTTCCCAGGGGACCTCCAGGTCGTTAGCGGAAAGCTCGTCGGCCTCGAGGGCGTCGATCGCCTCCAGGGCTGATGTCTCACCCGTCTCGGTGGCCCCGTCAGCCTCATCGGCCCCGTCGGAGTAGTAGTGGCCGTCGGCGATCCGGGTGATCTCGATCTCGCCCAGCTCCTCGGGCTCCGGGATTCGCCACTCGGCGGTCTCTCCGCTCTGCGCCGCGCTCGCGACGCCGGCCCCGCTCATGCCGTCAGCGAGCAGAATCTCATCGGCGGTCGCCCGCAGGTCGCCCCCCAGCTCCCCCGTGGCCATTCCCTTCAGAAGTCTCCGCAGCAGCTCCTCCAGCTCGGCGATCACCCGCAGGGGGGATTCCGATGCGTCCGGGTGGAAGCGGCCGCCGCTCATCATCTTCCGTTCGATCGTGAGCGAGCGCTCGACGGTGATACGGGCAGGCTCGCGCTCGGAGGGGTCGGTGCAGAGTGCGGCGACCCTGGCGCTGAGGCCGGCACGGGCGGGACCGCCACCCTCGAGCAGCCCACGAAGGGCGAGCAGGTAGTCGCTGAGGGCCTCGATCACGGATGCGCGCTCGCCCCCCAGGTCAAAGCGGGAACAGGCCCAGGCGAGAGCGGGAAGCCGCGAGCCGCGCTCGATCAGGCGCCTGGAGAGCTGCTCGAGCTCGCCCACCTCGTTGCCGGTGAGGCGGTAGCCGCCCGGGCGTGGGCGCGAGGCGCCCGTTCCGAAGCGCTCCCAGCCACCGACGTGGCGCGACCAGCCGTAGGCCGACATCCCGACGGCGCCGGGCTTGAACAGTCGAATAGTCCGGATCGCGCGTCGCAGGTCGTCGGCTATCGCGGCCGCCGGCGCCACGGGCGTCATCCCGCAGCTGACCAGGGCGACGAAGCCCGGGCGCCTGTTGCGCCCCGAGCGGGTGAGGTCGATGGCGTCGGTCGGAAGGTCGTCGATCGAGTCGGCGCGAACGATGCGGACGCCGTCGAGCTCGACCTCGCTCGCGGGCATGCGGAAGCCGACGAGGGGCACGACCACCTGGCCGGCCGTCGTCGACTTGCTGGATCCGGGCAGGGACGCGAGCACACCATCAATAGCGCCGCGTAGGCGGTCGTCAGTGACGGCGAACTCGCTCCTCCCATCCCATAGCCCGATCAGGAAGCCTGTTGCCGCCTCCTCCCCCGCGAGCTCGCAGACCTCGACATAGGCCTCGAGGCGTCGCAGCTCGGCGGAGTAGGAGCGGATGAAGTCGGCGGTGCGGGGGTGGTACTGGTACATCGGCAGCGGGCCGCGCTCGGTCGGCTCGATCTCGAAGGGCAGCTCCGCGCCCTGTGCGAGCAGACCCTCGAACAGGGCTCCCGCCTCATCGGCCAGAGCCTCCAGGGCCTCGCTGAGCCGCTCCTCTGTCCCTTCCAGGATCACGCCCACGAAGTTCCCCGGGCGTGCGTGCCGTCCTGCGCTTGCAGGGTTGTTTGCAACCCGGCTTCGCCATCAGGCCGCGGCCACTGGCGGCCGCCCCGCATCAATCGCGTCGGCTGAGCCGCCGCTCCTCTAGACCAGCGGCCTTGTGCCCGCTAGCTCGTCGTTCGGCAGCCAGCGGCGGCCGTAGGAGCGCATGTCCTCGATCAGCGGGCCGAGGGCCTTGCCCTTGGCGGTGAGCGCGTACTCGACCCGCGGCGGAACCTCGGGGTAGGTGCGACGCTCGACTATCTCCGCCTCCTCGAGCGCCCGCAGGCGCAGGGAGAGCGTCCGCGGGCTGATTCCGTCCAGCGAGCGCTCCAGCTCACAGAAGCGAAGGCTGCTGTCAGCGAGGTCGCGGATGACCAGGAGCGTCCACTTTCCTGAGATCACCTCGGCTGTTCTGCAGACGGGACAGTTTGTGTCGAACATGGGAATGCGCGGATGGGGTAGTTGCCCTTTCCACCCTCGCTCCGGCGATTATAGCCGCCATAGCTTCACTTACTGAAGTAAGGCTGGGGCCGCCCCTCCTATCTCCATGTTCCCTCCTCCCCGCAGCGTCCCTCGCCCGCCGGGACGCAGGTCCTGTTGACCGTGCCGTTGCGGTTGCGGCCGATGTCGAAGCTGGTGCCGGTGTCCGAGAGAACCCTGACCCGATAGGCGCGCGGCTTCAGCACGATCACCGAGATGCGGGCGCCCGCGAGGCCCGAGTCGAGGCCCCTGAGGTTCTCCGTGGTGACCCCATCGGCGCCGTCGAAGCGACCGCCGTGGCCGGCGCCGATGCGCTCGGCGGCACCCTGCGAGGCTCTCGCGGCGCCGATCGCATCCGAGTCGAGCTCATCCGATCGATCCCGAAAGAAGGCGGGAAGCCCGACCGCGACCACGGCGAGCATGACCGCGCCGAGCACGGCCAGCTCCACCAGCCCGGCCGTCGAACCCCACCAGCGCCCCAGCGGCATCTGCTGGCGCTAACCGGCCGGCTTGGACGTGATCACCTGCCTGATCGCATGGACCCGGATCCGGTAGGTCTTGCCATCCGGCGCGAAGGTCAGGTCCGCAGCGTCCCCGGCCTGCAGCACGAGCACGTCGCAGCTCGCCCCCCCGAGGGTGCAGACGCCGTCGCCGCTGACGTCACTGACATCCGAGGAGACCAGGAAGAGCGCCGTCTTGCCCTTGCCGCCCGCGCCCAGGTACACCGCCACCGGGACCGAGGGGCTCGGCAGGAAGTCGAAGGGGCCGGCCTCGCGGCGCGCCAGCTTTACGCCGGCCTCGCCGGTGTCCACGACCGCCGTGTAGGAGACGTAGCGGGTCTCATCGTCGGAGGAGCCGCCTCCGCCGCCGCCCCCTCCCCCCTCGTTGATCGTGGCCTTGCCCGATCCGGAGATGTCGGTGGTACTGATGGACGCCGCAGGGGAAGAGGCACCGCCGGCGTCCAGGGTGGTGGTCAGCTCGGAGGCCTCGACGCTGGGGGCCTGGAACTGCTGGGCGAAGGGGTCCTTTGCCGAGAGGCCCGCGAGCCGCTGGCGATAGTCGCGGACGCCCGGATCGTAGGCCAGCACCGCCGGAGTCGATTCCTCGTTGATCGGCGCGGCTGCGGCGTCGGCCGCCGGGGCCGGGGCGCTTCCTCCTCCGGAGGCGGCGATCGCGATCGGGACGGCGATCATCCCGACCAGCAGCACGATCGCGATCGGAAGCAGGCGCCGTTCGCGAAGGTCGGCGACGAGATCGCCGAGGGCGGGAGGCATCGAGACGCTCGGCCCGCCCAGCTTCGGGCGGCTCGGCCGCCGGAAACGGATCTCCTTCTTGAAGTCGATCCGCTTCACGGCGTCACCGTCGCCGCGGCAGGCGTGGCCTCGACGCCCGTCGAGGGAGCTACGGGCGCAGCCGGGCCTGCCGGGCTGGCGCCGTTGAGGAGCCCCTCGCCGGAGGGGGTCACGTAGGTCGTCACCGAGAGGGTCACGGTCAGGTGCGGAAAGCCGCTCTGCTCATCGCCCTTGAGGGAGAAGCCATCAACCGTGAACAGCCGGCCATCGGCGCGCACCGTTCCCCTCTGGGTTTCGATCAGCCGGTCGAGGCCCTGCATGAAGTCCGCGACCTGGAAGTACTCGCCGCTGAAGCTGAGCTTGTAGGGAAGCGTGGGCAGCCCGGCCACGCCCACGGTCGCCCCGATCGGAAGCGTCGAGGCCGTGGCCTCGGTGGGCAGCGGCGCCGTAGCCGTCGCGCTCGCGGTGGTGGTGGCGTCCGAGCTGCTGCTGGAAGTCGCCGTCGTGTCGGTGCTCGAGCTCGTGTCGGTGGTTCCCGCAGCGGCGGGGTCGCTCGTCGCCGCGCTGGGCGCGCTCGCGCTGGGCGGCGCCGCGGTCGTGGTGGATGTCGAGCCCGAGCCGGTCGTCAACTCTATGCCGCGGAACTGGACGCCGGCCTCCGACGAGACGTGCTGGAGCTCCACTATCAGGGAGGCGGTGTCGCTGTCGGCGGGGACGGCCTTGCCGAGCACGACCAGGCGCCCGTAGTCGCGGGGGAACTCCTCCCGCGCCTGCTCCCCGAAGCTCGCGACCTGTTCCTGCTGGGAAATCGACGCCTGCAGCTGTGTGATCTGCTCGCCGAGGTCACTCGCCTCCTTGCGCTTGGGCGAGAGCACGAGAAGCCAGAAGGCCAGCGCGAGGGCACCGAGTCCGATGCCGATCATCACCACCCGGTCGGCGGACCTCACTTCAGCCCACCCCCCACGGAGTCACTTGCCTGCTGGGCCTCTGCGGTCTGATCGGAGACCGACTGCTGCGCCGCCTGCTGCTCGGGAACGGCGCCGGCTGCGGTCGCGGGAGTGGTCGAGGGCAGCGCGGGCGGGATCACGCCTGCGGCCGCCGGAACGGGAACCTCGTCGAAGGCGACCACCAGCTCGAACTTCGCGATGAAGTCGCGCGTCCTGCACTCATCGGGGCCCGCGCCGCCGGCCCCCGCATCGACGGAGCTCTCGTCGGGCAGCTCGGACTTGACCACGCCGACTCGCGTCACACCGTCGACGTCCTCGAGCGCCGCGACGAAGCCCGCCACCGAGTCCTGCCCCGCGGCGCAGCCAACCAGCTCGAGCGCCGGCCCGGCGACCTCCGCGCGGTTCGCGAGCTGCGCGCCGTTCTCCATCTGGACGGCGGGTGATGCCGTCCCGGTGGCGGTGATCAGCCAGGCGTCGCTCGGGATCACGATCGAGAGCTCACGCAGCACCCGCTGCCAGTCGAAGCGGCTCTGGGCGAGGCTGGTGACGGCCGCGGCACGAGACTCCCGCATCCCGCGGAAGTCGGCGAACGCCTGGAGGCGCTGGGCGCGCTCCTGCGCCGCTGCCTCCTCCTGCTCCAGATTCGAGACCTCGGTGGTCCGGTCGGAGATCTGCTTCCCGGTCAGGGCGAAGGCGGTTACGAACAGGAGCCCGGCCGCCAGGGCGCCGACGACGATGTAGGAGAGGGATCCGGCGCCCTTCGAGCCGGCACGGTCGCCGCGGCGCTCTTCGGGTGGAAGCAGGTTGACCGGGCGCATCTCAGCCGTCCAGGGCGAGTCCGTAGGAGACGGTGAGGCGGGCGGCGTCGCTGCTGCCGAGGTGGGCGAGGACGGTCGGCGTCTTCGCTTCCATGCCCTTGCCGATCTCGGCTCCGAGCCGGTCGACGAGGCCGGGGATGGTGGTCCCCGGGCCGCAGGCGACGACGCGCTCGATCGGCACCGCGCCATCCTGTGCCGCGTATCCGTCGAGCGACATGCGGACGCCCTGCGCAAGCTTCGAGACTCCTTCGCCGAAGACCTCGCGCGCCGCCGTGGAATCGTCCTCGGGGCTGCCGGGCAGGGCTGCCGGTTGCGGGCCCGCCGGGTTGAGACCACCCTCGGGAGCGCCCGGTACGTCCACCCCGGCCTCGGCGATCAGCTCGCGTGCCCGGTCCAGGGGGATGGTCCGGCGCTCGGCGAGGCGCCGCACGATCGCGTCCACTCCGAAGGGGGAGATCCGGGTGAAGAGGCAGGTGCCGTCGCGGGCGACGGCCAGGTTGGTCACCTCGCCCAGGTGGCAGTAGAGGGTGACGGCGCCGTTACCGGGGACCACCCCGTCATCCAGGACAGGCGCCCCGTTCGATGCGAGGGCGCGGATCATGCCGAAGGCGGAGACGTCCACTCCGATCGGTCGCACGCCCGCCGACTGCAGCGTGTCCACCAGCGCCCGGACCATGTCGCGGCGAGCCGCCACGGCGACGACGTCCATCTGCTTCTCGCCCTCGGGCGAGTCCGTTCGGGCGACCACCTGGTGATCGAGCACCGCCTGCTCCAGCGGCATCGGGATCTGGTCCTGGGCCTGGAAGCGCACCGCGGTGTCGATCTCCTCCGGGTCCTCGATCGCGGGAAGGCGGAGGGTGCGGACGACGACCCGCTGGTTGGCGACTCCGACCCGGACCGACTTGCCGAGCTTGTGGGTGGAGAAGAGGGAGCGGACGGCGCCCGAGAGAGCTGCCGGATCGGTGACCTCGCCGTCGGAGAAGGCGCCCGACTCGAGCGGCTCGATCGCCGTCCGGACCAGCTCCGGCGTTGAGCCCGAGCCGACCTCGGTGGCGGCGATCCCGGCCGCACCGATGTCCAGGCCTACGGTTGTTGAGCTTTTTCTGGTCGTTCGCATAGGGCACGTCCCGAACGAGGGGTACGAACTAGATCGGCGCCCGGGAGGCGACGCTTTAACCCGTTTGGGAGATGGGATTCGCGCCGCCCGAAAAGTGATTAGCCGCCGGCGAACGCACTCAGATACGCGTCCAGGATCTGAGCACCGGCGAGCAGCGCGACGACTCCGCCGAGGGCGAGGAAGGGGCCGAAGGGAATCGCCCGTCCGCGGGCCTCCTTGCCCTGGAGCGCGATCATGGCCACCCCCACCACGGCGCCGGCGGCGACCGCGACCAGGATCGCCGCGGCGACCTCGGGGCCGAGGTAGAGGCCCATCACGGCGGCGAGCTTGACATCGCCCATCCCCATGCCCCGGGGGTAGGCGAGGGCGAAGATGAGAAGGAATCCTCCTGCCGCGGCGGCGGAGATCGCGCGCTCGGGCAGGCTCGATGGGTCGGTAGCGACGACGATGCCCACTCCGATCACGGCGCCGACGGCGAGGATCGCGTTGGGGATCAGGTGGCGCTCCAGATCGGTCAGCGTGACGGCGGCGAGGATCGAGACGAAGGCCAGCCCCAGCGCGAGCTGGGCGGGGTCGTCCCAGAGCGCCACCGCGGTCGCCGCGAAGGCGGCCCCGACCACGAGCTCGGAGAGCGGGTAGCGCGCCGGTATCTCCGCGCCGCAGCTGCGACAGCGGCCCCTCAGCATCAGCCAGGAGAGGACCGGCACGTTGTCGTAGGCGGCGATGGTGGTGCCGCAGGAATCGCAGAGGGATCGGGGGCCGACGATCGAGACGCCGCGAGGCACGCGGTCGGCGACCACCCCGACGAAGCTGCCGGTGATCAGGCCGCCGACGAAAGCGAGTGATGCGACGGGAAGCATGGTTCTACTGTCGGCTCACGCTCGGCTGCTCTTTAGCTGCCTACGGGAAGTCCAGCGTCTCGCGCTGGACGTGCCAGGCGACCTCGACCGGGTCGAGGAAGTTGGGCGGCTCCAGGTAGCGGAGCCGGTCGTCGTAGTTGTAGTTCTTGAGGTAGCCGGTGGTGTTGCTTCCGAAGGTCCCGACCGGGCCGCGGAACTTCTGCGAGATCGCCCCGTTCACCGTCAGCGTTGTGAGTTGGGCGCCGCAGTTGTAGTGGTCGACGATGAAGGAGTGGTTGATCGCGAGGATGGCAGCGTCAATCTGGAGGCTGGTCTTGGTGCCGGTCCCGTTGACGCCGTTGTTGCAGTTCGTCCGGCTGGTCTGGGCCGTGATCGTGCCGTTGGTGCAGCCCGTGTTGTTCGAGGGGCAGATCGGGTGCTTGACCCGCACGAAGTTATTTGCGACGAGCCCGAGCAGGCCGTTGCCGGTCCGGGTGATGTTGTCGTCGACGATGATGTCGTTCTCGGCGGCGATGGTCAGAGCGCCGGAATAGGTCCCATGCACGATCACGTTGCCGCAGCCGGAGGTGCTCGGGTAGGTGGCCGTGAACGGCGAGTAGATTGACGAGCAGGAACCGTTGCCCACATAGAACACGCCGCTGCTGGGAATCGAGAAGGTGGAGGGCGAGCCGTTGCCCACGGTCACCGTCATGTTGGTCCCGCTCAGCGTGATGCTGGTCTGGCCGGTGCGCGTGTAGGTCGTGCCGGCGAGCGTGCGAAGCCGGCCGTTTGTGGGCGGCGGCGTCAGTACGGGTGCGGTGGTGACGAAGGGACCGACGAAGTTGGGGCTGGAGCCGCCGCACTCCGAGAACCAGCCGGTCGGAGGAGCGCTGACCTCGATCACGTCGGCGCTCGAGCGGCCGAAGGTGGGGTTGCCGCAGATCATCAGGGCGTCGTTGGTGTGGAGCGGCCCCTTCACCTGGTCGCCCGAGATGAAGACGATCTTGTTGCAGGCCTGGCCCCCGGAGTTGGGGATGTTCTGCGTGTAGCGCCCCTCGCGGATGAACTTCGAGCACTGGCTGTAGGCGCCGGCCTCGGCCGCGCTGCCGGGGGTGAAGCCGTAGGTAACCGGGTCCGAGGTCTCGTACTGCGTGAAGTAGATGTAGTCGAGCAGGCTGGCCCGCTTGAAGGTCGCGACGATCGACTGCTTCGTGTTCCCCACGAAGCCGGTCGAGCGGATCCGAAAGGTTCCGGTGTTGGGCCCCGTCGACTCCACCATGTTGGTCGCGGCCGTTGCGGGGTTGCAGGTGGACTGACCGGTCGCTGGGATCAGCTCGATCGCGTAGCTGGCGTTGCCGGTACCACCGACGATGCGCCGCTGGGTCGTCGATCCCTGCTGGTTGACCGCGGTGGGGGTTGGCACCGTGGTGCAACGCGACCAGTAGCTGTTGTCGTTGTTGAGGTGGAAGGAGTAGTCGGCGATGCCCGCCTGAGCCGCGGCGTAGGCACGCTTGTCCTCGAGGTCGCGGCGGACCAGGGTGAGGTCGCCGTTGGTGGCGGCGAGGGCGCCGCCGACGAGGATCGTCACCAGCGAGATCGCGCCGATCACCGCGATCATCGTGTAGCCGCTCTGCTCGCTCCGAAGCCTGCTGAGGATCCTCAGACGCACGGCAGGTTCACCTCGCTGGCGTCCTCACTGGCCGGCTCCAGCCGCAGGCTGGCCGAGTCAGAGAGGGTGATCGGCGACTTCGTGTCGAAGGCCGACGGTCCCGAGCTTGACGGTGCGACGGCGAAGCTGGCGTTGACCTTGACCGTGCGGGCCGCGTCGGTTGCGCTCAGCGGCGTCGGCAGCGGCGTGACCGCGATCTGCCCGCCGTTGAAGGCAAAGTACTGGAAGACCTGCGAGCCCGATGGGGCCGTGACGCCGGTCATCAGGGTTCGTGACGAGCTCGCCGTGTTGGAGAAGGTCCACGTCGGCGGCGCACCGCCGGTCGGTGGGAAGACCTGCTCGGTCAGGCTGGTCCCCTCGAGGGCGACGACGTGCAAGTCGGGCGTGGGGCTGACCGCGGCGCCGCTCTTGGAGATGAAGCTGATCGCGCTCGAGGTGCTGCCGACGCTCACCGGCGCCACGCCGGCGGCCACGCAACCCGAGTGAAGCTCGTCGATCAGACGGGTCATCACGGGCCGAGCCCGCTGGTTGGCGGCGACCCGATCGGAGACCCGCTGCTGGTTCTTGGTCACCACCTGAACGAGGCCGAGCACGGCCGTCAGCACGACGAGGCTGATCGCCATCGACATCATCAGCTCCGCAATCGTGAAGCCGCGCTCGCTCCTCATGGGCAGATCCCCGTGACGGCGGTCGCGCCGCCGAGGTAGAGGTTCAGGGTCGCTCCCACGCTCAGGTCCTGGACGGCCACCGAGGTCAGCGTCGTGCGCTTGACGCCGTCGTCGGCGCAGACGTCATAGGTGCCGTAGGGAAGGCCGGGATCGGCGAGCCCTCCGCTCGCGTTCGTCGCAAAGGTCCGCTGGATCGGCGCGCCGGCCGCGTCGTCACAGTTCTGGTCGGCGACCCTGACCCTCGCACCCTGGACCGGTGCGCCGGGATTTGAGCTGTCGACGCCGCTCCAGACCGTGAGGTGCAGGGCCGGAATCTCGATCACGGCCGGAGCGCCGTTGCCCGCCGGAACCACGACCGTGGCGATCGCGGCCGCCGCCGGCGGATCGTCCTCGCCCGTTGGGTTCGGGTTGTTGCCGTCGCAGGTGCCGGCGTAAACCGCGTACGGAGAGAGGAACGGGAAGAGACCACCGGCGGTCAGCTCTGAGACAGGTGTGCCAACCGTCCCGAACTTCTTGGGGATGGTCATGCCGGTGTTGAAGACGACCACTGAGTCCGCGGTCGAGGCGACGAGCGAGCCGCCGATCCTGGTGCCGAAGGTGACCGGGATCGAGCCCGGGTTGTCGTACTGGAGCACGAGCGTGTTGGTGCTCTCGGCCACGACGCTGGTGCTCTCCGGCAATGGGGGATTGCCGTTGCGGTCCACGAGGGCCGTGCCCGAGACCGCGAGCGAGTAGTTACCGGCAGGCAGGTTGCCGAAGACGATGCAGCCGTTGGCGCCGGTCGAGCCGTTGAATGTGTCTGGGCCGGTGCCGGAGATGCCGACGCTCGGGATCCCGGTGTTGGACGCGTCCTCGATCCGGACGGCGAGGGAGCCGCTGTTGGCCGACACGGACCCGTTGGGCGGCGAGACGATACTGCGGGCCGAGACCGGCGGCCGGGTGCCGAGGCTCGGCCACGTAACCGTGGAGGTGATGAGGACGTAGTCGGCGGCAGCGGTGCCGCTGTCACAGGAGCCGGTGCCGCTGGCATCGCTTGCGAACTCGGCGCGTGAGGCGATCGTGTACGGCGTGCCGTCCTTGCTCACGGTCCGCGAGTCGTTGAAGTTGGAGAGGTCGGAGATCCGCATCGAGCGCATTCGCGCGAGGTCCTCCTGGGCGAGCCCGTCGGCCCTCGCGCGATGGCGCTCCTCGGAGGTGGAGCGGGTCGACGCATCGACCGCGCCGAGGACCCCGACGGCCACGATCGCGATCATCATCGCGCTGACCATCACCTCGAGCAGAGCGCTGCCGCCCTCATCGAGGGGGTTCAGCTGGGGCAGGATTCTCCGTCGCCTATCTGGATTCTTCGATCTCTTCATCCGCTCCTCGCGGCGTTGGTGCTCCTGGTGTATCGGCGCGTTCGCGCCTCGGCACCATGCCGAAAATCGATTACCCATCGAACGAATGGCCAGAAAGACAGAGGGCGGGCCCGAAGGCCCGCCCTCTGAAGAACTGACACCGTCGGTCTGGGACTAGTCCCAGGTACCTCCGGAGGGACAGCCATCAGAGGCCGCCGCGGTGCATGTCAGGTCCGTCTGGCCCCCGGCGTTCCTCGAAATCGAGAACGTGTTGGGGGTGTTGGTCGAATCCACGGTCACCGTGTAGGTGGCGGCAGCGGCCGTCACATGAAGCCGGGTCCCCACATCGTTCAGGGTCGGCTCGATGGTCTGCAACGCGGCCGGAGTGGCCGCTGCGTATGAACCATCGTTATCTGTCGCGTACGTCTCAATCGACGTCTGAGCTGTACGCACGGCCTCCTTGGCGCTGGCGTCCTTCGCCTTGTCCCTCTGGTTGAAGAACGAGGGGATGGCAATCGCGGCCAGCAGACCCAGGATGAGCATCACAACCAAAAGCTCGACGAGGGTAAAACCCTCCTCGCGCCCCATTCTTACACGGAGCTTCTGCAGCATTTGCTTCCTCCTTGACCATTGTCGCCAGACCCCGATCGCCATTGGTGTCAATCGACCCGGTGGCGGCTCGGCCGGCTCCGTCCTCTGGAGCCCCGTTGCTTTGCGCCCCCGCCTCACGACGGGTTTGCCCTTTCACCAGGGCGCTGGCCTGTTTCCTTACGCGGCTGGTATCGGCCGTCACGAAATCGACTTGAGCGATTGGGGCAAAAGTCAGTACGGCCCGGTCCCGAAGAAATGGATCATGCTTTTAGAGCTGGCCGTCTGTCAGCAGCACGGCGGGTTCAGGACCAACTAGTCAGTAGATGCGTATCCCGGTTGGCTCAGGCTGCTTGCCTGAGCGCCGTGATCTCGTCATAGGTCGTCGGATCGTGGATTGCGCCAAGCCCGAGAAGGGTCTGGAAGGCGGCCATCGGGGTGCCTCGTCGGTTGTGGCGGAAGACGAACTCGTCGAGGTAGACCGGCAGGTGCTCCTTGGAGACGCCGCGATGGGTGCCGTGCATCCAGGCCTTGAGGTTGGAGATCGCCCGGTGCACCCGGGGTAACAGCTGCTCATCGGGCGTGGG
>SHVA01000010.1 GCA_009691195.1 Solirubrobacterales bacterium | reverse complement strand
GCGGCGCTTCGCGAGATCTTCGACGCCGATGGCCTCGAGGCGGCCCGGGCCAGGCTCGGCGAAGTGCTCGAGCGCTTCCGCGGGCCGCTGCCGAAGCTCGCCGAGCGCCTCGAAGCCGCCGAGGCTGATCTCCTTGCCTTCTATCGCTTCCCGGCCGCGCACTGGTCGAAGCTGCGCTCGACGAACCCCCTCGAGCGTGTCAACCGCGAGGTCGGGCGGCGATCGGACGTGGTCGGGATCTTCCCCAACGACGCCTCGGCGATCCGCCTCGTGGGCGCGATGCTGATCGAGCAGAACGACGAGTGGCTGGTCGGGCGGCGCTACCTCTCCGAGGAGTCGCTCGCCCTGGTCCTCGAGGACCAGGGCGAGGAGGGCAAGGAGGTGGTCGAGCTACAAGCCGCCCGATGACTCCGACGAGGAGTTACACCACTTCAGACGACTTGACTCGCGGCACCGAGCATTCGCATCGGCTCGGCGAACTGCGCCGCCTGCCGGGGTTGCGGGTGACCGCCCAGGGGCGTAGAGTCCTCGACGACAAGTGGGGCGGCACCTGTGCAACCAGGCCCGCCCCGTGGCACCGGGACGTGAAGGCCCGGCGCTCCGGGAGCGTATCTGCGACGCCTGCGGCCCCTCGACCCGAGGAGGCGTTCTGATGGCCGCACCGATGGAAAAGACCCGGCACCCCGGCATTTTCAAGCGGGGCAGCCGCTACGTGGTCGCCTATCGAGCCGACGGTCGGCAGCGGTGGGAGTCAGCCCGGACACTCGACCAGGCCCGGCGGCTGAAGGCCGCGAGGACGACTGACCGCGACCGTGGCGAGCTTCACGATCAGTCCCGGATCAGGTTTCGCGCCTATGCCGAGGAATGGATCGACCGATACCAGGGCAACGGTCGCCGCGGATTCACCGAGGACACCCGGCTGGACTACCGGCGCGACCTCGAGCGCTACGCGTTCCCGTTCTTCGACGGGCGGCTAGGCCGCACCCTGTCGGGGATCACGCCGCGCGATGCGGCGAACTGGATCGGCTGGCTTTGCGACGAGCAGGAGCAGCGCAAGCGGCTCGCTGGCGAGAAGGGCAAGCCGGTGGGGAAGGTTGAGCCGGTGCGGTTGGCCGATGCGACGGTGCGCCGGATCGCCAGCCCGGTCCGGGCGTGTCTCGCGTCTGCCCGGCGCGAGGGACTGATCCGGCACAACCCGATGGACGGGGCGGTGTTACCGACCCGCCCGGTGATCGAGGAGGACGGCGAGGACGTGGCCCGCGCCTTCACCCGTGAGCAGCTAGACGCGTTCCTGCGCGTGGTCCACCCCGACTACGTGACGATGTTCCGGCTACTGGCGGTGACCGGCGTGCGCTGGTCCGAGCTGGTGGCGCTGCGCTGGCGCGATCTGGACCTCGACGGACCGCCCCGGCTGAAGGTTCGGCGGGCGCTGTCGCGGCGTCGGACAAAGGACGCGCCGGTGACGTTCAAGCCGCCGAAGTCAAAGCTCGGTCGCCGGGAGATACCGCTTAATGCGGCCCTGGTCCTCGAGCTACGCGCCCGGCGCAAGGTCGCCCGGCTCGGTGGCGACGAGGACCTGGTGTTCCCGGCGCGCAACGGTGCGCCGCTCCGGCACGAGAATGTCCGGCGGCGAGTGCTGATGCCCGCCGCCGAAGAAGCGGGCGCGGGGTGGGCCGGGTTCCATACGTTCCGGCACACCTGCGCCTCGATGCTGTTCGAGCGCGGGGCGAACGCGGTCCAAGTCCAGCGGTGGCTCGGACACCACTCCCCGGCGTTCACGCTGGCGACCTACGTCCACCTGCTCGATGCCGGGGTCGGTGACGCGCTCGACCTGGGCGTCGAGTTAAGCCGGTCTGACCAAGCTCCACGCTTCGGCCTCGCGCTGGTCGGATAGAGAGTTTGCTTTTCGTCCAGGGGGGTATCCATGTAACTCAGGTGCCCCGCTGTCGGGCACCTCGCCTGGCGTGCTCAGCGAGAATGCCATCGCCCGCGGCGCACTCACAGCCCGTCTCCGGGTGTCGGGGGCGAGGTCGGCCTCGGGCCCGATCACACGCGGGCTGGCGGCGCAGAATCGCGCTCCGTCGCCGACCTGACTCAGATGGATACCCCCCTTCGTCCAAAGCGGGCCTTCGGCTACTCGGACAGCCCGGATTCAGGCGTGTTCTTCGACCTCGACCTCGAAGGTTGTTTCCTCCGGCGGACCCGGTAGCCCCTTGTCACCGACTTCTTGGAGGCCAGGGAGCAGCTTCTCGTCACGAAATCGCTCCCAGCTGTTCTTGGAGTCGTGAAGTGCGACCACCATCCAACCGTCCGATGTTGGCCCCGCGAAGTGGTGGAGTTGCCCCTCTGGCAGCCCTTCGGGTGGGTGAACGACCGCTGTGGCGGCTTCGTATTGCTCCTTCGTTCCGCCCTTGAACTTGTGGGTGACGAGATATGCCATGGCAAACGCTCCTTTGTCCGGTTGTCCGGCTGTCCGGCTGTGTGACGACCCTATCTTGATCGTCGCAATGGAGGACCCCCAAGGCGTCCCCGGCCCAAAGTGCAAACAAAGTGCAAACACTCGCCACCGGAAACGACCGGATTACACCGGAAAGCAATCGGGCAAAAGCCGCCTTCTAGGCACGAAACCCGACTTGACGGCACCCCGCCGGATCAACCAGGGGCGCTCATAATCCGTCGGTCGGTGGTTCGAGTCCACCCCGGCCCATCACGAACCTCCGGTAAGAGCCAATCTTTAGGGAGGTGTCGCCAGCAGCGCAGAGACGGCATTTGGTCTCCATAAGGCTGCCTCCACAGGTGCCAGCTCGGCGATCAGCGCCAGATCGACCAGATCCTTCGCTCGGGTGCTGGCGCGGCCACCCTCGTAGGTCCGGTGTAGGCGTGGAGCTTCTCCGCGGCGTGGAGCTCGACCGGGTAAGCCTCAACCTCGACCGGTGGGATTCCCGCGAACCCAAGAAGGTCCTCCGTCGCGAGCGTCTCGGTCTCCAGGTCCTCGTCCCGGAAGCCGACGTCCAGGAGGAATCTCTCGAAGCTCCGCGCCGCGAGCGTCGCCGAGACTCGAAACCGATACGCCCCGCCGAGCTGATCGTCGGGGGCGCCGGCGCGCTCGATCGAAAACGTGAAGAAGTCGCCCGCGTCGTGCTCCGCGGCCCGGATGAGGCCCTCGGAGAGTTCGTTCGCGTCATCCCGCCATTCGATGTCGACGTCCTTGGTCGCCCTTGCTCGCTCGGCCATCCGGAGGTCGAGCGCGAAGCCTCCCTTCAGAAGCCATCGGCCAGGGGCTACGGCGACGAGCCGAGCGAGCAGGCGATCAAACGCGACCCGCTTGCGGTCCCTGGCAAGACGGGCCGGTTCTCCATCGGCGCCCGCCTTGAGGCGCTCGAGCGCCTGGCGAAAGGCCACCGCGTCTCGGTACTTCACGCCGGGGTCTCGCTCAGCATTTGATCGACGAACCTCCGAACGCGTGCCGATCGCTTGGATGCGGCCGCGCGAAGGCGCCGCGGGGTGGTGAGGCCCCGATCGAGGGCCTGGCGCCCAGCCATCTCCACCTGCTCAAGCTGGGTGCCCGTCTCCAGGCAGTCGATGATGGTCCGTTCCGGGCTCGTCACCGGCAGGCCGGCAACTTGGCGAACCTCCCCGGGCCCCGGAGGTCGCTCGAGGGTGTGAAGCCGCACCCCTGGTCGCGGCCGCTGGCCGCGCTTCGCGCGCGGCAGCGAGAAGTGGATCGCGTTCGGGATGACATCCGAGAGGTCATACAGATCGAGTCCGCTCTCATGGGAGACGACCGCACCCGCATCACGCAGCGGCAGCCAGGCGGCGACCACCTCCTCATGCTGGCTCGAAGGGAAGTGACGCAGGCGGTAGAGCCCCCGGCGCACGCGCTCATAGCGGCCCCCCGGGCGCCCGTGATGGCGCAGCGTGGTGCGGTCCATTCCAGCGGCGAGCGCCTGCCCTGCGGTGAAATAGCCCGCCTGCGACTCGGCCACCCGGTAGAGGCCATCGTGGTCAATCGCGTCAGACATATGGGGGAGAGTATCCCCTAAATGTCGGACGCCATGCCTTAGATTGCACGACGCCATTCGAGGATGCAGCACGCTGGTTCCCGACGCATTGGGCTGGCGTTAGGGGACCCTAAAAACTTGGTTCCGGAATTGGTCCCGCCCCCCGACTTCTTGAGGCAACGCAGAGCAACTGAAACCGCTCAGTGGAGCGAAACGCAACTCAGGACCTACGGATTGCCAGAACTCATAATCCGTAGGTCGGTGGTTCGAATCCACCCCGGCCCATTTCGTATAGATCATTCTTCGCGATGTGGGCCAATCGCGGGGCGGCTCAGGCGCCGGCCAGCACCGGCGTGAGAGGAGGAAGCCGCCGCGGCTGAACCGGCTCGGCCGCCCGGCCTGAAGGAGAGGCGCAGGCCGCGGCCGGTGAGGCGGTTTAGTTGCTAGCCGACCGTCCTCGAACTGCTCGCCTCGGCCGGTGCATCGGCCGCTCGGGCGGGCGGGTCCTTGCTGGCGTCGTCGGACCCGACGCCGAGCAGACCGTCCCCGGTGACTGCGCCTCTGAACTCGCGAATGCCTTTGCCCGCTTGGCGGCCCAGGCCCGGCAGGCGCTTTGGCCCGAAGATGACCAGAGCGATGATCACAACGATTGCTATTTCCAGCGGCCCGATCGTCGGCATATCCAGGAACCTCCCTCTCGTCCTGCGCCCCTAACGGCGCCCGCCTAGCGGCGAGACGGATAATGTATACAAATTCTTCGACTGGTGGCGAGACTTCAGACTCGGTCGTCGGCCGCGTCGGCCACGAGCCGATCGAGCGAGATCTCGATGTGCTCTCGCATCAGCCTCTCGGCGTCGCGGCCATCACGCCGATCGAGGGCAGCGAGGATCTCGGCGTGCTCGTCCGCGTCGGCGGCTAACGCAGCTTCGCCGGCTTGGCGAAGCACGACATGAAGGCCAATTCGCCCAGCCCATAGCGCCTCGGCGAATCTCGACAGCTGGTTGTTGTGGGCGGCGTGGACGACGGCGAGGTGGAAGTCGCGCATCGACTCGTAGATCTCCCTGGCTCCGTCGGCCCGGTGCTGGGCGGCTAGCGCCGCGCGTACTTCCTCAAGGTCAATCGGCTGGCGACGCTCCGCGGCGAAGCGAGCCGCGAGCGGCTCGATCCCGAGGCGAGCTTCGTAAGAAACCCTCATGTCCTCGAGGCTGACGTCGGCGACCCGGGCACCGCGGTTCGGTAGGAGTTGAACGAGGCCGTCTGCGGTCAGCCGCGCGAGGGCTTCTCGCACGGGTGTCCTCGAGACGCCGAGCTCAGTCGAGATGTTCGCTTGGTGGAGGCGGCTGCCCGCCTCGAGGTCGCCGTGGATAATCTGACTCCGTAGGACCTCGTAGACCTGGTTCGTGATCGAGACGAATTGGAGCGACTGATCTTCGGCTGCCATCCGGGCGAGAGTATCTGCGGCATGCGACGCTGGGCCGGATGCCAGGCGTCGAAGAACCTCCCTGTCGAATGAATACATTCGTATTAGTATCTGCACGGTGATCGCAATGGACCGCGAATTCAGCATCGAGCAGCGGACCGTCCGGGTGATGGCCGACCCGGGCCCGACCTGGGGGCAACTGGATGGCGACGAAATCGTGCTGCAGGGGGGCGGGCGCATCTCGCAGGAGAACGCCAGGTTCCTTGCGCCCGTCACACCTTCGAAAATCGCTGCGGTTCACCTGACCTACCGCAGCCGCGTCGACGAGTACGCGGCGAAGGTCCCGCCTTACCCCTCCTTCTTCCTGAAGCCGCCGACTGCGCTCAACGGCCACCGTCGGACGCTTCACCGCCCTAAGGGCACCCGGTTCCTGAACTACGAAGGAGAGCTGGCCGTGGTGATCGGCAAGCGCATGAAGGGCGTCCCGCAAGCCGAGGTCCTCGACTATGTCGCCGGCTACACCTGCGCGAACGATGTGGGCCTCCACGACTACCGCCACGCGGACCGGGGTTCGATGCTGCGCGTCAAGGGTCAGGACGGCTTCCTTCCGATGGGTCCCGAGCTGGTCCCGGCGCGCGAGTTCGACCCCACCTCCTTCACGCTGCGGACGAGCCTGAACGGCGATGTGGTCCAAGAGGCCACAGCCGATGATCTGATCTGGGGCGTCGCCTACCAGCTCGCCGACCTTTGTCGCCTGATCACTCTTGAGCCCGGGGACGTCGTCCTGACCGGGACCCCGGCGAACTCGAGGCCGATGGAAGCCGGCGACACCGTCGCGGTGGAGATTTCCGGGCTGGGCAAGTTGGAGAACAGCGTCGAGGATTGGGACGTGGATCTGTCCGAGGCGGGAGAGGTGCCGCAGACTTCGGCACAGACCCTTCACGTCGCACTGGCTATCCCCGAGGATGAGGCGGAGCAGATGGTTGACGAGCACGCGCAAGGAGGAACCTGATGAAGGTATTGGTGGACATGAACCTCTGCCAGAGTCACGGCGAGTGCGTCGTGGTCGCGCCCGAAGTCTTTGAGCTCGGCGACGACGATGTCCTGCGCTGGAAGGAGGATGTCGGCGAGGAGCTTCGGGACAAGATGGAGGAGGCGGTTGAAAGCTGCCCGATGATGGCGATCAGCCTCGAGGACTGAATTGAGCGAGAACCCCATCGTCATCGTCGGGGCGTCACTCGCGGGCTTGCGGGCAGCGAAGGCAATGCGCACCAGGGGCGAGGAGGGCGAGATCGTTGTGGTGGGCGACGAAGATCGGCTGCCATACACGCGCCCGCCGCTTTCGAAGGGCGTCCTGCAGGGCACTGAGGAGCCGGAGTCGACAGACCTGGGCGGAGCCGATCTGGACGTCAGCTGGCGGCTCGGCGAACGAGCTTCCGCGGTCGATCCGGTCGCTCACGAGGTGGCGCTCGAGGGTGGGTCGAAGATTCCATACCGGCGGCTCCTCGTTGCGACGGGTTCGCGGCCGCGGCAGTGGAAAGGCCCGGGCCGCGACCTCGACGGGCTCTTCACGCTGCGGACGATCGAGGACTCGCTTGCTCTCAAGGAGCGTTTCGCGGAACGTCCTCGTGTGGTCACGGTCGGCGCCGGCTTCATCGGCTGCGAGGTCGCGGCGACCGCGCGGGCCTTGGGGCTCGATGTGACGATGGTCGACATCGCGGGCCGCCCGCTGCCGGCATTCGGCGATCAGGTCGGCGATTGGCTGGCCCAGTGGCACCGGTGGCATGGCGTGAAGCTGAGGCTGGGGACGGGTGTCGAGGCGATTGAGGGCGCCGGCCAGGTTGAGGCCGTGCGCCTCGCTGATGGCACGAAGGTCGATGCCGACGTCGTGGTCGTGGCGCTCGGCGCGGTGCCCGAGACCGGGCTGCTGGAGGAATCCGGTTTGGAGCTGACATCCGGGGTCAGGTGCGATGCAACGCTGACTTCGGTCTCCGACCCGGACATCTTGGCGGCGGGCGACGTGGCTGCGTGGCCCCACCCTCTGGCGCCGTCTGAACTGCAGCGAGTGGAGCACTGGTCGAACGCGGCAGAAGGGGGCCGGCTGGCTGGGCGCAACCTTCTTCTGGAACCTCACGAGCGCGAGGCTCATGCTGCTCTTCCCACGATGTGGACCGACCAGCACGGATTGCGGATCCAGGTCGCCGGCCTCCCGGCCCGAGCTGACCGGACCCACACGCTCGAGGCCGAGCCCGACGGACATCGGCGGGTCACCGTCTGCTCTCGGGATGGCCGCATCTGCGCCGCCGTCGCGGTTGCCGCACCACGCAGGCTCGGCTGGTACCGCGAGCACGTCAAGAGCGGGACGAGCGTCGAGCAGGTGGTGGCGGCCCTCGAGAGCGAGGCCGAGGCGCTCGGCCCTCCCGTGGAAGCGGTTTGGGCATGAAGCCCGTCCTGATCCGACAGCACGGGGCGACAGGGCCTCCCAGCGTCCTCGCCGAGTGGCTGCGGGACCGATCGATCCCTGCAGTGGTGCACCCGGCGTACCTCGGATTCCCCGCACCCGACCCCGAGCCGTTCTCCTTCATCGCGTCCCTCGGCTCGCCGCTGTCTCCCAAGGAGGCGACTGAGCCGGCTGTCGTCGACGAGCTTCGCCTGATCGACAAGGCGCTCGACGCCGACGTTCCCGTGCTGGGGCTCTGCTTCGGCGGCCAGGCGCTGGCGGTCGCACTCGGCGGAACCGTTGAGCCGGCCGAGCGTCCGGAGCTAGGCTGGTTCGAGGTCGAGACGCGGGATCCGGATCTGATCGCCAGGGGGCCGTGGCTTCAATGGCACTTCGATCGCTTCACCGTTCCCGAAGGAGCGACTGAGCTGGCCACGAGCGATGTCGGCAGCCAGGCCTTCAGCTACGGGCGCAACCTGGGCCTCCAGTTCCATCCCGAGAGCCGCGTCGAGCAGGCGGTGGGCTGGGCGCGGAAGGATGCCGCCCAGAACAGGTTCGCGAAGCACGGCATCACTGACGCGGTCGCGCTGGCGGAGGCCGGCCGGGATCATCAGGAGGCCGCCGTCCGCGCGGCCTACGACCTGTTCGACGGATTCTGGGCTCGCGTCCAGGGAGAGGAGGGGAAGTGACTGCCACCGGACCCGAGGTCCTGTCCAAGTTCAAGGACGAGGGCGTGGAGATTCTCCGCGTCCTCTATCCGGACCTCCATGGTGTGGCCCGGGGCAAGGATGTGCCCCTGGATGAGTTCCGTCACGTCGAGCACGGACTCACCTTCTGCATGGCGATCATGGGGACGGACCTCAGGCATACGCCTGTCGTCCAGCACGGCGCCTACCCCGACCTGGTTGCCAAGCCCGACCTCGAGACGCTGAAGGTGCTGCCCTGGGAGCCGACGGTTGTCGCTTGTCTGTCGGATCTCGACTCACCCGAGGGCACGGACACTCCTCCGCCGGATCCACGCGGCGCGCTGAAGCGCGCCGTCGACGCGTTCGGAGAGGTGACGCTTGAGCCCACCATCGGTCCGGAGCTCGAGTTCTTCCTCTTGGAGTCCGATGATGACGCCCCCGGCGGCCTCCGCCGTCGGCTGGACCGGCTGAGCATGGTCTACACGGTTGGGCCCCAGGCCGATCCCGATGGGCTCGTCAGGGACATGGCTCGCGACCTCAGTGCGATGGGCATCGGTGCGTTCGCCATGAACCACGAGTTCATGAACAGTCAATACGAGATCAATCTGAACCACTCGGGAGCCTTGGATGCAGCTGACCGCGCTTTTTGGCTCCGGACCGGCGTCAAGGACATGGCTGCTCAGCACGGTCTGGTCGCCACCTTCATGGGCAAGCCATTCAACGACCAGGGAGGGTCGGGCTTTCACATTCACCTCTCGCTCGAGCGCGGCGGGGCCAACGTCTTCGCCGACGACAAGGGCCCCGACGGCGTCAGCGACGAGTTCCGCCACGCGCTTGCCGGGGTGATCGCCCACGCGCCGGCGTTGATGGCGCTCCTCAACCCGACGATCAACGCCTACCGGCGGCTGGTCCCGGATTCGCTGGCACCGACCCACGGAAACTGGGGCTGGGACAACCGCACCACGTTCGTGCGCGTCCCGCCTGAGCGAGGTGCTGGGACGAGGATCGAGATCCGCGTCGGCGACGGCAGCGCCAACGCCCATCTGGCGATCGCGGGGATTCTCTTTGCAGCGCTTCACGGCATCAAGGACGGACTCGAGCTGGGGCCGCCGATCGAGGAGGACGCCTACACCGCGGACGCGCCGGGAGAGCCCCTGCCGCAATCGCTCGACGCCGCACTCGATGCCCTCGAGGCCGACGATCTGCTCACCAGCTCGCTGGGCCCAGAGACCGTCGATGCCTTCGTCGCCACCAAGCGCTTCGAGTGCGAGCGCCACAGCCAGTGGGTCTCGGACTGGGAAATCGACGAGTACCTGCGACACCTCTAGGAGCAGAGATGACCGAACCGACGACGACAGTCCCCTTGAGCGAGATCGACCTCTCCGATCACGACGCGTTCGTGGAGCGGGTCCCGCACGAGTGGTTCACGACCCTCAGGCGCGAGGACCCGGTTCACTGGAATGACGAGACCGATGGCTCCGGCTTCTGGGCCGTGACCCGCTACGAGGACATACGCGCGGTCCACCGCAACCCGGGCGTGTTCTCCTCCGAGCTGGGCGGCACCTCGCTCGAAGACATCGATCCGGAGTACATCGAGGGGCGCAAGTCGATGCTCGACATGGACCCACCCCGCCACGACGAGCTGCGCGGAATGCTGAACCGGCGCTTCACTGCGCGGGCGGTCCGCGTCTGGGAGGACAAGATCCGAAACGTCACCGAGGAAGTACTCGACCTCGCGCTCGAGAAGGACGAGTTCGAGTTCGTCGGCGAGATCAGCTCGGAGATTCCGATGCAGGTCTTCGCGGAGATCCTCGGCGTTCCGCATGAGGAGCGCCGCACGATCATCGACCTCGGCGATCGCTTGCTCGGCAACCAGGACCCCGAGTACGCAAGCGGCGAGGACGACGCCCACCGGCACCTCCCGTTCTCGAGTCCCGCCGCGATGGAGATGTTCGAATTCGGCCGGGGACTGGCAGCCGAGCGTCGCAAGGCGCCGCGGGACGACGTCGTCACCCAGCTCGCAACCGAGCCGCTGACCCAGCAGGAGTACGACGTCTACTTCCTGCTCCTGGCGACGGCCGGCAACGAGACGACGCGTCACACGATCACCCACGGGATGCTGGCTCTGATGGAAAACCCGGACCAGCTCGAGCGGCTCCGATCTGACCGCAGCCTGCTCGACTCGGCCGCGAACGAGATGCTTCGCTGGGCGACGCCCGTCTACCACTTCAGACGCACCGCGGCCGAGGACACTGAGCTCGCGGATACGAAAATCTCGGCCGGGGACAAGGTGACCACCTGGTTCGTCTCGGCCAATTTCGACGAGAGCGTCTTCGACGATCCCCACACGTTCGACGTCGGCCGCGACCCGAACCGGCACGTCAGCTTCGGCCCGGGCGGGGTCCACACCTGCATGGGCTCTCATCTAGCTCGGCTCGAGGTCGGGATCGTCTTCGACATCCTGCTAGATCGAATCGATGAGATCGAGTTGACGGGGCCGCCCGAGCGGCTGCGCTCCAACTTCTTCAACGGGATCAAGCGGATGCCGGTGCGGGTCTCACCGAAGTGATCCGTGTTGCCTACATCGACCACGTCGGGCTCACGGTTCGCGATCTTCACGAGGCCGCGGGGCGCTGGAGTGCCGAGTTCGGTCTCGTCGAGCGCTCCCGCGACGGGGACGCCGTGCGCTTGGCCTGTGACGACGAGCCCTTCTGCCTGGAGTTGACCGCGGGTGAGCACACAGGGATCGAGCACGTGGCCTGGGAGCTGCATCCGAGTTGCGACATCGCCGCGGCGCGCTCGCACCTCGAGGGCATTGGCGTCGCGACCGAGAACGACGGTGACGGCGGGCTCTACTTTCGCGATCTCGACGAGAATCGCATTCAGCTTCTTCCGGCGCGCCAACGCGAGGGCGCTGCCCGCTACGTGCAGCACGCTCGCCCCGCCGCCGGTGTCCCGGGTGCTCCGCGCAAGCTCGGCCACGTCAATTTCCTTACCGGCCAGCTTGAGGAGCAGACCCGCTTCTACTGCGACGTCCTGGGAATGAAGGTCTCGGACCGACTTGACGAGGCTGGGGTTTGGCTGAGGATCGGCTCCGAGCACCACGTGATGGCCCTGGTCGACATGGGCCACGCCCATCCGCATCACCTGGCCTTCGAGTACGTCGACTTCGGCCACAAGATCGCCGCGCTCGACCACCTCGCGCGCCACGGGCGCTGGCTGGGCTGGGGCCCGGTGCGCCACGGCATCG
Organism: Solirubrobacterales bacterium; assembly: GCA_009691195.1. Classification (GTDB taxonomy): domain Bacteria; phylum Actinomycetota; class Thermoleophilia; order Solirubrobacterales; family 70-9; genus SHVA01. Next base: position 61,990 of record SHVA01000010.1, on the reverse strand, counting down.
CCGGCAACATGGCTTCCTACGTCCGCATCGTCGAGGAGGAGTGCTTCGTCGAGCTCTTCTGCGACATGGAGCACGTCCCCGAAGATCACGAGCCGCGCGTCTATCCCGACGATCGCTACTCCTCGAACACCTGGGGCCCGCTGCCGCCACGCTCCTATTTCCGCTTCGACAAAGCCGCAATCGAGTCCGAGCGCGAGAGCCTCGAGACGCGCGGTGTCCCCCTACCCCCACTGGAGAACTGATGACGCTGAAGGGCTATTCGACCCCGCGCACGCCGTCTGGAAAAGCGGGGCTTGTCCCGCCTCCGCCGTGGCATTACGCCGCCGACTTCCTGGTCGTCGACTACTGGGCCGATCCCGACGTCGTGACCAGCCTGCTCCCGGAGGGAATGGAGCCCCACCCCGATCCCGGTCGCTGTGCGGCCATCTTCGCCGACTGGCAATCGAGCTCGGACTCTGGAGAGGAGATCCTCGACCCAGCCCGGGGCCACTACAAGGAGTTCTTCATCGTCGCCAACGCCCTGCTCGATGGTGAAGAGGTGACGACCTGCGTCTTCATCTGGGTCGATCAGGACTTCGCGATGGCGCGCGGCTGGATTCAGGGCTTTCCCAAGAAGCTGGGGACGATCTGGATGACGCGCACCTTCGGGCTGGCCTGCGCTGCTGATCCGGGCGTTGCCAGCGGCTCGAAGTTCGGGGCCGTCTGCACGGCCCGCGGGCACCTGATCGCCAAGGCCACGGTCACTCTCGAGGGCGTCAGCGAGAACGGACCCGAGCACAACGCGGCGCCGATAGTCAACGTCAGGCACTTCCCGCGCCTCAGCAAGGGCGACCACGAGGATCCGCAGGTCCACGAGCTCGTTCGCGCCGCCAGCCGTGATCGAGCCAGTTCCGAGATCTGGGAGGGCGAGGCGACCCTTGAGCTCAGCGCGGCCCCAGGCGAGGAGCACGAGCTACTGGTGCCGGTGAAGCTGGGCCGCGGCTATCGCTTCAGCTTCGGCTACACGGTTGACGACCTCGAGACGGTGAAAGTGCTTTGACCACGGGAACCGAATCGACAGCGACCGTCCGCGGACAGGAAGTCTCGACCGAGCACTACATCGGCGGCAGTCGGGTCGCCAGCGAGGCAACCTTCGAGGACCGGGCGCCCTACAGCCGCGAGCTTCTGGCAGACGTGGCGCGCGGTGGCAAGGCCGAGGCTGAGGCAGCAGCCCAGGCAGCGGAGAAAGCCTTTCCAGAGTGGGCCGCGCTCGGGGCTGCTGGGCGATCTCCCTATCTGCACCGGCTCGCTGATCTGATCGACGAGAACGTCGAGCGCATCGCCGAAGTCGAATGCGACGACATGGCCATGCTGATCAGGTCGCTCAAGGCGAGGGTGATCGGCCGCGGTGCTCGCAACTACCGTTCCTACGCGGATCTGGCTGTCGCCTACGAGGAGCGCGATTGGAGCTCAAACGGCACCTGGAACCGGGTCCAGCGGATGCCCGCGGGCCCGGCCGCCGTGATCACCCCGTGGAACGCCCCGTTCATGCTCTCGACTTGGAAGACGGCGCCGGCACTGGCCGCCGGCTGCACCGTCGTCCTGAAGCCGCCGGAGTGGGCGCCGCTGAGCTGCTCGATGCTCGCTGAGCTTGCCGACGAGGCCGGCCTACCCGCTGGTGTCTTCAACGTCCTGCAGGGAATCGGCGAGGAGGCGGGCGCCGCTCTTGTGGCGAGGCCCGAGATGCGGCGGATCTCGTTCACGGGCTCTCCGGAGACTGGGCGCTTGATCGCCACCACGGCCGCCGGCAATCTGGTGCCGTTCACCGCCGAGCTTGGCGGCAAGAACCCGCTGATCGTCTTCGCCGACGCCGACCTCGAGGCCGCCGCCCAGAAGGCCGCGGGCCAGTACGACGATGCGGGCCAGGTCTGCCTCGCGGGTACGAGGCTTCTGGTCGAGGAGTCGGTCTTGGACGAGTTCACCAAGCTTTTCAAGAGCAAGGCCGCCGAGCACGTCCTCGGCGATCCGCGCGACGACGCGACAACTGTCTCGCCGCTGATCCATCCTGATCACCTCTCGCGGGTCGAAGGCTTCGTTGATCGGGCTCGCGACGCCGGCGACAAGATCGTGATCGGTGGTCGCCCGTCAGACGCCGGCGAGCTCTTCTACGAGCCGACCTTGGTCGAGCCCGCTTCCAATGACAGCGAGATCGTCCAGCGCGAGGTCTTCGGCCCAGTTCTGACCCTGCAGACCTTCGCCGACGAAGCGGAGGCGATTGAGCTGGCCAACTCGACCGAGTACGGGCTCTCGGGAATCGTCTACACGGCTTCGGCCGAGAGGGCGGAGCGTGTCGGCCGAGCGGTTCGTGCCGGGACGGTCTGGGTCAACACCTTCCTGGTCCGCGACCTGACCGCCCCCTTTGGTGGCATTGGCATCTCGGGAATCGGTCGTGAAGGCGGCGACTACGCGCTCGACTTCTACAGCGACCTGAAGACCTTGCAGATCCTCGACGGAACAACGGAGTGAACATGGCCCAGAGCAGGAACGGCAACGACCACGACGTGATCATCGTCGGCGGCGGGCACAACGGACTGGTCGCCTCCTTCTACCTGGCCGAAGCGGGGCTCGACGTGGCAGTGCTGGAGCGCCGCGAGAAGGTTGGCGGCGCCGCGTACACCGAGGAGATCTTCCCCGGCTACAACATGTCGACCTGCTCCTACGTCTGCTGGAACCTGCAGGAGAAGGTCGTCGAGGACATGGATCTGGCCGGTCACGGATTCGTCCGCCATGCCATCGACCCGCTGCCGGTATTGCCGCTCCGTGACCAGCAGTACCTGGCCTTCTGGGAGGACGACGACCGCACCCGCGAGGAGATCGCCCGCATCAGCCCCAAGGACGCCGAGCGCTTTGGCGAGTGGCTTGAGTTCTGGGAGCGAGCCGCGAGCATCGTCCATCCCTTCTTCTTGCGCCAGCCGCCGACGATCGAGGAGATCCGCGAGCAAGCCGCCGAGATCGGAGAACTTGAGCTGTTCGAGCGCTTGCAGACGGCATCGATCGCTGAGCTGGCCAGCGAGTACTTCGAGGACGAGCGCGTTGGTGCCGCGTTGGTCTTGATCTGCGACATCGGGGATCCCTACGCACCGGGCAGCGCCTGGTCCGAGGCCTGGTGGCACACCAACGAACCGAACGGGTCGGTGCCCTCGGTCGTCGAAGGAGGCATGGGCGGGATCACTCAGGCGATGGCCAAGGCCGCCATCGAGCAGGGAGTGGTCATCAAGACCGAGAGCGAGGTCGAGAAGATCCTCGTCGAGGACGGGCGCGCCACCGGCGTTCGCCTTGTCGGCGGCGAGGAGTTGAGTGCGGCTACGGTCGTCTCCAACGCCGATCCAAAGCGAACGTTCCTGAAGCTGGTCGATGCGGCTGACATCGACGCTGGCTTTCGCTCCCAGATCGAGGGCCTTTCGACCAAGGCGGCCTGTCTCAAGTTCCACGCCGTCCTTGACGAGCCGCTCGATCTCTCGCCGTATCTTGGCCCCGATCACGATCCGCGCTACTCGACCTACGTGACCCTGGCGCCCGATGGCTTCGAGACCTACCGCCGCGCCTGGGATCAGGCGCAGGCCGGAGAGATCCCCGGCGAGCCCGTCTGTCATATCCAGGTGCCGACGGCCTACGACAAGACCCTTACCCAGGGGGAGGGCGAGATCGTCTCGATCTGGACCCTCTACGCGCCGAGTAAGCCCTCAGCGGGCAGCTGGGACGAGCTCCGCGAGCAGACCGCAGAGAGCCTGATCGACTACGTGGCCACGTTCATCCCCAACTTTCGCTCGGCGATGCGCCAGTGGGAGCTATTGACGCCGATGGACATCGAGGAGCGGGTCGGCATCACCGACGGCTGCATCCGTCACATCGACCTCATCCCGGGCCAGCTGTACGGTGACCGCCCGCTGCCTGGGAGCGGCTACAGGACGCCGATTGAGGGCCTCTGGCTCTGTGGCGTCGGCACCCATCCCGGCGGCGAGGTGACCGGGGCCCCCGGGCACAACGCTGCGCGGGCACTGCTGGCCAAGCTCGGCATCGCTTCCGGCGAGAAACAGCCCGCTTGAGCGCAATCGCTCTTTCGTTGGCCGCGGCGCTGGCCTGGGGGGTAACCGACTTCGGCGCTGGCCTCAAGGGCCGCGAGTTCCCCGTCCTCGTCGTTCTCGGGGGAATGCTGGCCGTCGGGGCCCTGGGCGGCCTCCTCGCTCTCCTGATTCTGCAGAGCCCAGGGCTGGAGTCCCAAACCGCTTGGCTCGGCCTTGCCTCCGGGGCTGCGACCGCGACCGGGCTGACCGCGCTCTACAAGGGGCTCGCCATTGGCCCGATGAGTGTGGTGGCGCCAATCTCTGCCGGTGGTGTGATCGTGCCCGTGCTCGTCGGGATCGCCCGCGGCGAAGATCCGACGACGGGACAGATCATCGGGATCGTGATGGCGATCGTCGGCATGCTGGTCGTCGTCACGCTTGCTAGCGACAACGAGGAAGGCGAGGGCGGATCCCGTTCGGTGGCCGTTGCCTGCGGCGTCCTCGGCGCACTCGGGCTCGGCGTGGTCTTCGTCAGCGCCGAGGACGTCGGCCCCAACCAGTCCCCCTGGTTCTTGCTCGTTGCCCAGCTGACCGCGGGGCTGGCCCTGGCCGCGGTCGTTATCTCGCGCGGATTACCGCTGCCACGGGGTAACGACGTCTTGCAGATTGCCGGGCTGGGGGTGCTCAGCTTCGCCGCTTGGGCGCTCTCAACGGCGGCGGTCCAGGCCGGCAAGCTCAGCCTGACGGCGACCGTCAGCTCGCTTTACCCGATCGTGACCGTGCTCTTGGCGGTGGCTGTGACGAGCGAGACGCTGCGAGCAGGCCAGGTAGTCGCTCTGGTGGCGACTTTCCTGGGAGTCGCTCTGATCGCCGCTGCCTAGAGGTCGGAAGCGAGCTCAGAGGCGACCTCAAGCAAACGGTCGGCCGCTTCAGGCGGGGTGCGGAAGTTAACGAAAGTGACTCTGAGGCAGGTGTGGCCGTCGACCGAGGCCGGCGCCAAGTAGATGCGGCCGTCCCGCTGCATCGCATGGGCCAGGGCCAAGTTGTGGGCATCAGCCTCCCGGGCGCCGCCCGGGACATGGCGGAAGCAGACCGTCGAAAGCTGGGGCTTGTGCAGCAGCTCGAACTCGTCGTGTGTGCGAGTGAGGCTGGCCAGTCTCCCAGCGGTTTCCAGGGTCTGTTCGATCCAGGCCCGGAACTGCTCAGCCCCGTGAACGCGAAACGCCATCCAGAGCCGCAGGGAGTTGACGGGCCGCGAGTACTCCAGCGTGCGGTCGACGGGATTGGAGATGTCCCCGTGGTGAAGCATGTAGCGCTCTTCGTGCCCGAAGGCGGCCTCGAGGCCACCTGGTCGGCGCATCAGCACCAGGCTGCAGGGCTTCTGGACGCCGAGCCATTTGTGGGCGTCGATCGTCGCTGAGTCGGCGCGCTCGAGTCCAGCGAAGAGGTCGGCTGCGCTTGGCGCCGCCGCCGCCGGCAGTCCGTAGGCGCCGTCGACGTGCAGCCAGACGCCTCGAGGCCCGCAGACCTCCGCTAGCTCGGCCAGTGGATCGACGGCACCGGTCAGAGTCGTTCCCGCCGTCGCCACCGCCGCCACTGGCGTGACTCCGGCCGACCTGTCAGCGTCGATCGCCGCAGCGAGCTCATCAGGGCGCATCCGCCTGGACTCGTCGATGCCGATCCGGCGGACGGACCGGGAGCCGATGCCGCTGGCCTCGACGGCACGCACAACCGAATGGTGGGCCTCCTCGCTGCAGTAGACGGCCAGCCGCCGGCTCCCGAGGCCGTCGAAGCGCGCTCCGGGAACCGCCCGTTCGCGAGCGACCAAGAGCGCGGTCAGGTTCGAGGTCATTCCGCCGCTGGTGAAGGTTCCCTCCGCCGTCGGAAAGCCCACGAACTCAGAGGCCCAGCGAAGCGCTTGCTTTTCGACCAGCTCCGCGCCACCGGCGGCCGCGGCAAGGTTGGCGTCGTAGGTCGCGGCCAAGGCGCTGGCCAAGACGCCGATCTCGAGCCCGGTCGACCCGATGTAGGCGAGATAAAGCGGCCTAGATGGAGAGACGCTGGCATCGAGCACTCGCGCGGCGTCGTCGAGTGTCCCCTCAGCTTCCCCCGGAGACTCGGGGAGCGGCGCGTGCAGACGCTCAACAAGGGCTGGATCGAGATCGGGGTCCGCAGCCCTCGCTTTGTCGAACGAGCTCCAGGCCTCAGCGATCACGCGGGTGAGATCAGCGAGCACCCGCTCGCGATCGGCGAGCGCCGGCGTCGGCTGAAGCGGCTCTGGGCCTATGCCCCAGACTCCCGGGATCCCGACTCCGGCGCCAGGTGCCTGAGTGCCTCGTGGGTTGAGATGCGGCTGTAAGTCTCGATCGCCATTCCCCCTTCCAGCACACCGGCCCTCGAGGTGGCGACGCGTTCCCGCTCCCGGGCCGGCACCTCTTCCAGGCGACCGCGGGCCGAGTCGGCCCAGCGCCGATCATCGGGATCATCAGACTGGCTCGCGCTGGCGATCGCCGCGTCCAGGTCGAGCAGCCATGCCGGATTCTCTTCGGTCTGTGGGGAGAGCCCGGTGATCGTCAAGTCGCCCTCGATGACGCGGCCGTCCGGGTCGTAGGTCCATGCGCTGACGATTCGGTCGAGGGCGCTGCCCTCGTCGGGCCACCAGAAGTCAGCTGACGCGATCGGCCCGTCCGGGACCGCTAGCCGCGTGATGGCCCGGCCATTGATCGCCTCCAGCACGAGGTCGGCGTCGGCGGGGACGAAGACCTCTTTGTAGGCAGGCCAGAAGTCATAGATCGTGTGGTCGCCCCAGCGGCCACCGACATGGAACGCATAGATCTCCGGGTACACGGCCGGGGCCTCGCGGCCATTCGAACGACGGTGATCAAAGAACTTGGTGATGGCGACCTGGGTCAGAAGACTGGCCCCGATGCCCCCTAACGGTCGGTCGATTACGAGGCCATAGCGGTCGTGAGACTGCCAGCCCGGCAGCAGATCCTCGATCGAGGCCGACTGGCCTTCGAGCTCGATCTCGAACATCTCGCGTGAGAGCTGGGTCGCGGTGTGCATTGCCTTGTCAGATGGCTGCCCGGAAGCTGATTCTTCCAATCAGACGCCGGCGAGCGCCGTCGGCTCGCTTCGGGTTCCGACGGCCTCCTCGACCAGCTGAGCGAGCTCGCGAACGGCTATCTCGGTGCTGTTGCCTGTCGTCTTGACCGCGTCCTCGTACATGGTCACATCCTTCGGGCAGGCGACGACGAAGTAGTCGAGCTCACCCAGTCCCAGGGCTTCTCGGATCCGGTTCTCCGAGGGACGCTCGTGGCCTTCGGGCTCGGTCATCCAGATGCGCCCGCCGCCGGCGCCGCAGCAGAAGCTGTTGTCACGGTTCCTCGGCATCTCGATCAACTCGCAGCCGATCGCCTCGAGGATGCGGCGGGGGTCGTCGTAGCCTCCGTTATGGCGGCCCAGATAACACGGGTCGTGGTAGGTGACCCGGCTCCCGAGCTGCTCCTTGGGCTTGAGCTGTCCGCCCTCGAGCAGATCAGCCAACAGGCTGGTGTGATGCAGCACCTCCCATGATCCGCCGAGCTCGGAGTACTCGTTGCTGAGGGTGTTCAGTGAGTGGGGATCGCTGGTGACGATGCGGTTGAAGCTGCACTCAGCCAGCGTGGCGATGTTGGTCTCGGCCAGTAGCTCGAAGAGGCCCTCCTCACCGACGCGACGGACGTCGTTGCCGGAGTTCTGCTCTCCGTCGTAGAGGATGCCGAAGTCGACTCCGGCTTCTCTCAGCAGGCGAGCGATTGACCGTGTCACCTCCTGCGAGCGCGGATCGAACGAGGCGTAGTCGCCGACGAACCAAAGAACGTCAACGGGTTCCTCGCGGGCGTCCTTGACCTCGAAGTCGAGCTCGCGGACCCAGCGCCCGCGCTTGCGCCTGTTCTCGCCGAAGGAGTTGCCTGATCGGTGAACGAGCTGCAGGGTCTTGGTCAGGCCGGCCTCCATCCGTCCTTCCTCAACCAGCCGCCTGCGCAGCTGGTTGATCATTGGTGCTTGCTCGATGCCGACCGGGCAAGCCTCGACGCAGGCGTTGCACTGCATGCAGGACCAGACCGTCTCTTCGCGGACGTCGTCGCCTCCGATCACGTCGACCTTGAGCCGATCGTCCCGGTCTCCCTTCATCAGCGATCCGAGCACGCCACCAATGCCGACCCCGCGCATGGCGTCGTTGGCGTCCTCGCGCAGCTGCAGAACGACATCGCGCGGCGAGAGCGGCATCCCGGTTGCGTTCGCCGGGCACGCTTCGTGGCACTTCCCGCATTTGGTGCAGGCATCGAGCTGAACCAGGTGCTCGGTGAGGAAGTCCGAGAGAATCCCGTAACCGGTCGGCTCGCCGGTCTCGTCGGTTGGAGCCGCCCGCAGGCGCTTGCCGGCCTGATCGTCCTTCAGCACCAGGCTGGCGTAGCTGGTCAGCATGTGGATCGCCTTGGTGTAGGGGATCGAGGAGACGAAGGCCAGGGCAACGAGCCCGTGGCTCCACCAGCCGACATGCCGCAGCACTTCCAGGGCGCCCTCGCTCATGCCCAAGGTGTCGATTGCTTGCGCTGTCAGCCAGCCGAACGGTGAGTAGTCGGCGTTGGCCGGAGAGTCCATCGCGATTCGTACTCCCTCGAGCATGTATCCGGTGACGACCAGGTAGAAGAGCGTTCCCACGAAGATCCAGTCGCCGATGCGGTAGCCGCGCCGGGCCGCTTGGTCAGGATCGTCAGCGGTCCGGTCCGGTCGCGTGTAGTCGAGCTTCTTCGGCTTCAGGACTGCCCGCCGGAACATGATCATCAACAGCCCCACGAGCAGCGCCACTCCGAGGGTGTCGAGGATCAGCGAGTAGACGAGATAGAAGTCGCCCTCGAAGAAGCGCCAGCCGAACAGGGGCTCGGTCAGATCGGTGTTGATGGCCAGGATGACGGTGCCGATGAAGAGAACCAGGAAGCCGTAGAAGATCCCCCGGTGGGCCCAGCCGACGTAGGGATCGCGGAAGCTGACGGAGGCCTGGGAGAAGACGGTGCGGTTGGCGACCCCGATCCGGCTTCGAAGCTCGCCGAGGGGAGGGAGGGACGCGGGATTGCCGCGCCGGTACTTGGCAATCGGCCGGGCGACGCCGTAGGCGAAGACGAAGACCGAGCCCACAGCCAGGCAATACCAGAGAACTTCAGCCCAGGGGGGGAACTGCCAAAAGACCTCTCGAGTCTGGGCGGCCGCCAGGAGGCTCACGGCGAGGCGCGGCTGCCCTAGAGGCGGGCCTCGAGCGCCTCGGCCAAGTCGTGGACGTCGAGGCTGGCTCCATAGTCGGCAACGTCGAAGATCGGTGCCGCGGGATCGGTGTTGACGGCGATGACTGTCTCGGCGTCGCGGATCCCGGCCAGGTGTTGGATGGCGCCGGAGATGCCTAGCGCCAGGTAGACCTTGGGCTTGACCGTGCGGCCCGACTGTCCGACTTGGCGGGCCGGTGGCAGCCAGCCTGCGTCAACGAGCGGGCGTGACGCCGTCAGCGTCGCCCCCAGCTTCTCGGCCAGCTCTTGGAAGCGCTCGACGTTCTCTTCGTCGCCGATGCCGCGGCCGATCGAGAGCAAGAACTCACTCTGGGTGATGTCGACCTCATCATCTCCCTCGCGCAGACTGCGGTAGGCCAGATGCTCCGACGGCGACTGACCAAGGTCCGCGTCCAGGCTCTCGACCGGAGCCTCGCCGCCCGGGTCCGCCGGCTGACTGGCACCGGGTCTGACCATCAGCACTGCGGGCGTCCTCTCAAAACTCAGCTCGGCCAGCAGGCGGTCGCCGTAGACGCCGCGTTTGGCGGTGAGCTCGTCGTTGGCCTCGACGGCGACGATGTTGGAGGCGAAGCCGAAGTCGTTGGCGGCGGCCACCGCCGGAGCGAAGCCGAAGCCATCAACGGTGTGACCGGTGAGCACGACCGCGGGCTGGCGTGCCTCGATCGCGGCAGCGACGGCGCGCTCGGTCAGGTGAGGCTCGAACTCGGCCGTGGGGGAGTCGATCGTGACCACAGCATCGACACCGCTGGGTCCCACGGCTCCGGCGACGGAGTCGTCTCCGCCGACGACCAAGACCGCCACCGGGCCGGCGCCGTCCTCCTTTAGCTTCAAGGCCGCGGTAATCAGCTCGTAGGTGATCGGTCGCACCTCTCCCTGACGGTGCTCGGCTACGACCAAGACCCCGCTCACGATCCACCTCCGTTGGCAACGCCGGCGCGTTCCTTGAGGATCTCGATCAGCGCCGCCGCCACCTCATCGGAGTCGCCGGAGAGCATCTCGGCTCCCTCGCCCTTCGGTCGGTTGGCAAGTTGGCTAACGGTGGCCCCGGCCTGGGCGGCCAAGGCCGCAGTGTCGGTGCCCAGTTCCTCGGCCGCGACCGTGGCCAATGGCTTGTCGGCGGCCTGCTTGATCGCCCGCAGAGTCGCGTAGCGGGGCTCGTTGGCACCGGTCTGAACCGTGAGCAGGGAGGGCAGGCTGACGGAGACGTCTTCGAGTAGGCCGTCCTCCAGCTCCCTGACGACCTTGGCCTTGCCACCAGCGGGATCGAGCTCGATCGCTCGGACGACGGCGACCCGTGGGAGATCCAGGTACCCGGAGAGGGCAACCCCGGTGGCGCTGCTGGCGGCGTCCGACGACTGGACTCCGCAGAGGACCAGACTCGGCTCCTCGGGGCGAATCGCTGCGGCCAGTGCCGCGGCGACGGCCAACGGATCAGGAGGGAGGTCGTCGGAAGGGATTCTGATCGCACGGTCGGCCCCGCGGGCCAGGCAATCGACGAGGGCCTCCTCTGAGTCCTCGTCGCCGACGGTGATGACGACGACCTCGCAGTCGCCCTTCTCTTCCTTGAAAGTGACTGCGGCTTCGACGGCAAAGGTGTCCCAGTCGTTGAGCTCACGGTCGATCCAGTCGGGATCGACCTCGCTCGCACCGGGCTCGAGCTCGAACTCATCGTCGAGCAAAGCAACCTGCTTGATCGGCACCACGATCTTGAACATCACTCTCCGCCGTTGCTTGCGGGCGCATTCTGTCCCAGAATCGCTCGCTTGTCAAATGGATAGTTTGCTGTTCGCTGGCCTAGAAGACGATCGCCCGATGCCCGTCAATGAGGACGCGGTCATCGAGATGGCTGCGAACGGCGCGAGCCAGCGCCACCCGCTCGACGTCGCGCCCGACTCGTTCGAGATCGGCGGCTGTGTAGCGATGATTGACCCGCAGGACGTCCTGTTCGATGATCGGGCCGGCGTCGAGATCCTCTGTGACGTAGTGAGCAGTGGCGCCGATCAGCTTGACGCCGCGCTCACGGGCCCGTTCGTAGGGACCGGCTCCGGCGAAGGCCGGCAGGAAGGAGTGGTGGATGTTGATGACCGGGCAGCCGAGCCGCTCCAGGAAGTCGCCGCTCAGGATCTGCATGTAGCGGGCCAGGACGACGAGGTCATTTCCGGCCAGGGCCTCGAGAGCCGCGGCCTCGGCGGCGGGCTTGTCGTCCTTGGCGACGGGGATGTGCTGGAAGGGGATGTCGAATCCCTCAACGGCCTCGGCGAGGTCGGGGTGGTTGGAGACAACGAGGCTGATCTCGGCGGCGAGCTCGCCGCGTTGGGTGCGCCAGAGCAGGTCCATCAGGCAGTGGTCGTACTTGGAGACCATCAGCGCGACCCGCGGGGTGTCGGCGCCGTAGGAGAAGCGCCGGTCCATCTGAAACTCGGCGGCGATCTCGGCGAACCTTGTTTCGAGCTCGTCGCGGTGCTCGACGACCCCGTCGAGCTGGAAGCTCATCCTCAGGAAGAAGCGACCCCCGCTGGGATCGCTCGAGTACTGGTCTGAAGTGACGATGTTGGCGCCGGCGTCGAGCAGGAAGGCCGAGACGGCGGCGACGATCCCGGGCCGGTCCTCGCAGGAAACGAGGAGGCGAGCGGACTGGTCGGTTTCGGCCATGACGGCAAACTATCCCCTTGACAAGTTTGGGGCAAGCTCATAGTTTTCGGCCCGCGCAGCCACCGAGGAGAGGAGCGGTCGTGTCCGAGCCGGAGTTGATCAAGAGTCCCATCGCCGCACGTGTCGCCCGGGACGACCAGGAGTTGGTCGACATCTACGGGATGGGCATTCCGGCCGTCATCGATGACCCGATGGACGAGTACACGGCCGTCCGCGAGGGCGTCGGCCTGCTCGACTTCTCGCCGCTGCTCAAGGTTGATGTCGAGGGGCCGGGTGCCCAGGAGAAGCTCAACGGGCTCCACACCCGCGACGTCACCAAGCTGACCCCGGGCCGGATCGCCTACGGGGCCATCCTCAGCGAGGACGGGCTGATGATCGATGACTCGACGGTGATGGTTCGCGCCGCCGATCGGGTCCGAGTTGTCGGCAGCCCCGGAATGCCCCCGGTCGTGACCAAGTTCGCCGAGGCCAACGGCTTGACAGCGACAGAGCGTCGCGCCGAGCTCGCCCATCTCAATGTCCAGGGCCCCAAGAGCCGCGAGGTCGTCGCAAGGCTGACCGACGAGGACTTCACCAACGAAGGCTTCCCCTACTACCGCTTCAAGGACCCGGTGACCATCGCCGGCATTGACGACGTCTTCGTGACGCGGATGGGATTCACGGCCGAGCTCGGATACGAGTTCTTCGTTCCTGTCGAGCACGCGCTCGACCTCTACGACGCTTTGATCGAGGCCGGCGAGCCCGAAGGGATGCGGCCTGTCGGCGTCGCCGCGGTGATGATGGTGCGGATCGAGGCCGGGATGGTGATGGGCGACGGGCTTGAGTACGACGAGACCGTCTCGCCTTGGGAGTGCGGCCTGGGCTGGGCCGTCGACCTCGACAAGGGCGATTTCCAGGGCCGCGAGGCGACCGTGAAGCTTAAGGACGAGCGAACGGACCGTCTGACGTCGGTCGTCCTCGACGGCGGAGAGGACGCGGCGACCGGCGCGGAGCTCAGCGTCGACGGCAAGGGCATCGGGCAGGTGACCATGGCGATCCCGTCTCCGTATCTCGAGGGCAAGACTCTGGGCCTGGCCAAGGTGCACCGCGACTACGTCACACCCGGGACCGATGTCTCGGCCAACGTCGGAGGCAACGACATCGCCGGAAAGCTCGTCCCGACACCCGTCTACGACCCTGAGCGCAAGCGCGTCAAGAGCTGAGAAGGAGAGAGATCGTGGCCCGAGATCCCAAATACGACGTCCTGTTTGAGCCGATCGAGCTCGGGCCGAAGACACTTCCGAACCGCTTCTGGCAAGTTCCGCATTGCAACGGAGCGGGTTCTGAGCGCCCCGGTATGCAGGCCGAGTTCCGTGCGGTCAAGGCCGAGGGGGGCTGGGGGGCCGTCTTCACCGAGGTCTGTGTGATGACGCCCGACGGCGACGTGACGCCGTGGGTCGGAGCCAGGCTCTGGGACGAGGGGGATATCCGCAATCTGTCGCTGATGTGCGACCGCATCCATGATCACGATGCCCTCGCTGGCGTTGAGATGGCCTTCCCGGGCGGACTGGCCCAGAACGCGGAGACGCGCGCTCCCGGACGAGTCGTCTCGCAGATCCCCAGCGACATCAATCCGATGGGCAACGGCCGCGAGCTGGGCAAGGACGAGATCCGCCAGCTGCGCCGGGAGCACGTCGAGGGGGCCAAACGGGCTCGGGCAGCCGGCTTCGACCTGCTGACGGTCTACTGCTCGCTCGGGACCTTCCCGATGTACTTCCTATATCCGTTCTACAACAAGCGCACCGACGAATACGGGGGGTCGTTCGAGAACAGGATGCGCTTCACCCGCGAGCTGCTCGAGGAGCTGCACGAGGAGATCGACGACTGCGCGATCGGCTGCCGCTTCGCGATCGACACCCTGGAGGAGCCCTACGGGTACGGCGATCTCGGTATTCGCCATGACGGCGAGGGCGTTGGCTTCGTAGAGGCCCTCGATGATCTCGTCGACTACTGGGACCTCAACATCGGCACCCTCAACTGGGGCGAGGACGCCGGCTCATCGCGCTTCTTCCCGATGAACCACCAGGCCGACTACGTGCGCATCGCCAAGAGCGTCTCCAAGAAGGCGTGCATCAACGTCGGCCGTTTCACCGATCCCGATGTGATGGTCGACGCGATCAACTCCGGCCAGTGCGACGTCATCGGCGCCGCGCGGCCCTCGATCGCTGATCCCTGGCTTCCGCGCAAGATCGAAGAGGGACGACCCGAGGACATCCGCGAATGCATCGGCTGCAACGTCTGCGTCTCGCGCTGGGAGATGGGCGGGCCGCCGATCTGGTGCACCCAGAACGCAACCTCCGGGGAGGAGTACCGCCGCGGCTGGCATCCCGAGAAGTTCTCCAAGGCGACCAATGCCGAGAACGACGTGCTGATTGTCGGCGCCGGCCCGGCGGGGATGGAGTGCGCGACCGTACTCGGGAAGCGCGGGATGCGACGCGTCCACATCGTCGACGCCAACGAAGCGATGGGCGGGCATCTCGGATGGGTGACGAGGCTTCCGGGGCTCGGGACCTGGTCAAGGGTGACCCAATACCGCGAGGGCCAGATCGACAAGCTTTCCAATGTCCAGTTCGTGCCCAAGACCGAACTCGCTCTCGATGACGTTCTGGAGTACGGGGCCGAGATCGTCATCGTGGCCACGGGTTCGAAGTGGGACCCGGTCGGGATGAGCGGCCCGACCCATACCCCGGTCGAAGGTGTGTCGGCCGACGCCGACTTCGTCTTCACGCCCGAGAAGCTCTTCGTCGAGGGCAAGAAGCCCGGGGAGAGGGTCATCGTCTACGACACCGACGGCTACTACATGGGCGCCAGCGTCTCCGAGGCCCTGGCAGCGGACGGCCACAAGGTCACCTACGTGACTCACCTCGACACCGTCGGCTCCTACATGCGCTTCACGCTCGAGGAACAGCGCCAGTATCAGCGGCTCGTCGAGCTCGGCGTCGAGCTGGTCACGCAGTCACTTGTGCTCGCTGCCGAGCCCGGCAAGGCCGCCCTCCTGCAGGTCTGGTCCGGCGCCGAGAGCCAGGTCGAGATCGACAGCATCGTGATGGTCACTCAGAGGAACTCCGAGAGCGAGCTCTACGACAAGCTCATTTCCGAGGCCGATCTAGAGGAGGCCGGCATCGGGGCGGTCTACGCCATCGGTGACGCTTGGTCACCGGGGCTGATCGCTCAGTCGGTCTTCTCCGGGCATCGCTTGGCGCGCGAGATCGATTCGCCTGACCCGAGCGTGCCGCTGCCGTTCATCCGTGAGCGCAGGGTGATCGGAAACGGCGAGGACACCTACACGCTGGATTCCTCGTCGATCGCGGTGCCGAGCGCGTAGCTCAGCTTTCTTCGGCGCGCTGGCCCAGCAAAGCTTCGAAGAGGGCGTGAATCAGCTCGACCCCGGCGTCGGTTCTCTCAGGCTTGCCGAAGACGACCTGTTGCAAAGCCAGGCCGTCAAGGGCGGCGAAGAGAACACGCGCGGCGAGGGGGTCGTTGCCGAAGCCGGCGCGCTCGAGCTCGCCTTGGGCCGCGGCCGTGTAGTCGTCGTACATCCGCTCGACGTGTTTCTTGAGCTCGGGGCGCCGACGGGCCTCGAGCAGTAGCTCGTACTGGAAGGCGAGTAGCTCCTCCTGGCTCTCGACGGTGCTCGCCAGATCCGAGGAGATCTCCTCGATCTGACCGCGGCCGGGCGCCAGGGACGAGGAATCGATCGCCATCTCGACCGAGCGGACCAGAGTCGCCTCGACGAGAGCGTCGCGGGAGCCGAAGTGATGGCGGACCAGGCCGTGGGTGACGCCGGCTTCAGCGGCGACTGAGCGAATCGTCAGCCCGCGCATCCCCTCCCTGGCGACGACGCGGATCGCGGCGTCGATAAGAGCGTCTCGCCCGCCGCCGTAGCGTGGTTTGGCTGCGGCCTCCATCCCGGCAAGCGTAACGGCGGCTGCGGAGCAGGTAGCAGGGTGCCCGGTGGCTAGACCGCTGTCATGTCGACGGCGTCGGGCCGCTCGAACTCGCCGGTCAGGTAGGCCTGAGCAACGACCTTCTGCAGGGCATGGACCCCGCTTTCGCGGTAGTCGAACGGACCGGGCACGAAACCGCGGGACTCAATGCCACGCTGAACGGCCTCGCAAGCTCCGAAGTCCTGGCCGTTGGTCACGTCCCAGAACTTCTCGGCGATGCTGGTGTCGAAATCTCCGTTACGAGGGAACATCCAGGCGCATTCAACCCGCGTCTCGCGGGGGCTGAGCGGCTCCAAACGATGCGACATCACGTAGTCGGGATGAGGGCTGATCAGCAAGTTGGGGAAGACGGCGAAGTAGAAGACCTGGCGAGCTTGGCGAGAGTCGAGGCCCGGAAGCGTCGCCCCGGCCCGCTCCCCGCCAAGCGACATCGTCTCGGCCTCCTCGCGCAGCTCCATCGGCCCGCCGAGCCACATCCCAGTTGGCTCAAGGGCCTCGGCGCTCTCGGGCGGCGAGACGCTGCAGAGCTCAGGGTGGATCGTCGGGCAGTGGTAGCACTCGAGGTAGTTCTCAATGATCAGTTTCCAGTTGGCCTGGACGACGTACTCGTGCCGCGCTTCGATCGTCAGCTCGTCGATCCCCCAGGGAGCGAGGTGGTCGGTGAGGTTGCCGAGCCAGCTCTCGAGCTCGGGCGCATCGGCCGACGAGTTGATGAAGATCCAGCCGTTCCACTCCCTGACGGCGACGGGGATCAGCGGGAAGTCGGCAGTGTCGAAGCCCGGCACGTCGCTGAAGCGAGTCGCGGTCTTCAGGGTTCCGTCGAGGTTGTAAGCCCAGGAGTGGTAGGGGCAGGCGATCGTCGAGCGCTTGGCGCATTCCCCGTCGGCGAGTAGCTCATGGCCGCGATGGCGGCAGCTGTTGTGAAAGCCGCGTAAGACCCCGTCCTCGCCACGGGCGAGCACGATGCCGCCGGAGCCGACCCGCAGTGCGACCTGGGACTTGGGCTCGGCAAGCTCGTCGGAGCGGCCGGCGCAGACCCAGCCCTCCTCGAAAACCCTGGTGCGCTCCCAGTCGAGCACTTCTTCGGAGGCGTAGGCCCGCGCCGGCAGCGTGCGCGCGGCTCCGAAGTCCTCGGCCAGGACGGCTTCCAGATCCTGAGTGGCAAGTGGGGCGACTGGCATGCTCGGCTCCTCTGTGCGCTGGAGGGTGCAGCGGCTATCCTAACGGATAGTTGCTATAACCGCAAGATCACGCGCGATTATCGGCTGAATCAGCCATTCTCTTGGGGATCAAACTCGTAGTGGGCCTTGTGAACCTTCAGCTCCAGCAAGGCCTCTACCTCAAGGACGCCCTCGAGCTCGCCGACGCGCACTGCCAGCACGTCGTTGAGCTCAGCGAGGCTGCGGCAGACGACCTGGATCATCAGGTCAGCCCGCCCGGCACAGGAGCTGACGTACATCACCTCTCGCCAGGAAGCGAGCTCGTCGATGACGGCCTGCCGGCGGGGCGCGCTGGTGCGGATAAACAGTGAGGCCAGCACGCCATAGCCCAGGCGCTCGGGATCGGCGAAGGCTGTCACCGAGACGACGCCACTCTTCTGCAGTCGCGTGGCGCGGAAGCGAACCGTCGTTTCGGCCTCGCCGAGCTCTCTGGCCATCGCTCTGTAGCTGCGACGGCCGTCTTGCTGCAGCTGGGCGATGATGGCCCGGTCGAGGTCATCGATCTCGGCCGGCGGAAGTGGATCAGGATCAGCTGGCGGGCTTGGCACCGGCGCCGATCTTACGGACGGGCGTACGGGTACGGCCGCTAGTGCTCCCAGTGGCGCAGCGCGTCTTGGACATGCTTGGCCATCAGCGCGGCAGCTCGCTCGGGCTCCTGGGCCTCGACCGCGGCCAGCAGGTGGCGGTGCTCTTCAACATCGCCGGTCTGCCAGTCCTGAACGGTGGCGCGCCTGGCCAGCAGCCGTCGACCAACCTCGACGATCCAGAGCGACTCCAGAGCTCGCTCGAGCTCAGCGTTCCTCGTCGCCTTGGCCAGCTGGATGTGGAACTCACGGCTGGCGTCGTGAGCGCCGGCCGGATCCGAGGTGGTGGCTTCGCGCTCGATCGCCGCCGCCAGTGCCTCGAGGTCTTCATCGGTGCGGCGCTCGGCAGCCAGGGCGGCGATCCCGGGCTCCAGGATCAGCCGCACTTCAAGGCGTCGCAGTACGGCGTCGAGGCCGAGATCCGAAGTCCAGAAGCCTCGGTTGGGATGAAACTCGACCAGGCCTTCGACCGCGAGTCGGCGCAAGGCTTCGCGGACCGGCGTGCGTGAGGTCCCGAGCTGGTCGGCGAGGGAGGCCTGGGCCAGACGCGAGCCCGGCTCAAGGTCGCCGGCAAGGATCAGGGCGCGCAGCTCCTCGTAGGCCAGGGTGACTACCGAAGAAGCGTTGATGCGGTTTACGTTGTCCCCATTCGCTTCCTCAGTCACAAAAACATCCTAGCCCTTGACTGCCGAACGTCGAATGCATACATTCGCAGAACGTCGTATTGTTTCCAACGATCGCTGATCCGTTCACCCAAGGAGGAGACCATGGGGAGTCGAGGAGAAGGACCCGAGGAGTTCAACAACCTGCTGGAGCAGCCACTGACACGCCGTCGTGTCCTTCGTTACGGAGCTGGCTCGATGGCAGTGTTTGCTTTGCCTGGAGTGCTCGCTGCCTGTGGTAGCGATGATGGCGGCTCAAGCACCACTACCGCGTCCGGCGGCGAGCCGACGGCAAGCGGAACGATCGATTACTTCGGTTGGGAAGGCGAGGAGCTGGCCGGTATTCCGCCGGTCGACAAGTTCCTCAAGAGCAGCGGCGCCTCGGTCAAGGCCGGATACACGCCGACGCTCGACGACATCACGCCCAAGCTGCAGGCGGGCGACGGTGTCGACCTTCTCGGCTACACGTCGGTCGTCACCGAGCGTCTGCAGACCAACGACCTGCTGCAGCCGATCGATAGCGGCGCGATTCCAAATCTCGAGAACCTGGTCTCGCGCTACGACGACGAGGACAACCCGCAGTGGTTCGAGGACGGGGAGAGACTGTTCGTGCCCTCATTCTTCCAGGCGTTCAGCCTGATCTACAACAGCGACGAGGTCAGCAGTCCTCCGAGCGACTACCGCGGGCTGCTCGAGCCCGAGTTCAAGGACAAGATCGTCACCTGGGCCGAGCCGAACGCCGCCTTCGGTGTGCTCTCGGACATGCTCGACATCGAGCAGGGTCAGGTGCCGAAGGATCGCATCGAGGAGCTGGCCGAGCTCTATCAGCAGTTCCTCGACCAGTCGAAGTCGGTAGCCGCGTCGCCGGGAGACATCGTCACCCAGCTCGCCTCAGGCGAGGTGGTCGCGGTTTTCCTCGGCACACCCCAGTTCACGGTGTTCGCCAACGGGGCCGGCGGAGCCGGTGCGGCGGCGAAGGATGTCGTCGAGATCGAAGGCGGCAATATGTCGTTCACCGATGGCTACGGAATCCCCGCCGGTGCCGACAACGTCGAGTCCGCGAACGCTTTCATCAACAACGTGCTCGACCCGAAGACCAACGCCGCGATCTCGGAGGCGTTTGGTGGAGGCGTCGTCGTCGAAGGGGCGAACGACCTGCTGCCGGCCGACCGCCAGCTCTACCCGCCCGATCAGATCGACGAGATCATCGAGAAGGCACCGCTGCAGGTGCTGGCGCCGCTGGAGTCCGACGAATTCGTGACGCAGGGCGAGTGGATCGAGCGATTCACGCAGCTGACGAGCTAGGTCCGGCTGAGCCGGCGGCGCCTGGTGGGCGCCGCCGGCAGGTCGGTCCGATTGTGCTCGCCGCGCCGGCCACGGTCGTGTTGCTGCTGCTGTTTGCGGCCCCGGTCGCGATCTTCTTCGTGTACAGCTTCCTCACCGGCGCGGCCTTCTCGTTCTCGGCCGATACGCCGCTGACGATCGACAACTACGTCGACGTCTTTCAGGCGCCCAGCACCAAGGATCTGCTCGAGAACTCGGCGATCGTCGGCCTGTTGGTCGGCATCTCGTGCCTTGTGATCGGGATTCCGGTCGCCTACTGGATCCGCTACCACGCCGGGCGCTACCAGAACCTGATCCTGCTGCTGGTGATCGCGGCGCTCTTTGCCTCGTATCTGGTCCGCATCTACGCCTGGCGCAGCATGCTCGGCACCGAGGGAGTGATCAACTCCGGCCTCGAGTCGATCGGGCTTATTAACGAGCCGCTCGGCTTCCTCGTCTTCAGCCGTTTCGCTGTCGTCGTCGCGATCACGCACATCCTGCTGCCGTTCGTGATCCTGATCCTCTACGCCGGTTTCAGGCCGATCGAGCCCCGCTACCTGGAAGCCTCCGAGGATCTCGGCGCGGGGATGGTCGCCCGCTGGCGCCGGGTCATCTTTCCTCTCGTCGCCGTGCCGGTGATGTCGGCGTTCATGCTCTGCTTCGTCCTCGCCTCCGCCGACTACGTGACACCGCAGTTCCTCGGCAGTCCCGAAAGCTCGATGGTCGGTGTCCAAGTCCAGAATTACTTCAAGGCCCAGGGCGACTACCCGCTCGGCGCTGCACTGGCGATCACGGTGCTCGTCGGCTACCTGGTCGTCCAGGGCCTGCTGCTGCTCGCTTTGAAGCTGGGTGGAGTGCGACGCGTGGAGTGGACGGCCTGATGGCGCGCCGCGGAATCGCGTCCGGGGCCGTCACCGCGGCCGCGCTGCTGTTTCTGTTCGTGCCGCTCGGAGTCGTCGTCCTCTTCTCGTTCCACAGCACCGGCGGGCTGACGCTTCCATTCGAGGGCTTCTCGACGCGCTGGTACGAGGACGTCTTCGGTGACGACACCTTCAAGGAAGCAATCACCAACAGCGTCATCCTCGGTGTCCTGACGGCCGTGATCACCCTCGTCCTCGGCACCGCCGCCGCCTATGGGCTCTCGCGCTCCAATACCCGCCTCAGCGGCCCGGTCCAGGCTCTGTTCCTGGCACCGATACTTCTGCCTGGGCTATTCATCGGTGCTGCGCTACTCAGCTTCGTCGGCCGGCTAGATATCCAGCCCTCGCTGGTGACCGTGCTGGTCGGCCACGTCATCTTCACCTTCCCCTTCGTCTTCATCCTCGTGAAGACCGCTGTTGATCGGCTCGACATCTCGCTCGAGGAGGTGGCCCGTGACCTCGGCGCCGTTCCCTGGCAGGTGTTCCGCAAGGTGACGCTGCCGCAGATCACCCCGGTCCTCGTCGGCGCCGCCGCGCTCGCCTTCATGCTCTCGTTCGACGAGTTCCTGATCACGTTCTTCGTCATCGGTAACGAGCAGACCCTTCCGACCTTCATCTTCGGCCGCCTTCGGCGGACCGTCGATCCGGGGATCAACGTCGCCTCGACGCTCTTCCTCGTCGTCACCCTGTTCGCTTGGACGGTGGCCGCGATCGCGACACTCCGGGCCTCGCGCTCTGATCGCACCACAGTTCTGGACGGGGTCGGCTGATGGCGGCGGGCAAGAAGAGCGGCGGGCTCAAGGTCAGCGGCGTCAGCCACGCCTACGACAAGCAGATGGTGCTCCGCGACGTGGATCTCGAAGTCGGCGACGGCGAGTTCGTCACCTTCCTCGGGCCCTCCGGCTGCGGCAAGACGACCCTGTTGAGGATCATCGCCGGCTTCATCGAGCCGACCAAGGGCACCGTAGAGATCGGCGGCCAGGAGATGACCGGGGTCAGCTCGCATCAACGCCCGGTCAACATGGTTTTCCAGCGACCGACGCTGTTTCCGCATCTCGACGTCTTCGAGAACGTCGCCTTCGGGCTCAGGGTCGACAAGCTGCCCAAGGAGGAGATCAACGAGCGCGTCGGATGGGCTCTCGATCTCGTGCGCATGCCCGGTTACGAGAAACGCCAGGCGGCGGAGCTCTCGGGCGGGCAGATGCAGCGAGTGGCGCTGGCGCGCGCACTCGTCAAGCGCCCCAGCGTGCTGTTGCTCGATGAGCCGCTGAGCGCGCTTGATCTGAAGATCCGCCTGGAGATGGAGGCTGAGCTGCGTCGGGTTCACCGCGAAACCGGGGCGACTTGGGTCTACGTCACCCATGACCAGCGCGAGGCACTGGCCCTTTCTGATCGCATCGCCGTCTTTGAGCGGGGACGCATCGATCAGCTCGCAGACCCGATGACCATCTACCGAGCGCCGGCGACACCCTTCGCCGCCGGTTTCGTCGGCAACGCCAATGTCATCGCCTGCGAGGTCAAGGGCAAGGGCAAGGCTTGTAAAGCGGCCTTGGCCGGGGCCGACGCGGCCGTCGCCGACCCCGGACTCAATGGCCCGGCCTGGCTGGTGCTTAGACCCGAGAGCATCCAGGTCGAGACCAGCGGCAAGGGCGTCGAGGCCACTGTTAGGGACGTCGCCTTCCGGGGCACTGGCTTCTCCTATCGGCTCGAGGTTGCGGGGCTCGAGGAACTCGTCAAGGCCGAGGTCGCCGCCGCTCCCGAGCACCCGATCGAGCTCGGGACCAAGGTGTGGATCGGGTGGTCGCCCGACGCGGCGATCGTGCTGCCCCGCGAGCAGTGAGATGAGTGAAGCGCCGCGCCTGGTCCTTGTTTTGACCGAGAACTGGACCCTGGTCGACCCAGCCGATCCGATGGCGCTGGTCGACCTCGCCAGGCAGGCCGAGGAGGCCGGCATAGACGCGGTGATGCTCAGCGAGCACATCGTTCTCGGACCGAGCGCCGACGAGAACGGCCTGATGGACAACCCCCGCGAGTACGCCCTGCCAGGAAACCAGGATCCGGCGATGCCCTGGCCGAACTCGATCGTGCTGATGAGCGCCATCGCCGCCGCCACGCAGCGACTGCGGCTCGTGGGAGGGGCGATCATTACGCCCCTACGGCATCCGCTCCTGCTGGCCCGCGAACTCGGAACCCTCGACCTGCTCTCGCGGGGGCGGCTGGTCGTCCTGCCGACGGTGAGCTGGCACCGCGACGAGTACGAGGCACTCGGGGTCGACTTTGGCCGCCGAGGGAAAGTGCTCGATGAGCAGCTTGCAGTCTGGGAGAAGATTTGGCGTGAATCTCCGGTCAGCCACCAAGGAGACAACTATCGCTTCGAAGATGTTTGGCTTGAGCCGAAGGCGTTCAGGGGGTCGGGGCCGGTGATGTGGTTCGGTGGCAGCTCGATTCACCCCGCCCTGATGCGCCGGCTCGTCCGCTACGGATCGGGCTTCAATCCACTGGGTCGCATGTCCGACGAGGAGCTCCAGGGCCTGGCCGTGGCGCTTCGCGAAGCAGGCCGGGATCCCGCTGAGATGGAGATGGTCGGGGGGCTGCGCGGCACCTTCCCGGACGACGAGTCGACGGCGGATCTTGCTCAGGCCGTTGAGGACTCTGTCCCCGATCAGCTGGAGCGCGGATTCACTTCGTATTGCTTCAAGCCCAATCAGTTCACCGACGACGTCGGCGACTGGAGCGAGGTGTGCAAGGAGGCTGTCGCTCGGGTGGGGGAGACGGTAAAGCGAGGCGGCGGCGTCGAGGCTGCGCGATCCGCATGGGCAACCGCCGGGAGTCGCGGCGGGTGAGCGATCCGACCAGGCTCCAGGGCCAGAGCATTCTGGTCACCGGTGGGGGCACCGGGATCGGCGCCGCCACAGCCCGCCGCCTGGTCGCGGAGGGTGCCCGCGTGACATTGCTGGGCCGGCGCCCGGAGCCTTTGAACCAGGTCGCGCGAGAACTGCCGACCGGGAGAAGCGCCGCGGTCAGCGGGGACGTGACGGATGAAGCTGTGGTCGCTGAGGCGGTTGCTGCGGCGACTCAACTCGGGGACGGGGAATTGCACGCCGTGGTCAACAACGCCGGAATCGGCGGAACCGGTTCGGTCGTGGACATCGATCGCGCCATTTGGCAGCAAGTCCTCGACATCAACCTGAACGGCACCTTCCTGGTCATGCGCGCGGCCGCCGCTGCGATGGGGAGCTCCGGTGGCTCGATCGTCAACGTCAGCTCAGTCGCCGGGCTGCAGGCGGCTCCTGAATCGGTGGCCTATTGCGTCGCGAAGGCGGGTGTGATCATGCTTTCCAAGCAGGCGGCGATCGACCTGGGGCCCGAGATCCGCGTCAACGCGGTGTGTCCAGGATGGATCAGTACCCCTATGGCCGATGCTGAGATGGACGAGCTGGCCGAGATGCTCGGCACTGACCGCCAGGGGGCCTACGACGCCGCGGTCCGATACGTGCCACTGGGCCGCCCGGCCGAGCCCGACGAGGTGGCAGCCGCGATCGCATTCCTCGCCTCCGACGACTCATCGTTCATCACCGGGTCGGTCCTCACAGTCGATGGCGGCAGTACGGTGGTCGATGTGGCCACGACGGTGTTCGGAGGGCAGGCCGAAGGAACGTGAACCTGATGCCCTTCCCGTCGAAGTGCTTGGCTTGACCCATCCTCATCCAGCCGATGGAGCGCTTGGCGCGCTTCCACTCGAGGCCGGTCGTCGGAGGACCAATTCCGTATCCCGAACCGTATCCCGAACTGCCGAAAACTCAGAGCACCTGGGCTGATCTCTAGGCACGAATCACGGGCTGACCGAATTCAGCCGCACGCCTAGGCCAGAACTCATAATCCGTCGGTCGGTGGTTCGAGTCCACCCCGGCCCGTGCAGAGCGGCCTCGCCTCGCGCTACTCCTACCAGGCTGTCTTGAAGCGGCGGCGAGGGGCGGGCGAGGGGAGCTTCCGCCTCGCCCGCCACCCCGTCGGTCGCTTCTTCTAGCCGACGCCCAGCACGTGGGCCTGGAACAGACAGCGGTTGCCCGCTCCGTAGGGCCCGTCGCCCGCGACCGGGCTGCCCTGCTTGGCGAATGACAGCACGCTTCCGGAGATCGCCGTGTTGTCCCGGGCGGCCCAGAAGTGCTCGTCGTCGCCGTCATCGGCATCGTTGACGGCGGCGCTGGCGCTGTTCTCGATCTCGTTGTCGCTCTCGGCCTCGCCGGGGTTGACGTAGCCGTCAATCGGCTCGGTGCCGTTGCCTGACTGGTTGTCGGCGTCGCTGTCGAGCACGGCACCCGCCTCGCTCGACTTCAGGTAGACCACGGCTCGCACGACCGGACCCTCAACGAAGCACTTGCCGTAGACGGTGAGCGCCCCGCGCTGGGCCAGGACGTTCTGGGAGGCGGCCGCTTGGCTGGCCGCGGCCGTCACCTTGACCAGCGGGTTCACCTTGATGTTCTTGAGCTCGCTGTTGGTCACCGCGTTGGCGGCGATCTGGTTGGACTTGACTGCGTTCTTGCCGATCTTGACGCCGGCGTAGGCGGTCCCGCCGATGGCCGCAATCAGGGCGATCACGGCCACCACCATCGCGGGCGAGGGCCGCCTCAACTTGTCGCGCATCTGCATCTTTTCCTCATTCGTGCCCGGCTGGCCTCCCGGCCGGACGTCTTCAGTTTCCCTGCGAGACGAGCGTATGCGGCCGAGCGCGGGGCGTCAATCGAGGGCGATCGGGGGGTGTTGTCACCCGGCTAGGTGTTAGGGTCACCTAATGTCCTTCTGGGAAACGACGCTTCTCGGCGGCATCGCCGGCTTCACGATCTACATCGGCCTGCTGCCCTTCGGCCGGATGCGGATCCTCGGCGACCGCAAGCGGGTGGCGCTGGCGATGTTCGCGGTGGGAATCCTCGCCTTTCTCTTCGTTGACGTCCTCGCGCACGCATTCGAGATCGTCGAGGACTCGGTCACGGCGTTCCACGACGACGAGGGCAGCCTTGGAAGCGCGATAGGGCTCACCGCCCTGCTCGGCGTGGGGTTCGCCATCGGCAGCGGCGCGCTCGCCAGCTTCGAGGCGCGACTGCGCGGGCGCGCTGGAGCGCCGCCCCCGATCGCCGGGGGAGCCGTCGCGGTGGCGACGCCCGGGCAGGAGGCCAACCTGGAATCGGCCCGGGTGGATGCGGCGCACGCGCGGGCGCTGCGGACGGGGATGACGATCGCCGCCGCGATCGGGGTTCACAACTTCGCCGAGGGTCTGGCGATCGGGGTCTCTGCGAACACGGGTGAGATTGGCCTCGCCACCGTGCTGATCATCGGCTTCGCCGCGCACAACGCCACCGAGGGCTTCGGCATCCTTGGCCCGCTCGGAGGGGAGCGGGCGTCGTGGCGCTGGCTGCTGCTCGCGGGACTCGTCGCCGGAGGGCCCGTTCTGCTCGGCTCGATGATCGGCTACAGCGTGGATTCGGAGCCGCTCGAGCTCGCCTTCCTGGCCGTCGCGGGCGGCGCGATCATCTACGTCATCGGCCAGGTCTGGAACGCGATCCGCCGCTTCGGCCATCGGGAGCTGGGCCTCTGGCTGCTGGCCGCCGGTTTCATGGCCGGGGTCGTCACCGACCTGATCGTGGCCTACTCGGGCGGCTGAGCCGCCCGGGCGGTGCCGGGCGCGAGCGGGCCGACCAGCCCGCTCCCTAGACTCATCGTCCTGATGCTGGCGCTCACACCGCTGCCGCCCATCTGGCGTGAGGGCCGGGCTCCGCTCGAGTTCGCCGAGCTGATACGCGATCCCGTCTGGCAGGGCACGGGGGTCCCGCGCGGTGACGGCCGTCCCGTACTGCTGATCTGTGGGTTCCTCGCCGGCGACCCGTCGCTGAGCAGCATGGCCGCCTGGCTTACGAGGATCGGCTACAAGCCGGCGCGCGCCGGGCTGCGCTGGAACGTCGGCTGCCTGGGGGAGACGGTTGACCGGCTCGAGGAGCGGGCCGAGGAGCTCTCCGAGGAGGCGGGGCGAAAGATCTCCCTCGTCGGCCAGAGCCGAGGCGGCACCTGCGCAAAGGCACTCGCGGTCCGGCGCCGCGACCTGATCGAGGCGGTGATCACGCTCGGCAGCCCCCTCCGGGACCAGCTCGACATTCACCCCGGGGTCTGGGCGCACGTCCACTTGGTCGGCGTGCTCGGGACGCTCGGCGTCCCGGGCCTGTTCAGCGTTCGCTGCCGCAACGGCGAGTGCTGCACGCAGGCGAACGCCGAGGTCGCCTCCGCGCTTCCCGAGGAGGTCAAGCTGACCTCCGTCTACTCGCGCAGCGACGGAATCGTCCGCTGGCGCTCCTGTCTGGACGACGACGCCACCCAGGTGGAGGTGGCCGCCAGCCACATCGGCATGGCGGCCAACGCACAGACCTACCGGGCCATCGCCCGGGCGCTGGCGCGGACCGCCTGAGGCCCGCCTACTTCTCCTACTTGCCCTTGGTGCTGCCGGTCTTGCCGGCCTTCGCCCCGTAGGCGGCGGCCTGGGTCTTGACCAAGTCGGTCAGGTTGCCGAGCGCGATGTTGGCATCCGAGAAGTGCAGGCCCCAGGTGGCGTCGGGAGAGGGAGCGAGGTGTCGCGCCATCTCGACCTCGTCGATCATCAGCGCGTTGACCCCGTTATGTCGCACGCAGCGCCCGGTGTAGTGATCCTGCGGCTGTAGCCAGGGGGTCGCCGCCGTCGGCGGTGGGCCGCCGAACATGATCAGCAGCGCGATGCCCAGCGTGCCGGGGAAGGGCTCGGTGCGTAGCAGCGTCTTCAGGGGGGCCGAGTCGTCGCTGCCGAGAGCGGCGGGGTTGGTGCACAGGACCCGGTAGTTCGGGCCGCTCGGGAGGTCGCCCGTGACCGGCGTCCCGTGGCGGCCGAAGAGGGCGTCGGCCGGGGGCGTGTCACCGAAGGTCGAGAACGCGATCACGCAGCCGGTCTGTCTCGCGCTCACGCAGGCAGGGATGTGCTGGAAGTCGCCGCCGATCTTCTTGCCCTTCCTCACCGTGACGTTTCCGCCGAGCAGGATCGCCGAGACCAGGTGCGCGCGGGCCTTGGGGCTCGGGTCGATCTCGTTGTGGATCAGCCGTCGCAGCATGAAGGTGCCCTGGGAGTGTCCGATCAGGACGACGCCGCGGCCGTGGTTGAACTTCTTCATGTAGGTCTTCCAGGCCTCGAGGATGTCGGAGTAGGCGATCCGGGCGGCCTCCTCAGGGGCTTCGCCGCCGATCGAACTGAGGGTGAGCTGCCGGTACATCGGCGCGAAGACGCGGCAGCGCCGCGAGTAACGCGAGGCCTGGTATTCGGCGATCGAGGTCTGCTGCGGATCGACCGTCTTGTCGGCGTTGGGACCGGGCTGCTCGCTGACCGTCGGGTAGACGTAGAAGCAGTCGATCCTGGGCCTCTTCGCGTTCTGGGGGTCGGTCACGTGGGAGTCGCCGGCGGAGGAGGTGACCGTCGTCTCGAGGCTCTCCTTGCAGGGGTTGGGAGTGGCGCCCGGCTTGCACAGCCAGACGGTCTTTGCCTCGGCCGCTCCGGCCCCGGCGATCGCAACGGTCGCGAGTCCCGCGGCGATTGCCGTCAGGGCGATGCCCAGCCTGAAGTCCCCTCTGCCCATCTCTCTCCTCACAAGTACCCGCTTCCCCGGCTGCCCGGATGATCGTCTGCGATCCTGCAACCGAAGTGGCGGCCGGTCGGTGCGGCCGGTGCCCAGCTCAGGAAATCCGGTCGAGGCCGAAGGAGACGCAGGCGAGCAGGACGCCGGCCACCACGAGCCAGGCCGGGATCAGCCAGCCGGTGATCCCAGCGGCCGCGAGCAGCTTCGGCCGCCCGGCGGGGAGCACCAGGGCGAGCACGCTGACCGCGAACAGGACGCCCGCCAGCACCAGCACCGGAACCGCCACCAGGGCTCTGACGGGGGCGTCGAGGTCATCGGCCAGCCCGCGCCCGAAGTCCGTCTCGAGCAGGGCGGCGACGATGACGATCACGAGCGAGGCGCAGAGGGCCCCGACCGCGGGCATGGCCATGCCGGGAGGCGATTCCCCCTGGGGGGACGGTCTCCCCTCGGGGCTAGACACCCAGGCGGCTGCCCTCGCCGCCGCGCGAGATCTCGGTCTTGACGCCCTTCCGCGCCCGGAGGTCGTCGTCGGCGTGGGCGAGCAACTCGTTGACGTTGTCGGCGTCCTCTGGGAAGACGGCGCAGCCGATGCAGGCGCCGAGCGAGCGGTCCTTGACCTCGATCCCCGAGACGGCCTCGCAGAGGCGCCCGGCGAGCTGGATGGCCTGAGCACGGTCGGTCTGTGGTGCGACGACGGCGAACTCGTCGCCGCCCTGGCGGACGACGAGGTCGTGCCCCCGGACCGCCTGCTCGAGCGACTGGGCGACGTCGCGGAGCACGCCGTCGCCGTACTGGTGGCCGTGCTCGTCGTTAACCCGCTTGAAGTCGTTCATGTCGATCACCAGCAGCGCGAGCTGCTGGCCGTGGCGGCGATTGCGCTCCACCTCGACCGGCAGCTGCTCCATCAGCATCCGGTAGTTGCCGACGCCCGTCAGCGGGTCGAGCTCGGCGAGCCTGCGGTAGCGGTCCTCGCTCGCCTGGAGGCGCTCGCGCAACCAGGCCACGGTGGCCGCGGCGAGGAGGAGCACCGGGATCAGTGCCATCGCCTGCGCCAGGGTCTCACGAGCCGTGTCGGGGTCGTAGACGGTCGGGGCCAGCACGCAGAGGCAGGCGAGGACGACGTGCCAGGCGATTGCCCGCCTGCTGCTGAAGACATAGGCGACGAAGATGGCGACCAGCGTGTTAGTAGATGGCGAACATGTCGGCGGCGAGCCAGACGGTGAGCGCGATTTCGAGCGTGGCCACCACCGCCATCAAGTGCAGCCAGCGGATCGAGACGCGGTCGGCGATCGCCCAGCAGAGCAGGCCCGAGACGATCGCCAGGGCGGGGAGGAGGTAGATCGTCGGATCGTGCGCCGGGCGGTGGAGAGCGTCGCTGGGGATCGCGCCGAGGCCGCCCCCTATGAAGAGGATCGCCGCGAGGCGCCAGTGGCGACGCTGGTCGCGGTCGGGGCCGGTCGGCTCGGGAGCCATCAGCGGGTGTCGGTGTCTCGGCTGATCACGGGGAGCGGGGTGGGCACGATTCTTCCATCGTCCGAGGGGGGAATCGGCTTGAACATTGGTGCCGCTGGTGTCGTCTGATACCGTCCACGGAGTAATTGACTGAGGGTCAGTTTTTTAGAATCAAGGGACAGGAGAAGAAGGGAACCAGATGGAAAGCACGCGCACGCACTCGTTCCTCGTTGCTTCGCGGCGCGGCATCGCACGCCTGAGCGCCATCGGCGCCGTGCTCGCGCTTGCCCTGATCGCGATTCCGGCCTCCGCGTCGGCCGCTCCCCCCAACGCCAACAACCCCGAGTGCGATACCGGCGTCCCGGCCACAGACTCCAATGGCAGCGCGACCCGGTACACGTGCACCTACCCGATCTCGGTCGACGGCTACGCGGTCAAGCAGCGCTACCTGATCAACGTCCCCCATCCCGGTGTCACCGCCGACGCGACGATCACCCACATGGATACCGACGTGGTTGACGAGGACCGCGCCCAGGTCCCGATCTCGCAGCTGATGCTCCACCACATCGTCTTTCTCAACACCAACCACGCCGACGCGACCTGCAACGGCCAGGGCATCAGGGGCTTCGACGGCCTGCAGACCGTCGGCAACTACGCGCCCGAGCGCTTCTTCGGCGCCGGTGAGGAGCGGCTGAAGATGACCATGCCCGAGGGCTACGGGTATGCCGGCGGCGCCGACAGCCTCTGGCCGATGGTCTACATGGTCATGAACCACCGCAAGTTCACCGATCACGCCTGGATCCAGTACAGCTACGTCGTCAGCGACCAGACCGATCTCAAGCCCGTCAGGCCCTATTGGCTGGATGAGGCGAACTGCAGCGCCGACCCGATCTTCAACATCCCGGGAACCGGCGGGCCCAAGTCCACCGACTCCCGCACGTTCGACTACACGGCGCCCGTCGCCGGCCGGATCGTCGCCGGGGCGGGACACGTCCACGGCGGCGCCCGCAAGCTCACGATCACCGAGCCCGACTGCAACAACCGCCGCGTGGCGGAGTCGATCCCGACTTGGGGCTACACCGATCACCCCTTCTACAACGTGAGGCCGATCCTCCATGAGCCGGGCCCGATCAACATGACGGCCTTCGGAAGCGAGACCGGGATCCCGGTGGCCGCGGGCGACGACATCCGCCTCAACACGCTCTACGACAACTCGGCGCCACACGTCCGCGTGATGGGCATCTTCCAGCTCTACGTATACGAGGGCGACGACGGCCTCGGCGCCGATGACGTCGCGACTTCATGCGACCCGGTTCCGCCCGACGTGGTCAACACCAACCGTCCCGACGGGCGCGACGGCCCCGTGCCGTTCACCATCCCGCTGACGGGCCTCGACTCGAACGGTGACGCGATCACGATCCAGGGCCCCCCGGGCAAGCTCGCCAAGATCGACTCCGGCGCCACCATCGACGTCCAGAGCCGGCGCTTCTCCCGTAACAACGTCATCCTCAAGAAGGGCGGCAAGCTGACCTGGAAGTTCATCGACTCGGGCGAGGACGAGCTGCACAACGTGACGCTCGCCAACGGCCCGGTGGGGATCGGCTCGCCGAACCTCGACGCCGGCCGCACCTTCACCAAGACCTTCGACAGGCCGGGGACCTACCAGATCTTCTGCGCGCTGCATCCGGTCCAAATGACCGAACGCGTTGTTGTAAAGGCGAAGATGAAGTCCCCGAAGGGGAAGAAGCACAAGAATAGGCACAAGACGAAGAAGTCCAAGCGCTAGGAGACTGAGGAGCCGGATGGGAAACTCACGCACGCACTCGCCGCTCGTGTCCACGCGCCGCCTTGCGCGCCTGATCGCGCTTGCGGCGGTCGCCGGCGCCGCCTTCCTTGCGATTCCGGCCGGCGCATCGGCTGACGGGCCGGCTACCTGCGATGGGGGCGTACCGACCACCGACGCCAACGGGCCGGCCAGGCGCTACACCTGCGACTTCCCCTTCTCGGTCGAGGGGTTCGGCGTCAAGCAGACCTTCAACGTCGTCCAGCATCCGGGCACCAGCAACACCGACGCCACCATCACCCACATGGACGTCGACGTGGTGGACATCAACCCGGACACGCAGGAGGCGACACAGGTCCCGATCAGCCGGCTGATGCTGCACCACATCGTCTTCGCCAACCTCCAGCAGCAGGACCGGACCTGCGCGGGACAGTCCTATACCGGCTTCGACAGCCGCGGTGGGTTCGGAGGGGGCGGCAACTTCCAGCGCTTCTATGCCGCCGGCGAGGAGCGCGCCAAGTTCACGATGCCGGACGGCTACGGCTACGCCGGCGGCGGCAACCTTCCCTGGGGAATGGTCTACATGGTCATGAACCACAAGCAGCTCACCGACGACGCCAACATCCGCTACAGCTACACCGTCAGCGACAACCCGCAGGAGCCGGTCACGCCGTACTGGCTCGACGAGCGGAACTGCCACGCCGACCCGATCTACAACGTCCCCGGCACTGGCGGGCAGGGCTCCACCAACACGCAGAAGTACGACTTCACGATGCCGGTTGACGGGCGCCTGATCGGCGGCGGCGGGCACGTTCATGGCGGAGCTCGCAAGCTGACGCTGACCCAGCCCGATTGCAACGACCGCCGGGTGGCGGAGTCGCTGCCGACCTGGGGCTACGAGGACCACCCCTTCTACAACGTCCAACCGATCCTCCACGAACCGGGGCCAGTCAACATGACCGCGTTCGGGAGCGAGACGGGGATACCCCTCAAGCAGGGAAGCCGATTGCGGCTCAACGCGACTTACGACGACTCCGAGCCACACGTCCGGGTGATGGGGATCATGGTCGTCTACGTAGCCGAGGAACCGGGTGGCTTCGAGCCCGTGATCACCAATTGCGACCCGCTGCCCGACGACATCTACAACTCGAACCGCCCCGACGGCCGCGACGGCCCTGTGCCGTTCACGATCCCGCTGACCGGCATCGACCTGAACGGGAACGCCGTCACGATCAACGCCCCGCCCGGCGCGGTCAAGGCGATGAAGTCCGGCTCGACGATCGACGTCGCCAACCGCCGCTACAGCCAGAACAACATCAAGCTCAAGAAGGGCGGCAGCCTCACCTGGAAGTTCGTTGACGGCGGCGACAACGAGGAGGAGCTCCACAACATCACCCTGGCTGACGGCCCCGTCGGGATCGGCTCACCGAACCTCAACGGTGGCCGCACCTTCACGCAGAAGTTCTCGCAGCCGGGCACCTACAAGCTCTTCTGCGGCCTGCACCCGGTTCAGATGACCGAGCGAGTCATCGTCAAAGCCAAGCCCAAGAAGCGGAAGGCCAAGCGCTAGAAGCTCCGCCCCCGGCTTTGATTCAATGGGATCACCAGAGAAAGGAGGTGGTCCTACGTTGATTTCATTGCTTTCCGGGACGCTGGAGGTGCCGGGCCGCTAGGTCCGGGCGACGTGCGGGTCGCCCGGCGGAATCCAACCCGGGCACCGGCGAGCCATGGAGGCGAGGACTGTCCCCTCTCGTAGCCACTCCCTGACTCGTTTCGCAGCCGCAATGTCTGACGAGGGCCGCTCCTGCCGGGGCGGCCCTCGTCGTACTTCGGCCTGCGCCGCCCGAACGGCTAGGTTCCGGTGATGAGCCCGCCCAACGCGGCCGTGCGCCGCGTGAGGCTCGCCCTCGCCGCGGCAGCCGCACTTGTGCTGACATCGAGCGCCGCGCTCTCGGCCTGCGGCGGCGGCTCCGAGCCACTCTCGAAAGCCGAGCTGGCGTCCCGGGGCGATGGGATCTGTCGGGAGGGGAAGTCCGCCGCCGATGCGATCCAGCGCCGGCCGCCGCGCGGGCCGGCCGAGGCCGAGGCTCAGAGCCGCGCGCTCGGAGAAGCGCTCCAAGGCGAGCTGGACGACCTCGGTGCTCTCGACGCCCCCGACTCCCTTGGCGGCCCGATGGAGCGCTACCTCGCGGCGCGCCGCCGGGCGCTTGCCCTGGTCGCGCTGGGGGCGGAGGCCGCGGGCGCCGCTCAGGCGCGCGCCTACCTCCGCACCCAGGACCGCTTTGCCGCGAGCGCGTCTGAGCGGCGGCGCCTGGCCAGGCGCGTGGGCTTCCGCGTCTGCAGCGACGATGTGCCTCGCCGCGACGCCGGGCGCTAGGGGCGGGTCCGCGCCAGGTGCGCGAAGCCGAGCGCCATCCCCAGGTTCGCGATCCCCGCGAGCACGAGCCCGGCCTTGGCGCCGGGGCGCGAGACCGCGCTCGAGCGCGCCCAGACCGCGTCGGTGAAGACCTCGGTCCCGCGCAGCCAGGCGAGCGCCCACCAGTCCTCGGGGCGCCCGCGGCAGTGGGCGACCAAGTGAGCCGCCGCGAAGGTCAGCCAGATCGGGGCGCAGCGGCGGAAGAGGTGCTCGGCGTCCTCGCCGGGGGCCTCGTGGCCGATGACGGAAAGGGTCCGGCGGGGAGCGAGCAGGGCCCCGGTGCCGAGCGCCAGGTCGAAGGCGATCATGTTGCGGTTGAGCCGCAGCAGCTCCTGTTCCAGCGTCACGGTCAGCGATCCAACCACATCGCGGGCCGGCGGGGGTGGGCCGTGCACCGGATCCAGGTTATTGGCAACCTGAGTGAATCTCGGAAGGGAAACTCGCGGCCCCGGCGAAATTGACCGCCGTGGCACGGACTGCGATCAGAACCAAGCCGGCTCGCAAGAGCCTCTCGGACTACATCACCGAGCGCTTCGACGAGTTCTCGCGCTCGCAGAAGGATGTGGCCCGCTACATCGTCGATCACCTCGACGAGGCCGCCTTCCAGACGGCCGAGGAGCTGGCGCGGCGCGCCAACACCTCGTCCTCGACGGTGGTCCGCTTCTCGCAGTCGCTGGGCTTCGACGGCTATCCCGAGCTTCAGCAGAGCGCGATCGAGGAGTACCGGCTGAAGGTCTCCAACGGCGCCGGCAACGCCGGCAACGGCGGCAACGGCGCCGCGGCCCTGTTCTCCTTCGACCACTCTGAATTCGAGACTTCGCTCGGCGCCGACTACTCCAACATCGAGGAGACGGCGCGCAGCCTCAGCCGCGAGCAGATCGAGGGGTCGCTCTCGGCTCTGGCGACCGCGCGGCGCGTCCTGATCGTCGGCGTGGACCAGATGGCCTTCTTCGCGAGCTACATGCGCCACCTGCTGGGGCTGCTCGACATCAGGGCGGAGATCATCGCCTCGCCGAGCCAGGAGAACATCCAGCGGCTCTCGCGCATGGACGAGGACACCCTGCTCGTCGCGATCACCTCGGGCCGCGCCCACCCGCTGATCGTCCGCGCCCTCAAGCTGGGGCGCCACCGCCGGGCCCGCACCCTCGCGATCACCGACGCGACCCTCTCCGATGTTGCCGACCACTCTGAGCTGACTCTCTACTACTCGTCCAACGGCCCCTCCTACATCCGCTCCAACGCGGCTCTGATGGGCCTGGTGCAGGCGCTGGCACACGGCGTCTACGCCAAGGACGAGGCGGCGCACCGCGACCGCATCCGCGCCTTCAAGCTTCAGTAGGGCGGGAAATGCCAGGCAAGGTCGAGGAGGCGTCGCTGCTCGATCTGGACGGCGGCGTGGTCCCTGACGGAGAGGGCTGGTTAGCTACAGATGACAGCTCCGATGAGGATGGGGAGGGGGAGGGGGAGGCCGATCCGGCGCAAGGCCCGGAGCAGCTTCAGCGCTGACCCGGGGTGCCCACGGCTATATTGGGCTCGTGGCCGAGCGCGCGACATTCCGGCTCAAGACGGGCCTCGCCGAGATGCTCAAGGGCGGGGTGATCATGGACGTGGTCGACGCCGAGCAGGCCAAGATCGCCGAGGAGTCCGGCGCCTGCGCGGTGATGGCGCTCGAGCGCGTTCCCGCCGACATCCGCGCCGATGGCGGGGTCGCCCGGATGTCCAACCCGGCGATGATCAAGGCGATCCAGGAGACGGTCACGATCCCGGTCATGGCCAAGGCCCGGATCGGCCACTTCGCCGAGGCGCAGGTCCTGCAGTCGCTCGAGGTTGACTACATCGACGAGTCCGAGGTCCTGACCCCGGCCGACGAGTCCAACCACATAGAGAAGCTCGCCTTCGAGGTTCCCTTCGTCTGCGGCGCCACCGACCTCGGCGAGGCGCTGCGCCGGATCGGCGAGGGCGCGGCGATGATCCGTTCCAAGGGCGAGGCGGGCACCGGCAACATCGTCGAGGCCGTCCGCCACATGCGCTCGATCACGAGCGGCATCAGGCAGCTCGGGTCCGCCCCGACGGAGACGCTGGCGGCCGCCGCCAAGGAGCTGCGGTCGCCGCTGGACGTCGTCCAGGAGGTGGCCGAGCACGGCCGGCTTCCCGTTCCCCTCTTCTGTGCCGGCGGGATCGCGACCCCCGCCGATGCCGCGCTGATGATGCAGCTCGGCGCCGAGGGCAACTTCGTCGGCTCCGGGATCTTCAAGTCCGAGGACCCCGAGCGCAGGGCCCGGGCGATCGTCGAGGCGACCACCCACTTCGAGGACCCCGAGCGGGTCGCGCAGGCGTCGATGGCGCTGGGCGAAGCGATGCCCGGCCTCGAGATCGAAGCGCTCGCCGCCGACGGCGGGCTCCTCCAGACCCGCGGAAGCTAGTTGCCCGCGCTGAGGATCGGCGTCCTCGCCATTCAGGGGGACTTCGCGGCGCATCAGACGATGCTCGCCGGCCTCGGCGCCGAGGCCGTCGCGGTCCGCTCGCCGGCGGAGCTGCTCGAGCTGGACGGCCTCGTGATCCCGGGCGGGGAGTCCACGACGATCAGCAAGGGAATGGCCCGCGACGGGCTCGACGAGGCGGTCAGGGCACTGTCCGAGGCCGGCACGCCGGTGATGGGAAGCTGCGCCGGGATGATCGTCTGCGACCGCGAGCACCTCGGCCTGGCCGACTACCGCTGCCGGCGCAACGCCTTCGGTCGCCAGCTCCAGAGCTTCGAGCGGGACCTGCTCGTCGAGGGGCTGGGAGACGAGCCGATCCGAGCCGTCTTCATCCGCGCCCCCTGGGTCGAGCAGCACGGCCCCTCGGTCGAGGTCCTCGCCGAGGTCGATGGCCACCCGGTCGCCGTCCGCGACGCCAACGTCCTCTCGGTCGCCTTCCACGCCGAGCTGACCGACGACTCCCGCCTCCACGCCTACTTCATGGCCCTCTGCACAACCGGCATGTCATCCGCTTCGCGTCCGGGCATGCCGGGGGCGTCGCGTGGTATGCCCTGGGCAGGCGCCTGATGAGAGATCCGAGGGTGCAGGCGCTGGCGCGGATCCTGGTCGAGCACTCGGCGGCGGTCAAGCCGGGCGACGTCTGCACGGTGGAGGGTGAGAGCGCGGCCGAGCCGCTGCTCCAGGCCGTCTACGAGGAGATCCTCAAGGTGGGCGGCAACCCGATCGTGAACATGGCCCTCGAGGGCCAGTCGACCGCCTACTTCAAGCTCGCCTCCGACGAGCAGCTCGACTGGGTCTCGCCGGTCGGGGAGTGGGCGGTCAACAACGCCGACGTCCGGATCGCGGTGATGGCGAGCGTCAACACCAGGGCGCTCTCCCAGGTCCCGCCCGAGCGCCAGACCCGCCGCCAGGCCGCGACGAGGCCGCTGATGAAGCGCGCGATGGAACGCTCCGCCGAGGGCTCCTACCGCTGGGCGCTGACCCTGTTCCCGACCAACGCCTACGCCTCGGAGGCGGGGATGAGCCTCGCCGAGTACGAGCACTTCTACTTCGGCGCCTGCCTCGCCGACACCGACGACCCGGTGGCCGCCTGGAAGAAGCAGTCGGAGGAGACCGAGCGCCTCGGGGAGTGGATCCAGGGCCGCAAGGAGGTCCGGATCTCGGGCCCGGGCACTGAGCTGAAGCTCGGAATCGAGGGCCGCACCTTCATCGCCGCGACCGGCAGGCACAACATGCCCGACGGAGAGTTCTTCACGGGCCCCGTCGAGGACTCCGCCGAGGGTGAGGTGACCTTCCACCTGCCCGCCTCATACGGCGGCCGCGACGTCGAGGGCGTTCGCTTCCGCTTCGAGGCGGGCAAGGTCGTGGACGCCTCGGCCGAGAAGGGCGAGGACTTCCTGATCCAGATGCTCGACACCGACGAGGGCGCCCGGCGCCTGGGCGAGCTGGGGATCGGCACCAACTACGGGATCACCAACGGCACCCGTGAGATCCTGCTCGACGAGAAGATCGGCGGGACCGTCCACCTCGCGGTCGGCGCCAGCTACCCCGACACGGGCGGCGTCAACGAGTCTGCGATCCACTGGGACATGATCTGCGACCTGCGACAGGGCGGCCGGATCGAGGTTGACGGCGAGCTGCTCCAGGAGGACGGCCGCTTCGTGGTCTGATTGGCACACGCTTGACGCGCCGCTCAGCCTCGGTAGGCTCGCCCGGCAAGGGAGGCGCGGAGAAGAGACTCTGCAATAAACAGGAGGGAACATCAGATGGCTGAAAGCAGGCCGAAGCGCGTGGCGCTGGCGGCGACCATGACGGGCCTCGTGGCCTGTGCGGCGTTCGCGCTGCCCATGGCGCAGGCAAAGCAGAAGCACGTGACCAAGACCAAGACGCTGAGCAGCGGCGATCTGGCGCTTACGCCGCCGGATCCTCAGCCGGGAGTCGATGCCGGGGACTTTGACCCGAACCTGGTTCGCTCGTTCCTCGGTGTGGGGGGCATCCCCGACCAGGCGACGATCAAGGACGTCAACGTCTCGGTGCGGATCACCGCCGACGACGCCAGCGATGTCGAGGCCTACCTGGCGACCCCGCGCGGGGTGCTCGACCTGACCACCGACAACGGCGGCTTCGGTAACGACTTCGGGACCGGCGCCGCTGATTGCTCGGGCACGCCGACCGTGTTCGACGATCAGGCAGCCATCTCGGTGACGCTTGGGGCCGCCCCGTTCGTGGACTCCTTCGACCCCGAGCAGGCGCTCTCGGCGCTAAACGGCCTCAAGGCGAAGAAGGCGAAGTCGCGCTGGACCCTTCTGGTCGGCGACGACGATCCCGTGGGAGCGGTGACGCTGAACTGCTGGAAGCTGCGGATCCGCTACCGGACCTGAGCACCAGGCAGTCCGTTTGAAGCTGCACCCGGCCCCGGAAGCGCGAGCTTTCGGGGCCGGCTCGTTTCCGGGCCCGGCGGCGCGGCGCAGCCCTTCATAGAATGCGGCCATGTCCGGCCACTCCAAGTGGGCTTCGATCAAGCACAAGAAGGGCGCCGCCGACGCCAAGCGCGGCAAGCTCTTCACCAAGCTGGCGCGGGCGATCACAGTCGCTGCACGAGACGGAGGCGGCGACGTTGACGGCAACCCGACGCTCGGGCTCGCGGTCCAGAAGGCGCGCGACGCCTCGATGCCCAAGGACAACATCCAGCGGGCCATTGACCGGGGCACGGGGGAGGGCGATGACGCCGCGGCGATCGAGGCCGTCACCTACGAGGGCTACGGGCCCGGCGGTGCCGCGGTCCTGGTCGAGACGCTGACCGACAACCGCAACCGCACCGGCTCTGAGATGCGCCACGCCTTCGAGCACAACGGCGGCAGCCTCGGTGAGCCGGGCTCGGTCGCCTGGCAGTTCGAGAAGCGCGGCGTGATCCTCGTGGACGGCGAGCGCTACGGCGAGGACGACCTGATGCCGGCGATCGACGCAGGCGCCGAGGACGTGGACGAGGACGGCGACGTGGTCAGGGTCCTGACCGCCGCCACAGACCTGACCGGCGTTCGCGGCGCCCTCGAGGCCGACGGCGTCGAGATCCAGTCCGCGGAGCTGACGATGGAGCCGAAGAGCACGGTGGAGGTGGGAGAGGGCGACGCGGGCAGCCTGCTGCGCCTCCTGGATGTCCTGGACGACCACGACGACGTGGACGAGGTCCACGCCAACTTCGAGATCGCCGAGTCGATCCTCGAAGAGCTCGAGGCGAAGGCGTAGGCTACGCCGCTGATGCTGGAGAGCATGAAGATCGGAGCGGGGCGGACCCGGCTGTTGCCCGGCCGCGGCGCTGCTCGCCTGCGCCCTCTGCTGGGTGGCCGTACCGCGCGCCGGGGCCGCCACGGCCACCGGTACGACGGGCAGCATCAATTCGCCGCTCCCCGGCCTCGGTAACGCCAGGATCAACCTCGGTGTCGGCCAAAAGGGCAAGGTCACCGACGTCAACGCCTCGGTCCGGATCGGGCATCCGAATGACCCCGACCTCTCGATCGTGTTGAGAGCGCCGAGCGGCCGGTACGTGAACCTTGCGACGGGGCTGGGGCCGTTCACCAACAACTCGACCAACGACAACTACGGTGGCGGCGCCACGAGCTGCTCCGGGACACAGACCAGCTTCGACGACCAGGCTGGGTCGCTCATCACCAGCGCCGCCCCGCCCTTCGCCGGCGCATTCAAGCCGGAGCAACCACTGTCATCGCTGAATGGC
This sequence comes from Solirubrobacterales bacterium, assembly GCA_009691195.1. Taxonomy (GTDB): domain Bacteria; phylum Actinomycetota; class Thermoleophilia; order Solirubrobacterales; family 70-9; genus SHVA01. The sequence goes on along the minus strand of SHVA01000010.1, from coordinate 21,769 downwards.
TCCCAGGTTCGCGGCAACTGGGAGCTCTACGTGATCGACACCGACGCGGCGACCGTCAACAGCGCCCAGGGAACCCTCTACTGCGCGAGCATGGAGATCTCGTTCAAGCCGACCAGGGCGAAGAAGGGGAAGAAGTGAGGCGCGCTCGCATGATCGGGCTGGCCCTGCCCCTATGCGCACTGGCGCTCGCCTGCGCCCCCACGGCCCAGGCGAAGGTCGTCACCAAGACCTTCTCCAGCGGCAACCTCAACATCCCGATCGCTCCCGGCACCTTCACGGCGCTGACCAAGAAGGTCAAGGTCAACGGCACCATCAAGGATGTCGACCTTTCGCTGCGGATGAGCGCGACCAACAACAATGCCGACTTCTTCCAACTCCTGACCCTGAGGAGTCCCGCGGGGGTCCTGATCGGCCTGAGCGGCCAGCACTCTGGGCAGGGCTATGGCAGCGGGGCCGCCAGTTGTTCAGGGACGCCGACGGTCTTCGATGACTCGGCAGGGGGTGGCTTTGGTGACCCCGGGATCGTGACTCCGTTTGCGATGCGAGTCCGCCCCGACGAACAGCTCGCCGGCCTCAAGGGTTATCCGACGAAGGGTCGATGGGACCTGCAGGTGGCGGCGAACGTCGGCAACCTGGGTACGCGCGCGGTCAACTGTTGGGCGCTGACCATCAAGTACAAGGCGAAGGCCAAGAAGAAATAGAAGAAGTAGTCCTGCGCCGCGACTAGTCTCGTCGCCGGAATGGGTGGCAGGCCTAAGAGCTACGCGCTGGCGCTGGGAGGCGCCTTCGCCCTCTGCGCCTCGGTCGCCCTCGCGGGCTCGGGCGCGGGTGAGAAGCCGTCGCTGAAGCGGCGGACGATCTCGAGCGGGGATATCGACCTCCAGGTGCCGGGCGCCTCGGTCTCCGCGCCGGGAACCCGGGTCACGCGGATCGCCGTTGGGCGGAAGCTGAAGGGCCTCGGGATCCGGGACGTCGATGTCGCGCTGCGGGCGTCGCATGCCGACGTGGGTGCCTTCCAGGCGACCCTGACGGCGCCCAACGGAGCCTCCGTCAGCCTCGTCCTTCCCGGCTACACGTCGGGCCCCAGCTGGGGCTCGGGGCAGGCGGGTTGCGGGGGCAAGAAGCTCGTTCTCGACGACCAGACGTCCCGGGGGCTGTCTCCCTTCGACCCGATCGTCGGCGGGCTCGAGCTCGGGCCCCCGTACAACGGCCGCGCCCAGCCGGCGCGCAAGCCCCTCTTCTCGATGAACGGGGGCCCGGCCAGCGGCCGCTGGACCCTGCGGATGAGCAACTACTTCAACGATGAGCTCGGAACCCTCCACTGCTTGGAGCTGCGGATCAAGCCGCAGATCCCCCCGGGATGATCCGCATGCGACCTCTGCCGAGGGCCGGGATGCTGGTCGCCGCGCTGGTGGTGGTGCTGGTCGCGGCCTCGCCCTCGTTCGCGGCCAAGGGGAAGCCGAAGCTGAAGGCGAGGACGTTCAGCAGCGGCGCCCTCAACCAGCCGATCCCCGACGCGCCACCGGGCGGGGTGGGGATCCTGCGCTCTCCGATCAACGTCCCCGCCAAGTACAAGGGCCTCGAGGTCAAGGACGCGAACGTCAGCGTCAGCGTCCGCCACGACGACGTCGAGGACCTGAAGGTCGGCCTGATCGCGCCGGATGGGGCGGGCATGACCTTGGTCAACTTCGCCGGCGGGACCAGCCTCGGCTCGGGCCAGGGCGGCTGCGCCGGCAAGCCCCTGACCCTCGACGACCAGACGCCGTTCCAGCTCACCCCCTTCGGACCGCCCGGCCCGCTCGAGCTGGGGCCGCCCTACGCGGGCCGCGCACAGACCCAGGGCGAGCCGCTGCGAACGGCCACCGGCAGCGCCGTCGCGGGCCGCTGGCGGTTGGTCGTGATCGACACGCTCGGGGGCTTCCCAGGGACCCTCGACTGCTGGGGCATCAAGCTGCTTCCGAGGAGGCCGCGATGAGCGCGGGGCTTCGCCGGGCGCGGCTGCTGCCGCTGTGCGCGATCGTCCTGCTGGCGGTGGCGCTCGCCGCCTCCCCGGCGCTCGCGGCCAAGCCCAAGCCCAAGCGCAACCTCCCGCGCCAGATCCTCTCCAGCGGCAAGGTCAACCTGCCGATCCCTGACGCGGGCGCGGAGGGCCCCGGCGCCCTGCGGAGCACGGTAACCGGTCCCAAGCGCCTCAAGGGCCTTCCGATCGGCGATGTCGATCTCAGCATGCGCGTCTCGGCCGACGACGTCTTCGACCTCAGCGCGCAGCTGACCTCTCCCAACGGGACCACCGTCTTCCTGGTGGGCGAATCGACGAGCGGCGGTAGCTGGGGGAGTGGGCAGCGGGGCTGCGGCGGCCGCTTCCTCACGCTCGACGATGAGACGCCCTTCAGCCTCGTCCCGTTCGCGGGCGGCCCCTTGCCGGACTCGCTCGGGCCTCCCTACGCGGGCCGGGCCCAGCCCGACGACAGTTATCCGCTGGTGACGATGAACGGCGGCGCCACCAACGGCCGCTGGACCCTGCGCATCTTCGACGACGTCGAGGACCTGACCGGCACGCTTCACTGCTGGCGCGTCGAGGTCAAGCCGCACCGCGCCCGCTGACTGAACCCGCAGACTGCGGATTCGCCTCAGGCCCCGGCCACCGCAAAATGGGCGACTCGGCGGGGAGGCATCCGACCGCGCGGCGAGAATGACTAGGCGTGATCGTGATCGGCCTAGATCCGGGCGCTGCCAACACCGGCTTCGGCGTGGTGCGCACCAGCGGCAGCCGGATGGTGGCGCTTGACGGCGGGGTGATCGAGACCCAGCCCGACGAGGCGAGCGAGGACCGTCTCGCCCAGATCTACACCTCGCTCTGCGAGCTGCTCGACTGGCATGAGCCCAAGGCGATGGCGCTCGAGGACCTCTTCTTCGGCCGCAACGTCAGCTCCGCGGTCTCGGTCGGCCAGGCGCGGGGAGTGGCCCTGCTGGCCGCGTCGCGCCGCGGCATCCCCTGCTTCGACTACACGCCGCAGGCCGTGAAGATGGGCGTCTGCGGCTCCGGCGCCGCGGGCAAGGACCAGGTACAGCGCATGGTCGCGAGCCTGCTGGGGCTGCCAGAGCCGCCCACGCCCGATCACACAGCGGACGCGTTCGCGGTCGCGATCTGCCACGCCGCCGGCGAGGGCACGAGGCAGGCGACGGCCCAGCTCGGCCGTCCCCGCGTGGGCACGTCCCCCGTAGCCGCCGGCGCCCGCCAGCGCCTGGCGGGCTAGCGCCTGGGTGACATCCGGGCCACAGCGCAGAATCACTCGCGATGATCGCTTCGGTCTCCGGAGAGGTGCTCGTGCGTCGTGCCGACCACGTGGTGATAGACGCCCACGGCGTGGGCTACAGCCTCGCGGTCTCGGCCGAGACGCTGAAGGGCGTGCCGGCGGTCGGCAAGCGCGCGACGCTCCACGCCCACCTGATCCCCCGCGACGACGCTCTCAACCTCTACGGGTTCTGCAGCGAGGAGGAGCGCGACCTGTTCCTGCTGCTGACCTCGATCAGCGGGGTCGGCCCCAAGGTCGCCCTGGCCGCGCTTTCCAGCGGCTCGACCCGGGAGCTGCTGCGGGCGATCGCGGCGGGCGACGCGAAGCGCTTCCAGGCGGTGCCGGGGATCGGCAAGCGCACCGCCGAGCGGATCATCGTTGAGCTTCGGGAGAAGGTGGCCGGGCAGCTCGTCGAGGGCGACGCCGACGGCGCCGAGATCTCGGTCAGGGGCCCAGAGGATCCGCGCACGCTGGCGCGGGACGGGCTCCTCAACCTTGGCTACACGCCCGCTGAGGCCGAGCGGCTGCTGCAGGGCGCCGAGGGGGAGAGCGCCGAGGAGATCGTCCAGGCCGCGCTGCGGGGCGCCGCCGGGGTCAGCGCCCAGTGAGCGTCGAGCCCGGCAAGGGGATCAAGACCCCGGGCGCCGACGAGATCGAGGTCCACGACGCCCGCGCGATCGGCGTTGACGACGACTTCGACCGCTCCCTGCGGCCTTCGACGCTCGAGGACTTCGTCAACCAGGTCCAGGTCACCGAGCAGCTCGGGATCTTCATCGAGGCGGCCCGGCGGCGCGAGGAGCCGCTTGACCACGTGCTTCTGGCCGGCCCGCCGGGGCTCGGCAAGACGTCACTCGCCCACATCATCGCCTTGGAGCTGGGGGTCGGGATGGTGCAGACCGCCGGCCCGGCGCTCGAGCGCAAGGCGGACATCGCAGCGTTCCTGACGGCGCTCGAGCCCGGCAGCGTCTTCTTCATCGACGAGATCCACCGCCTCGGCCGCGCGGTCGAGGAGACGCTGTACCCGGCGATGGAGGACCGGCGGCTGCCGGTCGTGCTCGGGCAGGGCGCCGGCGCCCGGACCGTGACGCTCGACCTGCCGGCGTTCACGCTGATCGGCGCCACCACCCGCACCGGCCTGCTGACGACGCCCCTGCGCGACCGCTTCGGCGTCAGCCACCGCCTCGAGCACTACGAGCCGGGCGACCTCGGGACGATTGTCCGCCGCTCGGCCAAGATTTTCGAGATCGAGGTCGAGGACGGGGGCGCCGAGGCGATCGCGTCGCGCTCTCGCGGGACGCCCCGGGTCGCCAACCGCCTCCTGCGCCGGGTCCGCGACTTCGCCGAGGTCCGGGGCGAGGGCGTCGTCACCGACGAGGTCGCCTCCGAGGCGCTCGAGATGTTCGAGGTCGACGCCGCCGGCCTCGACCGTCACGATCGCCAGCTCCTGGAGACGATGGCGAGCAAGTTCGCGGGCGGCCCGGTGGGCCTCTCGACCCTCGCGATCGCCGTCGGCGAGGAGGCCGACACGATCGAGGACGTGTTCGAGCCGTACCTGCTCCAGCAGGGGCTGATCAAGCGCACCCCGCGCGGCCGGGTGCTGACCGAGCGCGGCTACGAGCACATCGGGCTGGCGTTGCCCGAGGGGCACGCGAGCCTTTTCTGACGTGGACCAGGTCGTACAGGTCCTCGGCGCACTGCTGATCCTGGCGGCGTTCGCCGCGCTTCAGTTCGGGCGCATGCAGGTTGACTCTCGCCCCTACCTCCTGCTGAATCTGGTCGGCTCCGCCGTGCTTGCCGTGCTTGCCTGGGAGGAGCGTCAGTGGGGCTTCCTGCTGCTGGAGGGGGTCTGGGCGCTCGTTTCGACGTGGGGCCTCGTTAAACAGGGTCGGGCTCGCACCGGGGCCGCCTAGCGGCTTCTACTAGCCTTCCGGGAGTGCCCTTCTTCATCTGTCCCAACTGCGGCAACCGGACCATGGGCGGCGACCGAACCTCCGGGTTCTCCAACCGGCCCGAGGGGTGCTCCAACTGCGGCTTCGGCTTCCTTTTCGAGCTGCTCGACGACTACTACCCGGCGCCCGGCGCGGCCTTCTTCACCTGCGACGCCGGGGGCCGCGTGCTCGACCTCGGCAAGAACGCCTTCGAGCTCACCGGCCTCAAGGACGAGGACGTGATCGGCCGCCCCGTGCGGGACGTGCTTGGCCTCGAGTGGATCGAGGAGGGCGCGAAGGTGCCTGACACCGACGACGGCAACGGCGGTACCGACCCGATCGAGACGACGCTCGAGTGGGGAGTGCGCTCGCTGGGAAAGCGGGTCGCCGTGAACGCCGAGGGCGACCTCCCGACCGAGGCGGTCGCCGACCTCTTTCCCGCCTACGATGACGACGGCGGCCTATTGTTGGTGCTGACGCCTAACTAGGCGCGGCCTTTCGCCTTGGGTCGGGACGAGGAGAGATGACCAACCGCCGCCGAAATCTGTTCATCCTGCTGTTCGTGATCGGGCTCGTGCTCGTCTCGATCGTGGTGATCGCGTCCAAGCCGACCCGGTTGGGCCTGGACCTGCGGGGCGGCACCGAGCTCGTCTACCAGGCGCGCCCAACGCCGCAGAACCCGACGATCGACGCCGCCGACCTCGATCGCTCGATCGAGATCATCCGGCAGCGCACCGACAAGCTCGGCGTCGCCGAGCCGGAGATCTCGCGCCTCGGCAACGACTCGATCCTGGTCGGGCTGCCCGACGTCCAGAACGCCGACCGCGCCATCGAGCAGGTAGGCGACACGGCCCAGCTCTACTTCTACGACTGGGAGAAGAACATCGTCGGCAACCCCGACGTGGCCAAGGGCAACCAAGCCGACCAGGGGTTCAACCGCCTCTACGACGCCGTCATCTTCGCCTCCAAGCGTGAGCCCGAGTGCAAGAACGACGAGTGCACCACGGCGGGCCCGACCTACTACCTCTTCAACAAGAACTCCAAGGAGCTCGTCACCGGCCCGGCAAGCCAGCGCTCCGACCTCTTCCTCGAGGCCGACAAGCCGCCGCCCAAGAGCGAGCAGGAGATCATCGCCGTGCCCCAGGGCACCAAGGTCGTGGTGGGTGACAAGAACACCCCCGACGAGCCCGACCAGTTCTTCGTGCTCGAGGACAAGCCCGCGCTCAACGGCGACGAGATCCGCAACCCCGAGCAGAACTTCGACCCGCAGACCAACGAGCCGATCGTCAGCTTCGAGTTCACCGACTCGGGCCGCCAGAAGTTCGGGGACGTGACCAGGGCGATCGCCGAGCGCGGCCGCGCCAGCGCGCCGCCCGGGGTCAACGATTCCCAGAGCGCCAACCAGTTCTCCGACAGCTTCGCGATCACCCTCGACGACGACGTCGTCTCGCGGGCGATCATCAACTTCGTTGACAACCCGGCGGGGATCGACGGGCGAAACGGGGCCCAGATCTCGGGGATCGGCGACATCCAGGAGGCGCAGGACCTCGCCAACTTCATCCAGATCGGCGCGCTCCCGGTCGAGCTCGAGCTGATCTCGCAGTCCACGGTCTCGGCGACCCTCGGCCAGCAGGCCCTCGAGCAGGGCCTGCGCGCGGGCATCGCGGGCCTGATCCTGGTGCTGCTCTTCCTGATCCTCTACTACCGCTTCCTCGGCGTCGTGGCCAGCCTGGGCCTGATCGTCTACGGGATCTTCTTCTTCGCCCTGGTGAAGATGGTCCCGATCACGATGACCCTGCCGGGCATAGCGGGGTTGATCCTGACAATCGGGGTGGCGGCCGACGCCAACGTCGTCATCTTCGAGCGAATAAAGGAGGAGGCGAGGGCGGGCAAATCCGTCTCCTCGGCGATCGTCACCGGTTACCGCAAGGGGATCGGGACGATAATCGACGCCAACGTGATCACGCTGATCACGGCCTTCATCCTGTTCGTGCTGGCTACGGCGGGGGTCAAGGGCTTCGCCTTCACCCTCGGCGTCGGCACGATCGTCTCGCTGTTCACGGCGGTGGTCTTCACGCAGGCGTTCCTCGGCGTCTTCGGGCGCTCGAGATTCCTACGCTCCGGGGCCCTGATCGGCGCCGGCGGTGAGGTGCGGGTGCGATGGCACTTCGACTTCACCGGGATGTCGAAGTGGTTCTTCTCGATCTCGGGAACGATCCTGCTGGTCGGCGCGCTCTCCTTCGCGACCGCGGGGCTCAACCTCGGCATCGACTTCGAGTCGGGCACCCGGATCGAGGCCGGGCTCGAGAGGTCCGCGAGCGTCGAGGACGTTCGCGGGGTGCTCGAGGGCGTCGGGGTCAACGACGCCGAGATCCAGGAGGTCCAGAGCGACGCGCTCGGCGACAACGCCGTCCAGATCCAGGCCGCTGAGCTTCGCCCTGACCAGGTGGGCAACGTCCAGACTGCGCTCGACGAGCAGTTCGGGCTCGTCCCCGAGGGCTTCGACAACACCAGCATCGGCCCGACCTTCGGCGAGCAGGTCGCTCGCAGCGCCATCTACGCGGTCATCTTCTCCCTACTGGTGATCGCCGGCTACGTCGCCTTCCGCTTCCAGCCCAAGTACGCCGTGCCGGTGATGATCGCCGTCGCCCACGACGTCCTGATCACAGCGGGTGTCTACTCGCTGGTCGGCCGGGAGGTGAACAGCGCGACAGTCGCCGCGTTCCTCACCATCTTGGGCTACTCGCTGTACGACACCATCATCGTCTTCGACCGAATTCGCGAGAACGTGCCGCGGCTGCCGCGGGCTGCCTTCTCGCAGATCGTCAACCGCTCGATGAGCGAGGTTCTGACGCGGTCGCTGATCACGGGTGCCTCCAGCGTGTTCCTGGTCAGCGTCCTGTTCGTCTTCGGCGGCGCCACCCTCAAGGACTTCGCCTTCGCGATGATGATCGGGATCCTCTCGGGCACCTATTCCTCGATCTTCATCGCTGCACCGGTGTTGACGGCATGGAAGGAGCGCGAGCCGGCCTACCGCCAGCGGCGCGAGCGGATCGAGGATCAGAACGGGGGTGTGGTCCCGCCATTCCCGGAGGAGAACCTGATCGCCAAGGTCGAGAACGCGCCCGCGGACATGGTTCCGGCCGCCGCCGCGCCCTCCCGCGCCGACGTCGGCGCCCCGACGTCGGCCCCGGCGCCACCGCCGCCCACCGCGAGCCCCCCCGCTCCGAGGCCCGCAGCTCCGCCACCGGCGGCGCGGCCTGAGCCGCAGCTTGAGCCGGGAGAGGGCGCCCCGGCCGCGACCGAGCCTCCCGCCGAGGGCCAGGGCCCAGCGGGCGTGCCCGAGGACGGAGAGGGTGGCGTGCCGGCGGACGGCGAGGGTGCTGCTTCATCCGGGCTCAGCGAGGCGAGCGCGGCCGCGCTTCGCCGCGAGCAGAGCCGTCGAAGCGGCAAACGCCGCCGCAAGCACGGGAGGCCCAAGTAATGGCTGCGCTCGTCTGGTTCACGATGGGGATCGCCCTCTGGCACTTCACCGTCTTCGTGCCCGATCGCTTCTGGGGCGGGATCGTCGGCGCCCTGCTGGGCGCGATCACCGGCGCCATGATCACCGGCGCGATCGCCCAGGTGGCCTCAGGCCGCACGATCGGCGACACCGACCTCGGAACCGCCCTGGTGGCGGTGCCGGGATGCCTGATCGGCCTCGCAGTGATCTACGCGATCGGGCGGCGCTCCGAGCAGCGGGTATAATCGCGCCATGCGGCTGATCGGCGTCGCGGGCGCCTGCCTGATGCTGTTGCTTGCGGCCTCCGCCGCGTCATCGGGTGGAGGCGACGCGGCGCAGAGCGCGAGCGCCGGCTTCGGCGACGAGAGCGGGGCGAGTGCCTACGTGCCCTCCCGGACCAAGCCGAAGAGCGTCGTTTGGGCCGTCGGCGACGGCGCCGCCCCCGAGAACGCGGGTGGCCCGGTCTCCTCGCTGATCGGCTCGCGCAGGATGGAGCGCTTCCTCTACCTCGGGGACGTCTACGAGACCGGGACGGCGTCCGAATTCACCGCCAACTACGACCCGGCCTTCGGGCGCTTTGACAGGCGTGCCGCGCCGACGGTCGGCAACCACGAATGGCGGAACGTGGCGACCGGCTACATCCCCTACTGGACGCAGGCGAAGGGGAGCGCGCCGCCGGAGTGGTACTGGTTCGCCGCTTCGGGCTGGCAGCTGATCAGCCTGAACTCCAACGATTCGGTGGAGGAGGGCTCGTCACAGCTGAATTGGCTGAAGCGAGTGGTCAAGGCGAATCCCCGCTATGGGAAGTGCAGGCTCGCCTTCGAGCACCATCCCCGCTTCAGCGGCGGCGTCCACGGCGACGACCCCGACCTGGAGCCTGTCTGGAACACGCTCGCCGGGCACGCCCGGATCTTCCTCAGCGGACACGACCACGAGATGCAGCGCTTTGCGCCCCATCAGGGGATCACGCAGCTCGTCGCCGGCTCGGGGGGCCGGGAGCTGTACCCGGTGAACGCGGGGGAGCCTGGACTCGTCTTCTTCAATGACTCCGTCCACGGCGCCCTGAAGCTGACGCTGACACCGACCCGCGCCGTCGGCCACTTCATTGCCACCGACGGCACCGTGCTCGACCGCTTCAGCGTTCCCTGCTGAGAGAGGGCGTGGTTCCGTCGGGGGCCGAACCTAAGTTGGAAGGGTGGCCTCAGCTGCCCAGGCAAGCGCCTTCACCCTGAACCCGTATGAGTACGGGGAGGCCCGGGCGATCGCGACCGAGCTGGATCTGGCCGAGCCGGTGGCCGTGACGCTGGTGCGGCGGGGCCATCGCACGGTCGAGGACGCGCGCGAGTTCCTCGACGGCCGCGAGGAGCACGATCCGCTGCTGTTCAACGGGATGGCCGAGGCGCGAGACCTGCTGCTGGAGGCCGCCGAGGCCGGCCGTCAGATCACCATTCACGGCGACTACGACGTGGACGGGGTCTGCTCGACCGCGATCCTGGTCGGCGCACTGCGTGAGGCCGGCGCCAGCTGCGACTGGCTGATACCCGACCGGATGGCGGACGGCTACGGCCTCAGCAGGGGCGGGGTGGAGGCCCTTGCCTCGCGCGGCACCGAGGTGCTGGTGACCGTTGACTGCGGAATCGCCTGCGCCGAGGAGGTGGCCCTGGCCCAGGGCAAGGGGATGCAGGTGATCGTCAGCGACCACCACATCGCCCCCGAGCGGCTGCCCGAATGCACGATCCTGCACCCCGTCATCTCGGGCTACCCGTTCGAGGAGCTATGCGGGACCGGGGTGGCCCACAAGCTCGCGACCGCGCTTCGGCTCGCGCTCGGCGTCAAGGGTGCGGGCGAGCGCGACCTCGACCTGGCGGCGCTGGCGACGGTGGCTGACATGGTCCCCCTGCGCGGCGAGAACCGGCGGATCGTGCGCCAGGGCCTCGCGGCGATGCGCACCGGCGCCCGTCCCGGCCTGCGGGCGCTGATGGCGGCCTCGGCGACCGACCAGGCCGTCGTGGACGCGGGCGACCTCTCATTTCGGCTCGCGCCGCGGATCAACGCGGCCGGGCGCCTCTACCGCGCCGACGCGGGCGTCGAGCTGATGCTGACCGAGGACACCGACCGCGCCGCCGCGATCGCCGCCGAGCTCGACCGGGCCAACCACGAGCGCCGGGATACCGAGCGGGGGGTGCTGGGCGCCGCCGAGAGCGCCCGCGGCGAGCTGCCCGAGGAGCTGCGCGACGCGCCGGCGCTGGTGCTCGCGGGTGAGGGCTGGCACCGCGGTGTGGTCGGGATCGTCGCCTCCCGCCTGGTGGAGCGCCACTGGCGCCCAGTCGTCCTGATCGGGCTCGACGGCGCCGTCGGCCGCGGGTCGGGGCGGAGCATCCCCGGCATCGACCTGGTCGAGGCCCTCGATGCCTGCTCGGAGCACCTGGTCCGTCACGGCGGCCACGCTGCCGCCGCCGGCCTCGAGATCGAGGCGGACAAGGTGGACGAGTTCCGGGCCGCGTTCGTCGAGCGCGTCGCCGCCCGCCTGGACCCCGAGGCGATGGTCAAGACCGAGCGCATCGATGCGCTGATCGGCGTCGGCACCGGGGGGATCGGCCTCGACCTCGCCGAGCAGATCGAGCGCCTCGGCCCCTTCGGCATGGGCAACCCCGACCCGCGGCTGGTCGTCCCCTCCGCGCGGCTGCGCTCGGTGAGGCCGCTGGGCCAGAGCGGCAAGCACTCGCGGTTCGAGCTGGAGTCCGGGACTGGGCGGGCGAACGGCGTCGCATTCGGGATCAACGGCAAGGTCTCCAGCCGTGAGGGCGAGGCGATCGACGCCGGGGTCCGGCTCGAGGTGGATCGCTGGAACGGCGCCGAGGCGCCGCGGATCGTGCTGCGTGAGCTCTACCTCGCAGAGCAGCCGGAGGCAGGCCATCAGCAGGAAGGCGAGCCCGAGGCCCAGCCGGGCTGCCCTGACCGCCGCGAGGACTGGTGGCGGCGGCTCGAGGCCGAGCTGGAGCGGGCCCCGGGCACCCTTCCTGAGGAGCTTGTTGCTGCCTCGGCGCAGGCGGGCGCCTCGGCCCGCGAGGTCGTGGATCGCCGCGGCGGCGCGGCCGTGGCGGCGATCGCAGAGCTGGTCTCGAGCGGGGACTCCGTGCTGGCGCTCTGCGCCGACGCCTCGGTGCGCCGCGAGCTGGCCGAGCGGGCCGCGGACCCCAGGCGGTTCGGGGGCGAGGCCGCGCTGGTCGCCTGCGCTCGCTGCGGCCCCGAGCACCTCGACCAGGCGCTCGGCGCCTCCGGTGATTCCGGGCCCGCGCCACCGGGGCTCGTGCTGGCGGACTGGGGCTCGCTCGCCCAGCGCCCCCTCGCCGCCCGGCGCTTCGAGCACGTCGTGCTGGTTGACCCGCCTCCCGCCGAGGAGCTGGGCCGCGCCGCGGGCCTTGCGCGAGCCGGCGAGGGCGCCGCCTCCGCGCCCTTCGCCGCCGGCTTCCTCCACCCAGCCTGGGGCGGGGCCGAGCTGGAGTTGGCGGAGAAGCTCGCGATGGCGGAATGGCAGCTGCGCCCGGCGATCACCGAGATCTACAGGGCGCTCCGCGACGCCGGCGGAGTCGCAAGCGGGGACGGCCTGCCGGCGCTGCTTGCGGGCGAGGGCAGGTACCCGCGCTCGCCCGAGGTGGCCGGCCGCTGCCTGCGGGTTCTGACCGAGCTTGGGCTCTGCGAGTGGACGCTCGATCCCGCCAACCGCTCGCTTGGGTCCGTATCCTCGGAGAGGACCGAGCTGGAGCGATCGGAGGCCTACCTGGCCTACCGGGCCCGGCACGAGGAGATCAGGACATTCCTCCAAGGACAGACACGGAGACCCTGAGCGAGCCTCACCGTGAGGAGGAGGATCGGCGCGGTCACACGCGGGTGGGAGAGGCGCCACCCAGCGCCTCCGTTCCCAGCGCGGACTCGATCACCAGCGAGCTGACGGCCGCGCAGCGCGCCCTGCTCGGTGACCTCTTCGCCGTGATCGAGGAACACAGCGCCGACCTCGTGGTGCCGATCGACCAGGAGGCGATCGAGCGCGCCTTCGCCTTCGCCTGCGAGAGCCACGCGGATCAGCTTCGGAAGTCCGGCGAGGACTTCATCACCCACCCCCTGGGCGTCGCCCGGATTTGCGCCGGGATGCGGCTCGACACCGAGACGCTTTGCGCGGCGCTGCTGCACGACACGGTCGAGGACACCAGCGCCAGCCACGATGAGGTCGGCGAGCGCTTCGGCGAGGAGATCGCGCAGCTCGTCGATGGCGTCACCAAGCTGACCGGGATCACCTTCCAGAGTCGCGACGAGCGCCAGGCTGAGAACTACCGGAAGATGATGGTGGCGATGGCCACCGACGTCAGGGTGATCCTGATCAAGCTGGCCGACCGCCTCCACAACATGCGCACGCTCGAGGCGCTGCCCAAGCAGAAGCAGATCGAGAAGGCGCGCGAGACGCTCGAGATCTTCGCCCCGCTGGCCCACAGGCTCGGGATCCACGCGATCAAGTGGGAGCTGGAGGACCTCGCCTTCGCGACTCTGCACCCGCGCAAGTACGACGAGATCAAGATGCTGGTCGCCCAGCAGCGGACCGAGCGCGAGCGCTACGTCAACGAGGCCGGCAAGTTCCTCTCGCGGGAGCTGATGCAGGTCGATATCGAGGCCGAGATCTCAGGCCGCGCCAAGCACTTCTATTCGATCTACATCAAGATGACCCGCAAGGGGCGGGAGTTCAACGAGATCTTCGACCTGACTGCGATGCGCGTGCTGGTCGGCTCGGTCAAGGACTGCTACGGAGCGATCGGGATCATCCACTCGCTCTGGAAGCCGCTGCCCGGGCGCTTCAAGGACTTCATCGCCATGCCCAGGGCGAACATGTACCAGGCGCTTCACACCACGGTGATAGGCCCGGAGGGCCGCCCGCTGGAGATCCAGATCCGAACCCCCGACATGCACGAGCTGGCCGAGTACGGCATCGCCGCGCACGTCATCTACAAGGAGGGCGCCGGCTCGGGGGACCCCGAGAAGGAGAAGATGACCTGGCTGCGGCAGCTGATCGAGGCTGAGAAGGACCAGGACCCCAAGGAGTTCCTCGAGGCGCTCAAGGTGGACCTGTTCGAGGACGAGGTCTTCGTCTTCACGCCCAAGGGCGAGGTCAAGAACCTGTCGGCCGGGTCCACGCCGCTCGACTTCGCCTACGCCGTCCACACCGACGTCGGCCACCGCTGCGTCGGGGCGAAGGTGAACGGCAAGATGGTGCCGCTTCACTACGAGCTTCACAGTGGAGACATCGTCGAGGTGACGACCGCCAAGCAGGGCAGGGGCCCGTCGCGCGACTGGCTGAAGCTGGTTCGCACCACCCGCGCTCGCAACAAGATCGGGGCCTGGTTCAAGCGCGAGGGCCGGGAGGACGCCGAGCGCAAGGGTCGCGAGCAGCTCCAGTCGGCATTGAAGAAGCAGGGCCTGCCGCACAGCCGGATCGCCGGATCGCCGCTGTTCGCCGACGTGATCCGCGAGATGGGTTTCCGCAAGGCCGAAGACTTCTACATCGCCCTCGGGCAATCGAAGATCTCGACCAAGGTCGTCACGAACAAGCTGATGCAGCGCCTCAAGCAGGGCGATGCGGTTGACGACAAGCCGGTGGGCGACCTTGCTCGAGGCACCGACCAGGACATGCGCCGCACGCGCGATGCCTCCAACTTCGGGATCAAGGTGAAGGGCGTGGATGACGTCGCGGTGCGGCTGGCCAAGTGCTGCCGACCGGTTCCGGGTGACGAGATCGTCGGCTACGTCTCGCTCGGGCGGGGCATCACGGTCCACCGCGAGGACTGCCGCAACGTCGAGGCCCTGAAGCGCTCGCCCGAGCGATTCACCGAGATCAGCTGGGACGGCGACAACGCCGCCTCCTACCGGGTGGAGCTCCAGGTCGATGCCTGGGACCGAGTTCGCCTCCTCGAGGATCTCTCGAGGACCCTCGCGGAGGCGGGCGTGAACATCCTCGAAGCCAACTGCAACACCAAGCACCCGATGGTCACAAACCGCTTCGTCGTCGAGGTGGGTGACACCGAGCAGCTCAAGGCCTGCGTCACCCGGCTGCGCAACGTCGATTCGGTCTTCGATGCCTACAGGCTGACGCCTGGCGACTGACGGCTTGCGCGGGCTCGGGGGACCGCATCGATCGGTCCCGGGACGTGTCTAAGCTCCTAGTATCATGAGCCGAATGAGACTCCCAGGGGGAAGGACAGGACTGCCGGCGCTGATCGCCGCGTGCGTGGTCGCGGGAGTCGCCGCGGTGCCCGCGCAGGCGGTGTCCGGCAACGTCGAGGTCGAAGCCGCCGCCGGCGACGTCTTCCAGAACGGCGACGGCCCAGGCGGCGCAACGGACTTCAACCTGGTCTCGGGGAGCACGACCATCATCGACAACATCGACCCCGACACGACCCACAACGTGACGGCGGCGAAGGACACGGCCTTCCCGGTGACGCTGAACGGCACCGACGGCAAGCCGCTGTTTTCCAGCGGGGATGTCTTTCCCAACAACGCCGCACCGATCCAGGGCATTCAGTACCTCGCCGACGGCGAGCACCACTTCTACTGCACGATCCACCCGTCCTCGATGCAGGGCACCTTCCAGATCAGCGGCAACGACGCCGTCGCCCGCCCCAAGATCACCGTTGCGATCAAGGCCTCGAAGCTCGGCAAGGTCGCCGGCAAGGGCAAGCTCCCGGTCAGCGTCCATGCGGTCACCCAGAGCAACGGGGTCACGCTGACGGCGAAGCTCGGCAAGAAGACGCTCGGCTCGGTCAAGGGCCTCAACCTCAGCGCCGGCTCGACTCGCAAGCTGTCGGTGAAGCTCACGGGCGCCGGCAAGAGCGCACTCAAGAACAAGTCGAAGGCGACCGTCAAGCTCCTCGGCTCGGTCCGCTTCGGCTCGCCCGCCAGCGCCTCCAAGAAGCTCGGCTAGCTCAGCCGCTTCAGCGCCTCGCGGATGCTCGCGGCCGTCTCGGCCGCGTGGGCATCGCCCTCGTACTTGGTCCGGGGCCAGAAGAACCCCTTGAGCCCATCCTGGGGCTTGCGGGGAACGACGTGGACGTGCAGATGGGGAACGCTCTGGCTGACGATGTTGTTGAGGGCGACGAACGAGCCGGGCTTTCCCATCGCCTCGGGAATCGCCCTCGAGAGAAGCTGGGCGTTGATGAACAGCGGCCCGACCAGCTCCGGCGGCAGGTCGGCCAGGGTCTCGTGGTGCTCGCGCGGAACGAGCAGTGTGTGGCCCGGAAACAGCGGCCGGATGTCGAGGAAGGCCAGCGAGACGCCGTCCTCGAACACGATCTCGGCCGGCGTCTCACCGGCGATGATCTGACAGAAGAGGCACTCCCCGCTCACGGGCTCACCCTAGCCGGACGCTCGGGCCGCGGCTCGCGTGATCGCGGCGTGGCGGTACCTTCGCTCGCATCGCAGGGTCGGCCACAGCATGAGCCGGAGGCCTCGGCCGGCCTCGCCAACCAGCCGCTCAGCTTCCGCACGAGACGGCTCGGCAAGAGCTGACGACCCGCCGCGACGCCGAGCTCCCCCGGCTACGTCTACACCGAGGCCTACTGCGGCTAGACCACGCCCCCCTCTCGCATAGCGTTGGGCCACCGATTCCAGGATCCCGGCTGGCGAGGGGGATTCCAACCGACGATCGCCCAACGAGAAGCGAGAGGGGGGACGACGCTAGGAGACGATCGTGAGCGCGCCGGGCTCGACGCTCAGTCGCAGCTCGGAGTGCTCGCCGATGTAGTCGCCGTCCACCTGGACCGGGAGGGGGCGCGGCTCGCCCGCTTCGTTGCGGGACACCGCCGTGACCGTCGCCTCGGTGACGTCGTCGAACTGCTCGATCTTGCTGTGCTTGGCGAGCGAGAGCCGCTTGTTGAGAAGTCGCGGGGCGATCGTGAAAGCGTCGCGCTGTGCCGCACGCTCCATCAGCGCCAGTGAGAGGCTGCCGTCGGAGAGCCCGATGTCGTCGCAGATGTGGAGGGGGATCTCGCCGAAGTAGGTGAAGGGATCGGAGTTCTGGACGATCACCGTGACACCCTCGCGGCGCTCGTCGCCGACCTGGAGCTCGAGTCGCGGCGGGTTGCGCAGGTACTGGCGGTAGTAGCCCGAGACCGCAGCCCACGTGTAGTACCACTGCCGCGCTCGCGCCTTCATCCGAGGGTGTGAGTCCACCCGCTTGACGACGGTGGCGTCGATGCCGACCCCGCATGCGAAGACGAATCGGCGCCCGTTGACCACCCCGAGGTCGATCTTGCGGGGCTCGAAGGCGTCGGCCATCCCGATCAGGTGCTCGGTGGCGTCCACCACGTCGTTGGGGATGCCCAGGGTTCGGCAGACGACGTTGGTGGAGCCGCCCGGGAGGACCGAGACAGGGACGTCGGTCCCGGCGAGGCCGTTGGCGAGCTCGTTCAGGGTGCCGTCGCCGCCGAAGGCGACCACGATGTCGTAGTCGCCGTCGCGGGCCTCGCGGCCGATCTCGATCGCATGCTCGGCCGCCTCGGTGTCCACGACCTCGACCTCGTAGCGCGCCTGGAGCGCATAGACGACCAGGTTCTTGAGCCGGTCGCTGACCGTCGTCGCGTAGGGGTTGACGATGATCAGCATCCGCTTCTTCTCGGCGCCGGGCGTTACGGGCTGGGCGGGCGCCGCGGTGCCGGGCGCGGCTGCCCTGGAGGTGGTGGTGGGGGGGCTGATGGCCACGGCTCTCCTAACCCTCCGCGGCCGTGGGGTTACCGGCGCCGGTCAGGTCGCCGAGCCCGGAGGTGTCGAGATCGGAGGTGTCGAGATCGGAGGTGTCGAGATCGGAGGTCGCCTCGTATCGGATCACCCTGCCGTCGTAGTCCTCGCGAACGTGGCCGGCATTGACCAGCAGGTCCACGTGGCCGATCACCTCCGAGAGGGTGAGGAACGCCTGGGTGACGGCGACGTCTCCCCAGAGCGCCTGGGCCAGCTCGTGGCCGGTGCGGGGCTGCTCGGTGATCAGGTCGTAGAGCTTCTCGGCGCGGCGCTGGTGCATCGCGAAGCGCTGGTCGATCAGCGCTCGGTGGTCGGTGACCGGCTCGCCGTGGCCCGGGAGCACGATCTCTGCCGGCAGCTCGCGCGTGCGGCGGAGGGACTCGAGGTAGCTGACGAGGGCCTGGGTCCGCTCGGAGGAGCCGTCGAGCGGCCGCGAGATCAGCGGGTTCGAGGAGATGTGCTTGATCAGGTGGTCGGCGGCGATCAGGATGCGTCGCTCCTCATCCCAGAAGAGCGTGTCGGAGGGACTGTGCCCCGGGCGGTGCTGAACCTCGAACGAGCGGTCGCGAAGCTGGAGCGTCTCCCCGTCGTGGAGGGGCCGAGTCACGGTCGCCCTCGAGCCCCAGGCGCGGAAGCTGCCGACGACCTGCTTCAGGGACGCCACGACCTCCTCGGAGATCCCGTGGCGAAGCATCAGCTCGGCCGCCTCCCGGTCGTCGCGGTCCGCGTCGTCGCCGAAGTTCTCGATGAAGGGGATGACGACGTCGATGGCTGCGACGTCGGCGCCCGAGCGCTGCGCGACGGTGTCGACGAGGCCGAGGTGGTCAATGTGCTGGTGGGTGATCACCACGAGGCCGATCTCCTCGACCGAGTGCCCGACTGACTCGAGCTGGCGCTCAAGCTCGTCCAGCGCCTTGCCGGAGTTCGGGCCGGCATCGATCAGGGTCAGCGGCTCGTCCTCGATCAGGTAGCAGTTGACGCGACCGACCTGGAAGGGGGTCGGGATGCGCAGGGCGAGGATGCCCGCGTCGGCGATGCGCCGCCAGACCTCGGGCGAGACGTCGTCGGGCGCGCCCGGCTTTCTGCCGCTCACGAGCGGATCAACCCGAGGATCTCGTCGCGCTTTGCCTCCATCTGGTCGGGCGAGACGAGCGACTCCAGGTTGAGCCGCAGTAGCGGCTCGGTGTTGGAGGGCCGGACGTTGAAGTGCCACTCGGGGTAGTCGACCGAGACGCCATCAAGATGGGTGATCTCGCCGTCGGAGTAGCGCTCGACGATCTCAGCCATCTTCGCTTCCTGGTCAGCGACCTCCGTGTTGATCTCGCCTGAGATGAAGTAGCGGGAGCGGAACTCGGCGATCATTTCCGCGATCGAACGGCCCTCGCTGGAGATCAGCTCCAGCATCAGCAGCGCCGGCAGCGTCCCGGAGTCGGCGCAGAAGAAGTCGCGGAAGTAGTAGTGGCCGGAGACCTCGCCGCCGAAGACCGCGTTCGTCTCTCGCATCCGGGCCTTGAAGAAGGCGTGCCCGACGCGGCTGAGGTCCGAGCTGCCGCCGGCAGCCTCGACGGTGTCCGGAACGGCCCGGCTCGAGCGCGGGTCGTAGAGGATCATCGAGCCGGGGTTCTTGTCCAGCAGCGAGCGGGCAAGCAGGGCGCAGATGAAGTCGCCGTCGCAGAAGCCGCCCTCAGCGTCGATGAAGAAGCAGCGGTCTGCGTCGCCGTCCCAGGCGATGGCGAGATCGACACCCAGCTCCCTGACCTTGTCCACGATGAAGGCTCGGTTTTGCTCCAGCAGGGGATTGGGCTCCCGGTCCAGGAAGTTGCCGTCGGGCTTCCAGTAGGTCGTGGTCAGCTCGAGGTCGAGCTGCCCGAGCAGCGGCCCGAGCATCTCGGACGCCATCCCGTTGCCGCCGTCGGCGAGGACCTTGAGAGGACCGATCTTGGAGCTGTCCACCATGGCGAGCATGTGGGCGCGGAACTCGTCGCCGATCTCGGCTTCCTCGACCGAGCCGCCGCCGGGCGGCTCGGGCATGCCCGCCTCGATCTCCCTCCTCACGTCCTGGATGCCCGCTTCACCCGAGAGCGCGAGCGCTCCCTCGCGGATCAACTTCACCCCGGTGTAGGGCTTGGGGTTGTGGGAGGCCGTGACCATGGCGCCGCCATCGAGCCCGCGAGAGCCGACCAGGAAATAGAGCAGCTCGGTCGCGACCTGTCCGCAGTCGATCACCTCGACCCCCTCGTGGACTAGGCCGTTGCGCACCCCGGCGGCCATCTCGGGCGAGGTCAGGCGCATGTCGCGGCCGAGCCCGACCGTGAGCTCGCCTGGCTGCTTCCCGCGCAGGCGTGCCAGCACGCGCGCGAATCCCCTCCCGATCAGGTAGGCGGTGTCGCTGTCCATCTCTGAGCCGTGGAGCCCTCGGATGTCGTAGGCCTTGAAGATCGAGGGGGGCGGCGCGGTGATTCCCACTAGAACCTGCCCCGCAGCGCCTCGTAGCTCTGCTCGATCGTCTGCGGCATCACCCGGGTGTCGGCGAGCACGGGCATGAAGTTGGTGTCGCCGCCCCAGCGCGGGACCAGGTGCATGTGGATGTGGTGCTCGACCCCGGCTCCCGCGACCCGGCCCTGGTTGACGCCCACGTTGTAGCCGTGGGGGGAGTAGGTCTGCTCGAGCGCGGTCATCCCCCGCTGGACCAGCGCCATCATCTCAGCCGAGGTGGCCGCGTCCAGTTCGGGAAGCCTGGCGATGTGCTCAAAGGGCGCCACCATCAGGTGCCCGTTCGTATATGGGAACTTGTTGAGGATCACGAAGCAGCGCTCGCCCCGGTGGACGATCAGGCTCGCCTCGTCATCGTCAGCCGCCGGCTTGGCGCAGAAGATGCACTCCTCCTCCCTGTCCTTGGAAGCGTCCTTCACGTAGTCGAGGCGCCAGGGCGCCCAGATCCGATGATTGGCCACTGGGCTGATGCTACGGCGCATGCGGCCGAACCTCCGCGTCGCCGGCTACTCCCGCGTGCAGGCGCACAGGTTCATCGGCGGCGCGGCGATCCACCTTGGGACGCCATGCCCACCGCGCCGCGTGACCCGCCGTGATTGACGCTTTTTCCGGCTCTAGGCCGAAGAAATCGCCAAGCTCGGCAATTCACAGGGCATGCAGTCGTTCCACGGCGCTCAGTTGCTGACGCCGTCGCGGAGGGAGGAGCACCCTGATCCCGAGCGTCTGGCGGTGAGGTTCGAGGAGTTCGCGGGCGCCGCTTGAGGGACGCTTGGCGCTGTTTTCGCGATCTGGCCGGGTAAAGCGCCAAGCATCGCCCGGCCTGCGGCAGGAGGAGGGGCTAGAGCCAGCCCCGCTTGCGGAAGTAGCCGACCATGCCGAGCAGGATGGCGACCATGACGCTGAGGACGACCCAGAAGCTGATGGTCGGGCCGCCCGTCGGGTCGGCGCCGCCGGGGAGGCCGACGTTCATGCCGAAGACGCTCGCGATCAGGGTCAGGGGTAGGACGATGACGCTGATCGCGGTGAGCACCCTGAGGATGTCGTTGACGCGGTGGGAGATGACCGATTCGTTGGTCTCGTCAAGCGCCTCCGCGACCTCCTTGTAGTTCTCGAGCATGTCCCAGATTCGCTCGTGCGCATCGACGATGTCGTCGAAGTAGATCTCGAGGTCCATGTCCGGGGCCAGGTAGCGGCCCTTGACGCCCTCGAGGTCCCGAAGCACGGGGCGCTGCGGGCGGATCACCTTGCGGAAGTTGATGATCTCCTGCTTGACGTTGGAAATGTCGCGGACCAGGTCGCCGTCGGCGTTCTCCTCGAAGATGTCGTCCTCGAGCGCGTCCAGCTTGTTGCCGATCTTGCGCAGCATCGGGAAGCAGTAGTCGAAGCAGTCGTCGACGAGGCGGTAGAGGAGGTACCCCGAGCCCCGGGCGAAGAGCTGGTCGCGCAGCTCCTCCTTCTGGCGACAGCGCTCGAACAGGTACCCGACCGGCTGCAGTGGCTGGTTGGGGATCGAGATCAGGAAGTCGGGGCCGACGAACAGGTCAAGCTCGCCCGTGCCGAGGCGTCCCACCGAGCGGTCGAAGACGGGGAAGTGGAGGACGATGAAGAGGTATTCGTCGTACTCGTCGATCTTGGGGCGCTGGTTGCGTGAGACAACGTCCTCGAGGTCGAGGGCGTGGAAGTCGAAGTGCTCCTCGATCCAGGCCTGCTCGGGGGCGCCGAGGCGGTCGATCTTGACCCAGCGCAGCCCCTCGGCCGCGATCTCCTCGACG
>SHVA01000009.1 GCA_009691195.1 Solirubrobacterales bacterium | reverse complement strand
GCGCTCGCCTACGCCAAGAGCATCCGGGCGTGGCTGGAGGCGAACGACGGCCGCCCACGTGTTCCACGCCGAGCCGTCACCGACCGCGACGGCGTGCCCTCGCTGCGCTGACCTCTCTCAGAATGCCCCGTGAGAAGCGACGGGGGGGCTCGCGCTACGGTGTCAGTGCGGTCGCGTAAGGGGGCGCGAGAACTTTCGAAGGAGGGACGACAGATGAGGGCACTCAGATTTCTTGGGACCGCGTCGCTGCTGCTGGTGGCGATGCTGGTCGTGACGGCGCCGGCGTCGGCGCACCGCGTCAGCTATGCGCGTGGGGTGCACGGGAGCTTCAAGCCGGCAAGCGGCCCGCCCTTCACCTCCGTCGGCGGCGATGTGACCTCGAACAACAAGAGCTGCCGGCGCAACCTCACGGTCTACCTGTGGCAGTCCCAGGTCGGGTCGGACGTCAAGATCGGGTCGACTCGCACCAACTCGAAGGGCAAGTGGCACATCGACCAGCCGATCGGCTTCCCGTCCGGCACCTACTACGTCACCGTCGCCAAGAGGATCCTGGTCAAGAACCAGTTTCACCACCACATCTGTCCGGGGCTGAAGACCACCAGCTTCAGCTTCTAGTCGGCGACGGGGGCTTTGTTGCGCCCGGTTTGAGCCCCTCTGGGCGCCGAATACCCGTGGCTATACTGGGTTGCTCGCCGTCCCCTACAGAACCGGAGGTCAGATCGGAGGTCGGCAAGCCAGGAGCCGATGGAGATTGGGCCCCCGGCAAGCGGGCGTTCCCCAAACGGTCCCCAGGGATCGATGGAGCACCCGCCGCAGGCACTGATAGACCACACGGATTAGGAACTGAATGTTCGAGCGATTCACAGAGAGAGCCCGCCAGGTAGTCGTCCTCGCCCAGGAAGAGGCGCGGACTCTCAAGCACAACTACATCGGCACCGAGCACATCCTGCTCGGCCTGCTCCGCGAGGAGGAGGGCCTTGCCGCCCGCGTGCTCGAGTCGCTCGACATCACGGTGGAGCGCGTTCGCTCCCAGGTCGTCCGCATAGTCGGCTCCGGCGAGGAGGTCACCGCCGGCCAGATCCCCTTCACCCCCCGGGCCAAGAAGGTGCTCGAGCTGGCGCTGCGCGAGGCCCTCTCGCTCGGGCACAACTACATCGGCACCGAGCACATCCTGCTCGGCCTGGTCCGTGAGAACGAGGGCGTCGCCGCCCGCATCCTGCTCGACTTCGACGCCGACTCCGAGAAGATCCGCAACGAGGTCATCCGGATGCTCTCGGGCCCCGGCGGCCGCCGCCAGGGCTCCGGCGCAGGCGGCAGCGGCGAGGGCAAGAAGTCCTCGAAGCTGCTCGACCAGTTCGGCCGCAACCTGACCAAGCTCGCCGCCGAAAACAAGCTGGACCCGGTGATCGGTCGTGAGATCGAGATCGAGCGGATCATGCAGATCCTCTCCCGGCGCACCAAGAACAACCCGGTGCTCCTCGGTGAGCCCGGCGTCGGCAAGACCGCCGTCGTCGAGGGGCTCGCCGCCCGGATCACCAAGGGCGAGGTTCCCGAGCTGCTCAGGAACAAGCAGATCTACACGCTCGATCTGGCCGCCCTCGTCGCCGGCTCCAAGTACCGCGGCGAGTTCGAGGAGCGCCTGAAGAAGGTGATGAAGGAGATCACCCAGCGCGGCGACATCATTCTCTTCATCGACGAGCTCCACAACCTGGTCGGCGCGGGCGCCGCCGAGGGCGCGATCGACGCGGCCTCGATCCTGAAGCCGGCCCTGGCCCGCGGCGAGCTGCAGACGATCGGCGCCACCACGCTCGACGAGTACCGCAAGTACCTCGAGCGCGACTCCGCCCTGGAGCGCCGCTTCCAGCAGATCAAGGTCGAGCAGCCCTCCAAGGAGCAGACGGTCCAGATCCTCGAGGGCCTGCGCGAGCGCTACGAGCAGCACCACCACGTCAAGATCACCGACGAGGCGCTCGAGGCCGCCGCCGAGCTGGCCGACCGCTACATCTCCGACCGCTTCCTGCCCGACAAGGCGATCGACCTGATCGACGAGGCCGCGTCGCGGATGCGGATCAAGTCGATGACCCAGCCGCCGGTCTACCGCGACCTCGAGGAGGAGATCGAGCAGACCAGGCGCGACAAGGAGTCCTCGATCGAGGCCCAGGAGTTCGAGAAGGCCGCCAACCTGCGCGATGCCGAGCGCCGGCTCACGAACAAGAAGAAGGAGCTGGAGCACGAGTGGAGCGCCGGCGACGGCGGCGAGCGCCCCGAGGTGGGCGAGGAGGAGATCGCCGACATCGTCTCGATGTGGACCGGCATCCCCGTCTTCAAGCTGACCGAGGCCGAGACCAAGAAGCTCGTCCGCATGGAGGACGAGCTGCACAAGCGCGTGATCGGCCAGGAGGTCGCGATCACCGCCGTCTCCAAGGCGATCCGCCGCTCGCGCGCCGGGATCAAGGACCCCAAGCGCCCGGCCGGCTCATTCATCTTCCTCGGCCCCTCGGGGGTCGGCAAGACCGAGCTCGCGCGCACCCTCGCCGAGTTCCTCTTCGGTGACGAGGAGGCGATGGTCCGGATCGACATGTCCGAGTACATGGAGAAGCACGCCGTCTCCCGCCTGGTCGGCTCGCCCCCGGGCTACATCGGCTACGACGAGGGCGGCCAGCTGACCGAGGCCGTGAGGCGCAAGCCCTACTCGGTACTGCTGCTCGACGAGATCGAGAAGGCCCATCCCGACGTCTTCAACATCCTGCTTCAGATCCTCGAGGACGGCAGGCTCACCGACGCCCAGGGGCGGACGGTCGACTTCCGCAACGCGATCGTGATCATGACCTCGAACATCGGCGCCCAGGACATCGCCCGCAACGCCCCGCTGGGCTTCTCGATCTCCGACGAGACCGGCGTCACCTACGACGAGATGAAGTCGCGGATCATGGGCGACCTGAAGAAGGTGTTCCGGCCCGAGTTCCTCAACCGGATCGACGAGGTCATCGTCTTCCACAAGCTGGCCAAGACCGAGATCAAGGAGATCGTCGACCTGATGATCAGCCGCGTTCGCGCCCAGGTGGCCGAGCACGAGCTCCAGCTCGAGCTCACCGAGGACGCCAAGGAGCTCCTGGCCGACAAGGGCTGGGACCCGTCGATGGGCGCCCGCCCGCTGCGCCGGGCGATCCAGCGCTACGTCGAGGACCCGCTCGCCGACGAGGTGCTGCGCTCCGGCCCGATGGACCCCGGCTCGACCGTGATCGTGGATCGCGACGCCAAGAGCGACGACGACGAGCACCCGCTGAAGCTGAAGATCGTCAAGCCCCGCAAGAAGCCCAAGCCCAAGTCCTCGAAGGGGGACAAGGAGCCCGAGAAGGTCGGCGTCGGGGCCAAGAAGGACGACGACGCCGCGGGGGAGCCGGGCGAGCACCCCCCCGACGAGGCGCCCTCCGGGAACGGCTCCGACTAGACCGATGCGGCAGCGGGGCACCTCCCCTTCCTCCTGCCGGCCATCGCCTGAGTCCTCCCGCTCTCGGCCTCGGTAGCGGGAGCCTCGGTCCACAAGTCTCCGACACGCACCGTCGAGCCGCTGGGCCACGATCAGGTCACGGTCTCCTCTGGCAAGGGCGAGCGAGTCACTCCTGTCTTCAACTACATGCCGACGAGTGGGTCAACGATGCGAGTCGTGAGCAATAACGCGTCCAAGCAGAAGCAGAAGTGGGAGCTGTTCGCGGTCGGCGATGGCGGCAGCCTGACGCCTACGCGATCTCCGGAGGCACCGACTGGTTCGGGGCCAACGGCTCCTCTATAGCTCGAAGCCGAAGCGGTCCCGCAGCCGGGTCGCCAACTTACGACCCCCGAGCCGACCGACTCGGGCAGCATCCTCCAGGTGACCGCCCTCTGCAGGGCGAACGCAAAGCCCGGCTGAGCCCTCGCTAGCGTTCAGCCGGTGAGCTCACCGGGACGCACCGCTATCGGGACCTGGAGCGGAGGGCGCTACCTCCACTTCGGGGAGGCCATCGACGAGGAGCGGCTGGTGTCGCTGCTCCGCCCCGACGCCGGGATCGACACGGTCCTGACCGCCGACGTCTATGGGCAGGGCGAGGCCGACTCGCTGCTGGGGAGGGCGCTTGGGGGTATAGACCGCGGCGGCTACAGCCTCGTCGGCGCGATCGGCCACGACTTCTACGAGGGCGAGCGCGATGGGCCGCGCGGCTTTCCGCGCTTCACCGACCCTCGCCTGCGGGCGCTCGATCAGTACGGTTCCTACCTGCGGATGGCTGCTGAGCGCAGCCTCGAGCGGATCGGCGCCGAGCGCTTCGACCTGCTGCTCCTGCACAACCCTGATCGCACCGGCTATGAGAGCGAGGTCGTCTGGGAGGGGATGGAGGCGCTGCGCGAGGCCGGCCTGACCGACCTGATCGGCGTAGCCCCCGGCCCCGCCAACGGCTTCACCCTCGACATGCTCACCTGCTTCGAGCGCTTCGGCGAGCGCATCGACTGGGCGATGATCATCCTCAACCCCTTCGAGCCCTGGCCCGGCGAGCTCTGCCTCGCCGCCACCGAACGCGCGGGGATCCAGGTGATCACGCGTGTCGTCGACTATGGCGGCCTCTTCTGGGATGACCTCCCTCCCGGGGCCGAGCTCGCCAAGGGGGACCACCGCGCCTTCCGCCCGGACGGCTGGATCGAGGCCGGTCGCGCGAAGCTCGAGTGCATCCGCCCGATCGCCGAGCGCGCCGGGCTGACGCCGATGCAGCTCGCCTGCCAGTGGAATCTGGCGCACCCCGCCGTGCGGACGGTCGTGCCGACGCTGATCCAGGAGGCCGGCGCGGGCGCCCGGTCGATCGAGGACAAGCGCGCGGAGCTGGCGGCGCTGCCCGCCGAAGTTCGGCTCACGCTCGACGACCTCGCCGAGATCAGGCGCGCGGGTGACAACGCCGGCTCGATGACGCTGAAGGGCGCGAGCCCCGAGCACGAGGGCGAGGAGCGGCCGGACCGCTGGGCGCTCAGCGACGAGCTGGTCGAGGCGGGGCGACGCTGGGACATCGACCCGGATCGCGACCTGCGCCGCGCAACCGAGCCCGCCTGAGGGCGGTTTCCGACCCGCTAGCATGATCAGGGCGCTCCTGAGGCGCACTGACAGGGGTCAGCAAAGAGATGCAGCCGCTTCTACATTCCATCCGGCGGGCCGCCGTCGGGACCGGAGCGATGATCTTCACCCTGGTCGGCGCCGTGCTGATCGGCTTCGGCGTGCCGCTGCTCTGGATCTGGATCGCCTCCCAGTTCTACGACAAGGCGGGCGCGGTCACCGGCTCCGTGGCCCTCTTCATCGGCATGGGGATCCTGGTCAGCTATTGGATCATCCTGCTGCTGGCCTCGTGGGTCCGGATGCACCTGGCCGCACCCCAGCGGACCGTCCCGCGACGCTCCTCCTGGAACCGCAGCATGCGCGACGCCCCCCAGAACAGCGAACGCTCGGACCCGGTCGAGCGCCTCTTCGTCGCCACGGCCGTGATCTCCATCATCGGCTTCGCGATCTGGTTCGCGTTCTTCGCGGGGGCGCCGCTGCCCTCCAGCCCCGGTATCTAGCTCTTTCGGCAGGAACCTGCGCCGCTGATGTGTCAGTCGGCGCGAGAGGCGTCGGGCGCCGTCCCTACGATCGGCCAATGGCCCGATCCCGATCCAGCTACGACTGCTCCGAGTGCGGCCATTCGGCGCCTGCATGGACGGGTCAGTGCCCCGGTTGCGGCGCCTGGAACACGCTGAGCGAGGTCTCGGTGCCGGCCGCGTCGGCTCGAGGCCGCGCCGCCGCCGGCGGCAAGCGCGCCCGGTCGAAGGCGCCGAAGCCCGTCCGTCTGCGCGACGTCGAGGCATCGAGCGGCAGGCGGCTCGCGACCGGGATCGCGGAGTTCGACAGGGTCCTCGGCGGCGGCATGGTGCCGGGCTCGTTGGTCCTGCTCGGCGGGGCGCCGGGGATCGGCAAGAGCACCCTGGCGGCGATGGCGCTCGCAAACCTCGCGGGCTCGGGCACTCCGGCGCTCTACGTCTCGGGCGAGGAGTCCCCCCACCAGATTCGCGAGCGCGCCGAGCGTCTCGGTGACGCCGCCCTCGACGTCCCCGTCCTCGGCGAGTCCTCGCTTGACGCCGTGCTGGCGGCGATCGACTCCGAGCGCCCCGCCGTCTGCGTGATCGACTCCGTGCAGACGCTCCAGGTCGGCGACTCGGCGCCGGGGTCCGTTGCCGCGGTCAGGGAGGCGACCGGGGCGCTGATGGAGACGGGCAAGCGACTCGACTCGACGCTGCTGCTGATCGGCCACGTCACCAAGGAGGGCTCCCTCGCCGGCCCCCGAGCCCTCGAGCACCTCGTTGACTGCGTGCTCCACTTCGAGGGCGAGCGGGAGCGCACCCTGCGGACGCTTCGTGCGCTCAAGAACCGCTTCGGCGCCACCAGCGAGGTCGGCGTCTTCGAGATGCGGCCGGGCGGCCTCGAGCAGGTGGTCGATCCCTCGGCCCGGTTCGCCGGCGAGGCGCAGCCCGCCCCGGGCTCGGTCGTGCTCTGCTCGATGGAGGGCACTCGCCCGCTGCTGGTGGAGGTCCAGGCCTTGGTCGCCCCCACGGAGGTCGAGCACCCCCGCCGCCATGCGACCGGGATCGACCGCAACCGGCTCGCCCTCGTGATCGCGGTGCTCGCCCGCCACGCCGGCGTCTCGCTCGGCGCTTGTGATGTCTTCGTCAACGTCGCCGGCGGCGTCCGGGTTGACGAGCCCGGCGCGGATCTCGCCGTCGCGCTCGCGCTCGCCTCCGCCCACTCCGGCAGCGCGCTCGCGGTCGGTGAGAGGCCGCTCGCGTGCTTCGGCGAGCTGGGGCTGACCGGCGAGCTGCGCTTCGTCGGCCGCGCCGAGCAGCGTGTGGGCGAGGCCCTCAAGTTCGGCCTTGGCCCCGTTCTCGGCCCTGAGCCGGCCGATCCGGTCGAGGGCCTGCGGACGGCGAGGACGCTGTCGGAGGCGCTGCGCTCCGCCGGCGCCAGGGGCGCTCTCCGCGAGGCGGCTTGACAACGGTCTTTCCGAGCTTTCCACACGGGTTTAGGCACAGATCGGGCGCGCGTCCTTTGTGCTTACATCACGAGCCGTGGCGTCTTCGGTGAGCGGTGATGATCTTCAGGAGCTGGAGGCGCGGCAGGATCCGCGCCTCCTTCGGGCGCTCGACATGGCCGCCCCCGGCTCGGCGCTGAGGGAGGGGATCGACAACATCGTCCACTCCCGGACAGGCGGATTGATCGTCATAGGAGACCCGGACGAGGTCTCCTTTCTTTTTTCAGGGGGCATCCCCCTGGATATGGACTACACGCCGGCGATGCTGTACCAGATGGCCAAGATGGACGGCGCGATCGCCCTCAACGGGCCGGCGACCAAGATCGTCTGCGCCAACGTCCAGCTGGTGCCCGACCCGACCATCGTCTCGTCTGAGACGGGGACCCGACACCGAACGGCCGAGCGCGTCTCCAAGCAGACCGACGCCCTGGTCGTCGCCATCTCCCAGCGCCGCGATGTGGTCTCGCTCTACCTGGGCGGGATGAAGTACATCCTCCAGGACATCCCCGCGGTGCTGGCCAAGGCCAACCAGGGGCTCGCGACCCTCGACAAGTACCGCGCCCGCCTGGACGCCGTCGCCGGCAGGCTGACGCGGCTCGAGTTCGAGGGCGGCTGTGTGCTCTACGACGTCCTCTCGGTGCTCCAGCGCGCCGAGCTGGTGACGCGGATGGGCGTCGAGGTGGAGCGCTACATCATCGAGCTCGGCACCGAGGGCCGGCTGATCGAGATGCAGCTCGAGGAGACCATTGTCGGCGTCGCCGCCGACAAGACAGCCCTCATCCGCGACTACTCGGTGGACGACACCGAGGAGAACCTGTCGACGACCCTCGCGGCGATCGCCCGCCTTCCCCACCAGGACCTGCTCGACTTCGGCCGCCTCGCCGAGCTGCTCGGCTACGACCGAAAGATGAACACCCTCGACTTCCCGGTCTCACCGCGCGGATATCGCGTGTTGGGGCGAGTCCCGCGCCTGCCGAAGCTCGTGGTGCAGCGCGTCATCCGCGAGTTCGGTGGCCTCGAGGAGATCCTCGCGGCGAACGACGAGGCCCTTGAGAGTGTCGAGAGCGTTGGCGAGACGCGGGCGAAGGAGATACGGGAGGGAATGAGGAGGCTTCAAGAGGTCGACCTTGTCGACCGCTATCTGGAGAGTTGACGGTACGGTTCAGGCCGTCCGGATCCGAGAGGAGAAACCGATTCCAGAGGTAACAGAGGAGGCAATCGAGGAGGCGCTGTTGGTCGACCCCGAGGTGGAGATTCCACCTTGCACCTTCGAGGTCGGCGACAACGTCGTTTACCCGCATCACGGTGCCGGCGTCGTAATCAAGAGGGAAAGCCGGGACCTGATGGGCGAGAAGAGGGATTACCTCACGATCAAGATCCTGCACAACAACATGACCGTCATGGTCCCGTGCGAGAACGCGCACACGGCGGGTCTCAGGCGCGTGATCGACGAGGAGCAGGTCAAGAAGGTCGTCGGCGTGCTGACCGACGATGTCTCAGACATGCCCAAGAACTGGAACCGCCGCTTCAAGTACAACCGAGAGAAGATCAAGACGGGGGATGTGTACGAGCTGGCGGAGGTCGTTCGAAACCTGGCCATCCGTGAGATGGAGAAGGGCCTCTCGACCGGAGAAAAGCAGATGTACACCAGGGCGAAGAAGATCCTCGCGTCCGAGTTCATGTACGTCCTGGACAAGGACGAGGACGGCGCCGAGGAGTACCTCGACGGACTGCTCGAGGAGGGCTTCGGCGCCGCCAAGGCGACTGCCTAGGCCGTTCAATTGGCAGCCGCATCGGCCGTGATCGCGGCCGCCGGCTCCGGGGAGAGACTCGGAGCCGGCGGCCCGAAGGCCTTCGTCAAGATCGCGGGGCGGCCTCTGCTCGCCTGGGTGATTGACGCCTTTCGCGGGGCGGAGAGCATCGGCGCGATCGTCGTGGCGGCCCCTCCGGGCACCGAGGAGCGGGTCGCGGCCGAGTTCGGCGTCGAGGCGGTCCGCGGCGGTGAGCACCGCTCGGAGTCTGTGCGCGCGGCGCTTGAGCTGGTCGGCGATGAGATCGCCGTCGCCCACGATGCCGCGCGGCCGCTCGTGACCCCGGCGCTGATCGACCTCGCTGTTGCGCGCCTCGCAGAGAGCGCCGACGCCGACGCGGTGGTGGCGGCGGCGCCGGTCACCGACACGATCAAGGAGGCCGGCGCCGGCGGGGTGGTGGAGCGCACCCTGGACCGCTCCCGGCTCTGGGCGGTGCAGACGCCCCAGGCCTTTCGCACCGGGGCGCTCCGCCGGGCGCTCGAGGGCGACGTCTCCGGGGCCACCGACGACGCGATGCTGGTCGAGCGCGCCGGGGGGCGGGTGCTCGTCTGCGAGGCGCCGGCCGAGAACATCAAGGTCACCACCCCGCTGGACCTTTCCCTGGCGACCGAGTTGCTCCGGGCCAGGGCCTAGGCCGCCGCCGTGTAGCTTCGCCCAGCATGGAAGCCGAGGGGAAGCGCGGGAAGGCGAAGGCCGCGATGGTCGTGGGCGCCCTCGGGATCGTCTTCGGGGACATCGGCACGAGCCCGATCTACACGATCCAGACGGCCTTCAACCCCGACGACCCGCACCCCGTCCAGTCGTCGATCGAGAGCGTCTATGGAATCGTCTCGCTGATCTTCTGGGCGGTGACGATCATCGTCACGATCAAGTACGTGCTGTTGGTCCTACGGGCCGACAACGACGGCGAGGGCGGGATCATGGCCCTGATCTCGCAGGTCCGCGAGATCGGCGACGGCGTCAGCGCGCGCACCAAGTTCCTGCTCGGCGGCCTCGGGGTCTTCGGGGCGGCCCTGTTCTTCGGAGACAGCACGATCACGCCGGCCATCTCCGTGCTCTCGGCCGTGGAGGGGATCGAGGTGATCGAGCCCTCCCTCGAGAGCCTTGTGGTTCCGATCACGGCGACGATCATCGTCGTCCTGTTCGCGAGCCAGAGGCTCGGCACCGCCGTGGTCGCCCGCGTGTTCGGGCCGATCATGACCGTCTGGTTCCTGACCATCGGCATCCTCGGCATCCGCGGGATCGCGATGCACCCGGGGGTGCTGAAGGCGCTCTCGCCCAGCTACGCGCTCGACTTCCTCTTCAGCGGTGGCACGACCGGCTTCTTCTCGCTGGCCGCGGTGGTGCTGGCGATCACCGGCGCCGAGGCACTTTACGCCGACCTCGGCCATTTCGGGCGCTCCGCGATCAGCCGCGCGTGGCTGCTGCTCGTTTTCCCCGCCTGCATCCTCAGTTACCTGGGCCAGGGAGGGCTGATCCTCGATGACCCGAGCGCGATCAGCGAGCCCTTCTTCAAGCTGGTGCCCGACGACGGATTGATCCCGCTCGTCGTGCTCGCCACCACCGCGACCGTGATCGCCTCGCAGGCGGTGATCTCGGGCGCCTTCTCGATCGCCCACCAGGCTGCGCAGCTCGGCTACCTGCCGCGTCTGAGGGTGATCCACACCTCCGAGGACGAGATCGGGCAGGTCTACGTCCCGTTCATGAACTGGCTGCTGCTGGGGGCCGTGCTCACGCTCGTCTTCACATTCCAGACCTCGACCAAGCTCGCCGCCGCCTACGGGCTGGCAGTCACGGGCACGCTCATCATCACGACGATCCTCTTCTTCGTCCTCGTCCGCCACCGCTGGCACAAGCCCTTCTGGCTGGCGGCGCCGGGGGCGTCAGGTTTCCTGGTCGTGGAGCTCGCCTTCCTCGGCGCCAACCTGACCAAGATTCCCCACGGCGGCTGGCTGCCGCTGACGATCGGGGTCGTCGGGTTCACGGTGATGGTCACCTGGTTCCGGGGCCGAGCGCTCGTGACCGAGGAACGGCTGCGGGTCGAGGGGCTGCTGCCGGAGTTCATCACCGAGCTCCGGGCCGAGGAGCCCCCGATCGCGCGGGTGCCCGGAACCGCGGTGTTCATGAACCGCGGCCGGGTGACGGCGCCGCTGTCGATGCGCGCGAACGTGGACCGCCTGCACTCGCTGCACGAGCACGTGGTCGTGCTCTCGCTCGAGACCATGCCGGTGCCGCGGATCCCGGACTCGGAGCGGCTCGAGATCGACGAGCTGGGCCACAAGGATGACGGCATCACCTTCGTGCGCGCCAAGCACGGCTACTTCGAGCAGTACGACGTTCCGGCGCTGATCAGGCTGACCGCCGAGGCCGGCGTCAAGTGCCCGCTCGAGGCGGAGGAGGCCTCCTACTTCCTCTCCAAGATCGAGCTCAGGGTCAGCGACCGGCCCGGGATGAGCGTCTGGCGCAAGCACCTCTTTCTCGCCACCGCGACGATTGCGGCGGAGCCCGCCGACTACTTCCGCCTGCCCCGTGAGCAGACGGTCTTCCTCGGGTCGCAGATCGAGTTCTGAGCCCGATCGCGCAGGCCTCCGGAGCGGCGCTAGCGTACCCCCGGTGCTGACCGACTACCACCTGCACCTGCGGCCGGACGACGTCGGCGAGGCCGACGCCTACTTCACCGAGGAGAACGTCGATCGCTACCTCGCCGCCGCCTCCGAGCACGGCATCGGAGAGATCGGCGTCTCCGAGCACGTCTACCGCTTCCGGGAGGCGCTGGAGGTCTGGCGCCATCCCTTCTGGGAGAGCCAGGCGCGCGACGACCTCGGCGAATACTGTGCGTTCGTGCGAACGACGCCGCTTCGGCTCGGCCTGGAGATGGACTTCGTCCCCGGACGCGAGGACGCGATCGCAAACCTGCTCGACCCGCATGACTTCGACTACGTCGTGGGCTCGATCCACTTCCTCGGCGATGACGGCGCCCTGGACGACAGCCGCTACGACGTATGGGAGGGCTCCGACGGCGCCGACGCGCTCTGGGGCCGCTACTTCCAATGGCTCGCGGAGCTGGTGCGCTCGGGCCTCTACGACGTGCTCGCCCATCCGGACCTGATCAAGATCTGGGGCGAGGGCCGCCCTGCGCCCGAGCGCGACCCGCGCCACTACTACGAGCCCGTCGTCGAGGCGATAGCCGAGGCGGAGATCGCGGTTGAGGTCTCGACCGCGGGGTTGCGCAAGCCGGTCGGCGAGCTCTACCCCTCGAGGGCGTTCGCGGAGATGTGCGTCGATGCCGGGGCGGCCTTCTCGCTCAGCTCGGACGCCCACGCGCCCGACCAGGTCGGCTACGGCTACGAGCGGGCGCTCGAGTTCATGCGCGAGCTCGGGATCGAGCGGGTGGCGGTCTTCGAGCAGCGCGAGCGCCGGCTGGAGCCGCTGGGCTGATGGCGCCCCGGATCGGCATCGGCTACGACAGCCACCGGCTGGCGGAGGGCCGGCGACTCGTTCTCGGGGGCGTCGAGATCCCGCACGACAAAGGTCTCAGCGGCCATTCGGACGCCGACGTCCTCACCCACGCGATCATCGACGCCCTGCTCGGCTCCTGCGGGCTCGGCGACCTCGGCGACCACTTCCCCCCGAGCGAGGAGCAGTGGCGGGACGCGGACTCGATCGACCTCCTGCGGGTCGTGATCGGGATGCTCCCGGGGAGCGTCGTCAACGTGGACGCCACCATCGTCTGCGAGCAGCCACGCCTCGCCGAGCACCGATCCGCGATGCAGTCCCTGCTGTCCGAGGTTCTCTCGGCTCCCGTCAGCGTCAAGGCGACCACGAACGAGGGGATGGGCGCGATCGGGCGCGGCGAGGGCATCGCCTGCACCGCCGCGGTCCTCGTGGAGACTTAACCTACGTCCCGTGGATCTTGACTCGATCGCATCGAGGATCCCGCTCGGGAGCAAGGTAGCGGACGGCCTCTTCACAGCCCGGGTCCTCGTCGAGACCGGCATCCTGCGGCCGGTTCGTCCCGACAAGCTCGCCCGGATCGGCGAGCGGTACATGCGGCTGGGCGCCTCGCCCGCGCTGGGGATCTCCGCCTGCGCGATCGAGCACCCCGGCCGCACGGCGCTGATAGACGAGGTCGGTGCGCTCACCTTCGCGCAGCTGAACGAGCGCTCGAACGCGCTCGCGAGCTCCCTCCGCTCCGAGGGGGTCTCCGAGGGGGACGGGGTCGCGATCATGTGCCGTAACCACCGCCACTTCGTCGAGGCGACGATCGCCTGCTCCAGGCTCGGCGCCAACGGGCTCTTCCTGAACACCGCCTTCGCCGGCCCGCAGCTCGTGGACGTCGTTGCCCGCGAGCGGCTGGCCGCGCTGGTCTACGACCAGGAGTTCTCGGGATTGCTGGAGGGCGTCGGCTCGAATCTGCGCCGCTACATCGGCTGGACCGATGGCGCTGGCGGCGAGGAGCCCTCCGTGGACGAGCTGATCGGCTCCGGCGACGCTGACGGTCCCCCCACCCCTTCGGAGAACAGCCACTACGTGATCCTCACCTCGGGGACGACCGGCACGCCCAAGGGCGCCCAGCGCGGCCAGCCAGAGGGCCTGGCGCCGCTTGCGGCTGTGCTCGACAAGATCCCGATGCGCAGCCGACAGACGACGGTGATCGCCGCGCCCCTCTTTCACTCATGGGGGTTCACCCACTTCCTGCTCAGTTTGCCGCTGTCGGCGACGATGGTGCTCAGGCGCAGGTTCGACCCGGAGGAGACGCTCCGTGACGTGGCCCAGCACCGGGCGCGGGGGCTGGCGGTGGTGCCGGTGATGATGCAGCGGATGCTGGACCTGTCCCCGGAGGTGCGTGGCCCCTACAACGTCTCCTCGCTGGAGGTCACTGCGGCGAGCGGGTCGGCGCTGCCGGGTGAGCTCGCCACCAACTGGATGGACGAGTTCGGCGACAACCTCTACAACCTCTACGGCTCGACCGAGGTCGCCTGGGCGACGATCGCCACCCCGGGGGACATGCGCTCGGCGCCGGGAACCGCCGGGAGGGCGCCGCGGGGCACCCTGGTCAAGATCGTCGATCCCGAGGGCCTCGCCGTCGCCCGCGGCGAGACCGGCCGCATCTTCGTCGGCAACTCGATGGCGTTCGAGGGCTACACGGGAGGGGGCGACAAGGAGAGGATCGACGGCATGCTGTCCTCAGGGGACGTGGGCCACTTCGACGAGGACGGGCGCCTGTTCATCGACGGCCGCGACGACGAGATGATCGTCTCGGGCGGTGAGAACGTGTTCCCGCGCGAGGTGGAGGACCTGCTCGCCGACCACGATGCGGTCGCCGAGGCGGCTGCGATGGGTGTTGAAGACGAGCAGTTCGGCCAGCGACTGCGCGCATTCGTGGTGGTCAGGGACGACGCCGAGGTCACCGAGGAGGAGCTCAAGTCCCACGTGAAGGCGAACCTCGCCCGCTACAAGGTGCCGCGGGAGGTCATCTTCCTCGAGGAGCTTCCCCGCAACGCCACCGGCAAGGTCGTGAAGCGCGAGCTGTCCGACGCCCATGAATCGGCCTGACGACGATCCCGTGACCGAGGAGGTCGCCGCCGCTGGCGAGCCCGAGGAGCGTCTGCTCGACGGCGACACGATCCGTGAGGAGATCGACAACGCCCGGGCCGCGACCGAGCGCTTCCGCGCCAAGGCCGCCGAGCTGGCCGACGAGCTTCGTGGACGTGAGGCGAGGGCCCGTGAGGAGGCCGCCCGGGCGCGGATGGCCGCTCGCGACACCCGCCGCGAGGCCGAGCTCGCGATCGGGGCGGCGCGCGACACCGAACGCGGTGTGATCGACAAGGCGCAGGCCGCGATCAAGCAGGCCGCCGAGCGCGCCGGCGCCGCCGAGGGGCGAGCGATCGAGGCGGAGGCGAAGGCGGATGAGGCCGTCGAGGCGCTCACCGAGGCGGAGGTCAGGATGGAGAAGGCCGACGCCCGCATCAAGGAGCTCGAGGGGGGCCTCGGGGAGCTTCGAAGCAATGCCGACGCCGAGGCCGAGCGGGCGCGCGAGGCGAGCGCATCGGTTCGCACCGAGATGGAGGCCGGGATCGCGGAGGTCGAGAAGCGGATCGCCGAGGCCGAGAAGCGCGCCGCGGACGCAGAGGCGGCCGAGGAGCGAACCCGCGAGAAGGCCGAGGAGGCGATCGAGCGGATCAAGAGCGAGGCGCGCGAGCTGGCCGACCAGGCGATCGAGGAGGCTCGTGGGGGCTCGAAGGACCTCGAGGCCCGGGCCGAGGAGCTGGCCGCCAAGTTGAACGAAGCCGAGCAGCGCGCGATCGCAGCCGAGGACCGTGCGGAGGCGACCGCGGAGGGCGCGCGCACCGAGGTCGAGAACCTCAAGGTCGAGATGGAGGAGCAGATCACCAAGGCCGCCGCGGACGCCCGCGCCGAGTCCGAGGACCAGCTCGGGCGCCTCGCCGACCGGGTCGCGACCGAGGCCGAGGCCCGCGCCCGCGCCGAGACCGCAAGCAAGCTCTCCCAGGAGACCGTCCGGCTCGAGCGCGAGGCCGCCGAGCGGGTCGAGGAGGCGCGTCGCGACGCCGAGGAGGAGGTCCGCGACCGCACCGAGAAGGCGCGGCGCGACGCGCTCTCCGGCGCGATGGGCGACGAGCCCGATTCAGGACCCGGCTCCGGTGGCCGCCGCCAGGTGCGCGGCCGCCGCCTGCGCACCTACTGAGCGCGGAGCGCCGGCCTACAGCGGAGCGCGAACGCCCTTGCCGACCTCCGACTGGAAGCGGCGATGCTCGACGGCCCGCTTCACCTCCAGCAGCGAGCGGCGGAAGCGCCGGCGCAGCGGTCGCGCGGCGACGCGTTCGGCGATCAGGCCCGTGATCCCGGCGCCGCCGACGCCGTAGGCGAAGCGAAAGGTGAGCTCGGTGCGGCCGTCCCCGTGATCACGAAGCCGCCAGCGCCCGCGCTGGTCGACCCCGGTCACCGAGCTCCAGGCGAGATCCCGCTCCGGGTTCCATTCGACGATCTCGATAAGGCCGCCGACCTCGGCGGAGCCGACGTGGATCAGCATCCTGTAGCGCGCACCGAGCCCGGTGCGCTTGTCGCCGTCGACCTCCCAGCGGGTGACGCCGTCCATGAACTCGATGTAGTTGGACGGCTCGATGATGTGCCCCCAGACCATCGCCGGGGGAGCCGAGACCGTCAGCTTCTGCTCTATCCGCATCGCGGCTCAGCCGATCACGGGCAGGCGGCGCTCGGCCGCCAGCCCGTCGAGCCGGTCCTGCATCACGCCGGTGACGTGCTCGTAGACCTCGTCCACGTCGGGGTTGCGCCCGAACTGCTCGCGCAGGTGGATCGGCTCCATCGCCTCGACCGTGATCTTGGCCGGCAGCGGGAGGTGGCCGAACATGTCGCCCGCGTTGATGATCCATGGCAGCGAGATGGAGATCGGCAGCACCTTGAGGCGAAAGAGCTTGTCCAGGCGCAGGAGCTTCGAGAGCCGCTCGCCATGGCTGAGGAACAGCGCGGTCTCCTGGCCGCCGACCGAGACCACCGGGACGATCGGCACATCGGCGTTGAGCGCCAGCCGAATGAACCCCTTGCGGCCGTTGAAGTCCACCTCGTTGCGGTGCCAGCTCGGCCTGTGGACCTCCCAGTCCCCGCCCGGATAGACGAGCACGGCGGCGCCGGAGGAGAGCGCCTTGTTGGCATTCTCATGCGAGGCGGCCACCGTCCCGAACCGCTTCAGGAAGGGGCCGATGGGTGAGGCGAGCACCAGGTTGTGAGCGAGCTGGTAGAAGGGCCGCTCGACCCCGAAGTAGGCGCAGAAGGCGAGGGTGAAGACGGTGGTGTCGGGCGTCAGGTTGCCGCCGGAGTGATTTCCGACGAGCAGCACCGGCCCCTCCTCGGGAATCCGGCTCATGCCGCGGACCTCGCCGCGGAACCAGATGCTCGAGAGCAGCCAGCTGAGCGGGAGCTGCTCGCGGATGAAGTCCGGGTCGCGGTCGTCGAGGTCCGCCTTGAAGCGCTCGCGCAGCCCGTTCAAGACCGGCTCGGCGATTCGCGCCAGCGAGCCGAGTCGCCCGTTGGGACGGCCACCGTTGCGCCGCTCCTCGCCGGCCTCCGGGGAAACGGGCTCGAAGGTGCCGCTTTCCGCCATCCGCCGGCGATTCTACGCCGCCGGGGAGCGAGCCTCGCGCGGCCTAGCCCTGGGCGAGGCGGCGGGCCGCGCGGCCAAGCCGGGCGGCGGCGCGCTCCCGCGCCGAGCCGGAGCACTCACCGATGAAGCGCTTGACCAGCCGGTGCGTGTGCTCGGGAAGCTCGACCTGGGGAACGTGGCCGCAGTCCTGGAGCACCGCCTGCTGGGCCTCCGGCAGCACCTCGGTGACGTGGCGCGAGAAGCCCATCGGCACCAGCGGGTCGTCCGATCCCCAGACGAACAGCGACGGGACCTCGAGCCCCGCCAGCCGGGTCCAGAAGCCGTCCTTCCCGAAGGGCTCCTCCACATAGATGTTGCGCAGGGCCGAGTAGAAGGCGACCCGGGCGCCCCTGGAGCTGTAGGTGGCGAGGAACTCCTGGCCGGCGAGCGCGGCGGCAGTCGGGTGCAGCCGCTCCGGCCGCGCAAACAGGGTGAAGAACTGCCGGCGGACGATCGAGCTGCTGAGCGTGTGCGGGATCACCGCCATCTCGGGGCGCAGCAGCTTCGCGATCGGGACCAACTCCCGGTGACGGCGCCAGGCGAGCGAGGGGGCGAGCAGAGAGAGGCCGAGCAGCCTCCCCGGCTCGCGAAGCCCGAGCTCGATCGCGACCCGGCCGCCCATCGAGTTCCCGACGACGTGGGCGCGCTCGATCTCCATCGCGTCCATGAAGCGCAGCACCGAACGAGCGAACCAGGGCGCGTCATAGGGCGCCCGCGCGGGCTTGGAGGAGCCGCCGAATCCCGGCAGGTCGATCGCGTGCACGGTGCGCTCGGGCGCCAGCGCCGAGACCGTCTCGTAGAAGCTGCTCTTGGTGCCACCGAGCCCGTGGATCAGGATCACCTGCTCGGCTCCGTTGCCGGCGGTCAGGGTCGAGATGCTCGCCTTGCCGGCGTCAACGTCGTGAAGGCGAAGCAGCGGCTTGCGGCGGGCGGGAAGCTCGAAGAAGCTCTCGAAGGCGACCGCGCGGTCCAGGTTTCCGCGCGCCCACAGCCGCCTGGTGCGGAAGGCGTCGAGGCCCGAAAGGGTTCCCGCCCGCAGCGCCAGCCACGTAGCCGTGTCGGTGCCGATGATCGTGTCAGGCTCGCGGATCGGGCTGCGGCTGACCACGCACTGGTCGCCGTCGAGCGTCACGTGCCAGGTCTGTTCGCAGTCCTCGAGCTCGATCAAATAGGAGGCATGGAAGCTGGGCGGCGCGCCCCGGTAGCGCTCGGGGAGCGATTCGAATGCGTCCTCGGCCCGCTCGACGCGGTGCCCCTCTAGAGAGCTTCCCTCCAAGTCCCGGTGAGAGTACCGACTGGCTCGGTCCGGGTAGGGTTGGCCGCTCAAGGAACCAGGAAGGGACTCGCATGCGGTTGAAGGGGCTCGCGTTGGGGCTGGCGGTGGTGGCGATCTGCGCGGTGCCCGCTGCGGGAGCGCAGGCCGGAAAGAAGCCACCGAAGGTGGGGACGCAGGTCAGCCTGGGAGCCAATCCCTCGCCCCTGCAGGACTTCGTCAACTTCAGCGGTGGATTGGCGTCAAAGCAGCGCGGCTGCGTCACCCGCAGGGTCGAGATCCGCCACGGCGGCAACGGCGCGCTGATCACCAGGGTCAGCCCCGAAGCGCCGCTCCGCAGCGGCAAGCTCTTCAGCGCCTTCTACGACACCAAGTTCTTTGCGCTCAACGGCGACTTCGTGAACGGCGAGAAGGTCCGCGCGTCGGTGGACCAGACAAAGCTGAAGAAGGGCGGCAGGGTGATCGCCAGCTGCAAGGCGGCCTCCAAGACCGCCACCGTGCTGCTGTCCGAGGGGTAGGGCGCCCATCCGCGTCCACGACACGCTGTCCAACCAGCCCCGCGAGCTGGAGCCGCGCGATCCGGGAAAGGTGGGGATCTACGCGTGCGGGCCGACCACCTATGGCCGCATCCACGTCGGTAACGCGCGTCCCTTCGTCGTCTTCATGCTCCTGCGGCGATTCCTCGAGCGCCAGGGGCTTGAGCCGAAGCTGGTGATCAACGTCACCGACATCAACGACAAGATCTACGCCGCCGCCCGGGAGGAGGGCGTCCCGTCGGCGGAGTGGGCCGAGCGGATGACCCGCGCCTACATCGAGGACACCGACCGGCTCGGCCTCGGGCGGCCCGACGCCGAGCCGCTCGCGACCGAGACGATCCCCGAGATCGTGGCCCTGATCGAAGACCTGATCGAGGCCGGGCACGCCTACCAGGCGGACGGCGACGTCTATTTCCGCGTCCGCAGCTCCGACGGCTACGGCAAGCTCTCCAATCGCGACCCCGACCAGATGGATCAGGGCGAGGAGGCGGGGAGCGCCTCGCTCAAGGAGGACCGGCTCGACTTCGCGCTCTGGAAGGGGCGCAAGGAGGGCGAGGACACCGCCTGGCCCTCGCCCTGGGGAGACGGACGCCCCGGCTGGCACATCGAGTGCTCGGCGATGGCCGAGAAGGAGCTGGGCGCGGGCTTCGACCTGCACGGCGGCGGCTCCGACCTGATCTTTCCCCATCACGAGAACGAGATCGCGCAGACGGAGGCGGCACGGGGGACCGGCCTCGCCCGAAACTGGATGCACAACGGGATGATCCAGATCGACGACGAGAAGATGTCGAGGTCGGAGGGCAACATCCTCCAGCTCTCCGAGGCGCTGGACCGCTTCGGCGCCGAGGCCGTGGTCGCCTACCTGATCTCGGGCCACTACCGGCAGCCGTTGGCGTTCTCCGAGGAGGCGCTGACGGAGTCCGGCGCCAGGGTCGAGCGGGTCAGGAACTTCCTCCGCGATGAGGACCCGGCCGGCGACGAGGACGGGTTCGTCGCCGAGCGGCGGGAGGCGTTCATGGGGGCGCTCGCCGACGACTTCAACACGCCGCGGGCGCTCGCCGCCCGCGACGAGATCATCGCCGAGGGCAACCGTCGCGAGCTTCCGGGCGCCCGCGCGGCGGTCGCGGAGATGCTGCCGCTGCTCGGGCTCGAGTCGCTGTTGGAGCGTGAGGTGGGCCCCGACGCCGACGCCGAGGGCCTGCTCGCCGAGCGCGAACAGGCTCGCGCCGGCAAGGACTTCGAGCGCGCCGACGAGATCCGCGACCGCCTCGCTGCCCTCGGCTGGGAGGTCCGCGACGGGGAGGGGGGCGCTCGCCTGGTTCGCCGCGACGCCCCGGAGTCGTGAGCGGCGCCGACCAGGGCGAGGGGCAGTTGATCTACGGCCGCAGGGCGGTCGCCGAGGCCGAACGCGGCCGCCGGGCGGTG
Source organism: Solirubrobacterales bacterium (assembly GCA_009691195.1). Lineage (GTDB taxonomy): Bacteria > Actinomycetota > Thermoleophilia > Solirubrobacterales > 70-9 > SHVA01. Next base: position 53,658 of record SHVA01000009.1, on the reverse strand, counting down.
CGGCGGCTGTGGCGTGCGCCGGAGACGCCCGACGACGAGCTCGAGGGCCTCTGCGGCTCCCCGGACCACCAGGGGGTGGTTGCCGAGGTCGATCCCTATCCCTACGCGGACCCCGGCTCGCTGCTCGCGGCCGACGACGCCCTTGTGGTCGCCCTCGATCAGGTCCAGGACCCGCACAACCTGGGCGCGGTCTGCCGCGTGGCCGAGGTGGCGGGCGCCGCCGGCGTCGTGATTCACGAGCGACGCGCCGTCGGCGTTACGGCCGCGGTCTGCAAGGCCTCGGCGGGCGCCGTGGAGCACCTGCCGGTGGCGCGGGTGCGCAACCTCGCCGACTGGCTCGGGGAGGCCAAGCAGGCCGGCGCGTGGGTCTACGGCGCCGAGGCGGGAGCGCCCACGGCCCACACCGGGGTGGACTGGAAGGGGCGCGCGGTGATCGTGATGGGCTCCGAGGGCGGGGGGCTGCGCCCGCGGGTGGCGAGCGCCTGCGACGTCCTGGTCTCCATCCCGGCCTCGGGAAGGGTGGAGTCACTCAACGTCTCGGTCGCGGCGGCCGTCTTCCTCTACGAGGCCGTCCGCCAACGCGCGCCGAGCGGGTGACGAATTACCAGCCCCCGCGGACGGAAGGCCCCTTTCAGGCGCCGCAGGCACGGATGCTGCAATCGATCTTGCACGCCGGGAAGGGAAGGGGTTGACATATGCGCCGACGCGATTACACTGCTCGGGCAAGAAGGGTGAACCTCAGGTCGAGCCTGATGGACAGCACCCGACACGGCGTCCAGGGGAGGTAAGTGGCGCCACAGAGAACCTTTGAGAGGAGGTTGCTGTGGTTGTTTCTACCCCCAAGACCGAACAGCTTCGAGCTGTGCCGGGCGCCCCGAGTGCGGGAGCCCGTTCCACCAGTCAGAGTCATGGTCCCGACGACGAGTACCTCGTCGTTCTGGCCAAGCAGGGTGCCTCGGACGCCTACGACCAGCTGGTGCGGCGCTATCGCCGCTTCGTGCGGGTCAAGGCCTCGTCGTACTTCCTGCTCGGCGGCGATGCGGACGACCTGATCCAGGAGGGCCAGCTCGGCCTCTTCAAGGCCATCCGTGACTACCGCACCGACCGCGAGGCGAGCTTCAGGGGCTTCGCGGAGCTCTGCATCACCCGCCAGATCATCACCGCGGTCAAGACCGCGACCCGTAACAAGCACACGCCGCTGAACCAGTACGTCTCATTCAGCCAGACGCCGGCGGCGAGCGCGGATTCCGACACGACGCTGGAGGACGTGCTGCCGGGCCCCACGGTCAGCGATCCCGCCAATCAGGTGATCGCAACCGAGGAGCTGGACAGCCTGGTCGCATGCCTGACCAGCGTCCTATCCGAGCTGGAGAGCCGGGTCCTGGCCCTCTACCTCGACGGTCACTCCTACGAGCTGATCGGCGAGCGGCTCGAGTGCGACACCAAGACGGTCGACAACGCCCTCCAGAGGGTGAAGCGCAAGGTCGGCATCCACCTCGCCTCGAGAGCGGTGAAGATCTAGGCACTGCCTTACGCCCAGCCTGGGCGTTTGCCATCCGACGGAGACCGCGGGAGACTGCGGTCTTTTTCGTTCCCGGCTGCCGGCGGCCACCGCGCGGGCCCAGCCCCTAGGATCGTCGCGTGGGCAAGGTCGTCTACACAGCCGAGGCGACCGTCGTGGGCGGTCGCGACGAGGGCCACGGCCGCACCTCTGACGGCAACCTCGAGCTGGACATCCGGATCCCCGAGCAGCTCGGCGGGCCGGGCGACGGCACCAACCCCGAGCAGCTCTTCGCCGTCGGCTACGCGGCATGCTTCGACAGCGCCCTCAAGACCGTCGGACGGCGCATGAAGATCGACAGCGCCGACGCCAGGGTCGACTCCAAGGTCTCGCTGGTGACCAACGAGAACCGCGGGTTCGATATCGCGGTCGAGCTGGACGTGACGCTGCCCTCCATCGAGGACGCAGACACGGCCCAGAAGCTGGTCAAGGCCACTCATGGAGTCTGCCCCTACTCGAACGCGACCAGGGGCAACATCGACCTCGAGATCACCGTCAACGGCGAGCCGCTCGCCGACTAGGTCGGGGGCGGCGCTACTTCCGGCGAAAGCCGCCGGCCGAGCCGGCGACGCGGCGAGCCAGCTCGCGCGGCTCGATCTTGTCCAGGATCCGCTTCAGCTCCTTGCGGTCCCGGTTGGAGAGGTTCGACGGGCGCCCCTTCGACTGCTTGACGATCTCCACGAGGTGCGCGCGCTCCTCCGGCGTCAATCGCTGCATGTGCTCGCGCAGCGCGACGGCGACCTCGGCCACCGCCAGCAGGACAGCGCCACGCGCCAGCCAGCGGCCGCGCGAGGCGGTGGTGCCCGCGCCGCGGGCGGCGTCCTGGAGGCGGCTCGAGAGCGGCATCGACGCTCAGTCTAGGCGCCCGGTCCGCGGCCTGACGCCGCTTCCGTAACCTGGTTGAGCCGGGAGATGGATCCTCACTCGACAAAAGCGGCACTCGTCCTCGCCTGCCTGACCGGGCTGGTGCTGGCGATCAGCGCCTCCGCGGCGGCTGCCTCGACCCGCGGCGCTTCCCCGCCCGTCGGCGAGTTCCCCGCTCCCGGCACGGGCCACGTCAGGGACACGATCCTGAGCGGGGCGGAGGCGGGAAGCGCAGCCCTGGCCGGCACGTCGGCCCAGACCTTCACGACGGGTGACGGCTACACGATCTCGGTCCGCTGGGACGCTCAGTACTCGGCGGCCGTGGCGCAACAGGTGGTGGACTTCCTCGAAAGCATCAGCCACGGACCCGAGCTCGGCCGCCTCGACATCTACCTGGCGTCCAATAGCCACCTGACCCGCTACTGCGGGGCGGGGGCCCTCGCCTGCTTCGACCCGACGATCGAGGAGATGGTGATCGCCGGGGCGCTCCAGCCACAGGACGGCCTCTCGCCGTGGTTTGTGATCACCCACGAGTACGGACACCAGGTCGCGACCAACCGCAGCAACGGTCCCTGGCCCGCGATCTCCTGGGGGCCGAAGAAATGGGCCACGCAGGAGCGCGTCTGCGAGGGCGTCCGCGACGGTCGCTTCGACCCCTACCTCGGCTACTGGAACAACCCCGGCGAAGCCTTCGCCGAGGCGTTCGCCTTTCGCCACTTCCCCTCTGAGACCAGATGGCTCTGGACCCTTCCTCATCCCGACTCCGGCTCCTACGCCGCGATCGACCGCGACGTCTATGAGCCCTGGGTCAAGAACGGCGGCGAGACATTCGCCGGCTCCCTCGGCGGGGCCGACCCCAAGGACCGCTTCGAGGTCCAGACCCCCTACGACGGCCGCCTGACCGCGAAGCTCAGCGGCCCCAGCAGAGCGGACTTCGACCTTTACCTGCTCGGCGCCAAGCGCGCCCGGATCCTCAGCCGCTCCGCCCACAGCGGCCGCCGCGAGACGCTCACGTACACGATCTGCGGCCGAGGCTCCCTTCGCGCCGAGGTCTACCGCTACAGCGGCGGCGGCCACTACGAGCTGACCGTCTCGCGCCCCTAGTGCTTTTCCGCTTGGGGGTTGCCCCGAGCGCCGCGCGCCCGTATGTCTGCCGCGGGGTTTGTCGTCCGATCAGCGAAAGGGATGGGAAAGAGATGGGGCAGAAGCGAAGGATGCCATCGGTGGGAACCGTGATCGCCGTGATCGCGTTGTTCGTCGCGCTTGGCAGCGGCGCCTACGCCGCCAAGGTGGCCAAGAACAGCGTCAGTGCCAGCGCCTTGAAGAAGAATGCCGTGACCAAGGACAAGATCCAGAAGGGCGCGGTCATCAACTCGAAGGTCGCGGTAGGGACGCTGACGGCGAACCGGCTGAGCTCAACCGCCCAGACCGACCTGAGCGGCGCGCTGGCCTATGGCCAGGTCAGCTGGGTCGGTGATACCTATGTCGCGGAGCGCACCAGCGGCTTCACCACGGTGACGAACCCGGCCGTCGGACTCTGGTGCCTGGGGGTTGACAGCACGATCGCGTCGAAGGTGTTCGCTGTTGACGGCTTCCCGACCCGGCCGAGCATCGGCAGCGTCGAGTACGACTACACCGCCGACGCGGGAGACACCGTTGTCGCTCCGCGTGGCGCAAACTTCAGCTGTGGCTCCAACCTGTTGGAGGTCCACACCTACCGCTTAGGTGATCCCAGCGACACGGTTTCGTTCACGCTCGTGGTTCCCTAGCTCGATTCTGAGTTGACCGAGCGGTACCCGACGTCGCCGCCCGAGGGCGGCGACGTCGGCCTGCTCGAGCGGTCGCGACCCCGCTCGGCCCTCAGAGAGCCCGCCCCCGGACTCGAACCGGGAACCTCTTCATTACAAGTGAAGTGCTCTGCCAGTTGAGCTAGGCGGGCACCGGCACAGAATAGATCTCGTCAGTCTCGGGGCAGTGCGGCGTCGGCCAGTCTGAGTCTGTCAACCCTCGCAACTCACTGCGAGAATCACTCGTCATGGGCGAGTTGAGCTGGAGCGCGCTGGACGGTGGTCGCACGGTCGTGCTCGATGAGGGGCTGCTCGGCCGGACCCCGAAGGAGCTTGCCGCGAAGGGCTGGGACGCGTACGAGCTGTTCAGCACCGAGCGTGCGCTGGCGGAGGCGCCGGCGGAGCTCGCGGATGGGGCGGCCCGGGTGCACCTGCTCGGGGCCGGGCAGGTTCCCGATCTCGCCGCTTCCCACCTCGATCAGGTGGAGGCTGAGAGCCTGGTCGCGTTCGGGGGAGGCCGGGTGATCGACGTCGCCAAGGGAATCTCCGCGGTCCGGGGTGGCCGGGTGGCCGCGATCCCGACGACTCTCTCCGGCGCCGAGATGACCGGGATCCACCGGCTGCCGGCAGGGCACGAGGGCTACGGCGGACGGCGGCCCGAGCTCGTGCTCGCCGACCCGGCCGTGATGACCTCCCACGGGGAGGCCGAGCTGCGGGCCACGGCGATGAACGCCTTGGCGCATGCCGGCGATTCGATGGTGACCCCGATCGCCGACGGGATCTCGCACGGCCTCTCGCTCGCGGGCGCCGAGCTGATCGCGGGCTCGCTGGATACCGAGCCCGCGGAGCGAAGCGCGGCCGACCTCGCGGAGGGCGCGATCCTGAGCGGCTTGGCGGTGGACAGGGGCGGCCTCGCCCTCCACCACGTACTCAGCCAGACCACCGTCCGCATCTGCGGCACGCCTCACGCGCAGACCAACGCCGCGCTGTTGCCGCAGACCATGGATGAGCTGCGGCGACGGGCGCCGCGCTGGATGGACGCCTTTGCACTGGCGCTCGGCGGCCCGCCGGAGGGCCTCGCCGGGCGGATCAGGGAGCTTGCGGGGCAGCCCCGGGGGCTTACGGCGTTCGGGGCGAGGCCCGAAAATGTCGAAGATGTGGTCGAGGCGGCGATGACCCGCCCGGAGCTGCAGCAGATGACCCCCGGCGCGATCACGGCCGCGGACCTGCGCCGCATCCTCGAAACCAGCCTGTAACTGCGCGATCAGACGCGTGTTGTGCCTTCTTGCCCATGGACGAGCAACGCCTACTCAGCTACCACCGCTTCGCCCGCGAGAAGGGGGTGAACTGGCCGATGTACCTGTTTGCGCGGGCGTTGCTGACGCCGGTCTTCCACATCTACTTCCGCCTCTCGCGCTACGGCCGCGAGCACGCCCGGGTCGAGGGCCCGCTGATTGTCGCCGCCAACCACCGCAGCTTCCTGGACCCCTTCGTGATCGGCGCGACGCTGCCCTGGCGGCGGCCGATGCACTACGTCGCCAAGACGGAGCTGTTTGACACCCGCTGGCAGGGCTGGATCCTCAATCGGCTCGGCGCCTACCCGGTGCGCCGCGGCCAGTCCGACCAGGAGACGCTGACCACCTCGCGCGCGATCCTGCGGCGCGGCGGCGTCGTCTGCATCTTCCCCGAGGGCACCCGGATCCGGACCGGATCCCTCGGGCGGCCCAAGCGCGGCTTCGGCCGGCTGGCGCTCGAGTCGGGCGCCGCCGTCCTGCCGGTCGCCGTCTACGGCTCCGACCGCGTTCGCCGCGGCTGGCGCATCCGCCCGAGGAAGGTCAAGCTCAGGGCGGGACGCGCCCTCACGTTCCCCCAAACCGAGGACCCCTCGCCCAGCCTCGCGAACTCGGTCGGGGCGCGCGTCTGGCCCGTGATCGTGCTCTCGTGGGAGTGGCTCGGCGGCCTGCCGCCGCTGCGCCGTGCGGTCGTGATCGGCGCCGGGAGCTGGGGCACCTCCGTTGCCGTTCTGCTGGCTCGCGGGGGCCTCGACGTCGAGCTCGGCTGCCGCACCGCCGAGCAGGTCTCCGAGATCTCCGATACAGGCGTCAACGAGCGCTACCTGCCCGGCGTGCGGATCCCGGAAGGGCTCGACGTCAAGCGGGCGGCCGAGCTCGAGCTGGCGGGCGTGGACCTCGTCTGCCTCGCGGTCCCCTCGACGGCGCTTCCGGCGGCCGTCGGCGCGATCGGCGACAGGGTCGGCCGGCGCTCGGCCGTGCTCGTGCTCAGCAAGGGGCTGGTCGCTCCGTTGGGCGCGCTTCCCTCCGACTACGTCGCCGAGCGGGTGCCGGTCCGCGCCACCGCTTGCCTGGGCGGCCCGGCGCACGCCCGCGAGGCCGTCTCGGGCACGGCCGCACTGGTGCTCGGGAGCGACGACGCCGATCTCCGCAGCCAGCTGGGTGAGGTCTTCGACGAGGCGGGGCTCGTCTGCGAGCGCTCCAGCGACGTGACCGGCGTCGAGATGGCCGGCGCCGCCAAGAACGCGGCCGCGCTGGCCGCCGCGGCCGCCGAGCCCCACGGGATGAACGCCGCGGGCATCGCCGCGGCCGAGGTCTGGCGCGAGTGCCTCGACTACACGCTCCAGCGCGGCGGCCTCCAGGACACCTTCTCCGGCCTCGCCGGGGTGGGTGACCTGACGGCGACGCTGCTCGCCCCCGGTAGCCGCAACCGCCGCGCCGGCGAGCTGCTGGGAGGGGGGACCCCCGCGGAGCAGATCCCGGGGATCATCGGCCAGGCCTCCGAGGGGCTCGACTCCGTTCCGCTCATCGCCGAGACCATCACCCGTGCCGGGATCGAGGCCCCCGGGCTCGAGGGCCTCTCCAGCCTGATCGCCGGCGAGATCTCGCCGGGGGAGTGGATGGCCCGTCTCAGGCGGGCCGAAAGGCAGAGGCGCGCCGCGTGATCATGGCTACGCTCCAGGAGTGGCCGACCCGGCGTCCCAGAACGGCGTCCCGAAGGCGTCGAAGCAGGAGCTCGACGCCGCCTTCGAGGACCTCTACCGCGCCCACCTGCGCGACGTCTACTCGTACTCGTACTACCGGGTCGGCAACCACCACGACGCCGAGGACCTCACCGAGCAGGCCTTCCTCCAGGCCTACCGCCATTTCGAGCGCGCGCGCCGGGAGTCCGACGGCAGGCCGCTGCGCCCGTGGCTCATCCGCATCGCGCACAACCTCGCCTCCAACTTCCATCGCGACCGCGCCCGCCGGCCCCAGACGGCGCTCGACAACGCCGACCCGATCGCGGCTCCGCATGGCACCGAGCGGATCGCCGAGGGGCGGGAGGAGCTCAAGCAGGTGATCGAGCAGATCGACAACCTCCCCGACGACCGTCGCGACGCGCTGGTCATGCGGTTCGCGCTCGGGATGGACAACCGTGAGATCGCCCGAGCCCTGGGGCGCACCGACGGCGCCACAAAGGTCCTGATCCACCGTGCGATCAAGCAGCTCGAGCAGGAGATGGAGGCATGAGCGGCGAGGAGCAGCTCAACTCGCCCGAGGTCGAGAACCTCCTGCGCTCGGCGCTGCGGCCGATCGAGCCGCCCGAGAAGCTCTCGGGACGGGTCGAGGAGACCCTCAACGCCGTCACCGAGGCGGCGGCGGAGGAGCTCTCGGCCTGGGCCGACGAGCTATCGGACTCTGAGCTGGACGCCCTCCGTGACCCGCGCAACTGGGTGCGCCCGGCGGTGGCCGCAGTCGCGGGCAGCGTCGCCGGCGGCGCGCTGCTGCTGTTCGAGGTGCGCCGCCGCGGACGCCGCGCGGGTGTCCTGCGAGGCGTCGCCGGCGACGTTCGCTCCCGCTTTCCCTAGGCGGTCGCGGTAGACCGCCCGAGCGACGTCTTCGGCGTCGCCACGGCCGCGAGGATCCCGGTGAGGCCGAGGATCAGGTGAAGGACGTTGTCCTCGTTGTTGACCGGGACCAGCTTGATCAGCACCTTGTTTTCGGCGACGAAGCCGATGCTGCCGTCGCCGGTGGCGATGAAGCCGAGGATGCAGAGGACGACGTACAGGAATCCGACGGCCAGGGCGCTGGTGCGGGCGGCGCTTCCAGCCCCGACCAGCAGCAGCGCTCCGATCCCGATGTGGACGACGTTGTGCCATCCGTTCACGGCGAGGACGCCGAAGACGTTGCTCGAGATCAGCGAGGTGCCCGTGGCGAAGCTCGCCTCGTAGAAGAAGCCGATGATGCCCGCGATCACGAGCACGGCGCCGACGAGCAGGCAATAGAGCCTGGCGGGACTTGACTCAGCCATGGAACACCTCTCTCCTCGAAGGGCCTGGATGGGGTGGCCCGGCGGTGAACCTACCAATCGCCGTGGGCGTGATTGATCCGGTCCCCAGAAGCGCTCGTAGGCTCTATCGCAGGTCCAGATCAACTGGATCCCGTCACCCCATGACCCAGGACGAGCTCAACCGACTGGCCGACGAGGACCTGATGACCCTGGTCGGGTCCAAGGACCAACGCGCCTTTGCCGTCTTCTATGACCGCCACGGCGGCGCGGCGTTCTCGCTCGCCTACAGGATCGTCGGCGACCGCCAGGCGGCCGAAGACGTCTCCCAGGAAGCGTTCCTCTCGATCTGGCGCAGCGGGACCCGCTACGACCGCGCCCGCGGCAGCGTTCGCGCCTGGACGCTCGGGATCGTCCGCAACCGCGCGATCGACTTCCTTCGGCGGAAGTCTGGCAAGGCGCCGCGACTCGAATTCGACGACGACGAGCTGCTGGAGCGCCGCCCCTCGGAGGACTTCACGGACGTCGAGGCGCTCCGCCGTGAGACCGCGCGCGAGGTCCGTGGGGCGCTCTCCACCCTTCCCGACGATCAGTCGAAGGTGATCAAGCTCGCGTTCTTCGGCGGCTTCACCCACTCCGAGATCGCGAAGATGGTGGGAGAGCCGCTCGGCACCGTCAAGGGCAGGATGCGGCTGGGGATGGAGAAGATTCGCGGCGTGCTGGCCGAGGGTCTCGTCTCGTGAGCCGGTCCTGTCCCGACCGGGATGAGATCACCGGTTTCATGCTCGGGGCCCTCGAGCCCGGCGAGGCTCGCCGGACGGAGCGCCACATCTCGCGCTGCGAGGAGTGCCGGGCAGAGGTTCGCTGGCTGCAGCCGGCGGTTGACGTGCTGGCCGAGTCGGTCGAGCAGATCGAGCCCCCGCCCGAGCTGCGCCAGCGGCTGCTGGGCGCGATCAACGAGGAGGCCGAGCCGAGCCGTTCCGCCCGGCGGCCCGCCCGCTCCTGGCTGGGCGGGTTCGTGCTCCGGCCCGCGGCGGGCCTGGCGACGATCGCGCTGCTGGCCGCGGGGCTGACCGGTTGGCTGCTCCACGACGGGGGCGGCTCGCCGACGGACACCATTCCCTTCCCGCCCGGCGGCGGCATGCAGGCCAGCCTCGAGGTCAACGACCAGTCGGCCACCCTGATCGCCCACGACATGCCTCCGCTCGAGGGCGACGCCGTCTACCAGGTGTGGACCGCAAAGCCGGGAGGACAGGCGGCTCCGTCCTCTTACTTCGTCCCGGGCCAGGACGGCACCGGCGCGGCTCCCGTTCCCGAGGTCCTCGACGGAGCCAGCGAGGTCATGGTCACCAGGGAACTGGAGCCCGTCCGCAACCCCAAGGCGATTCCGCGGAAGGTGCCGCTCCTCGACCTCAAGCTCGACTAGCTGCGGCGAGTCGCGGCTGAACTAGGCTCCTCCGCGTGGAGACCTGTTACCGCCATCCCTCCCGCGAGACGGGCGTCTCCTGCTCCAGCTGCGGCCGCCCGATCTGCACCGAGTGCATGACCTCGACGCCCGTGGGGATGCGCTGCCCCGAGTGCGCCCGTGAGCGCACCCGGGTCGCCCCGGCCCGAGCGGGCATGGCCCGCGAGGCGGGTGAGCCCGTCGCGACCTTCGTGCTGATCGCCCTCAACGTGATCGTCTTCCTGGCTGAGCTGGGAGGCGGCGGGTCGGGCACCCTCCAGGGCGGCGGCTCGCTGATTCGCGACGGCGGGCTGCTGGGGCCGGCGATCTCCGACCAGGGCGAGTACTACCGGATCGTCAGCTCCGGCTTCCTCCACGCCGGCTTCCTGCACCTGGCGCTGAACATGTTCGTCCTCTTCATACTGGGCAGGCTGCTCGAGCCCGCGATCGGCACCGTGCGCTTCCTCGGTGTCTACTTCGTCTCACTGCTGGCGGGAGCCTTCGGAGCGCTGCTGCTGGACCCAGGTACGGTCACGGTCGGCGCCTCCGGCGCGATCTACGGCGTGATGGGGGCGACGATCCTGATCGCACGTCGGCGCGGGGTGGAGGAGATCGCCTCGCAGATCGGGATCTGGCTGGTGCTCAACCTTGTCATCAGCTTCTCGATCAGCGGGATCTCGATCGGCGGCCACCTCGGCGGCCTCGCCGGAGGCCTGTTGTGCGGCCTCGTGATCTCGGTGCTGGAGCGGCGCGCGGCGGCCGATCGCAGGGCGGTCTTCCTCGAGGCCGCCTGCATGTTCGCGATCGCCGCGATCTCGGTCGGCGGTGCCCTCTGGGCCGCGGGCCAGCCGGGCCTCTAGCCGGGCTAGCCGGACAGCAGGCGCTGCCTCTGGGCCTCGAACTCGGCGGCGGTGATGCGGCCCTCGTCGCGGGCGATGGCGAGAGCCTCGATCTGCGCGGGGATGTCGGCGTCGATGGCGATGCCAAAGCCGCCGCCGACGTTCTGGACGGGCCCGGGCAGGTTGACCCCGGCGCCCGCGAGGGCGGCCATGATCGCATCGCCCAGGCCTGGGACGGCGCTGACATCGACCGTCTGCTCCTCGCTGGGGTCCACGCCGTGCTGCTCGAGGACCTTCTCCAGCTGCTCCCCGGCGCCGCTGCCGCGGAGGTTGATCGACTGGCCGGAGCCGACCTCGGCCTCCCTGCCGGCGCCGAGCCGCCGGGCGGCCCGCTGGGCCAGCTCGTCGACGGAGCGGGCGTCGCCGACGCTGGTCCAGCCCGATTCACTGCCGCCGTCCGACAGCGCGCTGGTGCTGACGGCGCTTTCGAAGTCGACGCTTCCAGGGTCCGGGATCGCCTTCTCACGCTCGTGGCGCCGTCGCAGGTAGTTGCGGAGTCCCACCGCTGCGATCCTAGAGCCCTGGGGTGGGAGGCCGCGGCACTTGATCTCGACCTCGCAATCGGGATAGACTCCCGTACCGTGAGAAGGGAAACCCGCAGGGCACTTATCCCGCTTTGCCTGCTTGCCGTACTGGCGCTGGCGCCATCGGCCGCGCAGGCAGCAAAGAACTTCAAGTACGGAGTCGCCTCGGCGGAGGTTCGGAGCAGTTCGGCGATCCTCTGGGCGCGCGCGAACAAGTCCGGGCCGGTGGTGCTCGAGGTGCAGTCGCTCAAGCAAGGCCGTGAGGCCAAGTTCCGCGACTGCCCCGTGAGCGCGACCAGGAGGCTGCACAAGGTCCAGACCGCGGCGCAAGTCTTCGCCAAGGCCAAGCGGCAGTTCCGCCGGGGGCACCGCAAGGGGACCGTCGCGCTCTCTCGGCTCGAGGCCAAGACCAGCAACGACCTCACCGTCCAGACGAAGGTGAAGGGGCTGAAGCCGGCGGTCAAGTACTCGTACCGCTTCTGCCGCAAGACCGGAGGCAAGAGCGACGTCGGCCACTTCCGGACCGCACCGAGCAAGAAGACGAAGAGGACGATCCACTTCGCCTGGTCGGGCGACCAGGATGCTTCGCCGTCACCGCCGACGCGCACGCGCGGCTGCGCCGCGGGCGTCGCACCCGCCGCGCACTGCGACCCCGCCACCGAGCCCTACTGGAACAACTTCGGCGTGCTCAACCAGATGCGCTCCGAGGAGAACGACTTCAACGTTCTGATGGGGGACTGGATCTACAGTGACAGCGAGGTGCCCGGGGTCAACCAGGACGCGATCAACGTCAAGCAGAAGTGGGCCAAGTACCGGACCAACGTGGGCGAGACGGCGCTGTCGAAGCTGCGCTCGGTTGTCCCGGTCTACAACCACTGGGACGACCACGAGTTCATCAACGACTTCTCCCCCCACGAGAGCGCCAAGGACCTCGGGATTCCGATCTCCACCAAGCAGCTCTACGAGAACGGCGTGCGCGCCTTCCGGGACTACGCGCCGACCACCTACAGCAAAGACAAGGGCATCTACCGCACGGTGCGCTGGGGCAAGAACCTCGAGCTCTTCTTCCTCGATGAGCGCTCGTTCCGCAGCGACGCGGCCGACTCGGGCGGCGCCTGCGACAACCCGGCGTCCGGCGGGGTCCCGGACGTCGCCCCCACCGCGCCCCAGGACCCCACCCGCGACTTCTTCGCCGCCCTGGTTCCGGCGCTGTCCAACCCCCCGCCCCAGAAGTGCCTCAACAACATCAACAACACCAAGCGGACGCTGCTCGGCTCCGACCAGTTCGCCCGCTTCAAGAACGACATCAAGAGCTCGGACGCAACCTGGAAGGTGGTGATGAACGAGGTCCCGATCCAGCAGTACTACGCGCTGCCATATGACCGCTGGGAGGGATACGAGCACGAGCGCCAGCGGATGCTCAAGTTCATCACCGACCAGGTCGAGAACACCGTCTTTCTGACCACCGACGTCCATGCCAACCTGGTCAACAACGCCCGCTTCCAGACCCTCGAGCCGGGCGGGCCCAAGGACAGCGGCCTGATGGACGTCACCACGGGCCCGATCGCGACCAAGAGCTTCTCACAGGAGATCGACGACGTCGGCGGTCCCAACGCCGGCCAGCTCGTCACCGACCTCTTCCTGCTGCCCCAGGCGACGGGAGTCTCGCCCCCGGGCGGCATGGGGATGGAGTGCGCGGCCGACGACACCTTCAGCTACGGCGAGGTCACGGTCACCGGCTCGAAGCTGACCATCGACCTCAAGAACATCGCGGGCGGCCCGGCCGCCGGGGGCGTCGGCGGCACCGGGACGCCCTGTGCCCAGATCGTCCTCAACGCCGAGTAGGGCGCCCCTGCCTGATGGCTGCGCGCTGGTAGGCCGAGCGCAGCGGAGAGGTCGCTAGTCGGTCAGAAGCGAGCGCGCCGCGACGGTGCCGGCGGCGATCACCTCGGTGTGCTCGCGCTTGGGGTCCGAGAGGACCTGGAGCGCGATGCCGTCGGCGATCGCGAAGAGGAAGCCGACGACGGCGTCGGCCTCGAAGCGCATCGAGAGCACGCCCTCGCTTTCCTTGGCGCGGAGGATGTCGGCGACGTGGTCGCGGGTGCGGTTGAAGAGCTCGCCCACTTCGCGCTGGATCTCCGGGTTGCGCCGGCCGGCGGTGAACAGCTCAAAGATCAGGACCCAGAAGCCCGGGTCGTTCTGGATCGAGTCCTCGAGATTGGAGACCAGCGCCTTGAGGATCTCATCGGGGCTGCCGGCGGCCCCCAGCGGCTCGTCGAGGCGCGCGATCCGAAACTCGGCGTCGCGGCGCACGACCTCGGCCAGCAACCGCTCCTTGGTGCCGAAGTAGTAGTGGAGCAGGCCACGGCTGACGCCCGCCTCGCGGGCGACGTGCTCGAAGGTTGAGCCGGCGATACCCCGCTCCGCGACGCTGGCTCCCATCGCATCGACGATGCGGCCGGCCTTCTCGCCGCTGAGCTCGCGTTGCTCGGTCGCCTCCATGGCCTCGCAGTTAACCAGCAACGCCCGCGGCCGCGGATCCAGGTAGTTCTCACAGTTCGGCCCGTAGCGGACACCGATGCGCGCGAGCGGCCCTGCGGGGAGGATCCAGCCTCAGAGACCCAATCCGAGGAGGCTCGATCAGAAACGGAGGCTCGATCAGAAACCGAGGTGCTTTGCTGCTGGCCCTCGCGGCCAGCTTGGCGATCGGCTGTGGCGGCGGAGGGAGAGACGACGAGAGCTCCACCGTGGCCGATAGCGCCAACACGGAGACCGAGCCCAGCGGCGAGTCCGGCGCGCAGAACCAGGCCGCCGGAGGGCCGGGCCTCGAGATCAAGATGGGCGAGCACTTCTTCAGTCCGGCTGACTCGAACTCGAAGGCGGGAGCCGTGACGATCAGCGCCCCCAACGAGGGCAAGCTCGAGCACGAGCTGGTGGTCTTCAAGTCGGATGCCGGCCCCGGCTCTCTGCCGGTCAAGGGAGAAGAGGTCGATGAGGCCGCGCTCGAGAAGACCGGCGCCAAGAACGTCGGCGAGATCGAGGAGGTCGCGCCCGGCGAGACGAAGTCCAACGGGCCGATGAAGCCATCGGCCCGGTCGCCTTGCTTCGGGCTCAGCCGCTCGCGGCCGCCCGCTCCTCGAACAGCTCCTCGATCTCCTCGAGCCGCTTGTCCTTCGTCTCGGGAACGAACCTCCAGCAGAACCAGAGGCTGAAGAGGCCGATGGCGGCGTAGAACCAGAAGGCGCCGCTGCGCCCGAGCAACGCGATCAGCGGCAGGAAGGTGAGCGAGACGATGAAGTTGAAGGCCCAGTTGGCCATTGTTCCCAGGGCCGCCGCCTTGCTACGCACCCGCAGCGGGTAGAGCTCGGCGTTGAGCAGCCAGAAGATGGGGCCGAGGCTGATCGCGAAGGCGGCGACGTAGGCCATCAGGCTGAGGATGGCGATGATCGTGATCCCCGCCGTGCCCGCGTCACCGAGGAAGGCGGCGCCGAGGGCCGTGAGGGCGATCACCATGCCGGAGACGCCGATCATCAGCAGCGGCCGGCGGCCGACGCGGTCGAGCAGCCGCAGGGCGACGATCGTCGCGAGGATGTTGACGATCCCCACCCCGATCGAGGCGAGGATCGCCGACCGGGAGGAGTCGCCGCCCGTGAACTCGATGATCGTCGGCGCGTAGTAGATGACCGTGTTGATGCCGGTGACCTGCTGCAGGACCGCCAGGCCGATCCCGACCAGAAGCGCGGCCTTGATCGCCGGATGGAGCAGGTCGCGCCAGCCGCCTGGCTCGGTGGCCAAGCTTTCATGGATCTCGTGCAGCTCCGCCTCGATCGCGTCGGGATCGTCGCGGCGGATCCTGCTCAAGACGAGCCGAGCCTTGTAGTCCTCGCCCACCATCACGAGCCAGCGGGGGCTCTGCGGCATCCGCAGCATCCCGATCAGTAGCGCAAGCCCCGGGACGGCGCCGAGGCCGAGCATCTCCCGCCAGCCCTCAGCTCCTAAGAGCGCGAGGCCAACGAGATAGGCGAGCAGGATGCCGGCGGCGACCGAGAGCTGGAAATAGGTGACGAGGCGGCCGCGTTCCTCCGGTGGTGCTACCTCGGAGATGTAGACCGGCGCGTTCGCAGAGGCAAGCCCGACGCCGACGCCGAGCAGGACGCGGGAGATGCAGAGGGTCAAAAGCTCCGGCGAGAGCGCGCTGCCCAGCGCGCCGATGATGAAGACGATCGCCGAGGCGATGATCACGAGGCGGCGTCCGTAGCGGTCGGCCGCCTGGCCCGCGAAGGCCGCCCCGAAGACGGCGCCGATCGGCACCGCCGCAACCACCATTCCCTGCTGGAAGTCGCTGAGCCCGAAGTCGCTTCGGATGAACAGGAGGGCGCTGGCGATGATCCCCGTGTCGTATCCGAACAGGAGACCGCCGAGGCCCGCAATCGCCGCCGTCAGGACGACGTTGCGCTGGGCTCGACGTGCCGACTCCTCAGCCTCTCCATTGGTGGCCATCAGCAGGCGCGACAATATCTCCTTCGGCCGGCGAGAAACAACGAGGGCGCCCGATGGGCGCCCTCGTAACGGCCTGACGTGTGCCTGCTCCTACGGAGTGGGCACCGATTCGGGCTCGGGAGTAGTGGTCGAGGTGTACTCGAACTCCTCCTCGGCTCCGAACAGCCTGTCCATCACAGCCTTGCGTGCGTCCTCGCTCAGCACCAGCACCAAGCCGGCACCGAGGATCCCGATCAGCAGCAGGCGCCCGAGTCCGAGGCGGCGCTTCTTGCGCCGCTTCCCACGGAGCTGCTCTGAGGCATCACGGAGCGATTCGGCGGCCGTGCGGAGGTCGCGGTGGACCTTCTTATCGTCCATCACCGCCTTCGCAGGGCCGTTTCCGTTCGCCATCCGGGAGTACGCATCGCGGGCCGCGTCAAACGCGGCGCGAATGTTGTCGCGCAGTTCCTCGTCTTCGACCAACCGGCGCACGTAGGGGTGGTTGGCGGCTGACTTAGCCGCGTCGCCCGCTCGGGCCGTTCTGCTTTGTGCCCCCATCGGCTCTCCTATTCGCTGTCGGGTGCCTTGGCAGGATACCCCGCTCCGAGCGCCGCGGCGTGGGCCTCGCCGATCTCGTCCACGTAGATGAACTCCAGCCCACCGAGCTCATGCTCGGGGATCTCGACGATGTCCGCTTCGTTGCGCGCGGGGACGATCACCCGCTTGATCCCGGCGCGCTGGGCGGCGAGGGACTTCTCCTTGAGTCCGCCGACGGGCAGCACTTGCCCGGTCAGCGTGATCTCGCCCGTCATCGCAAGGTCGTTGGCGATCGGCTTTCCCGTAAGCAGCGAGGCGAGCGCCGTCGCCATCGCCACTCCGGCCGAGGGCCCGTCCTTGGGCACCGCCCCGGCGGGCACATGGACGTGGATGTCATTGGTCGCGAACCAGTCGTCGGCGAGCTTCGGGGCCAGCGCGGCCTGGTGGCCGCGCACGTAGGAGAGCGCGGCCTGGGCCGACTCCTTCATCACGTCGCCGAGCTGGCCGGTGATGATCAGCTTGCCCGAGCCCGGCATCGAGGTCGCCTCGATGAAGAGAACATCGCCGCCCGTGGGAGTCCAGGCGAGCCCGGTCGCAACGCCGGGGACCTTGGTGCGCCGCCGCGTCTCCGAGAAGACCCGGCGCTTGCCCAGCAGCTCGCGGGCGCGCTTGGCCGAGAGCCTGACCTTCCCCTTCGACCTGCCCTCGGCGACCTGCCGCGCGACCTTGCGGCAGACGCTGCCGATCTCACGCTCGAGGTTTCGGACGCCGGCCTCGCGCGTGTACTCCTCGATGATCGCGACCAGCGCCGGGTCGGTGAACTCGAGCTGGGAAGCCTTGATCCCGTTGGCCTCGAGCTGGCGCGGGACCAGGTACTTCCTGGCGATGTGGAGCTTCTCGTCCAGCGTGTAGCCGGCGAGCTCGATCACCTCCATCCGGTCGGTGAGCGGCCCCGGGATCGGGTCGAGGATGTTGGCCGTCGCGATGAAGATCACGTCGGAGAGGTCGAAGGGGAGGTCGAGGTAGTGGTCGCGGAAGCTCGAGTTCTGCGCGGGATCGAGCACCTCGAGCATCCCGCTGGCGGGGTCTCCCCGGAAGTCGGCGCCCATCTTGTCGATCTCGTCGATCATGAACACGGGGTTGCGGGTGCCCGCGTCGCGCAGCGCCCTGATGATCGTCCCCGGCAGCGCGCCGATGTAGGTGCGGCGGTGCCCGCGGATCTCGGCCTCGTCGCGGACGCCGCCGACGGAGATCCGCTCGAACTCGCGGCCGAGGGCACGCGAGATCGAGCGCCCGAGGCTGGTCTTGCCGACTCCGGGGGGCCCTACGAAGCAAAGGATCGGCCCGGGTGAGGAGGGGTTCAGCTTTCGCACGGCGAGGTATTCGAGGATCCGGTCCTTGACCTTCTCCAGGTCGTAATGGTCCTCGTCGAGGACCTTGCGGGCGTGGGCGATCTCGAGGTTGTCCTCGGTCTGCTTGGACCAGGGCAGCTCGACCAGCCACTCGAGGTAGGTGCGGATCACGCCGTACTCGGCGGCCGCCGACGGCAGCTTGTCCAACCGCCCGAGCTCTCGCTCGGCCTGCTTGCGGGCGTCCTCGGGAAGCTCCGCGGCCTCGATCTGCTCCCGCAGCTCCTTGAGCTCGGCCTGCTGCTCGTCGCCCTCCCCCAGCTCCTCCTGGATCGCCTTCAGCTGCTGGCGCAGGAAGTACTCGCGCTGGTTCTTGTCCATCTCGGACTCGACCTCGGACTGGATCTTGGTCCCGAGCCTGACCACCTCCAGCTCACGGGCGAGGATCTCGCTGAGGCGCCGCAGCCGCTTGGAGACATCGACCTCCTCGAGCAGCCCCTGCTTCTCCTCTCCCGGGATCCGCAGCGCCCCCGCGATCAGGTGGCCGAGGGCGGCGGGATCGTCCATGTTGGCGACGGCGAGCTGGAGCTCCTCGGGGAGGTAGGGGATCTGCTCGATGATCTCCGAGAAGGTCCGCTGGACATTGCGGGTCAAGGCCTCGAGCTCGGGCGAGGGGACGAGGACGTCGGGCATCGGCTCGATTCGCGCCGCCAGGTAGGGGGCGGTGCTGACGTAGTCGCCGACGCGCACGCGCTCACCGCCCTGGACCAGGATCCGAAGCGTCCCGTCGGGGACCTTCAGCATCCGTGCGACCGTGCCGGCAACGCCGACGTCGTAGAGGTCCTTCGGACCGGGCTCGTCCTCCTCGGGGTCCTTCGAGCCGACCATGACGAGCATCCGGTCTCCAGAGAGGACCTCGTTGACGAGCCTCATCGACCGCTCCTGCCCCACGGCCAGCGGGGTCAGCGTCTCGGGAAAGGTGACCGTCTCGCGCAGCGGCAGCACGGGGAGCACGTCGGGCAGCGGCTGCTGCTCCCGGACGGCGTCGTCCAGCTCCGGGAGCTCGACCACGTCGAGCTGGGGAACCTCCACGTCGGCGTCCTGCAGAAACCCGGCGTCGTCGGAGTTGGGCGGGCCGGCCATGGCTACCCCTCGCCGTCCAGCGCCCCGCCGTCCAGCGCCTTGCCCTCGGGCTCCTCGCCGCCGGGCCGCTCGATCGGCACCTGGCGGGCCCCCTGCGGCAGGCGGACCGGAAGCTCAATCCGCAGGATCCCGTCCTCATAGGTCGCGACGGCCCGATCGGCCTCCACGTCGAGGGAGAGCTCGATCACCCGCCGAAACGGGCCCGAGGGAAGCTCGACCTGCTGGTATGTGCGGCCCTCGGTCTCGCGGACCGGCCGCTCCCCGCTGATCGCGAGGGCGCGCCCTCGCACCTCGAGGTTGACGGCGTCGATGTCGATGCCAGGCAGCTCCGCCTTGACCACCGCCCTCTGGGGCGCGTCGCCGCAGTAGTAGACGTCGATCCGCGGCGCGAAGCCGTGGACGCGGCGGCGCGACTGGGAGCCGGTGCGCTCCCAGAAGTCACCGAGCAGCTGGTCCATGTCGCGCCTCATCCTGGCGAAGTCGGCGAATGGGTCCTTTTGCCTCATCGCGGGGAAAGATACCCAGGGCAGAGCTTGATCAGAGCGGCGTCAGAGCTCATAGCTGGCGCCCTCGCGGGCCACCTCCACCGGGCCGCCGAAGCCGCGCTCCGCCTCGGCCCTGGCCCAGTCGTCGCCGAGCTCATCGGAGAGGTGGGTGATCACCACGCGCTTGGCTCCCGCCAGGCGCCCGTGCTCGCCTGCCTCCTCGGGGGTCATGTGCCCGCGGACGCCCGTCCGCTCGGGACGAGGAAGCGTTGCCTCGACGATCAGGAGGTCGGCGTCGCGAGCGAAATCCACGAGCTCGGTCGCCGGGGCGGAGTCGGCGCCGTAGGTGAGCTTCCCCGACCCCTCCGCGGTTACGTTGATCGCGTAGGTGGGAACGAAGTGGGGCACCTCGCTGAAGCTGGCCCGGATCGGGCCGATCTCGACGGTGCTGCCGGGCTGGTACTCCTCGAGCTGGAAGGCGTTCTCGATCAGGTCGTCGTTGCCCCACGCCCCCACGACCCTCCGTAAGGTCTCGGCCGCCCCGGGCGGCGCGATCAGCCGGGGCCGCGCCGGAGAGTCGGTGCCGGGCCAGATGTGAACGGGCATGGGCTGCTGCTTGGGCGCGTAGGTGAGCGCGTAGGAGTAGGGCACGAGGTCCAGGAAGTGGTCGGCGTGCAGGTGCGAGACGAGGACGGCGTCGACATCCACGTAGTCCACGTGCTGGCGGAGCTTCGAGAAGACGCCGTTGCCGCAGTCCATCAGCACGGTCGTCTCGCCCGACTGCAACAGGTAGCCGCTGCAGGCACCGCCCGCGTCCTGCCAGGACGGCGACTTGCCGAGAACGGTGACTCTCACTCGAGCGACCATACAGGCGTGGAGCCCGCTCCTCGCCGAGATCGGGCGCGGGCGCAGGCGAGCGCCCAGTCTCCCCCGGGAGCTAGTGCTGGCGGGCCAGCAGCGCGGGCTGGGCTGGAGGCTCGAGGCCCCGGGCGGTGTTCGGCCTGAAGGTGGGACAGGGCTCGCTCAGGCCCAGGGCGCAGAGCCGGCGCACCCCGAAGAAGCAGTCCTCGCATGCCGGTGCCTTCTTCTTTCGGCGGCCCTGTCGGCCGCCTGCGGCACTCTTCTTCGTGCGCGCAGCGACGCGCGCTTGACCCTCGGCCAAGACCAGCCCCTTCCCTTCCGATGACGGTGATTCGCCGCCGGCTCCTCACTCCAGCGACCGGCGCATCATGGCACTCGGGGGGGGCCGGCGCGAGGCGTGTTCCCGCAAATGGCGGGAGTAAGATTCCGGCCATGTCGCAGCAGCGCACCGAGCGCCTGGCGGCCTCGCCGCCGATCTTCGAGGGCCGCTTCCTCGAGTTCTTCTCGAGGATCCATCCGGCCGTCCCTGCCGTGATCTACGTGCCCGTGATCGGCGGCAGCGTCTGGGCGGGAGCATACGGTGGGCTCGCCGCCTGGGAGCTTGCGCTCCTGTTCGTTGCCGGACTGGCGCTCTGGACCTTCTCGGAGTACTGGCTACACAGGCTCGTCTTCCACTGGGAGCCGAAGTTCCGCGGAGGCGACCGGCTGCACTTCGTGATCCACGGGGTCCATCACGACCACCCCAATGACGCAATGCGGCTGGTGATGCCCCCGGCGGCG
The DNA here is from genome assembly GCA_009691195.1 of Solirubrobacterales bacterium. Lineage (GTDB taxonomy): Bacteria > Actinomycetota > Thermoleophilia > Solirubrobacterales > 70-9 > SHVA01. Next base: position 32,664 of record SHVA01000009.1, on the reverse strand, counting down.
AGCATCCCGCTCGCGGTGATCTTCCTCGCCCTCTTCGGGCTGATCTTCGGAGCCCCCACCGCCTATCCGCTCTTCGCCGGGTTCATCGCCGGCTACCTCGCCTACGACTACACCCACTACCACCTGCACCACCACACGCCGAAGACCGACAGCGGCAAGCGCCTGCGCGAGCAGCACATGCGCCACCACTTCCAGGATCACCACTACGGCTTCGGGGTCTCATCGCCCTTCTGGGACCTCGTCTTCGGCACTCTGCCTCGCCAGCGCCGCGTCGAGCGGCGCTCGGAGGGGCCCGCCGCTCCGGCCTCCTAGACGACCGGGCTGCGGCGCGGCGGCCAGATCTTCCGCATGCGCATCAGCTGTCGCATGGAGCCGTGGGGCTTCAGCTTGCGGCGTAGCATCGCCCGCCGGGCGTCGTGGCCTCGCATCGAGATGTCGACCCACTCGCTCCAGGTCGTGTCGAGGGTGAGGTCGGCCGAGGGGGTCAGGCCGGGCTCGGCGCGGCTGGAGCCGTTGTCGATCGTGATGTGCCAGGGGTCGGCGTCCTCGAAACGCCACTGAACGGTCATGGGCTGGCCGTTGGCGGCGTCCTTGTCGGCCGAGTTGGCGACCAGGCCGAAGAAGATCTCCTGGACCTCGGCGGAGGCCCCGGGGGCGCCGTTGGGCTCCCCGAGCACGCCGGCCTCCAGCAGCTTGATCTGACATGCCGCGGCCTCCTCCTCCGGCTGGTCGGGGTCGAAGGGAAAGACGTTCGGCGGCATCTCCTCGATCGGATAGCCGGCCGCCCGCCAGCGCGACTTCACCAGCCGCAGGCCGAAGGCGAAGATGTCCTCGAGCTCGAAGCCGAAGCTGCGCGTGTACTCGCGGTCCCAGCCCGGCGGGGTGAAGACGGCGAGGGAGTAGGGCATCACCTCGCGCAGGGTCTCGACGACGGCGGCCTTGCACTCCTCCGACTCGGCCAGCAGCTCTGACAGCACCTTGACGCCGAAGCCGATGTGGCGCTGCTCGTCTCGGGAGACGTTCTCCATCCCGGCGCTGAAGCCGGGCATGGTGCCCTCCTTGTTGAAGAAGTCCTCGATGAAGTGCTGGCCCGGCTGGGCGAGCGTTCCCTCGACGACCATGTGGTAGAGCGTGATCGCCTGCGCGAACTTGGGCAGGGAGCGGTCGCGGCGGAGCTCGTCGGCCATCAGCTCGAGCCGGTCGAAGACGCCCCGGTAGCCCCAGTTCAGGTACTGCTCGGTGAAGGCGAGCCCGGTCGAGATCGAGTCGCCGGCGCCGATCACCTCCTTGAAGAACCGGTGGAAGAAGACGGAGTGGCGCGCCTCGTCCACCTGCTGGGTCGCGAGGAAGTACTTCTGCTCCTCGGTCGGAGCGGCGTCGATGTAGGGGGAGAGGCCGTCGGTGACCGCGTCCTCGCCGTAGAAGAACATCGAGTACATCCACAGTGCCGAGCGGCGCTGGAGGTCGCTGAGGACGGCCCAGCCATTGCGGTCCTCGCTGAAGTCGAGCTCGGTCGCCTTCCAGTTGCCCTGTTCCCAGCGCTGGTAGAGGTCCTGGTAGCTGATGCTGTGGGTGCTGTGGGTGGCGGCGACGCTCATGCCCGTCCTCCTCGATTTCCGTCCATCCGGTCTGCCCGTACAATAACTGACCGTCTAGTCAGTTAGGCCGGAACAGCGTGACATCGATCACAGAGAAGAGCGAAGCCCGGATTGAGCCCAGGCGGCGGATGGCCGCGGCCGACCGCCGCGGGCTGATCCTCGAGGCCGCGCGGGCGGCGTTCGCGGATGGCGGCTATCACGGCACCTCGCTCGAGGAGGTCGCCGAGCGCGCCGGGGTCTCCAAGGCCCTGCTCTACGAGCACTTCTCCTCCAAGCGCGCGCTCCACGCCGCGATGCTCGAGATGCACGCCCTGGGCCTCGCCGAGACACTCAACCGGGCGCTGTCGGAGGCTGAACCCGGCGAGGACCGGCTCCGCCGTGGCCTCGAGGCCTTCTTCTCCTACGTCGAGGAGCGCCGCGGCGTCTGGCGGATCATGTTCCGCAACGCCGGCGATCCCGACGTGGCGGAGTGGGTCGCGCGGATCCGCGACGAGGTCGCGGGGGCGATCGTGACCCTGATGGCCGAGGAGGTCGAGGCGGTCGCCCCGGGCGACCCGCTGACCCCGCTCGCGGTCGAGATGGCCGCCCAGCAGCTCGTGGGCGCGATGCAGTCGCTCGCCGACTGGTGGGACCACCACACGGAGGTCCCCAGGGAGACCGTCGTCAGGGTGGCGATGGACTTCGCCTGGCTCGGCCTCGACCGGGTCAGGCAGGGCGAGCGCTGGGAGCCACCGCCGGCCTCGCGTTGACCAGGCCGGAGAGGAGCACGAACGCCGCCAGCGCCAGCCAGGCCGCCCCACCGTGGTCGCTGGCCAGGGCGGCCCCGATCACCGGGACGACGAGGATCGGGAGGGTGGTGGCGCCGGTCAGGATCAGCCCGAGCCCGCCGAGCGGCCGCTCCGGCAGCACCCGCTCCGCCTCGTCGTAGATCAGCGCGTAGGGAAGCGACAGGCCGATCCCGATCAGCACCACGGCGGCGAGTGCCGCCGCGAATGAGCGGTCTGCGGCGAGCAACGCGAGCCCTGCGGCCCCCAGCGCGCACCCGAGCCACGCGAGCAGGCCGGGGCCCGCGCCCCGGGCGAGCATGCGCCCGCCGAGGTCGCGCCAGATCGCCGAGACCACGAACAGCAGGAAGCCGAGCGCCCCCGCGAGCGAGGCGCCGATGTCCTCTCCGGCGACCAGGTACGGAACCAGCCAGGCGCCGACCACGAACGGGGTCGAGAAGGAGCCGAGCCCGAGGATCTGCAGCCGCCACATCGGCCACGAGGAGAGGGCCTCGCGCCAGACACCCTCCGAGGGCTCGCTGCGCGGGACCGCACTCGGCACCCTCGCCGGGATGAAGGGCAGCGCCGAGAGCCCGGCCACCGCCGAGACCACGAACGCCAGCCGCCAGCTCGCGTCGAGGTCCACGATCACGGCGCCGACGGCGAGCGCGGTGCCCGCCCCGAGGGTGACGCCGGCGCCGAAGATCCCCAGCAGCCGCACACCGCCGACGGCCCGCGTGAAGGCGCCTCCGAACAGCAGGGCCGCCCCGAGCCCGAGCCCCGCGATCGCGCGGCCGGCGACCAGCAGCGTGAAGTCGGAGCTGACCGCGCAGAGGACGTTGCCCACGAAGCAGAGCGCGCAGCTCGCGCGCAGGCCGGCTCCGAGCGGCACCCGCCGCCCGATCTCGGCTCCGAGCAGGCTCGACGCGGCCACGCCGATGAAGAAGACGGTTCCGGAGAGCAATCCGATCTGGCCGAGGGTGGCGCCGAGGTCGTCGGCCAACGGGGTCACGATCGCGCCCATGTTGCACGCGTTCCATGCCGAGCCGAAGCTGAGCAGGAAGACGGCGAGGTGGACCCTGATGCCGGCCCCGGCGCTCTGCCCAGGCACGCTCACGGCTCAGCCTGGCTCGGGTGGCTGGATCTCACGCTTGAGGATCTTGCCGGTCGGGCCCTTGGGCAGCTCGTCCACGAACCAGACCAGGCGGGGGTACTTGTAGGCCGCGAGCTTGTCCTTGACGAACTCCGAGAGCTCCCCGGGCGTCGCCTCGGCGCCGTCGGCCACCGCCACCGCGGCGCCGATCTCCTCGCCCAGGTCCGGGTGCGGCACGCCGATCACGGCGGCCTCGCGGACCGCGGGGTGCTCGTAGAGCACCTCCTCGACCTCGCGGGGGTAGACGTTGTAGCCACCGCGGATGATCAGCTGCTTCTTGCGGTCCACGATGTAGAAGTAGCCGTCCTCGTCCATGCGGGCGAGGTCGCCTGTGCTGAGCCAGCCGTCCTCCGAGATCGCGGCTGCGGTTGCTTCGGGGTTGCCCCAGTAGCCCTTCATCACGTTCGGTCCCCGGATCAGCACCTCGCCGACCTCGCCGGGCTCCAGCTCGGATCCCCCCTCGTCGACGACCTTCATCTCCACGCCCTCGAGCGGGATCCCGATCGAGCCGGGCTTCCGCTCGCGGTCGGGGCGGTTCTGGCAGGCGACGGGCGAGGTCTCCGAGAGGCCGTAGCCCTCGAGGATCTTGCAGCCGAATGCCTCCTCGAACCCCCTCAGGATCTCGACAGGCAGCGACTGCCCACCCGAGACGCAGGTCCTTAGGGTCGAGACGTCGTGCTGGTCGCGGCCCGGGTCGTGCAGCAGCGCCGCGTACATCGTCGGAACGCCGAGGAAGACGTCAACGCGGTCGCGCTCGATCGCCTCGAGGGCGCCCTGGGAGGTGAACCGGGGCAGCAGCGTCAGCGAGGCTCCCGACCGCAGGCCGCCGTTCATCGCCGCGGTCTGTCCGAAGGAGTGAAAGAGAGGCAGGGCGCCGAGCACGACGTCACCGGGCCCGACCTCGATCAGGGTGCGGGCGACGACGTCGGCGTTCGCGTCGAGGTTCGAGTGGGTCAGCTCAGCCCCCTTGGGCTGTCCCGTGGTCCCCGAGGTGTAGAGGATCACCGCGGTGTCGCCCGGGCTCGTGGCCGCGATCTCGGGCTCGGGTTCCAGCGCCGAGATCAGCTCGTGCAGCTCTCCCGGGCCGGTCGTGAGGGCCACCGCGCCGGCCTCGGCGGCGCCGGCCTGGGCCTCGGATGCTGCCTCGGGGGCGCAGAAGAGAAGCCCGGCGCCGGAGTCGCCGAGGTAGTGGGCGACCTCGCGGCGCTTCAGCAGCGTGTTCATCGGAACCACCACGGCCCCGAGCCGGAGGATCCCGTAATAGAGGACCGGGAAGGCGAGCACGTTGGCGAGCATCAGCCCGACGCGGTCGCCCGGCGCGATCCCCCGTTCCCGCAGCATCGTGGCGACGCGGGCCGCCGACTCCTCGAGCCCCCGGTAGGTGAGAGCCGTCTCGCCCTGTCGAAGCGCCACCGCCTCGGGGTCGGTCGCTGCGGCGCGGGACATGGCCGCGGCGAGGTTCAGCGTCGTGCCGGGGCTCTCCGGGGCTCGGGGGGCCTTTGCCACCCCGCCCTTCTAGCGAATAGGGTTGGCTGGTGCTTTCGGCCGGAGATCGATTCGTGAGCGCCCGCACCGGCGCGACCCTCGAGTTCACCGAGACCTCCCCCGGGCGGGTCGTGTTCGACCGCGTCTACGCACCTCGCACCGGGCGCGCCGAGCCACACCGCCACCTCGACTTCACCCAGAACTGGGAGGCGCTCGAGGGTCGCGGCAAGATCCAGGTCGACGGTGAGACCAGGGACTTCGTCGCCCCCGAGCTGGTCAGCCTCGAGCCGGGCACTGCTCATCGCGACCCTTGGTCCGAGGACGGGCCCCTGACCGTTCGCGGCCGCTTCGAGCCATACCCGGAGTTCATCCAGGCCTACGGAGCCGCCTGGGGGCATCACCTGCGCGAGGGCACCGCCAACGATCAGGACGAGATGTCGCTGCTCCAGATCCTCCTGCTCGCGAGGGAGACCGACGGACAGAGCTATCGCTCGGGAATCCCCGTCGCCCTGCAGAGGGCGTCGTTGCCCCTGGCCGCGGCCGTCGCCCGCCTACGCGGTTACCGCGCCTCCTACGACTAGGCGGTCGGCTTCGGGCTGGTCCAGGGCTGGGCGAGCCGGCCGACGAGCTCGTTGACGAGATCGTCGACCGGGATCCGCGACTGCTCGAGCGAGTCCCGGTCGCGCAGGGTGACGGTGTCGTCCTCCATCGTCTGGTGGTCGACGGTGATCCCCCACGGGGTCCCGATCTCATCCTGGCGGCGGTAGCGCTTGCCGATCGAGCCGCCGGTGTCGAACTCGGTGGCCATCAGGCCGCGCAGCGCGTGGTGGATCTCGCGGGCCTTCTCGGGCTGCCCGTCCTTGTTGACCAGCGGCAGCACGGCGGCCTTGACCGGAGCGAGCCGCGGGTGCAGCCGCAGCACGGTGCGCTCACGTCCCTCGACCTCCTCGACCTCGTAGGCGTCCACCATGAAGGCGAGCATCGCCCGGTCCACCCCGGCGGCCGGCTCGATCACGTGGGGGACGTAGCGGCTGCCGTCGGCGCTGTCCACGTACTCGAGCTTCTCGTTCGAGAACTTCGCGTGCTGGGTGAGGTCGAAGTCGCCGCGGTTGGCGATGCCCTCGAGCTCGGAGAAGCCCATCGGGAACTCGTACTCGACATCGGAGGTGGCGCTCGAGTAGTGGGAGAGCTCGTCACTGCCGTGGGGCCGCAGCCGCAGCTTGCCGGCGCGAATGCCGAGCTCGGTGTACCAGCGCATCCGCTCCTCCATCCAGCTCTCGTGCCACTCGCCGGCCGAGTCCGGCGGCACGAAGAACTCCATCTCCATCTGCTCGAACTCGCGGGTGCGGAAGATGAAGTTCCCCGGCGTGATCTCGTTCCGGAAGGACTTCCCGATCTGGGCGATGCCGAACGGCGGCTTCTTGCGCGCGAACTGGAGCACGTTCTTGAAGTTGATGAAGATGCCCTGGGCGGTCTCGGGGCGCAGGTAGGCGACGTTGCCGTCCTCGGCGACCGGGCCGACGTGGGTCTCGAACATGAGGTTGAACTGGCGCGGCTCCGACAGCTCCCCGCCGCACTCCGGGCAGCGGATCTCTCCCTCCGCATCCTCGGCGCCGAGCTGGGCCTCGCGCAGGTGGTCCTCGCGGAAGCGCCGCTTGCACTCGCCGAGGCACTGCACGAGCGGGTCGGTGAATCCATCGAGGTGCCCCGATGCCTCCCAGACCTTGGGGTGCTGGATGATCGCCGAGTCGATCGCGACGATGTCATCGCGCTCCTGGAGCATCGCCCGCCACCACTCGGCCTTGACGTTGTTCTTGAGCAGGACCCCGTAGTGGCCGTAGTCGTAGGTCGAGCCGACCCCGCCGTAGATCTCGGAGGAGGGAAAGATGAATCCACGGCGCTTGCAGAGCGCGACTATCTCGTCCAGGGTGGCCTCGGCCATGAGTCGAGGAGGGTAGTCGCCCGCGCCCGGCGCGGACGACAAGCCGCAATGGTCATACTTCCTCGCCGTGCCGATCTACGAGTACAAGTGCGGGAACGGGCACACGTTCGAGGTCATCCAGCGAATGGCCGACGATCCCGTGACCGAGTGCGAGCTGTGTGGCGCCCCGGTCGAGCGGGTCTTCCACCCCATCGCCGTCCACTTCAAGGGCTCGGGCTTCTACACGACCGACTACGGCAGCAAGTCGGAGTCGGCGACTTCCTCGGAGGGATCGGGCTCGAGCGACTCCGGCGAGTCCAAGAGCGACTCCTCGGACTCCAAGTCCTCATCGCCGGACTCCAAGAGCGACTCCTCGGACTCCAAGTCCTCATCGTCGGACTCCAAGAGCGACTCCTCGGACTCCAAGTCCTCGTCGTCGGACTCCAAGAGCGACTCCTCGGACTCGAAGTCATCGGGCTCGGGCTCCGGCGACGGCAAAGCCAAGGCCAGCAGCTCGAAGGACTAGCCCGGCGAGCAGGCGGGCGTCCGGGGCGGCTCGCCGCCCAGCAGCTTCTCGACGGCCTTGCGGCACTCCGACTGGGGGATGATCAGGCTGCCGCCTGGCCCGTCGGAGGAGGGCAGCAGCACGTTGGTGTCCTTGCCGCCTCCGAAGATCGAGCTGAGCCCGAACTGGGGCAGCGTGAAGCCGCCCATATCGCTGATGAGCGCCTTCGGCGCGTTCCAGCCGATCCAGGGCCCCTTGATGAAGTTGTAGGGCAGTCGCAGCGGGCTGGTCAGTCTGCCCTTGATCCCGTTCAGGAGCAGTTGCTGGCGCTTGGCGCGATCGAGGTCGTTCTCGGAAGGGTCGCAGTCGTTGTGGCGCAGGCGCGCGAAGGCGAGCGCCTTCTGGCCCTGGAGCGTGTGGTTCCCCGGCGTCAGCTTCAGGGAGACGCCTCCGCCCTGGCCCCGGCCGCCGTCGACGTCGCCGCAGACGACCGGCCCCTTCTCCACGTTCTTGTTCTCGGGGACGTCCACGGTGACCCCGCCGATCGTGTTGATGAGCTCGGCGAAGCCGTCGAAGTCCACGATCACTATGTGGTTGATGTCGATGCCGAGGAAGTCCTCGACCGTCCTGATCGTCGAGCCCGGGTTGCCGTCGTTGCTGTTGGTGTTGCAGGCCAGCGAGGCGTTGATCTTCTGTGCGCCGCAGTCGGGGATCGCGGCGTAGCTGTCGCGCGGGATCGAGAGCTTGCGGAACGAGCCGAGGCCGGCGTGGACGACCATGATCGAGTCCGCCCGGGGTGGGCCGGCTACCTCGGTCCCGCGGGCGCCGCTCTGGTTCTGGCCGCGCCTGTCGCCGCCGAGGATGAGGACGTTCTGGCCGCTGAGCAGGACGGGCCCGCCGCTGAGGGCCTGCGTGGCCGAGTCGGGCAGCTTCCCCTTCTGGATCTGGGCGGAGATCGCGAAGCCGAGGAAGCTGATCACGACCCAGGCGGCCGCCGCGTAGAGGATCCAGCGCAGCCAGCGGCGCTTACCGCCGCCGCCGTCGGGGTCGGCGCGGCCGCCGCCGCTCTTTCCACCCTTGTCGCCCTTGTCGCCGCGCAGGCTGGCGACGTCGGGCTTGCGGATCCGGTCCATGAGCCGGGGCCGTGAGCGGTAGACCTTGTATTCCGGCTTGCCGGAGGGCGCGGGCTTGCCCGAGGGTTCGGGCTTGTCGGCGGCCGGGGACGGCTTCGGCTCTCCCGACGCAGGCTTCGCGGCCTCCGCCGGGGGCTCCTTCCGCACCTTTTTCGGCACCTCCGGGTCCTTAGGGGCGGCCTTCTTCCCCCGCTTCGGGGAGGGCTTGCCCCCCGAGCGGTAGACCTTGTATTCGGGCCGCTCGGGCGGCCGCCGCTCGTCGTCGCCTGCCATTCGGTTATCAATACTGCCGAATGCCCATGACGTACGACCCCTCTCCCTCCTGGACCCCTGCGTGAGCTCCCGCAAGGCCATCGGAGTCGATCTCGGCGGGACCAAGATGCTGGTCGGGGTCATGGACGACCAGCAGCAGGTCCTTCACGTCAGCCGCGAGCGCTCGCGGGGGCTGACCGAGGACGAGATCCTTGCGGCGCTGGAGGAGGAGCTCCGGGAGGCGCACGACAGGTTCCCCGACGTGGTAGGCGCCGGCCTCGGTATCCCGTGCACGATCGACCAGAAGCGCGGCGTCGCGATTTCCGCGGTCAACCTGCCGATCATCGACCTCCCGATCCGGGACCTGCTGCGCGAGCGGTCGGGCCTGCCGATATCGATCGACAACGACGCCAACACCGCCGCGCTCGCGGAGCACCTCTACGGCGCGGCCAAGGGCATCGACGACGCCATCCTGCTCACCATCGGCACCGGGATCGGCGGCGGGGTCATCATCGGCGGCAAGGTCTACCGGGGGGCGATCGGCGCCGCCGGCGAGCTCGGACACGTGGTCGTTGACGAGAACGGCCCGCCCTGCCAGGGCAACTGCCCCAACCATGGCTGCGTCGAGACCATGGCATCCGGGATGGCGATCTCACGCAAGGGCAAGGCCGCCGCCGAGAAGCATCCCTCCTCCGCCCTGGGCAAGGCCCTCGCGGACGGGACCTGGGATGGGGGCCGCACGGTCACCGACGCCGCCCAGGCCGGTGACGAGGTCGCCCGCCAGGTCGTCGCCACGGCCGGCCGCCACCTCGGCGTCGCCCTCTCCAGCCTCGCCAACATCTTCAACCCCGGCGTGATCGTGATCGGCGGCGGTGTCTCCGCCGTGGGGGACCTGCTGCTCCAGCCCGCCCGCGAAGAGCTCAGCTCCCGTGCGCTGAAGCCGATGAACACGACGCCGGTCGTTGTGGCGCAGGCGGGCGAGGACGCGGGCATGGTCGGGGCGGCGGCGATGGCCCTGATCGACGCCGAGTCCGGAGGCTGAGGGATGCCGGGCAAGCTCACCGTCTGCCCGACCCCGATCGGGAACCTCGAGGACACCACGCCGCGGGTGCGCCGCGCGCTCGAGGAGGCCGACGCGATCGCCTGCGAAGACACCCGCCGGACGGGGAGGCTGTTGGAGCTGCTTCAGATCCCCGCCCCGAAGCTGATCGCCTACCACGACCACAACGAGGCCGAGCGAGCCCGCGAGCTGGCGCAGAGGGTCGAGCGCGGCGAGACGGTCGCCCTTGTCTCGGATGCCGGCATGCCAGGTCTCTCGGACCCGGGCTTCAAGCTGATTCGCGCCTGCATAGACCGCGACCTCACGGTCGAGGTGCTGCCGGGCCCGTCGGCTGTGACCGTGGCGCTGGTGGCCTCGGGCCTTCCCGTCCACCGCTGGCGCTTCGTCGGCTTCCTGCCGCGCCGCGCCGGTGAGCTCGAGCGGGTGCTCCAGTCGCCCGAGACCTTGGTCGCGTTCGAGTCGCCCCGGCGGCTGAAGGAGTCGCTCGCCGCCCTTGCCGCGCTCGCGCCCGAGCGCCCGGCGGCCGTCTGCCGGGAGCTGACCAAGCTTCACGAGGAGATCGCGCGCGGGCCCCTCGGCGAACTCGCCCGCCGCTACAGCGGCGAGGTCCGGGGCGAGATCGTCGTCGTGATCGGCCCCGCCTCGGACGCCGCGCCCGGCGACATCGCCTTCGCCGTCGATGCCCTGCGGGGCCTGGTTCGCGCCGGCGCCAAGCCGCGGGCCGCCGCCAGCGTCGTCGCCGCCCTCACCAACGTCCCGGCGAACGAGCTCTACCGGCAGCTGACGGGACGGGACCCTCGGAAGTGAGCTACTACGTCACCACGCCGATCTACTACGTCAACGGCGAGCCCCATCTCGGGCATGCCTACTCGACGATCGCCGCCGACATCCTCGCCCGGCACCATCGCCAGCGCGGCGAGGACGTCTTCTTCCTGACCGGGACCGATGAGCACGGCGAGCCCGTGGCCCAGCAGGCCGAGCGCGAGGGGGTCACCCCGCGGGAGCTCGGCGACCGGCTCGCCCCCCGCTTCAAGCGGATGGCGGCGAAGGTCGAGGCCTCGAACGACTTCTTCATCCGGACCACGGACGAGGGCCACGTCAAGCGCGTGCAGGAGGTCGTCCAGCGCGTCCACGACAACGGCCACGTCTACGAGGGGACGTACGAGGGCCTGTACTGCCCGCGCTGCGCCGACTTCAAAACCGAGTCCGAGGTCGCCGAGGGCAACACCTGCCCGATCCACGGGATCGAGCTCACCAAGGAGAAGCAGGACAACTGGTTCTTCAAGCTCTCGGCCTTCCAGGAGGACCTCGAGCGGCTCTACGAGGAGCGGCCTGACTTCGTCACGCCGGACTTCCGCCGCAACGAGGCGCTCTCGTTCATCAAGCAGGGGCTCCGCGACGTCTCGTTGTCGCGGCCGACGCTGAAGTGGGGGGTGCCCGTTCCCTGGGACACCGAGCAGGTGATCTACGTCTGGTTCGACGCGCTGCTCAACTACTACACGGCGCTCGGCTACGCCCGCGAGGACGAGGACCTGACCGGGCGCTACTGGCCCGCGTTTCACATCCTCGCCAAGGACATCCTCAAGTTCCACGCCGTCTACTGGCCCGCCTTCCTGATGGCGGCCGAGCTCGAGTTGCCGCGGGGGATGTTCATCCACGGCTTCCTGCTGATGGAGGGTCAGAAGATGTCCAAGTCGCTGGGCAATGTGCTCGATCCCGACGAGGTGATCGAGAAGTTCGGCGCGGACGCCCTGCGCTACTACTGCTTCCGCGAGGTCTCCTTCGGCCAGGACGGCCAGATCTCGCCGGCCGGGTTCGAGGCGCGCTACGACTCCGAGCTCGCCAACGAGTTCGGCAACCTTGCCAACCGGACCCTCTCGATGGTCAGCCGCTACCGCGCCTCGGTCGTGCCCGAGGCCGAGCCCGACCCGGCGCTGGCCCCCGACTTCGAGGGCGTTCCCGACCGCTTCAACGAGCTGCTCGACGGCGCCGAGCTGAGCCAGGCCTTGGAGGACGCGTGGAAGCTGGTGCGGCGGCTCAACCGCTATGTCGAGGAGAGCCGCCCGTGGGACCTCGCGAAAGCCGGCCCCGGACGCGAAGCGGAGGAGCCGGCGTTGGATGTCGCGCGCCTCGACCAGGTGCTCTACAGCCTCGCCGAGGGGCTGCGCGTGGCGGCGCTGCTGCTGCACTCCTACATGCCTGACACGACCGGTCGCCTGCTCGGCGCCCTCGGCGAGCCCGATCGGGGCCTCGCTGCCTTCGGCTCGAGGGGGGGCGGCCAAGCGGTCGAGAAGATCCCGCCCCTGTTCCCCAAGCTCGAGGCCGAGTCCGGGGACTGACTTGCGGCGCCTCCCCCGGCTTCGCTAGGGTTGGCTCCAGTGGGACGGATCAAGAGGGTAGGGATGCTGTTGATGGCTGTCGGCGCGCTCGTACTGGTGCCGGCCTCGGCCACCGCCGGCCCGAGCGCGGGCAAGGCGGTCGCCGACGACGCCCTCGCGCGCTACACGGGCCCCCAGAAGGTGAAGATCGAGAAGCGGATGTCCTACTTCATGATCTGCACTGAGGACTGCTCGCTGACGGTCTCCTCGACCCTGGTCGTGCCGGGCCCGGACCCGCCGACGCTCGTCGACCAGAAGAACTTCGCCGCCAACACCAAGATCGAGGCCTTCGTGATCGTCAAGAGCAGGGCGGGGCGCAACTTCCTCAAGGCCAACGTCGGCAAGTCGGAGATCAAGTCCAAGATCAGCGTCGTCGGCATCAACAGCGGCGACACCGACACCGACAAGCGCACGTTCAAGCTGAAGCTCTAGCAGCCACCATCCCGCTGATCTCGGAGCGGCTGCTTGCAGCTGCGACTGATGATGGGCGGGCGCCTGTGGATGCGGCCTGATGGCGAAGCCGTCAATCGCGCGCCTACACTCGCCCGATGGTCGACTCCCACGCCCATCTGGGGCTCTGCGAGCCTGACGACGCCGAGTTGGTTGCGGCCGCCGGCGAGGCCGGGGTCCGCCGGATCCTCACCGTCGGGATCGACGAGGAGTCGAGCCGCGACGCGATCGACGCGACCGGGGCCCACGAGGGGGTCTTCGCCTGCGCCGGGCGCCACCCCAACGGGACCATGACCTTCAACGCCGAGGCGGCCGCGACGATCGAGACGCTCTGCCGCCGCCCCGAGGTGGTCGCGGTGGGGGAGACCGGCCTCGACTACTACCGCGACAACGCGCCGGGCGAGGCGCAGGCCGCCGCCTTCGCCGCCCACGTCGAGATCGCACGCAGCGTCGAGCTGCCGCTGGTCATCCACATGCGCGACTCCGCGCAGGACAGCTTCGAGCTGCTCGAGGAGCGGGCGGCCGGCGTCGAGGTGATCCTGCACTGCTTCTCCGAGGGGCTGCCCTGGGCAGAGCGGGCCGCGGCCAACGGCTGGTACGTCTCCTTCGCGGGCAACCTGACCTACCCCAAGGCGGAGGAGATCCGGGAGGCGGCGGCGTTCGTCCCTTCGGATCGCGTCCTGGTGGAGACCGACTCGCCCTTCCTCGCGCCGCAGGTGGTCCGCGGCAAGCCCAACCAGCCCGCCAACGTGGTCAGCACCGCGGAGCGGCTGGCCGAGCTTCGGGGCGTCGCCTACGAGGAGCTGGAGCGGGCGGTGGAGGAGAACGCAGCCCGGGTCTTCGGCTGGTGAGCGCCGCGCCCCGCCCCGGCCGCCGCCAGCGCCGGCTGGGCCAGAACTTCCTCGCGGACCCGAACCTGCTCGAGCTGATCGTTCGGGAGGCGAGCCTCGTCGAGACCGACGTGCTGCTCGAGGTCGGTGGCGGCGGCGGCGCGCTGACCGAGCGCCTGGCGCCAGAGGCGGCCCTCGTCCATGTGATCGAGGCCGATGAGCGGCTCCGGCCCGAGCTCGAGCCGCTCGCGGCCGAGGCCAAGAATGTGCAGCTCACCTGGGGCGACGCCCTCCGCGTCGACCTCGGCGCGCTCGCGCCGCCGCCCACGAAGATGGTCTCCAACCTCCCCTACTCGATCGCCACGCCGCTGCTTCTGCGCGTCTTCGCCGAGCTTCCCTCCCTCGCCGGCGCCCTGGTGCTGATCCAGCGGGAGATCGCCGAGCGCCTTGCCTCCGCGCCGGGCAGCCGGATCTACGGCTCGCCGAGTGCGGTGCTGCAGCTCTCCTGCCGCGTCGATCGGCTCAGGAACGTCGATCCCGCGGTCTTCACCCCGCGCCCCAGGGTCGAGTCTGCGCTGGTGAGGATCACCAGGGTTGCGGCGACTCCTTCGGAGGACACGCGGAACGTGATCCGGGGGGCGTTCGCTCACCGGCGGAAGTCGCTCGCACGCTCGCTGGAGCTGGCGCGGCCCGGATCGCTCGAGCCCGCCCGCGCGGCACTCTCGAGGATGGATCTGCCCGAGGACGCCCGCGCCGAGGCGCTCTACCCGGAGGAGTTGGCCCGCCTTGCTGAGATGCTGAGGCAGACGTGATCCTGACCGCGCCGGCCAAGCTCAATCTCTGCCTCTACCTCGGCCCGACCCGCGATGACGGGTTGCACGAGATCGCCTCGCTGTTCGAGCCGCTCGCGCTGGCCGACCAGATCGAGGTGGTGCCGGCGAGCGCGGACGAGGTGGTGTGTGAGGGCGTCGAGGGGCACAACCTCGCCGAGCGCGCGCTGGCGGCGCTGCGCGAGCAGGGGTGGGGGCACCCGCCGCTGCGGATCGAGATCGAGAAGCGAATCCCCGTCGCCGCCGGGCTGGGCGGGGGTAGCGCCGACGCGGCGGCGGTGCTGAGGCTGGCCCGGGGGGAGGTCGAGGGACTTGAGCGGATCGCCGCCTCGCTCGGCGCCGACGTTCCCTCCCAGCTCGATCCCAGGCCGTCGTTGGTGACCGGGGCGGGGGAGATTCTCGAGCCGATCGACTGGCCCGGCTCATACCAGCTCGTGCTGGTTCCGCTGGAGGCGGGCCTCTCGGCCGCCGAGGTTTATGCGGAGGCCGACCGGCTCGGCCTCGGCCGCCCGGCGCCGGAGATGAGGGAGATCGAGCGCCGGCTCCGGGAGGTCACCCGGGCGGGGGACCCGCCGCTGGCCTACCCGGAGCTGCTCGTCAACGACCTTCAGCCCGCCGCCGTCTCGCTCCGGCCCGAGATCGAGGATGCGTTCGCTGCGCTGCGTGCGGCGGGCGCGGCCCACACGATGGTCACCGGGTCGGGGCCAACCGCAGTCGGCCTGTTCGAGTTGATCGAGGAGGCGATCGACGTCGAGTCGCTCAAGGGCCTTCGCTCCTCGGCGATCGTGACCGCGCCCTCCGCCGGTGCGGCCGTGCTCGAGGGCGATCAATGAGCTGGGCTCGCGCCCATCGCAAGTTGCTGCTCCGCGGCGGTGTGGTGGCGCTGATCGCGATCGCCTACTTCGTGCGCAAGGAGCTGCTGCCCGACTTCAACTTGGAGGACGCCGTCCAGGACCTCTCCGAGGGGCTGGGGGCTTGGACGTATCTGCTGGTGGGCGCGCTCGCCTTCCTCGAGACGGGCGCCTTCGTCGGCCTGATTGCGCCGGGGGAGTTCACCGTGATCCTCGGCGGGGCTGTCGCGGGACAAGGACAGATCTCGCTGCCGCTGATCATCGCGATCACCTGGCTCTGCGCCTTCCTCGGCGACTCGGTCAGCTTCATGCTCGGCTCCAGGCTGGGGCGGGAGTTCCTCGTCCGCCACGGCGAGAAGGTGCGGATCTCCGAGCCGCGCTTGAAGCAGGTCGAGGACTACTTCTCCCGCCACGGTGGCAAGACGATCCTGATCGGGCGCTTCATCGGGCTGGTCAGGGCGCTCGCGCCATTCATCGCAGGCAGCAGCCACATGGGCTACCGGGTCTTTGCGCCCTATTCGATCCTCGGCACCGGGCTCTGGGCCACCGGGTTGATCCTGGTCGGCTACTTCTTCTCCCAGGGCCTCGACACGGTGAGCAGGATCGTGGGCCGCGGGCTGCTGGCGTTCGGCCTTCTCGTCGGCGTCGTCGTCGGCGTCACGGTCGCCTATCGCTATCTGCGCATCCCCGAGAACCGCCGACGGGTGATCGAGGCGGTGGAGCGCCGGCCCCTGCTCCGCCCGCTGCTGGCGCTCGGGCGACGCCTGCGGCCACAGGTCAGGTTCCTCTGGCAGCGGCTCACCCCCGGCGGGCTCGGCCTTGAGCTGACCACGTTGCTGGCGGTCCTGTCGGTGGGCCTGTTCGTCCTGGTTTCCTACTGGTCGATCGTCTCGGGCGACCCCGGCCCGACGCCGGGCGACCAGACGGCCGCCGACCTCGCTGCGGACATCCGCATGGGCTGGCTTACGGCGGTGGCCAAGGTGGTGACCGCGCTCGGCTCGGGCTACGTCGTCTACGCCATTGCGCTCGCGGCCGCCGTCGTGCTGGGGATGAAGCGCCGTTGGCTCGAGCTGGCGGTGCTCGCCGGGGGCGTCTTGATCATCGCCGTGCTTCCCGGGGCGATCAAGGATTGGACGGAGCGCCCGCGGCCCGAGGGTGGCCTCGTCCCGGTCTCGGGCTACTCTTTTCCGAGCGGGCACGCCGCCCAAGCCACCCTCTACGCCTGGCTCGGGGTGACGGTGGCGCTGCGCCTGGTTCAGGGCCTGGCGCGGCGCAGCCTGGTGATCGCGGCGGGGATCGGACTGACCGTCGTGGTCGGTCTCAGCCGCGTGTATCTGGGCGTTCATCGGCTCAGCGACGTCAGCGCGGGATGGGCTCTGGGGGTCTCCGGCTTTGCGCTTTGCGCGGCCGTGGCGCTGATTGCCGTCCACATTCGCCAAAATCCCGAATCCAGTGCACGAGATAGCGACATCGTTGGCGAGCGCTCCCCTGCTGGGGGCCGTCGGATCTGAGTACCTGCTGTTCGGCGCGGCCGGGCTGATCAGCCTGCTCGCCTTCACCGGGTTGATCCTCGCTCCGGCGCTCGGCTCCTACGGGCGGACCTGGGAGAAGTTCGCCGCCGCCTTCCTCTCCCTGTTCGTGCTCGCGACACTGGTGGCGATCGGCGTTGGAGTCGGAGTGGCCGCCGTCTACTACTGGAACGACATCATCGACACGCTCGGGCTCTGACCCAGGGCGGGGCCCACGCGATGAACAGCGAGACCGCTGACCCCAACGTCGGCTCCGGCTTCGACGACAAGCTCGGGGCCCTCTCGGAGGCCGTCGAGTCCGGCGCCGGCCTGCCCGCGGTGGCGCGAGCCGCGTCGCGCCTGCTCGATGCCAGCGTCGCGCTGATCGATCGCGCCAGCGCGGTGCTCGCGGTTGCGGCGGCATCCCCGGATGAGGAGCGCAAGCTGCTGGCGGGGGGCGACAACGTCGAGCGGATCGACCTGCGGGTGGCCGACAGGGACGTCGGCGAGCTGCGCTGGCGCCCGCGGGGCGAGGAGGCTCCGGGGCGGGTGCTGCTGCGAATGGTCGCGACGCTGCTCGGCCTCGAGCTGGAGCGCCTTCGCTCTCCCGATTGGGCGGCCGACGAGGCGACGGGGGACTTCGTCCGCTCACTGCTCGAGCGAAGGATCACCGACCGCGGGGACATCCTCGCCCGCGCCGCCGAGCTCGGCGGCGACTTCTCAGAGGGTGGTGGCGTCGTGATCGCTCGGGCGACGCCGCACGCCGCGCAGTCGGGCGAGTGGCGCTCGCGGGTGCTCGTGCTCGCGCTCCGGTCGGTTCGCGGGATCAGCCCGGGGGCCCTTGCCGGTGACGCCGAGGGCGACCACGCTGAGGTGATGGCGATCGTCCCGACCGAGGGCTCCGATGAGGGGCGGGTCGCCCGCGCGGCGCAGGCGCTTGCGGATGAGCTGGAGGAGGAGCTGAAGGGGTTCGCGGTCACCGTCGCCCACAGCCGGCTCGCGACGGACCCCGTTGACCTCTATCGCGCCGGCCAGGAGGCGCGGCTGGCGGTCAACGTCGGCGAGGCCGAGGGGGCGCGGATCCTCGCCTTCGAGGACACCGGCGCCTACCGGCTGCTGCTGCCGGCGATGAGCGAGGAGCCGGAAGAGCTGAAGCGCTTCTACTCGGAGACGGTCGAGCCGCTCTCCGCCTACGACGAGCAGTACGAGACCGAGCTTGTGATGACCGTCGAGGCCTACCTCGACAACGACGGCAACGTCGCCGCCACCGCCCAGCAGCTCTTCACCCACCGCCACACGATCCGCTACCGGCTGGAGCGGGCACGTGAGCTCTGCGGCCACGACGTCAGCTCGACCGAGGGGCGGGAGAAGCTCGGCCTGGGGTTGAAGGCGATGCGGGTGCTCGGCATCTCCCCGCCAGGCGGCCCGGCGCGCGAGCCGGGCAGCGAGGGCGGGACGGTTCCCAAGCAGAAGGACTAGCGGGCGCGGAGGTAGGGCTCGAGGCCTTCCTTGGCGCGGGCCGCCGACCAGTTGTGGTTGTAGCGGAAGATCGGGCGCGCGATCGGGGTCAGGATCCGCAGCAGCGGACGGTCGGCGTAGACGATCCAGTCGAAGCGGATGTGGGCCGTGCCATCGGCGTTGGGGGTGAGGGTCCACTTGCCGCTGCCGCTGAGGTCGCCGACGACCTTCACCTCGAAGCGGTTGGGCCGCTCGTAGGAGACGATCTCCGAGGTGGTCTTCAGCGTGTATGGCAGCCGGCCCTTGAAGTGTTGCTTGGTTGTGCACCCGACCGCCGGCTCGCAGTCACCCGTGACCTCCATATAGACGGGCTTCCACCAGTCCGGATAGGTCCGCGAGTCGGCAAGCGCATCGAAGACCGCCTCCTGCGGAGCATCGATATCCTACTCATCGACGAACACGTATTCCTTGGCCATCGCTCTCTCCTCTTCGGTCACCGAGACCTTCTCAGATCACCGTTGTGGACGCTACCGGGCCTAAACTTAGAGGGCAACTGTGGGGAGTGGTCTAACGGCATGACGCCAGCTTTTGGAGCTGTTTGAGATCCGGGTTCGAATCCCGGCTCCCCAGTTTCAGCACCGGTTCCGTCTTGCCGGTAGGCGAACATATGTTCGCCTACGCCCTGGAAGCCTCAATCCACGGAAGCTGAGGCTCGGGCTGCCATCGAGGGGGCCCCAAACCTGGGCCGAGATCCTCGTCCAGGGCTCGACCTACAGCCGCCCCAGCCTCAAGATCCGCCTCTACGAGGCCGGACTGAAGCAGCGGTGCTGCGAGATGTGCGGCCAGGGTGAGGTCTGGCGTGGGAGCCGCATCGGCCTGATCCTCGATCACGTCAACGGCGTGCGCGACGACAACCGCCTCGAGAACCTCAGGATCGTCTGCCCCAACTGCGCTGCGACCCTTGAGACCCACTGCGGTCGCAGGAACCGGGTTCCCCCCGAGCCAAGATCGTGCCTGCATTGCAGTCAGGTCTTGATGCCGAAGGGTCAGCGGCAACGATGTTGCTCTCGCTACTTGCGGATTGCGTTGGGATCGCCGTGGCCGGCCGATCCCACGGGCACCAAGCTGGAGAGACCGCCTCGCGAGCGGTTGCTCCGCGAGGTCGAGGCGCTCGCCTGAGGGCCGGTGGTTGCCGGCGCACGACGGCGCCCGCCGGAGAGTGGTCGTCGGGCTTACGATTCCGGGGTGAACGCGGCTGGTCCAACTGTCTTGATCATGGCCGCCGGTCGGGGAACGCGGATGCGCTCCTCGGTACCGAAGGTCATGCATGAGGTCTGCGGGCGGCCGATGGTCGCCTGGCCGGTGCTTGCCGCTCGTGAGGCGGGCGCGGGGCGCGTCGCCGTGATCGTCAACCCCGACCGCGACCTCTCCTCGGTCCTGCCGGAGGGCACCGAGACGGTGATCCAGCCCCAGGCCGACGGCACGGGCGGCGCGGCGCTCGCCGCGCGTGAGCTGATCGGGGAGAGCGAGACCGTCGTGGTCCTCTCGGGCGACACGCCCCTCGTCGACGCCGAGGCGATCGCCGGACTGCTCTCGGCCCACGCCTCAGGCGGCGCCGGAGCGACGATGATGACCACCGAGCTCGACGAGCCCGGAACCTTCGGCCGCGTCGTACGCGGCCAGGGAGGCGATGTCGAGCGCGTCGTCGAGGCCAAGGAGCCTGGTGACGCCACCCCGGACGAGCTCGCAATCAGGGAGGTCAACGTCGGCATCTACGCCTTCCAGGCCCCCGCCCTCGGCAAGGCGCTCGACGGGCTCTCCAACGACAACGCCCAGGGCGAGTACTACCTGCCCGACGTGCTCCCCCTGATCCGCGAGGCGGGGGGAACCGTCGCCGCCCACCTGGTCGGCGACCCCGCCGTCAACCTCGGGGTCAACGACCGCGCCGACCTCGCCCGCGTCACCGAGCAGGCGCGCGCCCGCATCCTCGAGCGCCACATGCTCGCCGGCGTCACCGTCATCGACCCCCGCTCAACCTGGATCGACGCCGACGTCGAGCTTACCCCTGACGTCACCATCGAGCCCGGCACCACCCTGCGCGGTGCCACCTCGGTCGGCTCCGGCTCCGTCGTCGGCCCCCTGACCACGCTGATCGACGCCCGCCTGGGTGAGGGCGTCACCGTGCCCCACTCTTACGTCGTCGAGTGCGAGGCGGCCGACGGCGCCCTGATCGGGCCCTTCGCCTACATCCGCCCCGGCACCAGGATGGCCGAGGGCTCCAAGGCCGGAAGCTTCGTCGAGATCAAGAACTCGGAGATCGGGCGCGAGGCGAAGGTGCCCCACCTCTCCTACATAGGTGACGCCGATGTCGGCGACCGCAGCAACCTCGGCGCCGGCACGATCACGGCCAACTACGACGGATTCCGCAAGCACCGCACCAAGATCGGGGACGACGTTCGCACGGGCATTGACACCGGGTTGGTCGCACCCGTAGATATCGGGGACGGCGCTTACACTGGTGCCGGCTCGGTGATCGTGGAAGACGTGCCGCCGGGCGCACTTGGCATCGCGAGGGCAGACCAGGACAACGTCGAGGGCTACGCCGAGAAGAAGGCGGAGCAAGAGCCGGAGGCCGAGTTGTCGGAGAAGGAGGACAACGACTCGTGAGCACCGGCGAGGAGCCCACCGTCGAGGAGCGGCCGCAGAGCGTGACCGCGATCGATCAGGACTACACCAAGAAGCTGATGGTGTTCGGCGGCCGCGCCTCGATGGACCTGGCGCAGAAGATCTCCCGGCACCTGGGCGTCGCCCTCGGTGACGTCACCCTCAAGACCTTCTCCAACGGCGAGGTCTACTGCCGCTACGAGGAGTCGATCCGCGGCGCCGACGTCTTCCTCGTCCAGTCGACCGCCGCCAACGACGCCGCCGGGATGACCCCCAACGACGCGCTGGTCGAGCTGCTGGCGATGATCGATGCGGCGCAGGGCGCCTCGGCCCACCGGATCATCGCCGTCATGCCCTGGTACGGCTACGCCCGGCAGGACAAGAAGTCCGCCCCGCGCGAGCCGATCACGGCCCGTCTCGTCGCCCAGTGCCTCGAGTCGGTCGGCGTCGACCGGATCCTGACCATGGACCTCCACGCCGGACAGGTGCAGGGCTTCTTCCACGTCCCCCTGGACCACATGACAGCGATGCCGATGCTGACCCAGTGGTTCACCGACCAGCACTTCGATTCCGACCTCGTGATCGTCTCCCCCGACGCCGGCCGGGTCAAGACAGCCCGCAACTTCGCCCGCAAGGTCGGCACCCACTGGGCGGTGATGGAGAAGGAGCGGCCCGCCCAGCAGGTGGCGGAGATCGGCTACATCGTCGGTGACGTCAAGGACAAGACCGCGGTCCTGGTCGACGACATGATCGACACGGCGGGCACCCTCTGCGCGGCGGCCCGCACCGTCCTCGACGAGGGCGCCAAGCGCGTGATCGCCTGCGCCACTCACGGCGTCTTCTCCGGGCCGGCCTACGAGCGGCTGGGCTACGAGAACTCGGGCATCGAGAAGATCGTCGTCACCGACACGATGCCCCAGCGCCCCGGCGCGCCCGACAACATCACGGTGATCTCCGCCTCGCAGACGCTGGCGGACTCGATTCGCCGCATCTTCACCGACGACTCGGTCTCCGAGATCTTCGCCGGCGAGAACCAGCTCTTCTAGGGCGCCTGATCCCCTAGCGCTGGCCGACGATGCGCCAGCGGTCGCCGAGGTTCTTGAGGATGTAGGTGAGGCGGCTCGGCGGTGCCTCGTCCTGGGCCACGTTGAGCCCCACGGCGGCCCGATTCCTGCGCACCCTCACCTCGGCGATCTCGTACGAGCGGTCGGGCGGCTGCTTCAGCTGCTCCTCGAGCGCCTGCTCGCAATCCCCGCGCAGCCCGATCTGACGCCGGAAGCGCAGCGTCATCACGTCGCAGGCCGTGCCGTAGTCCCCGGTCTCCTTGACCAGGGTGAAGTCCTCCACGGCGCTGCGGACCTGTTGCTCGTCCGACTCGCCGCAGCCGACTCCGACCGCGAGCACGGTCAGGCAAGCCAGGGCTGTGAGCGTCCGGAGCATTCGTGCGAGCCTCGCTGGGGCCAGCCGCAAGCTAACAGCGGGCCGTCCGCCCCAGATGGCTAGGGTGACGCGCATGCTTACCGAAGAAGACGATCGGGTCGTGCGCCGCATCGGCCACAAGGGCGCTGACGCGATCGTGCCGGGGAACACGCTCGAGAGCTTCGAGGCGGCCGTCGAGCACGGCGTCGACATGATCGAGCTCGACGTCCTCCACAACCGCGAGGGCCAGCTGGTCGTCGCTCACGACTACGAGGACGCCAATGCGCGTCACGCGCTGGGCCTGACCGAGGCGCTGAGTGCCTTCCTCGACCCGCCCCTCGACGAGGTGGAGATCGACTGCGACCTCAAGCTTCCCGGTCGCGAGGCGGAGTTCGCCGGCGTGCTCGCGGGGCATGGACTGCTCGAGCGGGCGATGGTCTCGACGATGGAGGTCTCGAGCCTGACCAAGCTGCGCTCGCTCGAGCCGGAACTGCGGCTCGGCTGGACGATCCCGAAGACCCGCCTTGACTGGACCGGCATGCGCTGGGCCAGGCCGGGCCTGATTGCGGGCCTAGCCGCGATGCGCCGGCGCTTTCCCAAGACGATCGCGACCAAGGCGCCCGAGATGGGCGTCTACGCGGTCTGGGCCTACCACCACCTGATCACCCCGCGCCTCGTAGAGGCCGCCCGCGAGGCCGACGTCGAGCTGATGGCCTGGACCGTCGATGACGCCGAGCGGATCGCGGAGCTGACCGAGATGGGCGTCGACGGCATCGTCAGCAACGACCCGCGGCTGTTCGCCGAGGCCGACGGACTCGGCGACGGCAAGGCGCCCAAGGACGACAAGCCCGAGGACTGACTAGGCGCGGGTGGCGAGGCCCGGGGTGCGGTTGGTCCCTCGCTCCTTGAAGTAGCGCCACTCCGCCTCGCCGAGCACCGTCGAGGGCGGGTCGGCGTAGACCCACTCGCGCATGATCCGATGCCAGTTCTGCGTCGCGCGCAGCTGGGCCAGCACGGCGAGCAGCCCGGTCTCCATGCGGCGCCCCATCAGCTCGTCGGCGGGAATGCTCTCGCGGCGCAGCAGGTCGTAGTACTCCGAGCGCGGGTTGGAGGTGACCTCGATCGTCCGCATAACGCGCTCGGGCGTGATCTCGAGCTCGGCGTCCTCCATGTACCAGCCGCCGATCGCCTTCACCTGCTCCATCAGCCGCTCGGCCTCCCCGCCGGCCTCGCCGACGAACCCCAGCTCCTGGAGCACCTCCCGCAGGCCCTCGGCGTCGTCGCGGCCCGCGGCGTCAACGGCGCGCTGCTCGAGCCGGATCTGGTCGGCGCTCAGCTTCTTGGTCATTCCGAAGTCGAGGAAGGCCACGCGGCCATCGTCCATCAGCAGGTAGTTGCCGGGATGGGTGTCGGCGTTGAAGTGCTGGAGGTGGTAGATCGACCCGAAGCAGAAGCGGAAGAGGATCTCCCCGAAGAGGTCGCGGTCGAACTGGTCGAGCCGCTTGACCTGCTCGAAGTCGCGCCCCTCGACGTACTCGCTGACCAGGACCCTTCGCCGCGACAGCTTCGAGTGCACCTTCGGGACGTAGATGAACGGGTGGCCCTCATAGGCCCGGGCGAAGGCGCGCTGGTTCTGCGCCTCGTACTCGTAGTCGAGCTCCTCCAGCACGCGCTCCTTAAGCTCGTCGGCGATCGCCTTGGCGTCGAGGCCCGGCGCCAGCGCGCGCGCCAGCCTGACGAGGACGCCGGCGTTGGCGAGGTCGCCCTCGAGCGCCTCGGCCACACCGGGGTATTGGACCTTGACCGCGACCATGGTGCCGTCGGGCAGCGCCGCGCGGTGCACCTGTCCAATCGAGGCGGCGGCGAAGGCATCGGGCTCGAACTGGGAGAAGAGCTGCTCCAGCGGCTCTCCCTCGTACTCCTCTTCGAGTACCTCCCTCACCCGGCCCCACGGCATCGCCGGGGCCTTCGAGCGCAGCTTGGCGAGCTGCTCCTGGTAGATCTCGCGGTACTCGGGCGGCAGGAAGTCGACGTCGATGAAGGAGGCCATCTGGCCCAGCTTCATCGCCGCGCCCTTCATCTCGCCGAGGGTCGATGCGATCCGGCCCGCCGTCTCGGCGTGCCGGTTCTCCAGCCGCTCCTGGGCCTTCTCCGGGGAGCGCGCGACGTTCGCCGCAGCCGTCGCGGCGTAGCGGGTCGCCTCTGCTCCCAGGGTCGCCCCCAGCCGGGCGGATCGCTCCAGCCGCCCCTCCGGGATCTCGCCTCCCTGCTCGGGCGGCTCGGCGTCCTCGTCCTCGTCGCGGGGAGGCGGCCACCCCTCCTGGAACCGGGGCACCTCTACCGCCCAGCGCTCGGCATCCTCGTCGCCCTCAGGCGGCTCGGGGGGATGCTCGGGGGGCTGTTGTTCGGGATCGCGGACCACTCTGGGTACACATTTTCTATCCTGGGTTGGAGGCGACCGCGCCGGGATCGGCGTTGGCCGGCCTCACCCGACTCATATGGCATCAGATCGAGCAACCCTCAAGGTCCAGGAACGCGACGAGTTCGGCTCCCGCGAGAGCCGCCGCCTGCGCCGTTCCGGCCTCGTACCCGGGATCGTATACGGCCACGGCGGTGACGCCCGGCCCTTCCAGGTCGAGGAGCGCACGCTCCGGACGCTGCTCGGCGAGGGCCACACGCTGCTCGACCTCGAGCTCGACGACTCGGCCGCTGTGCCCGTCGTGATCAAGGAGGAGCAGCGCCACCCGGTGCGCGGCAACGTGATCCACATCGACTGCCTCGAGGTTCGCCTCGACGAGAAGATCGAGTCCGAGGTCCCGATCGAGCTCGAGGGGCTAGATCAGGCTCCCGGCGTCCGCGAGGGCGGCGTGCTCGACCATGTCACCCGCGAGATCACCGTCGAGGCCCTGCCGACCGAGATCCCCGAGAAGATCACCGTCGACGTCTCGGAGATGGTCATCGGCGACACCATCCAGCTTTCAGTGGTCACCCCGCCGTCCGGGGTCAAGTTCATGGCCGACGACCCGGAGGAGATCACGATCGCCACCCTCAGCCCGCCACGGGTCGAGGAGGAGCCCGAGCCCGAGCTCGAGGAGGAGACGGAGCTCGTCGGCGAGGGCGAGGAGGGCGAGGAGCCCGCCGAGGGCGAGGAGCCCGCCGAGCCCGAGCAGCCCGAGCGGGTCGGAGAGTCGGAGGACGAGTAGCCGTGTCCTGGCTGCGCCGCCTGTTCAGAGGCCGCCGGCCCCCCAGCTCCGACTACACGGACACGACGCCGACCACCGTCGCCACCACGCCTCACCCCGGCGGAGGGCACGGCGACGGCAAGGACGATCGCGGCGACGAGAAGGGTGACCGCGGCGACGGTAGGGACGACGCCCCGAAGGGAAGCGGCGACGACGCCAAGGGAGGCAACGACGGCGGCAAGGGCGACGCGCCCGTGGGCGAAGCGACCTACGAGATCCTGGGCGACTCGGGCGGGGGCGACTCGGGAGGCGGCGGTGATTCCGGAGGCGGCGGAGACTCTGGCGGCGGCGATTCCGGCGGCGGGGACTAGGCCGCTGTCCCTCTTTCGCCGCCGAGGGCGAAGCGCTGAGGACGAGGCCGGGGGCGAGGGACGAGCAGACGTCCTGCTCGTCGGGCTCGGCAACCCCGGAAAGCGCTACGCGTCGACCCGCCACAACGTCGGCTTCGAGATCGCCGACGTGTTGGCCGACCGCTGGGAGCTGCCGCGGGCGCGCAAGCGCTTCGGTGGCCTGATCGCCGAGGGCAAGGTGCGGCCCGGTGGCCCGCGGGTGGCGATCCTGCTTCCCCAGACCTATATGAACGAGTCCGGCTCCGCTGCCGGCCCCGCGCGGGGCTCGCTCGGCGTCCCGCTCGACGCCGTGATCGCGCTCCACGATGAGATCGACCTGCCCTTCGGGGAGGTTCGCTCGCGCCTCGGTGGCGGCCTCGCCGGCCACAACGGGCTCAAGAGCCTCAACGAGGGGCTCGGCGGCCCCGACTTCTGGCGAGTGCGCGC
This sequence comes from Solirubrobacterales bacterium, assembly GCA_009691195.1. GTDB lineage: Bacteria > Actinomycetota > Thermoleophilia > Solirubrobacterales > 70-9 > SHVA01. The sequence goes on along the minus strand of SHVA01000009.1, from coordinate 6,387 downwards.
CGGTGTCGGGCGACCGAAGAGCTCTGACCCCGAGATCGTCTCGGCCTACGTTCTCGGCAACTTCCGCGAGCTGCACGAGGACGTGCTCGCCCTGATCGCAGCGGCTGCCGACGAGGCCGAGAGCCTGGTCGAGCGCATCGCCGGGGAGCCGGAGCCGGTCCCCGATCAGCAGAATCGCGCCGAATGAGCGACGCGCCGCTGACCAGCTATTCCGCCGACGCGGGCATCGCGCTGCTGAGGCTCGAGCGCGAGGACGCGCGCAACGCGATCAACACGGCGATGCTCGAGGGCATGCTGGCCCACCTGGGCACCGCCCGCGAGGACGACGCGGTCCGGGTGCTGGTGATCTCCTCCAACGACCACCTCGGTCTCTCTGCGGGGGCCGATATCAAGGAGGAGCTCGACGAGGAGGGGAAGGTCCGGCGGATGGAGCTGTTCGCGCAGCTCTACGACGAGCTCGTCGCCTTTCCCAAGCCGACGGTCGCGGTCTGCCACGGCTCGGTCGTCGGCGGCGGGGCCGAGATCGCCGTCGCCTGCGATCTGCGCGTTGCCGGCGGGAACCTGCGGCTGCGCTTCCCCGGCGCCCAGCTCGGCGTACCGGTGGGCCCGGCGCGGCTGGTGACGCTGTGCGGTCTCTCGACCGCCAAGTACCTGCTGCTGACCTCCCGCAATGTCAGCGCCGATGAGGCGCTGCGGATGGGGCTCGTCCACCGGGTCGCACCCGCCGCGCGTACGGAGGAGGCCGCCCTCGAGCTTGCCGCCGAGGTCGCCGAGCATCCGCCTGAGGCCGTCGCGCGCCTGAAGCGGATGCTGCTCGAGTGGGACGGCGTCGTCGAGCGCTCCGCCGAGGAAGGGCGAGGTCAGGTCGAGTGGCAGCGCTCGGGCCCGGGCCTTCCATACGGCGGTTGATCCGGCTAGGCTTTCGCGAAGAAGGTCGCAGCGGATAGGGGTACGGGGATGTGGGATCAGGGCGGGCGCAGACGTAGGACCACGCTGGCGGTGATGGCGGCAACCCTGACCACGCTCGCGCTTGCTGCCGCGCCCGCGCTCGCCGACGACGCCGAGACCTTCACGGTCAATGTGACCGGCGACGCGTCCGACGTCAATCTCGGGGATGGGCTCTGCGACGTCGACCTGGGGCTCCCGATCAACTGCACCCTGCGCGCCGCTGTCGGCGAGGCCGGCGACGGCGACACCACCTCCACCGACACGATCGGCTTCGACACCAGCGGAGGCGGCATCGGCCTTGTGACGACCCTGACGCTGGGCGGCATGCTGCCGGACATCAACGAGCCGACCATCGTCGATGGCTGCAGCGCGACCCCCGCCAGCACGTCGCCATGCGTTGGCGTCAGGGCGACCTCCACCGCCACCGATGTCTTCCGGGTGACCTCCGGCGGCAGCCCGGTCACAATCCGTGGGCTGGCCCTCACCAACGCCTTTCGTGGAGTTGCCGCGCTCGTCGTCACCGACGGCCTCCAGATACAGAACGATTGGTTCGGGATCAAGGTCGACGGGACCGGCGAGGCGATCGACACGGGCGTTGCCATCACAGCCGACGACGCCGTGATCGGGGGCACCACCGCGGCCGCGCGCAACGTCTTCGCCAACGCCGCTGTCGGCGTCACGGTGTTCAGGGGCGATGACACCGTGATCCAGGGCAACTACTTCGGAACCAACGCGGCCGGGACGGCGGTCGCCGCCAACGGGAAGGACATCGAGCTCGGCGGGAACGGCAGCGACGACTCACCGACGGGAACGGTGATCGATGGTACCCAGCCGACACCCGCACCTGTTCTGGCCCCTGCAACCTGATCTCGGGCGCAACCCGGGGAATCGATCTGCTGGGTCCCGGCATCAACAACGAGTTCGGCCACGCACAGCAGACCAGCATCCGCGGCAACCTGATCGGCTTCAACGCAACCGGCACCGCAGCGATAGGAAACACCACCGGGATCGACGTGTTCAACGCGCCCGACACAACGATCGGAGGCGCGGCGGCGGGGGACCGCAACTACATCACTGGCGGCGACTCGGGAATCTGGGCGTTGATCCAGGGCCCCCCAAACCTGGTGATCCGCAACAACTTCGTCGGCACCGACATGTCGGGGACGGCGCCTCTCTCTCCGCCCAGCGACTACGGGATTACCGTTGACTCCGTCGAGGGCGCCGGAGCACAGGTGATCGGGAACCGGATCGCCCTGGCGGGCTCAGGCGTCGATGCCATGCAGCTCCAGGGAAGCGATGCCCTGGTGCAGGACAACCTCCTCGGCGTCGGACCGGCGGGAGAGAATCTGGGCCTCGGCGCCGACGGGATCCGGAGCTTCAACCTCCACGACTCGACCATCACCGGCAACACGATCGGCAACAACTACCTGACTGGGCTCTCGCTCGAGGGCGATACCAACAACATCGTCCAGGGCAACCTGATCGGCACGGACTCCGTCGGCGGTGATCAAGGCGGCGGTGCCGCTCGAGGAGTCCTGGTCACCAGCCTGGGCATAGACGCTTCCACGGGCAACACGATCGGCGGCGACACCACGGCCGAGGAGAACGTCATCTCGAACCAGGCTGGCGATGCGATCGAGGTGAGGAACGAGGGCGACCTGCAGCCGGTACCTCCGGGCGCACTGCTCCGCAACGACGCCAACGTGTTCGCCGGCAACCGCGGTTCAAACAATGGGTCTACGGCCAGCGACCTCTTTCTCGGCCTCTTCGACGATCTCAACGATCTCGGCGAGGGGCCCGGCAACCCGGCTGCCACGGGACCCAACGCCGGCATCCAGACGCCGGTGGTCACCGTGACGGGGCCGAACCTGACCCGCGGAACCGCGACTGTGGGCGCCACGATCCGGGTCTTCGCCAAGGCAACCGCATCGCCCGGCGAGCTCGGCGCCTTGCTGGGCACGGGCACAGCCGGCGCCGACGGCAAGTGGGTTGTCAACCACAACTCGGGCCAGGTCGCCGGCGCGCTCGTCACCGCAAACCAGACCACGGCCTCGGCGGGAAGCTCCGAGTTCGCGGCGCCGCTCGCAACCGACGCGACCGCGCCACAGACGACTATCACCGCGGGCCCCAAGGCAAAGCTCAAGGCCAAGAAGACGGTCGCCGCCAGTTTCAGCTTCAGCTCGGAGGTCGGGGCGAGCTTCCAGTGCAAGCTCGACGCGGGCGCCTTCGTCGCCTGCGGCTCCCCGGCCCTCCGCAAGCTGAAGCTGGGCACGCACAGCTTCCAGGTGCGCGCGGTCGACCTCGCCGGAAACGCCGACGCCTCGCCGGCGACGCGCAGCGTCAAGGTCGTCAAAAAGAAGAAGAAGAAAAAGGGCAAGTAGCCAGTCCCGACTCGGGACGGGGGCTGGGCGCTTTCTAGAATCGGACCTGCCCCGGCCCGTGCCGGGGTGAGCGACCGGACGATCGATCCGGCCGCTCGTCATGCCCGGCCGACGTCGAACGAGGATCGATGGGGCTCAAAGCACTGCTCGAGGTAGCTCACGACTCCCTCGCCGTCACGGCGTTGGCCGGCGACTTGCGCGATCCCTCGGCGAAGCCCGTTCGCGCCCACGTCTCGGGCTCGCTGACGCCCTACCTGCTCGCGGCCCTGCTCGATGATGACGACGCCGGGGGGCGCCCGGCCCTGCTGGTCACCGCGGACGATCGCTCCGCCCGCGACCTCGCCGCCGACCTGCGCGCCTTCCTCGGCAGGCAGGTCCGCTACTACCCCTCGCGGGGCACCGGCTACCTCTCCCACATCGCGCCGCCGCCCCACCTGGCAGGGCTCAGGATCGCCGCGATGGACGCCCTTGCGGCGGACGCCCCCGCCGAGGGCACTCCAGTCGTGGTCGCCTCGGCGATCGCGCTTGCCGAGGCGGTGCCCGACCCCGAGCTGCGGCCGAGCGGCTTCGCCCTCTCGGTCGGCGAGGAGGTCGATATCGGCGACGTGGCCGAGCTCCTGGTCGAGGCCGGCTACGAGCGCGCCGACCAGGTCGAGGAGCGCGGCCAGTTCGCAGTGCGGGGAGGGATCCTCGACGTCTATCCGGCGACCGAGGAGAGGGCGATCCGGGTCGAGCTCTTCGGCGACGAGATCGAGTCGCTGCGCTGGTTCTCGACCTTCACCCAGCGGTCGCTCGGCGACGCCGAGCGCGTCGAGCTGTCCCCGGCGGCCGAACTGGCCTCCGAGCACCGCGAGCTGGCCGCGATGGCCGCGAGCGAGTCGGAGGACGGTGAGCAGCCGGACCTGGCCGAGCTGCTGCCCCTCGACCGCTTTCGCGCGCCGCTTGATCTGGTGCCCGGTGAGGCGCTGGTGGTGATCGCAGCGGCGGAGCAGATCCCGGGTGCCCTGCGCGACCACTGGGAGGACGTGACGGCGGCGATGCACGCCGACAACGCCCGCCACCTCTACGTGGATGTGGGCGAGCCGCTCACCGCGCGCGCCGAGCTCGAGCTGGGTACGGCCGAGGGCGGCCAGCCGCACTCCCTTCGCGCCCAGCGCGCCGAGTTCCCGTCGAGGACTTCTGCGGAGGGAGAGGCCGAGCTCGAGAAGCTGGTCCGGTCGGGCTACCGGGTCGTGGTCGCCTTCGAGCACCACGGCGAGGCTGAGCGGGCCCGATACAACCTCGCCCGGCTCGACGCTCCCTTCCTGGGCTCCGAGCCGCCCGCCGAGGGAGCGCTCGCCTTCGCCGACGCGACCCTGCGCGAGGGCTTCCTCGCCCCGGAGCTGAAGCTCGCGGTGATTCCCTATCGCCGCCTCGTCCACCGCCGCCGCGCGGGCGCGGCCGAGGCTCCGGCTCGCGGCAAGCTCGCAGCCGCAGTCGAGCTGCGGGTCGGCGACTTCGTCGTCCACGAGGACCACGGCGTCGCCCGCTTCGCCGGATTCGACACCAAGACCCTCGCCGGCGTGACCCGCGACTACCTCGAGCTCGAGTACCGGGGCGAGGACCGGGTCTTCGCGCCAACCGACCAGCTGGCGCGGATCAGCCGCTACCTCGGCGCTGAGGGCGGCGAGCCGCAGCTGAGCGCGCTCGGAGGCAAGCGCTGGCAGAACCTCAAGGCGCGCGCCCGCCGCGCCGCCCATGAGATGGCGGGCGAGCTGCTCAACCTCTACGCCGAGCGCCAGGTCCGCCGCGGCCACACCTTCGCGCCCGATGGCGAGCTCCAGCTCAGCTTCGAGCAGGCCTTCCCCTACCGCGAGACCGCCGACCAGCTCGACGCGATCGACTCGACAAAGGCCGACATGGAGTCCGAGCGCCCGATGGACCGCCTGATCTGCGGCGACGTCGGCTACGGCAAGACCGAGGTCGCGCTGCGCGCCGCCCACAAGGCCGCGGCCGACGGCGCCCAGGTGATGATGCTGGTGCCGACGACGATCCTCGCCCAGCAGCACTTCGGGACCTTCCGCGAGCGGCTGGCCGACAGCCCCTTCAACGTCGAGATGGTCTCGCGCCTGCGCAAGCCGGCAGAGGTCCGCGACGCACTCAAGCGCTTCCAGGAGGGCAAGGTGGACATCCTGATCGGCACCCACCGGCTGCTCTCGCGCGATGTCCGCGCCAAGGAGCTGGGGCTGCTGGTCGTGGACGAGGAGCAGCGCTTCGGGGTTAAGCAGAAGGAGCTGCTGCGCCAGCTCAAGCTCAAGCTGGACGTGCTCTCCCTTTCGGCGACGCCGATACCGAGGACCCTGCAGATGTCGCTCGCCGGACTCCGCGACATCTCGGTGATCGAGACGCCGCCCGAGGGGCGGATGCCGGTCCGCACCTACGTCGGCCCCTACGACGAGGAGCTGGTCAAGCGTGCGATCCAGCGTGAGTCCGAGCGCGGGGGGCAGGCCTTCTTCCTGCACAACCTGATCGACAGCCTGCACGAGACCGCCGAGCGCCTGCGTGGGCTCTGCCCCGGCGTCAGCTTCATCGAGGCGCACGGCCAGATGGACGAGAACCAGCTCGAGAACGCGATGCTTACCTTCCTGCGCGGCGACGCCGACTGCCTCGTTGCGACGACGATCATCGAGTCGGGCCTCGACATCCCCACCGCCAACACCCTGATCGTCGAGCGCGCCGACCAGCTCGGGCTGGCGCAGGCCTACCAGATCCGCGGGCGGGTCGGCCGCAGTCGCGAGCGCGCCTTCGCCTACCTGCTCTATCCCTCCGCAGAGACGTTGACCGCGGACGCCGGGGCCCGGCTCGCGACGCTCTCCGACCACACCGAGCTCGGCTCGGGCTTCCGCGTGGCGATGCGCGACCTCGAGATCCGGGGCGCCGGCAACCTGCTCGGCGACGAGCAGTCGGGCCACGTCGCCGCGGTCGGCTTCGAGCTCTACTGCCAGATGCTCGAGGACGCGGCCGAAGCGATGCGGGAGGGGGAGGGAGACCTCGTGGACGGCGACGAGCGCGAGCCGAT
>SHVA01000008.1 GCA_009691195.1 Solirubrobacterales bacterium | reverse complement strand
CGCGAAGTCGAAGGCAGACGCGAAGTCGAAGGCAGACGCGAAGTCGAAGGCAGACGCGAAGTCGAAGGCAGACGCGAAGTCGAAGGCAGACGCGAAGTCGAAGGCAGACGCGAAGTCGAAGGCAGACGCGAAGTCGAAGCAGGCCGCGGCCAAGGCCGACGCTGAGCCGAAGGCTGCCGCCAAGCCGAAGGCGAAGTCGTCCGCGACGGCGAAGTCCCCCGAGGGGGCGAAGTCGGAGAGCAAGCCCAAGGCGGCCGCCAAGGGCAAGCCGAAGTCCTCCGCGAGGGCCAAGGCCAAGGCTGAAGAGGCCCCGGCCGGCCCGCCCGTCGTCCGCGCCCGCGCCCGCTTCGTCCGGGTCGCGCCCCGCAAGGCGCGTCTGATCGCCGACCAGGTCCGCGGCCTCCCGATCGAGGACGCTCGCACGCTGCTGCGCTTCTCGCCTCGCAGCGCCGCCCAGGACATCAGCAAGCTTCTCGATTCCGCCGCGGCCAACGCCGAGACGAACCACGACCTGATCGCCGACGAGTTGCGGGTGGTCGACATTCGCGTCGACGAGGGCCCGACGCTGAGGCGCTACCGACCTCGCGCGCAGGGACGGGCGACGAGGATCAACAAGCGAACCAGCCACATCTCCGTGGCACTCGAGCCAGAGGAGTAGCGGCATGGGCCAGAAGATCCACCCCGAGGGTTTCCGCGTCGGTTACATCCACGATTGGAAGTCGAACTGGTTCAACGAGCGCGAGTTCGCCGACTACCTGATGGAGGACATCCAGATCCGCGAGCACATCCAGGGCAAGCTCGCGCACGCCGGCCTCTCCGACATCACGATCAAGAAGGGGTCCGGCGAGGTCGAGGTCGACATCGCCACCGCCCGCCCGGGCATCGTCATCGGCAAGTCCGGCAGCGAGGTCGACGCTCTGCGCCGCGAGCTCCACAAGCTCACCGGCAAGGCGGTGAAGGTCAACATCAAGGAGATCAAGCGACCCGAGCTCGACGCCAAGCTCGTCGCCCAGTCGATCGCCGAGCAGCTCCAGAACCGCGTGGCCTTCCGGCGCGCGATGAAGCGCGCGCTGACGTCGGCCATGCGCTCCGGCGCCAAGGGCGTCAAGGTCCAGGTCTCCGGCCGGCTCGGTGGCGCTGAGATGGCGCGCCGCCAGGTCTATTCCGACGGCAGCGTCCCGCTGCACACCCTTCGGGCCGACATCGACTACGGCTTCGTCGAGGCGCGGACCACGACGGGCCGGATCGGCGTCAAGTGCTGGATCAACAAGGGCGAGGTCATGCCCGAGGGCTTCCGTGCCGAGGCCGCCGAGGAAGAGGCATCGGGCGGCAACAACCGCGGCCGCGAACGTGACCGAGGAGGCCGTTCCTGATGTTGATGCCCAAGCGGGTCAAGTACCGCAAGCAGATGCGCGGCCGGATGCGCGGCAACACCAAGGGCGGCAGCACCGTCGCCTTCGGCGAGTACGGGCTCAAGTCGCTCGATCGCGGCTGGGTGACCAACCGCCAGATCGAGGCTGCCCGAGTCGCGATGACGCGCAAGATCAAGCGCGGCGGCAAGGTCTGGATCAACATCTTTCCCGATAAGCCCTACACGGCCAAGCCCGCCGAGACCCGGATGGGGTCCGGCAAGGGCAACCCCGAGGGCTGGGTCGCGGTGGTCAAGCCCGGACGCGTCATGTTCGAGCTGGCCGGCGTCCCCGAGGACCTGGCGAAGGACGCGCTGCGGCTCGCCGGTCACAAGCTTCCCGTGAGAACCAAGATCGTCCGACGCGAGGGGTCTGAGGGATGAAGGCCGCCGAGGTTCACGGGATGAAGGACGACGAGTTGGTCGAGCGCGTGCGCGAGACGCGAGAGGAGCAGTTCAACCTCCGCTTCCAGCACGCGACCGGCGAGCTCGAGGACACCACCAAGGTTCGCGCCCTGAGGCGTGACGTCGCCCGGCTGCTGACCGTAGCCAAGCAGCGCGGCATCGACCTCGATGCCGAGCTCAGGCACCCCTGACCAAGAGAAGCTGAGCTGAGAGATGACTGAAGAAGAGAAAAACGAGAACGCAGAGCAGGCCGAGGCAAACGCCGACGCCGGCGGCCAGCCGGAGCCCGAGGCTCCCGCGGAGGGGAAGGCCGCCGAGCCCGAGCCTGAGGAGAAGGACGCCGAGCCCGAAGCTGAGGCTGAGGAGAAGGCGCCCGACGCCGCCGAGCCCGACGCCCCGGCTGCGGACGCCGACGACGAGTTCGAGGGACTCAGCTGGAAGGAGCGCCAGCGGCTGCTGCGCTCGCGCGAGTCCGGCGCCGCAGGTCCCGAGCGCAAGCCCGAGGAGCGCGCCTCCGAGCGCGCGGCCCGTCGCCGCGCAGCCGGCGTCGAGCGCAAGCACCACCGCGCCCACCGTCGTCAGAAGCACCAGGCCGGGACCGGCACGGTTCCGGCTGAGCGCCGCGCGGCGGGTCGCAAGGAGCGCCTCGGAATCGTGATCTCGAACAAGTCCGACAAGACGATCACGGTCCGGATCGACAGCGCCCGGCGCCACCCGACTTACGAGAAGATCGTCCGCCGCAGCAACACCCTGCGCGCGCACGACGAGCAAAACGAGGCGGGGGAGGGCGACACGGTCCGCATCGTCGAGACCCGCCCGCTGTCCAAGCAGAAGCGCTGGCGCCTGATCGAAGTCCTCGAGAAGGCGAAGTAGGCCAGCGATGATCCAGCAGGAGTCAAGGCTCAAGGTGGCAGACAACTCGGGTGCACGGGAGATCCTCTGCATCCGCGTCAAGGGCGGCTCGCACCGCCGCTACGCGCGGATCGGCGACACGATCACCGCGACGGTCAAGCAGGCGACGCCCCAGGGCGGCGTCCGCAAGGGCGAGGTCGTCGAGGCCGTGGTCGTCCGCACCGTCAAGCAGCTCGGCCGCAAGGACGGCACCTACATCTCCTTCGATGAGAACGCGGCCGTCTTGATCGACGATGCCGGCGCCCCGCGCGGCACCCGCATCTTCGGCCCTGTGGCCCGCGAGCTCCGCGACCGCAACTTCATGCGCATCGTCTCGCTCGCCCCGGAGGTCCTCTGATGCGCATCCGGACTGACGACACCGTGATCGTGACCGCCGGCAAGGACCGCGGCAAGACCGGGCGCGTGCTTCGCACCGAGCCCAAGAAGAACCGCCTCTTCGTCGAGGGCCTCAACATCGTCAAGCGCAGCACGCGGCCGACCTCGGTCAAGGACAGCTCGAAGGGCGGAGACGTGGGCGGCATCATCGAGAAGGAGGGGCCGATCCACGCCTCGAACGTGATGCTGCTCGACCCCTCTGACAACAAGCCCACCAGGATCCGGATCGACCGGGACTCAGGCGGCAAGCGCAAGCGCGTCGCTGCCCGCACCGGGAACGCGATCGACTAGAGCCATGGAAGCCGGAACCGCACAGACGCAGGCAGCCCCGCCGCCCCGGCTGCGCGAGCGCTACCTCGAGGAGATCAAGCCAGTGCTCGTGGAGCGATTCGGCTACTCAAGCTCGATGGAGGCTCCGACCCTGGACAAGATCACGCTCAACATGGGCGTCGGTGAGGCCAAGCAGGACACCAAGATGCTCGAGGCCGCCATCGAGCAGCTCGCCCTGATCGCGGGCCAGCGCCCCAGCGTCCGGCGCGCCAAGAAGTCGGTCGCCTCCTTCAAGGTTCGCGAGGGGATGCCCGTCGGCCTGGCCGTGACCCTCCGGCGCGCCCGCATGTGGGAGTTCCTCGACCGCCTGATCTCGGTCGCGATTCCGCGCATCCGCGATTTCCGCGGCCTAAACCCGCGCTCCTTCGACGGCCGCGGCAACTACTCGATGGGCATCCGCGAGCAGATCATTTTTCCCGAGATCGACTACGACTCGATCGACCAGGTCCGCGGCCTCGACGTGACGATCACGACCACCGCCGCGACCGATCTCGAGGCCTTCTCGCTGCTCGACGAGTTCGGGATGCCGTTCGCCCACGAGGGGCGCCCCGGCGAGGACACCGAGGCCGAGGAGGCCGAGGAGGAGGAGCGGCGCAAGGAGCAGGCGCGCGAGCGCGCCGAGGCCGAAGCGGCCGCCCTCGAGCAGCTGAAGGAAGAGAACCCCGACGCCTACGCCAAGCCCGAGAAGCACGAAGAGGGCGAGGAGGGGGCCGAGGGTGAGGAGGGGGCCGCCGAGGGCGAGTCCTCCCCGGATGAGACCAAGGAAAAGCAGCAAGGAGACTGATGGCAAAGACGTCGCAAAAGGTGCGCCAGAGGCGCACTCCCAAGTACAAGACCCGCGGCTACAACCGTTGCCGCCGCTGTGGGCGGCCGCGCGCCTACTACCGCAAGTTCGGCCTCTGCCGGATCTGCCTGCGCGATGCCGCACACGAGGGCTACGTGCCCGGGATGACCAAGTCGAGCTGGTGAGCAGATGAGCCTTACCGACCCCATATCCGACTACCTGACCCGCATCCGCAACGCGCTGCAGTCCGAGCACGAGCAGGTGGACATCCCCGCCTCGAGCCTGAAGCGGGAGATGTCGCGCATCCTCAAGGAGCAGGGCTATATCAATGACTTCACGATCGAGGCCGGCGACGTCGGGGAGGTCCTGCGGGTTCAGCTCAAGTACACGGAGGACCGCGACCCTGTGATCCTCGGCATGCGGCGGATCTCGCGTCCGGGGCGGCGCCGTTACGTCGCCAGCGGTGAGATCCCGCGCGTGCAGGGCGGCATGGGGACTGCGATCGTCTCGACCTCTCGCGGCGTGATGACGGGCCACGAGGCCCGCAAGCGCGGCGTCGGCGGCGAAGTGGTCGCCTACGTCTGGTAGCAAGGAACTCAATGTCACGAATCGGAAAAAAGCCAATCGAGGTACCCGCAGGCGTCGAGGTAAAGGTCCAGCCAGGCGTGGTCACGGTCAAGGGCCCCAAGGGTGAGCTCGTGCAGCCCATCTCGCGCGAGATGAAGGTCGAGCTGAGCGACGGCACCCTGACCGTCGAGCGCCCGACCAATCGCGGAGAGCACCGTGCGCTGCACGGCCTCACGCGCAGCCTGATCGCGAACCAGGTCGAGGGCGTTACCAACGGCTACGAGAAGCGGCTCGAGATCCAGGGCGTCGGTTACCGGGCCCAGCTCAAGGGCAAGGGCATCGAGATGGCGCTCGGCTTCTCCCATCCCGTCCAGGTGGACGCTCCCGACGGGATCGAGTTCGAGGTTCCCCAGCCGACCGAGGTGGTGGTGCGCGGGATCGACAAGCAGCTCGTCGGCGAGGTCGCGGCCCGCATCCGCAAGAACCGGCCCCCGGAGCCCTACAAGGGCAAGGGCGTCCGCTACGCGGGCGAGCACGTCACCCGCAAGATCGGGAAGAGGGCCTAGGCATGGCCGTTCTCACCAAGCCTCAGCAGCGCCTGCGCCGTCGCCGCCGGGTCCGCGCCAAGATCCGCGGCTCGGCCGAGCGCCCGCGCCTCTCCGTCCGCCGCACCAACCGCGGCATCTTCGCCCAGCTGATCGACGACGACGCCGGCCACACCCTGGCGGCGGTCACTTGGATCGAGCCGGAGCTGAAGGAGCTGAAGCCGATGGACCAGGCCAAGAAGGCGGGAGAGCTGCTCGCCAAGCGCGCCGCCGATGCCGGCGTCGGCACCTGCGTCTTCGACCGCGGCGGCTACCGCTACCACGGCCGCGTCAAGGCGCTCGCCGACGGTGCCCGCGAGGGAGGCCTGAGCTTCTGATGCTGAACGCCGCCCCCCGTCCGCTACTTTGGGTCGTTCGATGACGCTCGAGAAAGTAAGCCCCAAGGGACTCGACCTGCAGGAGCGGGTGATCGAGATCAACCGTGTCGCCAAGGTCGTCAAGGGCGGCCGGCGCTTCTCCTTCACCGCGCTCGTCGCCGTCGGCGACGAGAACTCCGTGGTCGGGATCGGCTACGGAAAGGCCCGCGAGGTCCCGCTGGCGATCCAGAAGGCGGTCGAGGACGCGCGCAAGAACCTGATCAAGGTGCCGAAGTACGGCCAGACGATCACCCACCGCGTGATCGGGCGATTCGGCGCCGGCCACGTCGTCCTGCGCCCGGCAAGTCCGGGTACCGGCGTGATCGCAGGCGGCGGCGTTCGCGCCGTGCTCGAGCTCGGCGGGGTCCGGGACGTGCTCACCAAGAGCATTGGCACCCAGAACCCGATCAACCTCGTCAAGGCGACCATGCAGGGCCTGCACGGACTGAGGCGACCCGAGGACGTCGCCAAGCTTCGCGGCATCTCGATTCGAGAGGTGCTCGGCGTCAGCGACACCAACGGTGAGGCCAAGCCGGAGCCCGAGCAGAAGCCCAAGGTCGTCGAGCAGGTCACCGAGCCCAAGGCCGAGGCCCCCGAGGCCGAGGAGCCCAAGGCCACGGAACCCGAGGCCGAGGCCGCCAAGGCTGAGGAGCGCAAGGCAGCGGAGCCCGAGGCAGCCAAGGCCGAGGAGCCCGCAGCGGTCGCTCCCGAGGCCGATAAGCCCGCGACCCCCGAGGCGGCGGGCTCCTGATGGCCGAGGTCGCCGTGCGCCAGGTGCGCTCCTCGGCTCGCGCCACCGACAAGCAGCGCGACACGCTGCGCTCGCTCAAGCTCGGCCGCATCGGCCGCAAAGGGAGCTACCCCGACACACCCCAGCTTCGCGGCATGCTGCGAATGATCGACCACCTCGTCGAGATCGACGGCTCCACCTGGGAGAAGGGGGTCGTGTCCAATGGCTGACAAGTCCCCCGATCCCGAGAAGTCCCTCGCTCCCGAGGAGATCGGACTTCACAGCCTCAGCCCCGCCCCCGGCAGCCGCCGGCCGCGCAAGCGCCTCGGCCGGGGCAAGGGGACCGGGCACGGCAAGACCTCCGGCCGCGGCCACAAGGGCGCCGGCGCTCGCGCGGGCGCAAAGCGCAAGCGCGGCTACGAGGGCGGGCAAAACCCCATCCACATGCGGATGCGCAAGCTGCGCGGCCCCAACAAGAAGATGTCGATGCCGTTCGAGAACTTCCGCACCAGGACCCAGCCGGTCAACGTCGCCGATCTCGAGTCGCGCTTCGCCGCCGGCTCCGAGGTCACACCGGAGTCGCTCAAGAGCGCCGGGCTCGCGAAGCGCTCGTTCCCCGTCAAGGTGCTCGGGCGCGGTGAGATCTCGAAGAAGCTGACAGTCCGCGCGCACGCCTTCAGCGCCTCGGCGCAGGAGAAGATCGAGGCCGCCGGCGGCACCTGCGAGACGATCGAGCCGGGGCCCGGCTCAAAGGACTAGCTCTTGCTTCAGACGATCGCCAACTCCTTCGCCATCCCCGAGATTCGGAAGAAGTTGGCGTTCACGGCGGCGATGCTCGCGCTCTACCGCCTGGGCGCCTACATCCCCTCGCCCGGCGTAGACGCCGACGCGATCAAGGACATCTCGAGCAACTTCGCCGGGTCCAACATCCTCGGCTTCCTCAACCTCTTCTCGGGCGGAAGCCTCTCGCGGCTGTCGCTGTTCGCGCTGGGGATCATGCCCTACATCACCGCCTCGATCATCCTGCAGCTGCTGACGGTGGTCCTGCCCTCGCTCGAGCGCCTGCAGAAGGAGGGTGAGGTAGGCCAGCAGAAGATCACCCAGTACACGCGCTACCTGACCGTCTTCCTCGCCTTCGGCCAGTCGCTCGGCTACGTCTTCCTCTTCCAGAGCTTCCAGAGCCAGGCCGGCTCCAGCGTCGTCGGCGAGCTCACCTTCACCAAGCTCTTCCTGATCGTGATCTGCCTGACCGCTGGCTGCGTGCTGCTGATGTGGATGGGAGAGCTGATCACCCAGCACGGCATCGGTAACGGGATCTCGCTGATGATCTTCGCCTCGATCGCCTCGAGCATCCTGCCGGGGATCCAGAAGTGGTGGACCAATCCCGATCAGGTGTTCGTGGTGTTGATGCCATTCATTGCGCTGGCGGTCATCGTGGCGATCGTCTTCGTCCAGGAGGGGCAGCGACGAATCCCGGTCCAATATGCGAAACGCGTGGTCGGCCGCAAGATGACCTCCGGCGGCTCCACCTACCTGCCGCTGCGGGTCAACATGGCCGGCGTGATCCCCGTCATCTTCGCGGCCTCGATCATGGCCTTCCCGCCGACCGTGGGGCAGCTGCTGAACACCCCGGCGGCACTCGACTTCGCGGCCTTCTTCAGCCCCAACAGCTGGGCCTATGTGGCCGGCGAGGTCTTCTTCATCATCATCTTCACCTACTTCTATACGGCGGTGACCTTCAACCCCGTCGACCAGGCGGACAACCTGAAGAAGTACGGCGGCTTCATCCCGGGCGTGAGACCGGGACGGCCGACCGCCGAATACCTCGACCGGATCCTCTCCAGGCTGACCCTCCCCGGAGCGCTCTACCTGGGTGCAGTGGCGGCCCTTCCGACGATCCTGATCAGCCAGACCTCGGCCAACTTCTTCTTCGGCGGCACCTCGATCCTGATCGTCGTTGGCGTGGCGCTCGACACGGTCAAGCAGCTCGAGGCGCAGCTGATGATGCGCAACTACGAGGGTTTCCTGAAGTAGCAAGACCGGATGTCCGAACTCAACTTGATCCTGCTCGGCCCGCCGGGTAGCGGCAAGGGCACCCAGGGAGAGCGCCTCCAGGAGGACTTCCGCCTGCCCTACTACGCGACCGGCGACATCCTGCGCTCCGCGGTCAAGGAGGGCACCGAGATCGGCCTCAAGGCCAAGGAGTACATGGATCGCGGCGACCTCGTTCCAGACGAGGTGATCATCGAGATCATCGGGGAGCGGGTTCAGCGCGAGGAGGCCCAGGACGGCTTCATCCTCGACGGCTTCCCGCGCACCGTCCCCCAGTCGGAGGCCCTCGGCAAGGAGATGGAGGACCTCGAGCGCAAGCTCTCGGCCGCGCTGCTGATCGAGGTCTCCGACGAGGAGGTCGTCCGGCGCCTGGGCGGCAGGCGAACGTGCGCGGCCAACGGGCACGTCTTCCATATCGAGTTCAACCCTCCCAAGGAGGAGGGCGTCTGCGACCTCGACGGCAGCGAGTTGCTCGTGCGCGACGATGACAGGCCCGAGGTGATCAAGCGCCGCCTCCAGCAGTTCCACGAGAAGACCTCGCCCCTCGCCGCGTACTACGACGAGAAGGGCATCCTCCAGCACGTCGACGGCGACCGGCCGCCCGACGTGGTGGCCGACGAGATCCGGGGGACGCTCGCGACGATCCGCCGCGAGGAGGAGATTTGAGCCCTGCATGTACCAGGGGATGATCGTGCGAAAGACCCCTGAGCAGGTCGAGGCGATGGCCGCGGCCGGGGAGATCCAGGCGCGCTGCCTGCGGATGCTCCGCTCGAAGGTCCGCCCAGGCATCACCACGGCGGACCTCGACGAGGCCGCCGAGCGCTTCATCCGCTCCCAGGACGCCGTGCCCTCGTTCAAGGGCTACCGGGACTTTCCCGGCTCCATCTGCGCGTCGCCCAACGACATGGTCGTTCACGGCATCCCCGGCCCGATCGAGCTCAAGCGCGGCGATCTGATCTCGATCGACTGCGGGGTGACCTTCGGGGGCTGGGTGGCTGACGCCGCGATCACCGTGCCGGTCGGCGAGGCGCCGGAGGGGGCCGAGCCGCTGCTGACCGCTACCAGGGAGTCCCTGTTCGCGGCGGTGGAGCAGGCGCAGGCCGGGAACCGGCTCGGCGACATCTCCCACGCGGTCCAGAAGCGCGCCGAGGCCGACGGCCTCTCGGTGATCCGCACGCTGGTCGGACACGGCGTCGGCCGCGAGATGCACGAGGATCCGCAGATCCCCAACTTCGGCGATCCGGGCAAGGGCCCGCTGCTGGAGGAGGGAATGGTCCTCGCCATTGAGCCGATGGTCAGCTCGGGCGGCGCCGAGGTGCGGATGGGCAGCGACGGATGGTCCGTCTACTCCCAGGACGGTTCCCTCGCCGCGCACTTCGAGTTCACCGTCGCGATCACCGCCGACGGCCCCCGCATCCTCACCCCCTGGCACGAGGACTAGCTGCGGCCTAGCTCCGCCCGCGCACCTCGGCCAGGGCGGCCGAGGGGTTGGCTCGTACGCGTTCGCGCGCCTCGCGCAGGGCGATGGCCTCGTAGGCGGTCAGGAGCACGAGCGTCGCGGTGACCGCGCCGAGGGCCACCAGTGGGTCGGCCTCATGGGCGAGCGGGATCAGGGCGAGGCAGACGGCCGTTGCGATCAGGCGCTGCCGGTTGAGCGTCCCGACGGTTCGGAGGCGGAAGGCGATCTGGCCGAGCAGGTAGAGCGCGACGCCGCCGCAGAGGGCGACCGCGGGCACGATCGCCAGAGGCTCCTCGACGTGCTCGAGGGTCTTCTTCAACGCGAAGGCGAAGAGGACGATCCCGGCGATCATGGGGAAGTGCAGGTAGGTGTAGGAGTCACGCGCGAGCGGCGCCTGCTCACCGGGCGGCGCCTCAGTGAGCCGCCGCTCGGCCACGATGGCGACCACGTCGAAGTGGGCCCACCACAGTGCCCCCACGGCGGCTATCCCGAGCAGGGCCGCGGCCACCTCGCCGGAGTTCAGGTCGAAGCCGGCGCCGGCGCCGATCGCGACCAGCGACTCCCCGAGGGCGATGATGATGATCAGCCCGTAGCGCTCCGCGAAGTGGGCGGGGTGGAGCTTGAAACCCTCGGTGCCGAACAGAAGCGGCGTCAGCCAGTCGATCAGCACCGCAATGATCCAGATCGAGGTTCGGGCGCCGCCCTCGTCCACCAGGCCGGCGACCACCAGCAGCGCCGAGCCGACCATCATTCCCGGGGCGAGGCGCATGATCGCCCCCAGGTTGTCGTTGTCGGCCTCGGCCCTGGAGCCGCGAACGTAGATCAGCAGGTGGATCGCCCGGACCACGAAGTAGGAGACGCCGAAGAGCAGCCCGAGCTCCTCGAAGGCCTCCGGGAGGCTGAGCGAGACGATCAGCATCGCCGCCATCGCGGTGAAAACGGCGATCCGATTGAGGTTTTCGTTCGGATCGACGGTGTTGGTCAGCCACGCGAAGGCGCACCACGCCCACCAGACCGCGGCCAGGATCAGCATTCCCTGGCCCACGGTCTCCCAGCTGGGGTCGGCGGCCAGCATCGCCGTCACCTGGGTGAACGAGAGCACGAATACGAGGTCGAAGAAGAGCTCGAGCGGCGTCACCCGCTCCTCCCCCTGCGTCGCGCTTGGAGCCCCCTTCCATGGGCCGAAGACTAACCGCGCGCCGGGTCGCCGCGGACCCGCCGCAGGCGCCGAAGCTCAGGCGTGGGCCAGTCGTGCGCTGCTAGTATTCCGCGGGTCGGCCAACCCGGCCGAAGTTTCATGCCCGCGGTCCAACTCATGGGATCGGGCGGGCATTCTCAGCCAGATACGACGTAGGAAGGGACGATGAAGGTCCGAGCATCCGTGAAACCGATATGCGAGAAATGCAAGGTTATCCGCCGCGGCGGCGCCGTTCTCGTGATCTGCCCTAATCCCCGCCACAAGCAGCGGCAGGGCTGATGGCGCGCATCGCCGGAGTCAACGTCCCCCTCAACAAGAGGGTCGAGATAGGCCTCACCTACGTCTATGGCATCGGCCGTTCGAGCGCCCAGAAGATCCTGAAGAAGGCGGGCGTCGATCCGGACACCTACGTCAAGGACCTGACCGAGGAAGAGGTCATCAAGCTTCGCGACGCGGTCGAGGCCGAGGACGTCGAGGGTGACCTCAGGCGCGAGCGCTCGCAGAACGTCAAGCGACTTCAGGAGATCGGCGCGTACCGGGGGATGCGCCACAGGCGTGGACTGCCGGTCAGGGGCCAGCGGACGAAGACCAACGCGCGCGGCCGCAAGGGCCCGCGCCGGATGAGCATCGCGGGCAAGAAGAAGGCCCCGACCAAGAAGTAGGAGACGAACTTGGCTCAAACGAAAAAGCCGAAGGGCCGCCGCAAGGCGAAGAAGAACATCGCCTACGGCCAGGCGCACATCAAGACGTCCTTCAACAACACGATCGTCACCCTGACCGACCCCGAGGGCAACGTGATCGCCTGGGAGTCCGCGGGGAGCGCCGGCTTCAAGGGCTCTCGCAAGAGCACCCCCTTTGCGGCCCAGGTGACGGCGGACTCCGCCGCCCGCAAGGGCATGGAGCACGGCCTCGAGCGCGTCGAGGTCTTCGCCAAGGGCGCCGGGTCGGGACGCGAGACGGCGATCCGCTCGCTGCAGGCCGCCGGCCTCGACGTAACCACGGTCAAGGACGTCACCCCGCAGGCCCACAACGGCTGCCGCCCCCGCAAGCGGCGACGGGTCTGAGGCAGGCGCAGATGGCCAGAGACACTTCACCGCAGTGCAAGCAGTGCCGCCGCGAGGGACAGAAGCTGTTCCTCAAGGGCTCACGCTGCTTCACCGACAAGTGCGGCGTCGAGCGCCGCTCCTACCCGCCGGGCGAGCACGGCCGCGGGCGCATGCGCCAGTCCGAGTACCGGGTTCAGCTGCGCGAGAAGCAGAAGGCGCGCCGCTACTACCAGGTCCTCGAGAAGCAGTTCCGCAGCTACTACGACAAGGCCAGCGGCCAGGAGGGCGTAACCGGCGAGAACCTGCTGCGCCTGCTCGAGTGCCGGTTCGACAACGTTCTCGTGCGGCTCGGCTTTGCCGCCTCCAGGCGCCAGGCGAGGCAGCTTGTTCGCCATGGCCACTGGACGATCAACGGCCGCCGCGTGAACATCCCCTCTTACCAGGTCAAGCCCGCCGACATAATCGCGATCAAGGCCGGGTCCGCTTCAGCGGGCATCGTCCGCAACGCGACCGAACTCACCTCCGGAGTTCCGGCCTGGCTGCAGGCGGATCACGACTCGCTCACAGCGAAGATTCTTCGTCAGCCCGAGCGTGGCGAGATCTCAGCGCCGGTCGATGAACAGCTCATCGTCGAGCTGTACTCGAAGTAGTTTCAAACACCCAAAGATCAGAAGCCGAGGATGCGATGACCACCCTGCCAGAGTTCCAAGTCCCCAAGATCACCGCCGATGACGTGACCGACAACAAGGGCACGTTCACGATCGAGCCGCTCGACAAGGGCTTCGGCTACACGTTCGGAAACAGCCTTCGGCGAGTGCTGCTCTCCTCGCTCGGCGGCGCCGCGATCACCAGCGTCCGCATCGAGGGAGTCGCCCACGAGTTCTCGACGATCTCGGGGCTCAAGGAGGACGTCACCGACCTCGTGCTGAACCTCAAGGACATCGTTGTGCGCATGCACACCGACGCCGACGAGGTTGAGACGCCGCTGGTCGCAACCGGCCCCGGCGAGATCAAGGCCAAGGACATCGACTTGCCCGCGGGCGTCGAGATCCTCAACCCCGAGGCTCCGATCGCCACGCTGGAGAAGCGGACCAGGCTCGAGATGTATCTGACGATCGGGCGCGGACGCGGCTATTCACCAGCGGACGAGAACAAGCAGGACGAGCAGCCGATCGGGGTAGTCCCGATCGACTCGATCTTCTCGCCGATCCGTCGCGCCACCTACTCGGTGGATTCGGCCCGGGTCGGGCAGCGGACCGACTTCGACAAGCTCGCGCTCGAGGTCGAGACCGACGGCTCGATTGAGCCCGGCGCCGCCCTGCGCGACGCCGCCGAGATCCTGATCAAGAGCCTGGGGATCTTCACCACGGCCGACCGGGTCGACGAGCTCACCGGAGAGGTGCCGCTCCCGACCGACGGCGGCGTCTCCGAGGCCACCGGAGGCGGCGCCCCCAGCGCGGACGGCCTCGACGAGATCCTGATCGAGGAGCTCGAGCTTGGTGTGCGCTCCTACAACTGCCTCAAGCGAGCCGGCATCCAGACCGTCGGCGAGCTGGTGCGCAAGTCCGAGTCAGAGTTGAACGCGATCCCGAACTTCGGCCGCAAGTCGGTCGAGGAGGTTCAGGAGACGCTCCGCGCCCGCGGCCTGTCACTACGGCCCGAGTAGCTCCGCGCGCGAGGGATCGAGATGCGTCACGCGAAGCAGAGAAACAAGCTCAGCCGGGATGCGGGACACCGCAGGTCCCTGCTGCGCAACCTCTCGAAGCAGCTGATCGAGCACGAGCGGATCAGGACCACCCAGCCAAAGGCGAAGGCGGTCAAGCCGGAGTTCGAGAAGCTGATCACCCTCGCCAAGCGGGGCGACCTGCACTCGCGGCGCCGAGCGATGGCGAAGCTGAACCAGGACAAGTTCCTGGTCCACAAGCTGTTCGAGGAGATCGCCCCGCGCTACGCGGCCCGCAACGGCGGCTACACGCGGATCATCAAGCTCGGCCCGCGTCGCTCGGACTCGGCCGAGATGGTGTTCATCGAGCTGGTCTAGCTCCGGCGGTTCGGGCTGACCGCGATCATGAAGCCGACCATGGTCATCACGATCACGCCGAGGACCAGCCACTGCGCCCAGCTGTCGATCATCGCCACGGCCACGACACAGAGGCCGATGGCTAGCACCGCAGCGATCACGCTATAGATGGCGGCGCCCTTCTCGGAGCCTCGGCGGATTCCCTCTCCGCCCGCAGCCAGGTCCTCACGGTCGAACTGCGTCCGGTCGGTCACGTTCATGTTCGCCATATCCATCCCTCTCGGTCGAGTGGATGCAGACTACGCGGATCGCGCCGCCGATTGAGTGACGTTGCGCACGAGAGCGGCTCCTAGGCCCTGCGACTGGGGCTGAGGGCGATCATGAAGCCCACCACGGTCACGATGATCGCGGCGAGGACGGCGATCTCCGCCCAGTCGTGGAGCTCATTGGCCGCGATGATCGCGAGGATCAGGGCGAGCACGACCAGGACGATGTTGGTGACCTCGACGCCTGCGGCATTGCCGCGGCCTCGAAACTCCTGGCCGCCTCCTCACCGGACTCGGGATCGTCGTAACCCATCGGCCACTAGTGTCGCGCACGATGCCGACGGCAAGAATCGACCTCGCATATCTGGGCACGGACTTCTCCGGCTGGGCGACCCAGGCCGGGCGCCGCACCGTCCAGGAGGAGCTGGAGGCTGCGCTCGAGCGCGTCCTGGACGCCCCCGCGGAGCTGACGGTCGCCGGACGCACCGATGCGGGCGTTCACGCCTGGGGCCAGGTGGCGAGCGTCGAGCTGCGCGAGCCCGCTCCCGGCGATCTCGTCGCCGCCCTCAACGGCACTACCGGCCACGACCTGGTCGTGCTCGAGGCGGGGCCCGCAGCCGACGGCTTCGACGCTCGCCGCGACGCGCTCTCTCGCACCTACTGCTACCGGCTGGCGACCTCGCGGCTCCCGAACGCCTTCGAGCGGGGCCTGTCGCTCTGGTGGCGGCACAGGATCGATCGCGGGGCGCTCGACGCATGCGCCGAGGCGATCATGGGCAGGCACGACTTCACCGCCTTCACGCCCACCCGAACCGACCACGTCCACTTCGAGCGTGAGGTCATTCGCTGCGAATGGCGCCCGGCTGCATGGGCGCTGCCCAAGCTCGACCCGCGGCTCGGAGGAGAGGCCCCGGATGTCTGGCCCGGGGAGATGCTCGAGCTCTGGATCGAGGCTGACGCCTTCATGCGGGGGATGGTCCGGGTGCTGGTCGGGACCATGCTGGAGGTCGCCGGCGGACGCCGCTCGATCGAGAGCCTCGAGCGGCTGCTCGACGGCGCTCCCCGCGAGGACGCGGGCGACACCGCGCGCGCTCAGGGCTTGCACCTGTCCTCCGTCCGCTACCAGACGGCCGGGTGACGGGCCGCAGGTGGAACCGGCATCTAGCATTGGCCGTCCGGCCATTCCCGGCCCTCGAGCCATGAAGAAGATTCCCGCCATCGTCCTCACCCTGGCCCTCGCCGCCTCGCTGACCGCGTGCGGCGAGAAGTCCGAGCCCGAGTTCGACCAGTCGGCCCCGGCGACCAACGGACGGGCGCTCGCCCAGATCCCCGGGCTGAAGGTCGAGCTCGACGCATCCCTCGCCGCCTACGACTCCGGGAACAAGGCACAGGCGCTGGCGACGCTCGACGGCGCCTACACGCAGCGCTTCTCGATCGTGCGGGGCGCCCTCGAGCCCATCGACCCCGCCCTCACCGCGAGCCTCGAGCGCGCGCTCTCGGCCCGCATCCCTGACGCGATCCGCGCCGGCGCGGATCGCGAGCGGGTGCAGCGGCTGGTCGCGCAGACCCAGACGGGCCTCGATAGAGCCGCTGAGACGCTCCGCTCCAGCGGCTGACGCAGTGGCCCACGCCGCTGGGGCGGGGGCAGCTCGCACGACCGTAGAATCGACGCTGTGCGCGTACTGATCACCAACGACGACGGAATCCACGCCAACGGGCTTCGTGAGCTCTACAGGGCGGTCTCGGCGCTTCCCGGCGTGGAGGCGAGCGTGATCGCTCCGGACTCCAATCGCAGCGCGACCGCGCGCAGCATCACGACCCGGTCCCCGCTCTGGGTCCGCGAGGTCGCCTTCGGCGATGGGGTCAAGGGCTTCGCCACCGACGGAACCCCAGTGGACTGCGTTCGCTTCGCCCAGCTGGGCCTGCTGGACGAGCGCCCGGAGTTGATCGTCTCCGGGATCAACCACGGCTCGAACCTGGGCGACGACATCACCTACTCGGGGACCGTGGCGGCGGCGCTCGAGGGGATCGTGCTGGGGATCCCGGCGATCGCTGTCTCCCAGCAGGCCGAGAACGTCGGCATGGGCTGGTGCGGCCGCGAGTTCGACTTCGAGGTCGGCGCCCGCTTCACGGCCGAGCTGGTGCGCGCCCTCGGCGCCGAGCCGATGCCCGCCGACACGCTGATCAATATCAACTGCCCCGCGGAGGCGACGACGAACGTAGAGGTCACCCACCTGGGCAAGCGCCTCTACAAGGACGAGCTGAGGCTGGTGGACGAGGAGCCCGAAGGTGGCCGCCGCTATGAGATCTACGGCTTCGAGCCGTCCTTCAAGGACGAGGAGGGCTCCGACCTCTCGGCCGTTGCCCGGGGGCGGATCTCCGTCACCCCCGTCCACTTCGACTTGACCGACCGTGCAGGCATCGAGAGCCTGCGTGGCCGAGACCTCGGGGAGATGCTCGCGGTCGCGCGGGCCGACGCACCGTCCTCCGGGGGCGGGCCGCCGCCGGGAAGGTGAGCCCCGCCAAGCCCAAGGCAGGCAAGCGAGCTGCCGCCAGCCGGTTCAAGCAGCTACGGGGGCAGCTGGCCCATCACAACCAGCGCTACTACGTGGACGACGATCCTGAGATCTCGGACACCGATTACGACGACCTCCTGCGCGAGCTGCGGGAGATCGAGGACGCCAACCCCGAGCTGCAAACGCCCGACTCGCCGACGCAGCGCGTCGGCGGACGGCCGCTCGAGCGCTTCCCCCAGGTCACGCACGCCGAGCCGATGCTCTCGCTCGGCAACGCGCGGGACGCCGACGAGCTGCGAGCGTGGGCGGAGCGGGTCGAGAACCGGCTCAAGCGGTTCGACATCAGCGCCCGCGAGATCCGCTACGTGACCGAGCCGAAGATCGACGGCCTTGCGATCTCGCTGACCTACGAGGACGGGGTGATGGTGCGAGGCGCGACGCGAGGCGACGGCAGGATCGGCGAGGACGTGACCCAGAACCTGCGCACGATCAAGGAGATTCCGCTCGAGATCGAGGAGGCGCCGAAGATGGTCGAGGTTCGCGGCGAGATCTACCTTCCCCTGGCCGACTTCGCCCGCCTCAACGAGCAGCGCGCTGCCGCGGGGGAGCCGACCTTCGCGAACCCGCGTAACTCCGCGGCGGGATCGATCCGCCAGCTCGATCCCAAGATGGCGGCCTCCCGGCCACTCTCGATGTGGACCTACGGGATCGGTGCCCGCAGCGGCTGGGAGCCCGCCAGCCACAGTGAGATCCTGGAGTGGCTGCGCAAGCGCGGCTTCCGCGTAAACCCCGACGTCGCACAGCTCGCCGGGGTCGAAGAGGTCGAGCAGCGGTGCCTGTGGTGGCAGGACCGCCGGGACGAGCTCGACTTCGAGATCGACGGCGTCGTCGTCAAGGTTGACGACCGCGGCCTCCAGCGAGAGCTCGGGGTCGCGGGCAGGGAGCCGCGTTGGGCCGTCGCCTGGAAGTTCCCTCCGACGACCGCGACGACCACGCTCAACGACGTCGTCTGGAACGTCGGGCGCACCGGGCGGATGCTGCCCTTCGCCATACTCGAGCCCGTCCAGGTCGGCGGCGTCACCGTGAGCACGGCGACTCTGCATAACGAGGAGGACCTCGAGCGCAAGGACGTCCGCAAGGGCGACGAGGTGGTCGTGATGCGTGCCGGGGACGTGATCCCGCAGGTGGTGTCGCCGATCATCCAGCGCCGGCGCAAGGGCCTGCGGAAGCCGAAGCCGCCCAAGAAGTGCCCGGTCTGCGAGACGCCGACGGTCAAGCCCGGGGACGGCGTCTGGACGATCTGCCCCAACCGCACCGGCTGTCCAGGCCAGGTCTTCCAGCACGTCAAGCACTTCCGCGGAGCGATGGACATCGAGGGCCTTGGGGAGAAGAACGCAGCCCGCTTCCTTGGGGAGGGATTGATCTCCGACGCCGCCGACATCTACGACCTCGACGCAGCCCGAATCGAGAAGCTCGACGGGTTCGGCGCCACCTCCGCCCAGGCGCTGATCTCCGAGATCGAGCGCTCCAAATCGCAGCCCTTCGCCCGGGTTCTCTACGGGCTCGGCATCCCGGGGGTCGGCTTCGTCAACGCGGAGTCCCTCGCCGAGCACTTCGGCTCGATCGACGCGCTCCTGGCCGCACAGCCGGCGGAGATCGAGGAGGCCGAGGGCATCGGCCCGATCCTCGCCGAGCAGATCGTCGAGGAGCTCTCCGAGGAGCGGGCGAGAGAGCTGATCGAGCGCCTGCGCCGGGCCGGGCTGCGGCTGGAGCTCGACGAGTCCGAGCGGCGAACCGAGGGCGGCCCGCTCGAGGGGAAGACGATCGTGCTCACCGGCAGCCTGCCCGAGCTGACCCGGGAGGAGGCCACACGGATGATCAAGCGTGCGGGGGGGAAGGTCTCGTCCTCGGTCTCGCGCAACACCGACCACGTGGTCGCCGGCGACAGCCCCGGAAGCAAGCTGGCCAAGGCCGAGGAGCTCGGCGTCGCGGTCCTGGACGAGGCGGGGCTGCGAAAGTTGGCCGGCTGATCGAGCGGGCTAGGGCCGGTAGCGCGCGATCAGCGCGGCCATCCGGTCC
Organism: Solirubrobacterales bacterium; assembly: GCA_009691195.1. Taxonomy (GTDB): domain Bacteria; phylum Actinomycetota; class Thermoleophilia; order Solirubrobacterales; family 70-9; genus SHVA01. The sequence goes on along the minus strand of SHVA01000008.1, from coordinate 55,038 downwards.
TGGGCGACGTGGGCGCGGTCGATGTCCACGCCGTTCATCAGGATCGAGAAGGCGAGCACTCGGCCGCCGACCATGCAGTAGCCCGAGAGGGCGCTGTCGCCCGTCAGCGTCCCCGTCTTGCCGCGGCAGTTGCCCTCGGCCGCGGTGCCCCGCATGCGGTCGTAAAGGGTGCCGGTCCGGCCCGCGACCGCGAGCGAGTCGAGGTAGGGGCCGCTCAGCTTCTCGTCGGCCTGCATCGAGGCCAGCAGCCTCCCGATCGAGCGGGGCGAGGCGCGGACGCCGCGGCTGAGGCCCGAGCCGTTGAGGGCGCTGACGTCGGCGCCTCGCTTGCGGGCGAAGGCCGCGACGAGCTTGCCTCCTGCGGCCGTGGTGCCGCGCCCGGAGACGCCGGCGCCGATCGCCTTGATCAGCATCTCGGCGAGGAAGTTGTCGGAGGGGACGTTGGTGGCGGCGATCAGCTCCCGGATGGTGGCCGAGCGGACCTGGTTGAGCAGCTCCCGGTTGGGCAGGCCCGGCTTGGTCGCTCGCGCCTCGGTGCCCTCGCGCAGCTTCACGCCCCGCTTTCGCAGATTGGAGATCAGCGCCCGGGCCGCGCTTCGAGCAGGCTGCCTCGGCGCTCCCTTGAGGAATGAGAGGCCTGAGAGGCGGCCCAGGTACGGCCCGCCGGTGATCCCCTGCTGTGGCGGGTAGGGCTTGCGGTCAAAGACGCTGTCGTCGTAGAGCAGGCGGCCGGTTATCCGCTTGACCCCCGAGGAGACAAGCTTGGCGCCGAGCTTGGCCACACCCTTGCCGTCCAGCAGCGGGTCGCCTCCACCCCGGAGGATCAGGTCGCCCCGGACCACGCTGCCATCCAGCTCCCCGGCGGCCCACAGCTCCGTCGGCAGCCTTGTCTTGGGCCCCAGCCGGCCGAGCGCCGTCGCCGTGGTGAAGAGCTTCATGTTCGAGGCGATGATCAGCGCATGCCGGTCCGAGCGCTTGAACAGCGACTTGCCGCTGCTGAGGTCCTGAACCCAGGTTCCGCCGGCCCCTCCGCCGTAGCGAAGCTGCCGCAGCAGCCCTCGGCGCAGCGCCGAGCCCGAGACGGCGCTCGTCGCCGAGCCCGACTTAGAGACGGCTTCCGAGGTGTGCCCGGGCCTGTCGGGGGCCGCCGCGGACGCCGACGCGGCGCTGAGCGGTCCGGCCACAAGGGCCAGGAGCGCAGCAGCGGCGAGCGCGCGCAGGGTCGATCGGGTCTCGTTTGGGGCCACGGCCATACAACAGGTCGGCGGCGGCAGGGTAGCGCCGCGCCTCGACGCGACCTCGTCCTGGCCGGCCCACCAGCCTGCTATACGCTCGAGGTCATGGGGAAGGTGGTCCAGCTCGACGGCCCGGACGGGAGGGCTCGAGCCTCGCGAATCCGCGGGCGCTCACGGCGCGGCGCCGCCAAGACGGCTCTGGTGCTGGGCGGCGGCGGCTTCACCGGTGGGGTCTACGAGATCGGCGCGCTGCGAGCGTTCGACCTGCTCGCCGTGAACCGGACCGTCAACGACTTCGATGTCTACGTCGGCACCTCCGCGGGCTCATTCGTCGCCAGCATGGTCGCCAACGGCGTCACCCCCGAGAAGATGATGAGGGTCCTCAACAAGGCGCTTCCCTCCCCGTTCGAGGACCCGGCGTTGCGGACGCTGTTGCGGCCCAACTACCGTGGCTTCGCCGGGCGCGTGGCGAAGCTGCCCCTGCGCGTGGTCGCGACCCTGAGGCACGTCGCCTCCCACGTCGGCGAGATCTCGCTGATGGACGTCGCGATGGGGATCGCGGAGGGGATGCCGTCCGGGATCTACCACAACCGGGGCATCGAGACGTACATGCGCGAGGTCCTCTCCGACCCCGATCGCAGCAACGATTTCCGCGAGCTCGATCGTGAGCTGTTGATCACGGCGACCGACCTCGACACCGCCGAGCGGGTCGTGCTCGGGAAGGACGACTGGGACGACGTCCCGATCTCCCGCGCCGTCGCGGCCTCCACCGCGCTGCCGGTGGTCTATGAGCCCTATGAGCTCAAGGGGCGGCAGCTGATGGACGGCGGTATCGCCTCGACCACGAACGTGGACGTAGCCGTCGAGGCCGGCGCCAAGTTCATCGTCGTGGTCAATCCCCTGGTCCCCTACGTCAACAACTTCGAGAAGCGGATCCCGACCGTGTTCGGGTCGCGCGTGAGGCGGGTCTCCGACCTCGGCATGCCCGCGATCGGCAACCAGGCCTTCCGGATGATGGCCCACAATCGCCTCCACCTCGCGATCGAGTCCTGGAACCAGCGCTTCCCCGACGTGGACATCATCCTGATCGAGCCGGAGCACGACGATGAGCTCATGTTCGGCACCTCGATCCTCGACTATTCGTCCCGCCTCAGGATCGCCAAGCACGGCTTCGAGTCGGTCACGGTGAAGCTGGCTCGCGACTACGAGCGCTACCGCGAGATCGCAGCCCGCCACGGCATCGAGATCTCCGGCCGCAGGGTGGAACAGGTCCTCGACACCGTTGAGACCGAGGAGATCTCGGTCTGGCGCCGCGTGCTCGAGCAGACCACCGGCGCGCTGTTGCGGCAGTCGGGGTCCGCCGCGGAGTAGCCGGGGCGCCCGCACGATCGCTTGCATTTGCGGCCCCGGCGGAGGGGGCCGCGGGTCGGGAGAGAAGTGAGTCGCGATGGAACTCCTCTCCTTCAGGTCGAGGCGCGCCCTGCGCGCCCCGTTGCTCGTGGTGGCGGCTCTCGCCGTGGGGCTCGCCCTTCCCGGGACGGTGAGCGCCGGCGCGGATCCCGACAACGCTCCCTGCCGGCCGGTCAACTGCAAGACCTCCCTGGTCGTGAGCGGCTGGTCGCAGGGATGGCGCTCGGCCGAGGACTTCTACCCCCACAACGAGACGGTCCTGGCCAAGCTGATGGTCGGGGGGAAGCCGTTGAAGATGGTCGCGAGCGCGGGGCCCAACGGCTGCAGGCACGTCTTCCGCGGCTCCAAGGTCGAGGCCAACGTCAAGGCCTGTGACTCGGTGACGCCGCTCTACATCCGCGCGGTCCGCGAGTACCCGCTGGCGGTGACGATGAGGATCGTCTACCGCGCCGACCCGGCACTCGACGGCAACCCCAACTCGCCCGGCGGCCTCTCCCGCTCCGCCCGCATGAGCCGGATCGCCGGCCCGTCGAGCGGCTAGCCCGCGTACAGCCCCTCGACCTGCGCGTCGTACCTGTCGGCGACGATGTTGCGCTTGACCTTCAGGGTCGGAGTCAGCTCGCCGCTCTCCTGTGAGAGGTCCTCGGGGAGCAGCTCGAACTTCTTCACCTGCTCGACCCGGGCGAACTTCTCGTTGACCTTGTCGAGGTGCTCCTGGACCAGCTCGCGCATCCCGGGGTTCTTGGCCAGCTCCGCCGAGCCGGCCGGCCAGGCCTTCTCCTCGGCGAGCTTCGCGCACTCCTCGATGTCGAGCGTGATCAGCGCCACCAGGTAGGGTCGCCGATCGCCGATCACCACGCACTGCGAGACCCATTGGCTCTGCTTGATCTCGGCCTCGAGGTTGGCCGGGGTGATGTTCTTGCCGCCCGCGGTGATGATGATGTCCTTCTTGCGGCCGGTGATCTTGATGTAGCCGTCGGAGTCGATCTCTCCGACGTCGCCGGTGTGGAGCCAGCCGTCGACGATCGCCTCCTTCGTCGCCGCCTCGTTCTTGTAGTAGCCCTGGAACACGTTCGGGCCCTTGACGAGGATCTCCCCGTCGTCGGCGATCTTGATCTCGCAGCCCCTGAAGGGACGGCCGATGGTCCCGAACTTGAACGCGTCCGGCCGCGAGATCGACGCCGCGGTGGACGTCTCGGTCATGCCCCACCCCTCGAGGATGAGGACGCCGGCAGCGTCGAAGAAGCGCAGGATCTCCGGATTGATCGGCGCTGCGCCGGTGACGCAGTTGCGGATGTTGCCGCCGAACAGGCCCCTGATCTTGGAGAGGACCTGCTTGTCGGCGAACTCGTACTGCTTGCGGAGCAGGAAGCCGAGCGGCTTGCCGGCCCGCTCGCGCTCGCGCGCCTTGCGCCCCACCCCGATCGCCCGGTTGAAGACCACCTTCTTGAGCCCGCCGTCCTTCTCGACGCCGGCGGTGGCGGTGGTGTAGATCTTCTCGAAGATCCGGGGGACGGACGGGAAGTACTCGGGCCGCACCTCGGTCAGGTTCGGGACGATCTTGAGCGGGTCGCGCTCCCAGTAGGCGATGTTGCCGCCGAGGTCAACGCTGAGAAGCTGGATCAACATCGCGAAGGAGTGCGCGAGGGGAAGGAAGAGGTAGGTGGTCGAGCCCTGCTCGAGCACGCTCTGCTCGAGGGCCATCGAGACCATCGCGCGGTAGTTCCCGTGGGAGATGATGCAGCCCTTGGGAGGCCCCGTCGTGCCCGAGGTGTAGATCAAGGTGCAGATGTCGTCCGGGCTGACTGAGCTCCAGCGCTCCTCCCACTCGGCGTCGCTGCGTCCCGAGCCGCGCTCCACGAGCTGGTCCGTCGAGATCGCGTCCTCGCTCGACCCCTCCATCAGGATCACCTGCTCCAGCTTGGGGAGCTTGTGGCGGACGGCCCGCACCTTCTCGAGCTGCTCGGCGTCCTCGACGATCACCAGCTTGGCGTCGGAGTTCTCGAGCACGTACTGGCACTCCTCGGCAGAGTTGGTCTGGTAGATCGGTGCGACGGTTGCGCCCGCGCTGAGCGCGGCAAAGTCGAAGTAGGTCCACTCCGGGCGGGTGTTCCCGAGGATCGAGACCTTGTCGCCGAGGCCTACCCCGAGGTCGATCAGGCCGAGCGAGAGGCGTTTGACGATCTCGCCCATCTCGGCGTAGGAGACCGAGGCCCAGCTTCCCGACTCGTCCTTGTAGGTGACCGCCTTCAGGTCCGCGTGGCGCTTGGCGGCCAGCGGCAGCAGGTCGGCCATCGTCTTGCTCTGGGTGCCCGTCTGGGCGCCCGCGGGGGCCGTGTCGGCTGGCGCGGATGCGATCTCCATTCCCGCAGTCTATTCACAGGCTGGCTGCGCGGCCAGCCTGTGGCGGCGCGAGGCTAGGCGGCGGTGATGTGCTGCTTCTCGCTGCCCTCGAATGCACGGAGGGAGGCGAGATAGAGCGTCTTGTCGATGCGACCGTTGAAGATTGGTACCGACATTGCCTGGCACTGGGCGATCAACTCGCGACGCTCCAACTCCATCTCGTCAGCGAGTTCCGCGGGCGTCAGGTGAACGGCCATCGATCTCTCCTCTCGTCTACGGCTACACGAAACATGTATATCGCCTCGTGCTGACGTGTCAACCGATTTGCCCGCAAATAGCGGCCCCTCAGACGGGGTTCGGCACGTCGATGAACCCGTGCTCGACGCCGAAGCGCTCGGCCACCAGCTCCCCGAGGCGGCGGATGCCCAACGTCTCGGTGGCGTAGTGGCCGGCGGCGATGAAATGGAGCCCCGCCTCCCGGGCGTCGGCCATCGCGTGCTCGGCGGGCTCGCCGGTGAGGAAGGCGTCGAGGCCGAGTTCCGCCGCCTCGTGGATCGAGGAGCTGGCGGACCCCGAGACGATCCCGATCGAGCTGACCTCGCTCGGCCCGGCGCCCTGAAGCAGCGGCTCGCGGCCGATGAGCCCCTTGACGCGCGCCAGCAGCTCGTCGATCGGCACCGCGTCGGGGCTATGGCCGACGAAGCCGACCTGCCTGCCGCCGGCCTCACCGATGCGGCCGCCCGGCTCGAAGCCGAGGCCCTCGCAGAGCAGCACGTTGTTGCCTGCCTCGGGATGGGCGTCGAGGGGCAGGTGGTAGCCCGCGAGCGAGGCGTCGGCGTCGAGCAGGGTGCGTAGGCGCTCGGTCATGGGGCCCGACAGCGCCCGCGGGTGAAACTCCCAGAAGAGGCCGTGGTGGGCGAGGACGAGCTGGGCCCCCGCGGCGATCGCGCCCTGGAGGGTCTCGAGGTTGGCCGAGACCGCCGAGGCGACCCGGGTGACCTCGGCCGCCCCGGGCACCTGCAGGCCGTTGGGCCCGTAGTCGGAAAACTCCTCGACCTCGAGCAGCTCGTCGCAGAAGGCGACGATCTCGTCGCGGTTGGCCACCGGGGCAGGGTATCCCGGGGGCCGCGGGCGCTCCGCGACTAGCATTCCAGGCGCGATGAGCACGCCTGACCCGGCCGCCGGCTCGTTCCTCGAGTCGCTGATGGACACCGACCTCTACTCGATGGGGGCCTTCTTCTGCGACCAGCATCCCGAGCTGGTGGACGAGGTGGTCGCCCGCAGCGAGGCGATCGAGAGCCAGGGTCTGGAGGCATGGGCCAAGGCCTCCGGGAGCTCGGTCGAGGAGACCTTCCGCACGCTGCTGACGGGCCTCGCGGTCCGCTACTACAAGGCCGTCGCCGGGTGAGCGAGCAGCAGCCTCTCCACCGCCGGCCCCGGCTGGTGGGAGCGATCCTGGCCGGTTTCGGCGTCTTCGTCCTGATCGCCGTGATCGCCAGCCTCTCCCTCGACGACGGCTCGGATCGGCAGATCGAGATCTCCGGAGCCGGGTCCACCCAGAAGCTGATGGGCGGGATTCAGCAGGAGGGGCAGTTCCTGGGCGACTCCGACAGCGAGGTCACCGTCGAGGTCTTCAATGACGTCCAGTGCGAGCGCTGCGCCGAGTGGCAGCAGGACACGATCAACCCCCTGATCGAGCCGTACGTGCGCGATGGCGACGTCAAGCTCCAGTTCAGGCACTTCTCGCTGGGTGACCGCAACACCCAGGTCGGGGCCTACGCCGCGACCTCGGCCGGGATCCAGGACCGCCAGTGGCAGTACATCGAGATCTTCATGGCCAACCTCGACGAGCTCAAGGCCGGCGTCGTCAGCGAGGACTACCTCGCGGGCGTCGCCAACGGGGTGCTCGAGCTCGACTTCGAGAAGTGGAAGGAGGACTTCGACGATCCCTCGGTCGCCAAGACCGTCGAGGCCGACGGGGACCTCGCGACGGAGCGGCGCTTTCCCGGCGAACCCGCCGTCGTGGTCACCGGGCCGCTTCGAAGCAGGGAGCTGATCGAGTCGCCATCCCAGGAGGAGATCGTGGCGGCGATCGACGCGGTCAGCTAGCCCGGCGGCTCAGGGGCCGATCTGGCCGCCGGAGCGAAGCTGCAGCGTCGGCCACTCGTTGTGGGTGGCGGGGAAGACGTCGGTCATGTCCCCATCGCGATTGATGTCGGCCTGGACGGGGTCTGGGTCGATCGTGAGGTCCATCGGGAACGGGCTCGGCGAGTTGCAGTTCCAGTCGACGTTTGCGTCGCCGGGCCAGCTGTTGTCCTGCGCGAGCGAGGCAGGCGGGCACGACCACCGCACGAAGAACTTGTGCGCCGCGGCGGTACCCAGGCCCGCCGGCTCGGAGAGCTGGGACTCGTCGAGGGCCGGGATGTCGAAGCGCTGGTAGTCCAGCACGGGCGTTGGGCCGGAGCCGGTGGTCGAGGTGAACAAACGGGTCGTCATCACGCTGAGCCGGTTCGGCTGCGGCGTCGACATGTGATCGAGGCCGAGGTTGTGCCCAAGCTCGTGCATGAGCACGTGGTCGATGCTTCCAGAGTCCGTCGAGACGACGCTCTGCACGCCCAGGAAGGTGGCCGCGCCTCCCTCGCCGCCGCTGCAGCCGTCGTAGATGCCGGAGATGTGGAAGGCACCCACTCGCTTGGCGGCGAGCTGGTCCGCCAGGAAGACCTGGCCCTGGCTGGCGCAGTCGGGCACGTTGAAGAGCTTCGAACCGCCGAGATCGTACTTGCGGCTGGGGCAGGTCTTTCCGGCGTCGAGGTGGAGCCGTATGCCCTTCTTCCCGTCGGGGTTCGTGAGCGGCGCCGAGGCGAAGGCGTTGTAGAGGGCGTCGAGCTCGCCACAGGGCAGCGCCTGGCGGAGCGAGGCCTTCTGGAAGTCGAGCTGGACGAAGATGTCCCGGTGGCCGGGGCTCGCCTTCCACTTCTTCAGGTTGAGCCCCGTCGGGGTGTTGCCCGTCTCCCACTTGTAGGGGAGGGCGTCATGGTCGGCGTCCTTCGGGTGCTTCTTGGGCTTCTTGGCGCCGGCGCTCGCCCCGAGTGCGCCGATGGCGAAGATCGCGACGGCGAGCACGGCGATCGATATGCGAAGGGTCCTCTGGGTCATGGCAAAGGCGCCCCCCGGCGCCCCGTCAGTGCTCGTTCCCCTAAGCGTGGGGAAGGCTAACCGACGCGGTCGCCGGCGTCCAGTCCCCCGTCCTTGGGGCGGACCACCAGCGCCGACGCCGCCGTGAACACGACCAACGCCGTGCCCGCCAGGAAGTCGGTGAAGATCGTCCCGTACCAAAAGGCGGCGATGTCAGGCGATCCATCCAGGAAGTGGCCCACGGTGGTGATCCCGAGCATCGAGTAGACCAAGAGGCAGACGTGGGCCGTGGAGTAGCGGCGCTCGGAGTAGAGCCTGTAGCCGTAGAGCCCGATCGCGGTGAACAGCGGCCAGGAGACGATGATCGCGACCTGGGTGACCGGCCCCGGGACGAGGTCGGCGGGATAGCGGTCGATCGCGACGAAGTTGTGGGTGTAGTGCAGGGTGGTCGAGACCACGCTGAAGGCGACGATCGCCTTCAGGATCGAGAGGCGCCGCTCGTCGTCGCCCATCCAGCCGGACACGGCCGACCGCCAGTCGGCCCTGGCTCCTGCGCTGACGTTGCCTCCGCTCATGCTGCCTCCTAGACTAGATAGATCGCTCTAGTGACCGAGAACATATCATCGGCGCAGCGAAGGAGGAGGGGCGAGTTGCCGGGCACCAAGGAACGCATCATGGAGACCACCGCCGGGCTCTTCCGGCGCTACGGCTACACGGGCACCGGGATGAAGCAGATCGTCGCCGAGGCGAACGCCCCCTTCGGCTCCCTCTACCACCACTTTCCCGGCGGCAAGGAGGAGCTCGGCACCGAGGTGATCCTCTCCTCCGGAGCCATGTACGGCGCGCTGTTCGAGGCGATCATGGACGCAGCCCCCGATGTCCCAACCGGCGTCAGCCACTTCTTCGCCGGCGCGGCCGAGACCCTCAGGCAGACCGGCTACGAGGACGCCTGCCCGATCGAGACCGTGGCGCTCGAGGTGGCGAGCAGCAACGAGACGCTGAGAAAGGCCACCGCCGAGGTGTTCGAGAGCTGGACCTCGGCCGCGACGAGCCGCTTCACGGCCGCCGGCATCCCCGAGGCCCGCTCGCGGGAGCTCGCGCTCTCCATGCTCGCCGGGCTGGAGGGTGCCTTCGTTCTCAGCCGAGCAACCCGCGACACCCAGTCGCTGGACGCCGCGGGCGCCGCGGCCACAGAGGCCGTGCGCGCCGCGCTCCCCTAGATCATCAAGTCCGCCTATATCGGGGCGCTCGGATTTGAACCGAGGACCTCACCGACCCGAACGGTGCGCGCTACCAGGCTGCGCCACGCCCCGAGGCGGGGAAGGATAGAGCGGGACTGGCCGAAGAGGCCCGTTGGGATAGCGTCCCCACCGGTGGCAGACAACGCGGAGCTGATCCGCAACTTCTATGAGGCGTTCGATCGCCATGACGGCGAGGCGATGGCAGCTTCCTACGGGCCCGGCGCGAGGTTCCACGATCCCGTCTTCGGCGAGCTCAGCGGTGACGAGCCCGGCGACATGTGGCGGATGCTCACCGGCCGCGCCGAGGACCTCAAGGTCTCGCTGATGGAGCACTCGGCCAATGGCGACGCCGGCACGGCGCGCTGGATCGCGCGCTACACCTTCTCGACGGGCCGGGCGGTGGTCAACGACGTCAAGGCCGAGTTCCGGTTCACCGACGGCAGGATCGTCGAGCACGTCGATTCCTTCTCCTTCTACGCCTGGGCCCGTCAGGCGCTCGGCCCCACGGGCCTGCTGCTCGGTTGGGCCCCTCCGCTCCGCCACTCGGTGCGAAAGCGCGCCCTCGGCGACCTGGCCCGGTTCCGCCAGGAGCGTTGAGCCCCGGCGCAGGCGCACCCTTTCGCATCCTCTCCGTTGACGGAGGCGGCATTCGCGGCCTGATCGCCGCGCGGGTGATCGCCCGGCTCGAGCAGCTGGTCAGCGCCGAGGCCGGGCAGGAGAGGCGGATCGCGGACTGCTTCCAGCTGCTGGCGGGCACCTCGACCGGCGGGCTCTTGGCCCTTGGGCTGGCGGCCCCCCGATCCAGCGGCTCGAGCCGGCCCCGGCTCAGCGGCGAGGACCTCGCCAGCTTCTACGTCGACGACGGGCCGGCCATCTTCCACGTCGGCCTCCTGCGGCGGCTCCTGACCGGCTTCGGCTGGCTTGGGCCCCGCTACTCGGCAGACGAGCTCGAGCGGGTGCTGAGGGACCGGATCGGCGACGCCCGCCTCTCCGAGGCTCTCCGCGAGGTGGTCGTCACCTCCTACGACATGGCCGAGCCGGGGCCGCACTTCTTCAAGCGCTGGCGCGCCCGCGACTCGCCCGACCGCGACGTACCGATGATCGACGCAGCGCTGGCGACGGCAGCGGCGCCGACCTACTTTCCCTCGCACGGCGTCGGCTCCCGCGCGCTGGTCGACGGCGGGGTCTTCTCGGCCAACCCGACGGTGGCCGCGGTCGTGGAGGCGCTCAAGCGCGTGGGCGAGGGCCGCTCCGCGCTGACGACAGACGACCTGCTGGTCGTCTCGCTCGGAACCGGCCAGCACCAGACGCCATACGAGCAGCGGCGGGTCAGGCGCTGGGGACAGCTCGGCTGGATCCTGCCGCGCGACGGGGAGCCGCCGCTGGTGGCGGCGTTCCTCGACGGCCAGTCAGATGCCGCGGACCATTGGTCGGAGATTCTGCTCAACCACGAGCCCGGCGCACCACTGCCCGACGCCGGGCAGATGGGGAGGGGCCCTCGCTACTACCGTTTCCAGATCGCGCTGCCGCCGGGGTTCGGGCTCGATGATGCGAGCTCGGCCGCTCTGCGGGGACTCGACGAGGCGGCCGAGCGGCTGCTCGAGGAGCGAGCGCAGGACCTCGAGGATCTCGCGCGGCGGCTCGCAGCGATCGAGCCGCTGGCGCCGGATCCGGCGCCGGCCGGCTAGCTGCCCCTGCGCGCGTCGGCCCTGTCGGCGCGCTCGTGAGTGAACCGGGGCGTCAGGAAGCGGACGCCGAGCACCGAGAGCAGCAGGGCGCCGGTGCCCAGCAGGATCACCGGGTCCGTCGGTGACAACTCCTCGAGCCTGCTTCCGACGTAGATGAAGAAGGCCGTGATCGGCAGGTAGCCGACGGCGGTGGTCCACGTGAAGCGGCCCAGCGGCACCCGCGCGGCTCCGGCGACGTAGCCGGTGAGGCTGAAGGGGACGATCGGGACCAGGCGAGCCACCAGCAGGAAGGTGACGCCGCCGCGCTCGACCAGGGCTTCGAGCCGCTCGAAGCGCTCTTCCCCGACCAGCCGGTAGAGCAGCGGGCGGGCGGCGTGGCGGCCGATCATGTACGCGAGCAGCCCTGAGGCGACCCAGCAGGCCATGATCAGCGGCAGCGCCGGCCAGAAGCCGTAGACGTAGCCGGCGGCCGTGTCGAGGATCTCGGCCGGGTACCAGACGATCGTGTGGATGATCGCCAAACCGATGACGAGGGCCACGCCGGCCGGCTTCTGAAGGTCCTCGCGCACCGCGTCGTGGTCGCCGCTGATCGCGTTCTGGAAGGCGTCGCGAAGGGGCGGAATGGCGAGCACGCACGCAGCCAGGAGCGCGATGCCGCCCAGCGTCACCAGCACTCCCGTCCAGGTCCCTCCGCCGGGTGGCCTACTCTTCACTGCCGCTAGATTACGTCGCAGAATCGAATTTTCAGCGAAGGAGAAGAGATGGCATACGAGGTTCCCGATCTTGCTTACGACTACAACGCGCTCGAGCCCCACATCGACGAGGCCACCATGCGCGTTCACCACGACAAGCACCACCAGGCCTACGTCGACAAGGCGAACGCCGCGCTCGAGGGCACCGAGTGGGCCGACAAGCCGGTCAACGAGGTCTTGCAGAATCTCTCCAGCCTGCCCGCGGACAAGCAGGGCCCCGTGCGCAACAACGCCGGCGGCCACTCGAACCACAGCTTCTTCTGGGAGATCATGAGCCCCGACGGAGGTGGCGAGCCGGAGGGCGACCTCGCTTCCGCCATCTCCGGCAAGTTCGGTGACTTCGCGTCGCTGCAGGAAGAGCTCAAGAACGCGGGCATCGGTCGGTTCGGGTCCGGCTGGGCGTGGCTGATCCACGACGGGTCTGGCCTCGCCGTGGTTTCGACCGCCAACCAAGACACCCCGGTCTCCGACGGCAACTCGCCGATCATCGGCGTCGACGTCTGGGAGCACGCCTACTACCTCAAGTACCAGAACAAGCGGCCCGACTACCTCGACGCCTGGTGGAACGTCGTCAACTGGGCCAAGGCCGGCGAGCACTTCGCCGCCGCACAGGGCTGACGAGAGGAAGGCGGCCGGCCGGGCGCAGGCGGGGCGCCCGGCAGCCGCAACCCCGGCCCGGCCGGGTTGTTTCGACTAGAGCCATGAAGCGCCCGCACATCGTCCTCGCGGCGGCCTGCCTGCTGCTGCTCGCCGCCCCCGCCGGCGCCTCCGCCGGCACCCAGATCAAGGCCGTGTTCCTCCAGGAGTACGCGCTGCCGACCTACACGATCGACCAGGGGGCGCTGGTCACCTTCGCCAACCGGGACCCCTTCCTCGAGCACGCGGTCGCCTCCGATGACCTCGACCTGGACGATGCGCCGCTGTTCTCGGCGCCGGCGATTGCGGCGGGCGGCGAGCGCCTCGTGCGCGGCGCGCCGTTCCTCAGCGAGGGGACCTACCTCTTTCACGACCCCGGCTACCCCGAGATGACGGCCACCCTCGAGGTCACCGCCGAGGGCGAGCCGCTGCCGCCCGACGTGATACCTCCCACCGGGGCGGTCTCGCTGCGCAGCACCACGACCAAGGCGGTTCTAGGCAAGCGCAGGCTTCAGCTGGTGGTCAACCCGAGCGAGGCCGCGGACATCGCCCTCAGCGCCGTCAGCGCAGGTGTCGAGGTCGGGACGGCCGAGCGCACCTACCTCTCGGCCGGCAAGCGGTTCGTGACCCTCCCGCTGACCAAGCGGGGAGCCCGCGCGCTCGCATCCAAGGCCACCGCCCTGCAGAAGCACCGCGGCCACCGTCTCAAGCTGAAGCTGGGCATGGCGATCTCCGATCTCGCGGGCAATCGGGCCGAGGCCGCCGTTTCAGGCGCGCTCAAGCTCCCGAGGCCGCCCAAGAAGCACAAGAGGCGCTAGCCGCGCCGGGCTAGCCGCTGTAGGGGACGAAGTCCTTCTTGCGGGCCCCGCAGACGGGGCAGAACCAGTCGTCGGGGATCTCGGCGAAGGCGGTGCCCGCGGGGATGCCGCCGTCCGGGTCACCGTCGGCGGGATCGTAGACGAAGCCGCAGGACTCACAGATCCAGGCGGTGACCTCGAGGGTGGCGGTCATCAGACCGCCACCCCGTTGCCCGCGTGTTCTGCGACGAGCGGTACCCCGATCGCCTTCAGCCTCCGCGTCAGGGCCTTGAAGGCGAACTCGTTGATCTCGGCCGCGGTGTAGCCGAGCATCTCCCAGTCGTTGGGGTCGGCGCCCTTGGGGACGAGTACCCCGCCGGCGACCGGCAGCAGCTCCTGCAGACGCGCCTGCATCAGCGCGCCGAGCTCCGGGTCGGAGCCGCACTTCTGCTTCAGGAACCAGGTGCCGTAGGCCACGTGGCGGTGCTCATCGCGGGCGACCTTGTTGAAGCCCTCGACGAAGCCGGGGAGCAGCTCGTTCTTCTCGAGGTAGTCGGTCATCGTGTACTGGCCGGTGAGGGCGAGCGTCCCCTCGATCACCATGCGGTAGATCGTCACGTAGTCGACCTTGGCCTCGATGCTCGAGGGGTCGGAAATCAGCCGTTGGTTGGCCTCGACCAGGGCCTTGTCGAAGAGCTCTGCGAAGGAGTCGTTGAGCTCCTCGCGGACGCGGGCGAGCCTCGTCTCCCACTTGGGGTCGTCGATGCCGATCACCTCGCGGTAGAAGCGGTCGAAGAACTGGGTGTGGCGCGCCTCATCGACCTGCTGCGTGGCGAGGAAGGCCTCCTCCGACTCGTCCTCGTAGGCCATCAGGAGGCCCGAGAACTGGGTCGTGACCCGCTCCTCGCCGATGAAGAAGCCCGACATTCCCCAGGTGAAGTAGTCGCGCTCCTCGTCGCTGAAGTTCGCCCACTGCTCCCTGTCGACCGAGAAGTCGATCTCGTGGGCCAGCCAGTGCTGCTTCTCCCAGAGCTCGTAGAGCTGCTGGGGGTTGAGCAACTGGATCTTCGAAGCCCGGTCCTCGCTGGTCAGCGTCCCGGGATCGCCCTGGAGAGCAAGCTCCTCGAGTGTCTCGGCCATTGTCGACTCCTCTCGGCAGCTCGCGCGTCGGGGCGCCTGCCGGACGTTGCGGGTCACGGAAATCTACCAGCTTTGCTGACAAAGTGTCAGACGATCTGTCTAACGCTCCGTCTGACAGATCGTTACTCTGTCCGCATGGAAGCAGGCAGCCCTCCCGCCCCGCGAGCCACCGTCGATCGGGACTCCAGGCGCCGCAAGCGCGAGCGGGTGCGCGCCGAGGTGCTGGCAGCCGCTCTCAAGCTCGCTGAGCAGGGCTCGTTCAGGGACCTGACCGTCGACGAGATCTCCCGCGCCGCCGGGATCTCGCGCAGCGCCTTCTATCTCCACTTCCGCGACAAGCACGACCTGCTGCTCGCGGCCCTCGGCGACGCCGACCGCGAGCTCTACGAGATGGCGGATCGCTGGTGGCACGGGGAGGGCCCCCCGGCCGAGTTGGTGCGGGAGGCGATCGAGGGCGTGGTCCGGGTCTACGCCGGGCACGCCGAGCTGCTACGGATCGCGACCGAGGTCTCTACCTACGACGCCGAGGTCCGCGAGGTCTGGCTCGGCATCGCCGAGCGCTTCATCGTCGCCACCGCGGACCACATCCGCTCCGAGCAGGCGGCCGGGCTGATCCCGCGTGCGCTCGACCCTCGCGCCACGGCCGAGACGCTGGTCTGGATGAACGAGCGCTGCTGCTACATCTACCTCGCCAGGGGTGAGCGCACCCCAGAGCAGGTCATCGACCCGATCGCCCGGGTCTGGTCCGGCGCTCTCTACCCGGGCGTGATCCCGGCCGACGAGTTCGCCGGCTCCGGCCCCGCCTGAGCTAGGCTCGAACGATGGACGTCGCCTTCCTGGTCCTCAACGACCACAGCGAGTCGCTCAACGGAAAGATCTACCTGATGGGCGGGGGCTGGAACATGCTCCGCCTGCCCAGCCTTCCCTACGAGTGGAGCTTCGGGATCGCCCTCGGGCTCGATGTCCCCTGGGGCGAGACCAACATGAAGCACGAGCTGACCCTGCACACCGAGGACCCCGACGGCGGCATCCTCGGGGACCAGCTCGGGATGGATCTCGAGACCGGCAGGCCCGCCGGCTCGATCGAAGGTCAGGACCAGCGCGTCGTGCTCTCCCTCGGGACCAGGCTGACGTTCTCCCAGGCGGGCCCCCACGCGGTCCTGGTCCGTGTCGCCGACGAGGAGATCGGGCGAACCCGCTTCTACATCGCTGAGGCGCCCCCGGGACAGGCCGAGGCCGAGTCAGAGGGCCTCGACTAGAGGCGGTTGGTTCTGGAAGGATTGGCCACTCGGCCAGGAAAGCGACGTACGAGGAGAGAGACTTGGCGTACTTCAGCAGCGACCAGGAGGTCTACGACACGATCGGCAAGCTGATTCAGCAGCTTGGCGAGGATGAGGAGCTCGCGCCGAAGTTCCGCAAGGCGAACACGATCATCCAGTACAGCTTCCGCGACCCCGACTCGGTGATCACCACCAGGCTTCAGGAGGGGCAGCCCTCCCAGGTCGACTTCGGTGAGACGGAGATGGAGCCCGAGGTCCAGATGAGCATGGACGCGGATACCGCCCATCGCTTCTGGCTCGGCAAGGTCAACGTCACGGTTGCGCTCGCTCGTGGCCAGATCAAGGCGAAGGGCCCGGTGCCCAAGATCCTCAAGCTCGTCCCGCTGACCAAGCCCGTCTATCCCCGCTACAAGGCGATGCTCGAGGCCGACGGCAAGACAGAGCTCGTCAACGTCGCTTGAGCCAGTTCAAGGACTACTACCAGTTCGCCCATCCCACCCGGGTGGTCGCCGGCCGCGGGATGATCGAGGGCGTCGGCTTCGAGTTCGCGAAGGAGGGCGCCAAGCGCCCCCTGATCGTCACCGACGGGATCCTGCTCGAGACGGGCCTCGTGGCCAAGGTCGAGCAGGGGCTCGCCGATGGGGCGTTGGAGCCCGCGGCCGTCTTCTCCGAGATCGCTCAGGACTCCTCGGCTGTGACCGTGGCCGCCTGCGCCGAAGCGGCGAAGGAGGCCGGAGCCGACTCCTTCCTCGCCGTCGGCGGCGGCTCGGTGATGGACACGGCCAAGGCCGCCAACGCCGTCTTCACGCACGGCGGCTCGCTGCTCGACTACGAGGGGATCTACGCCCTACCCCGTGAGGACGAGGGCATGGGCGCGCCACTGGCGGTCGCGCCGCTGGCCTGCATCCCGACCACCGCGGGTACCGGCTCGGAGGTCTCCTTCGGGGCGGTGATCAAGGACAGCGAGCGCAGGGAGAAGATCCTGATCGCGGACTTCCCGCTGTTCCCCCGGCTCGCCATCCTCGACCCGGAGTCCACGCGAACGCTGCCCGCCGCCCTCGCGGCCGCAACGGGGATGGACGCGATGACGCATGCGATCGAGGGCTACACGGGCCCCCTGTGGAGCCCGCACGGCGAGGCCTTCGCGCTGCAAGCGCTGCGGATGATGCGAGACAACCTGCCCGCGGCGGTTGAGGACCCCTCCAACGAGGAGGCCCGGGGGAACATGCTCGTCGCGGCCTCGCTGGCGATCGTGCCCGGCGCCGGTGGCACCTCGGGGCTCGGGGCCGCGCACTCGATGTCGCACCCGGCGGGCGCCATGTACGGGGTTCCGCACGGGGTCGCGAACTCGATCAACCTTCCGCACGTGATCCGCTTCAACGCGGCGGGCGGCCCCGAGATCGCTGATCGCTACCGCGATGTCGCCGAGTCGCTCGGCGCCGAGGCGGGCGGGTCCGACGCTGATGTCGGTGGATCTCTGGCCGGCTGGGTCGGCGAGCTGACCACTCGCATGGGCCTGCCGCAGCGCCTCTCGGAAGTTGGAGTGCCCGAGGAGGGGATTGCCGACCTGGTCGAGGGAGCGATGGGCGACGGCTGCAGCCTCACCAACGCCCGCGAGCTGGTTCCGGAGGACTTCGAGGAGCTCTACAGGCAGGCCCTCTGATGCCGGCGGCCGGCGCCCAGGAATGGGCGGGGCTTGTCTCCGCCTACGCCGGGTCTCGCGACCTGCGCTACGAGCCGGTGGGGGGCCTCAACCCCAAGGGCGGGCCCGCGGCGCTCTGCCCGGGTGGCAGCAACCGGCTCACGGGCGAGCTCGTGGACGGGTTCTGGGGGGCGTCCTGTGACGCGGACGAGCGGGAGCAGGGGAAGATGTTCCGCAAGGAGGTCCTGCCCAACGCGGTCCTCGCCAAGGCCCACATGCCCGATCTCGCCCGAGTGGTGCCGATCTTCAACGTCGAGTCGATCGAGCGGACGGCGGGAGACACGCTGGACCGCCGCTCCCGAAGGCGAGTCGAGTTCGAGAGCGTTGACTTCAACAAGCGGTTCATCGCCACGGTCCCCCGCGACCACGATCCGATTGCGCTGCGCGAGTTGTTCAGCCCCTCCTTCATCGACTGGATAACCCGAATCCCGGTGGAGGTCGACTTCGGCATCACCGATGCCCAGCTCTTCTTCCACTGGCGAATGCGCGAGCGCTCCGAGGCCGAGCTGAAGCAGTCGCTGCACTCCGCCGGTGGCATCTTCGAGCGCCTGCGGCGCGAGCTGGAAGAGGACAACCTCCACCCCTACCAACCCGGTCCCTGGCACGCCGGGCTGGAGCCTTTTCCGGACTCCGCCGCTTCGGCCTAGGCCTCCGCGCGCTCGGCCGGCCGTTTCTTGGCGGTGCGGCGGAAGCGCGAGAAGCGGCTGAGGACCCCGGACCCGGTCGGGTCCGAGAACAGCCTCGAGACGCTGGGGTGGCCGGCGGCGTCGTCGGCCTTCTTCGGGTAGCCGAGGCCCGTCGTCCCATCGATCGTCGGGCCGCCGTCGGAGTAGTACGGGGTCAGCGGCCAGGTGATCGGCTGGCGGGCGCCGGCGACCGTCGTGTACTCGCAGGTGACGAAGCGCTCGAAGGCTTCCCTCGCTTCTGGCGGAAGGCTCGACGTCATCGTCGGGACTATTCCGGATCGTCGAGGACGACGCGGGCGTGGTTGCCCTCGCCGACGATGCGGGGCTCGACGGGGCGGACCTCTCGGCGGCGCGCCGCCTCCAGCGCCTCATCGGCGCTCGCGAACTCGAGCAGGCTCTCGAGGTGCTTAATGGTGGGGAAAACGATGCTCATCTCGCCGCGCTCGTGGCGGTCGAGAGCGTCCCTTGGCGCAAACCAGCCGGCGTCGACGGTCTCGCTGCCGTCGGCCTCGGGGGGAGAGTGGGCCGGGCCGAGCGCCAGGTAGAAGCGGGTGTCGAAGCGGATAGGCACCGCCCGCGGGGTGATCCAGCGCGAGTAGGCGACCAGCTCGCCCGGGTCGACCACCATCGAGGCCTCCTCGCTCAGCTCCCGGACCGCGCAGACGCGGTTCGCCTCCTCGCCGCTGCCGTCGGCGTCGTCCACCGCGCCGCCGGGAAACACCCAGACCCCTGGCATGAAGCGGGCCTCGGGATTGCGCTGGACCATGCAGACCTCGAGCCCCCGGTCCTTGTGGCGACCGCCGCGTCGCAGGACGAGCACCGTTGACGCGGCGCGCGGCTGGGCCGGCTCCTCATCCGGCGCGCGCAGTGGCTCGCCGCCGGCCTCGGGCGGAAGGTCCTTCGGGGATTCGCCGCTGCGCCCGGCCACGTCGGCGTCACCCTAGAGGACACCCGCCGCGGGAGGCTTCGCTACTCTCCCGCCCGATGGAGGCCGGCACCGAGACCGCAAAGCTATGGATCTGCACCTCCTGCGGATTCATCTACGACCCCGCGGAGGGCGACCCCGACGGCGGCGTGCCGCCCGGAACCGCCTTCGCCGAAATCCCCGACGACTGGTTCTGCCCGGTCTGCGGCGCCCGCAAGACCGACTTCGAGCCCTACGAGGAGTAGGGCTCAGTCCTGGTCGAGCACGCTCTCGCGACGGCGCCTGACCAGCCGCGTCCCCGCCAGCCAGATCACGCCGCCGACCAGGCCGACGGGGACCAGCACTGCGAGCGCGATCAGGATCGCTCCGCCGACCGCCTCGAGCACGTCCACGGCGTCCTTGGCGGCGTCGCCGATCGACCAGCCGTCCCCGTCGCCGCTGCCGGTGATCGTGAGGCTGATCGGCGCGTAGTTGACCGACTGCTTGACGTCGCGGAGCCCACCGCGGGCCGACGCGAGCTCGCCCCGCGCGATCTGGAGCTGCTGGCGCAGGCTTGCCGCCTCTGACACCGAGCTCGCGTCCTCGAGCTTGCGGAGCAGCTTCTGCACCTCGGCCCGGGCGGCGCTGAGGCGCTTGCCCGCGGTCGCGTAGCTGCCGGTGACGTCGTCGGTGTTGAAGTCGCTGGCGGTGACGTTGGCGAGGTCGGAGAGGTCCAAGATCGCCGCCTGCAGGTTGGCGGCCGGGACCAGCAGGCTGAAGCTCGCCCGCGCCCTGTCGCCGTTGACGCTGACGGCCGAATCCTGGACGAAGCCGTCGTAGCGCTCGGCCACGTCCCGAACCTCGCCGGAGACGTCCTGGACCTGGGCGGGATCGGCCGACAGCGTCAGCGATGCGGCCTGCTGCTCGAAGCGCCGGTCCTTGGCGGTGTGGGGGCGGTTTACCCGTGCTGCAGCGTCGCTCGTCGCGCTGGCCTCGACGATCGCCTTGTCGCTTCCTCGTTTCGCATCCAGCCGACGAAGGCTCTCTGTTACGTCGGCTGTGCCCGGCGGCGCGGGCTCCTCGGAGAGCTGCTTGCGGAGCAACGAGTCGCCGGACTCGAAGTCGCCCGTACCAGCGTGGAATTGCGTCGCTGCCACCACCCCCGCGACGATCACGATCGTTGTCGCGCCGGCGAGAATCGGGAGCAGGGGGCGCCTGTGCAACGAAGCGAAACGAGTCCTGGCCCTGTTCGAAGGCGGCTTCACGGGTCCACCAAAGTCCGGCTGCGCTGTGGGGAAGCCCTCGGCGACGAGGGCATCCAGCTCCGCGGCGAAGCGCGGATCGACCGGCGGGGCGTCGTCGCGGAGCTCGGTGGCGAACGCCGCGAGGTCGGCCAGCTCGGGGTCGACCGGCTCGCCGGCGAGGGAGGCGTCGACCGCCGTCAGCCGGCGGCGGACCTCGGGGTCGAGCTCACGCTCACGCAGCCTCATTTGCATGCCTCCTCAGCTTCTCGATCGTTCGGTGCAATTTGCTGCCGGCGTTGGTCTCGCTGACGCCGATCACCTGGGCGATCTCGGCGTTGGAGAGGCCGGCGAAGAACTTGAGGGCGACCAGCTCGCGCTCTCGTGCGTTCAGGGTCGCGATGGCGTCACGTAGCGCACAAAGGCGGACCGCCACCTCGCCGGGGTCAGGATCGGCCGAGCCCTGCTCGGCCTCCGGCATCGGCGCCAGCTTCGACCGCCGCCGCAGCTCATCCAGCGCTGCGTTGCGAGCGATCCCGAACAACCAAGCCCGTCCGCTTCCACGTGCCCGCCGGAACTGCCCTCGCTTGCGATAGGCCCGCTCGAACGCCTGAGCCGTCACCTCCTCCGCCGCCGACCGATCCCTCAGCAATCCGGCGACATACGCAAATACATCGTCCCGGCTCTCGCGATAAAGCTCCTCGAATACGAGGTCTCCGGTGGACGTGACTTCGGCTGGCTGGGTGGGGGTGGGCACCATGGCTGCGACGCTGCTCATACCGGGACTACGCACGAACGGGTGTTTCATCATCGGAAGTGTCGAGACGCTCCTCCGGCGGGTGGCCGGTGTTGTAGGCCGTTCGGCCCACACGGAGGCCCCGCCGAGGACATTCCCATACCGCAGGCGGGGGGGTACCGCACCGCACCGGACAGGACCCGCCGGCCGAGCGGTTCGTCCTACGCCGCTTCGAGCAGGGCCGCGCCGATGCGCCCCGACGCCTCCGGCTCGCCGGCCAGCTCCGCGGAGGCGGCGCGAATCGAAGCCCCGGTGATCGCGACCAGCCTCACCAGCTCCTGCTTGGAGATCGACAGCGGTGGCATCAACACGATCACGTTGCCGAGCGGGCGAACGATCGCGCCGCGCCGGCGCGCCTCGAGGGTGACGCGGTGACCGAGCTGGAGGCCCGGGTCGTGCTCGCCGAGGTCTATGCCGACCATGAAGCCCTGCCGGCGAACCTCGGCGACCTCGGGCATCTCGCCCATCTGGTCGAGCATCTCCCCGAGCATTCGGATCTTGGGCTGCAGGCGCAGCAGCGTCCGCTCCTCCCTGAACGTGTCCAGGCAGGCGATGGCCGCCGCGCAGGCGAGCGGGTTGCCGGTGTAGGTATGCCCGTGAAAGAAGGTGCGGTACTCCTCGTAGGAGCCGAGAAAGCCCTCGTAGATCCGCTCGGTGGTCAGGGTCGCCGCGAGCGGCATGTAGCCGCCCGTGAGGCCCTTCGCCAGGCAGAGGAAGTCAGGCGCCACCCGCTCGCGCTCGCAGGCGAACATGGTTCCGGTCCGGCCGAAGCCCGTCGCGACCTCGTCGCAGATCAGGAAGAGGCCGTGCCGGTCGCAGATCTCGCGAACGGCCCGGAGGTAGCCGGGCGGGTGCACCAGGATGCCGGCGGCGCCCTGGACCAGCGGCTCGACGATCACGGCCGCGATCTCCTCCTCGTGCGTCGCGACGATCCGCGCCATCTCGTCGATGTCGCCCGGCTCGGCCTGGTGGGTGCCGAACAGCAGCGGGCGGTACTTGCCGTGGAAGAGGTCGATGCCGCCGACGGAGACCGATCCGATCGTGTCCCCGTGGTAGGCGTTGCGCAGGCTGACGAAGGACTTGCGGCGGACGTGCTGGCCGCCGAGCTGCTGCCAGTACTGGAAGGCCATCTTCAGCGCCACCTCGGTGGCGGTCGAGCCGGAGTCGGAGTAGAAGACGCGCGAGAGGCCGGGGGGTGCGATCTCGACGAGCCTCGAGGCGAGCTCCTCTGCGCCGGGGTGCGAGAGCCCGAGCATGGTCGAGTGCGCGACGCGGTCGAGTTGGTCGCGTATCGCCCGGTCTATCAGCGGGTGGCGGTGGCCGTGGACGTTGCACCACAACGATGAGACCCCGTCGAGGTAGCGGCGACCCTCGGTGTCGATCAGCTCGCAGCCCTCGGCCCGCTCGATCACCAGCGCCTCGTCGTCGGCCCAGTCCTCCATCTGCGTGAACGGATGCCAGAGATGGCTCTCGTCGACCTGGGCGTCGATTGTCTCCCTCACCGCGGGCGACGATAGTTGTCGCCGCGGCGGAACCGCGCCTGAGGGCGCCTGCTCAATGGACCAGGGAGCGCGTGAGGTAGTAGCCGGCCGCGGCAGCCGCCAGGCCCAGCAGGACGGACGCCGCGATGTAGGCGAGGGCCCTCAACGGCTCTCCCGTCTCGAAGTCGAGGAACGCCTGGACGGAGAAGGTGGAGAAGGTCGTGAACCCTCCGAGCAGGCCCACCCCGAGCACGGTTCGCGCATCCCCGGAGATCCAGCTCGCGGGCATCACGATCAGGCAGCCCAGGAGGAAGGAGCCGACGACGTTGATCGCGACGGTCGCCCACGAGAGGGTGGCGCCGTGGAAGGCGTTGGAGATGCCATAGCGGGCGAGCACTCCCGCCGCGCCGGCGATCGCGAGGGCGACGATGGTCACGGGCCAGGATGATTGCGGCGAGCCAGGACGGGCTTGTGTGACGCACGTCATACCTATTCAGTTGTGGAAAGCTTTTAGGCCTGTAACCTTTCCTAAAATGGAAGCAGCGACGAAGTCAACCCCTCTGCCCCCCAAGGCGAGCGACGCCGACACCGAGTTGGCCCTGCGCCTCGGCTCGGTGATGATCCACTGCTTCGGTGGCCGTGGCGGCGACGTCCTTCAGGTGATCGACGAGAGCGGCCTCACATTCGTCCAGATGAAGACGCTTATGACGCTGCAGGAGCCCGAGTCCAGCTCCACCGTCACCGCCCTCTCCGAGACGCTCGGGATTTCTCCCCCCTCCGCCAGTCGCGCGGCCGAGGGCCTGGTCAAGAAGGGCCTCGCGACCCGCGTCGAGGACGCCGAGGACCGGCGCGTCCGCCGCGTCACCCTGAGCGCCAAGGGTCGGCGGATCGCCGACAGGATCCTCTCCGCCCGCCTGGCCGGCCTCGAGGACTTCGCGGCCACACTGACCGCTCCCGAGCGGAAGAAACTTGAGACGGCACTCGACGCGCTCGTGAAGCGCGACGAGATCGCCGAGATCTACCGAAACCATGAACGCAGGTTGCGCCGATGACGCGCTACCGCCACCTGATCACCGAAGACAACCGCAAGTGGTGGACGCTCGGAGCGATGTGCTTCGCCCTGTTCATGATCATGCTCGACAACACGGTGGTCAATGTGGCCCTGCCGTCGATCCAGCGCGACCTCGGCGCCAGCCTCTCCGGCCTCGAGTGGACCATCAACGGCTTCACGCTCTCCTTCGCGGTGCTGCTCGCCACGGGCGGGCGCCTCGGAGACATCTTCGGCCGCCGCCGCGGCTTCATCTTCGGCGTCACCGTCTTCACGCTCTCATCCGCAGCCGCCGGGCTCTCAACCGAGATCTGGATGCTGGTCGCGGCGCGCGTGGTCCAGGGCGTCGGTGCCGCCTTCATGATGCCCGCGACCCTGTCGATCATCACCGACGCCTTCCCCGCGCGCGAGCGCGGCCGTGCGATCGGCACCTGGGCCGGCGTCTCGGCGCTGGCGCTGGCGGTCGGTCCCGTGGTCGGCGGCTTCCTGACCGAGAACGTCTCCTGGCAGTCGATCTTCTATCTCAACGTCCCCGTGGGGATCGGAGCGGTCGTCGCCTCGGTGTTCGCGGTGCGCGAGTCTCGCGACACGACCGTCGGGCGCGAGGTCGACTACCTCGGGGTGCTGACCCTGACCGGGTCGCTGACGGCGCTCGTCCTGGCGCTGGTCGAGGGCAACAGCTGGGGTTGGGGCTCGCCCGCGATCGTCTCGCTGATCGCCGGCTCCATCCTGATCGGAGCCCTGTTCATCCTGGTCGAGCTTCGGGTCAAGGCACCGATGGTCGAGTTCGGGCTCTTCCGTGACCGCACCTTCATCGGTGCCACGGTGGTCGCCTTCGTCGTCACCTTCTCGATGCTGGGGATGTTCTTCTTCCTGGCGCTCTACATGCAGGACATCCTCGGCTACTCGCCGCTCGAGGCCGGCATCCGCTTCCTGCCGACGACGCTCATGATCGTGATCATCGCGCCGCTTTCGGGACGGCTGACGGACCGGATCGGCGCCCGCTGGCCGATCACCGCGGGGCTCTCGATCGTCGCCGCCTCGCTCTACCTGCAGACGCAGATCACGACCACGACCGAGTACATCGACCTGCTGCCCGCCTTCATCCTGATGGGCGCCGGCATCGCGCTGGTGATGTCGCCGATGTCAACGGCCGCGATGAACGCGGTCTCGACCAACAAGGCCGGGATCGCGTCGGGGCTGCTGTCGATGAGCCGGATGGTCGGCGGAAGCTTCGGCGTCGCCGCGACCGGTGCCCTGTTCCAGTCAAAGGCGGGGGACCTCAACCCCGCCAGGCTGGGCTCGGCCCCCGAGCAGGCCAAGGAGACCTTCGTCCACGCGCTCTCGAGCTCGATGCGGCTCTCGACCGCGGTCGCCGCGGCGGGAGCCGTGATCGCGGTATCGATGATCCGGTCCGGGAGTCAGGCCCAGGCCGAGGACTCCCAGGCAGCGAAGGCCTCGGCCCCCGCCCGCAGCGATACCGCGACGGGCGCCGAGTTCGCCTAGGCCGCTAGAGCCGCGGCCAGCTCTCGGGCCGGGTGAGATCGAGGGTCGGAAGCGTCTTCACCGGGACGGCGGCGAGGCGTTCGATGGATCGAAGGTTGCTGAGCTCGAGCTCGCCGGGTACCTCCGGCCACGGGGTCAGGACCACCATCAACACCTCCAGCCCGGCCGACCGCACCGCCTCGACCGTGAGCAGCGTGTGGTTGATGGTGCCCAGCCCGGGACCCGCGGCGATCACGATCGGCAGCTCCAGCGCCCGCGCCAGGTCGCGGACCAGGTAGTCGTCGGCGAGCGGCACCAGGAAGCCGCCCACCCCCTCGCAAACGAGCAGGTCCGCCCCTGCGCCGGCCTCGGTGGCCGCTTCGAGCAGCTTCGCCGGCTCGATCGGCGCAGCGGCCAGCTCGGCGCCCAGATGGGGGGAGACCGCCGGGCCGAAGCGATAGGGAGCGATCTCGTCCTCGCTCTGGGAGCTCTCGGCGGCGAGCATCAACAGCAGGTGGTCGGGGAGTCGCGGGGCGTTGGACCAGACCCGGCCGGCGAGCGGCACCGTCGGATAGTCGTCGAGGCCGCTGACCGCCGGCTTGAAGACATTCACCGAGGCGCCCGAGGCGGCCGACATGCGAGCGATCACGGCCGCGACGACCGTCTTGCCGACCTCGGTCCCGGTGCCCGTGACGAAGACTCCCCGCATCAGGCGTCATCTTCGCCGAGCGCGGCGGCGATCGCAGCGCGTCCGCCCTCGAGCACCGGCTCTCCGTGCGATACGAGGACGGCCTCCACCGGATGCTCGAGCAGCGGCCGCATCGCCGCCCGGAGGCCGTCGACGGTAATGCCGCTCGCGAGGTAGCCCAGCCAGGACTCGGGGCAGGTCCGCAGCCCTCCCGCTCCGTCACCCAACAGGCGGTCACCGGGAACCAGCGTGCGATCGCCCTCGAGCCAGAACATCGTCTCTCCCGCCCCCGGGATCGGGATCCCCTTGATGCCGGTGGGCAAGGCCGCCCGCGCCCGGGACGTCGAGGCGCCGAAGCGACGGACGAACTCATCGCGGCTGCGCCTGTGGAACTTGATCGTGGTCGGCGCCAGCACCGGCTTGCCGTGGGCTTTGACCAGGCCCTCCAGCTCGGACCAGAACTCCTTGGTGCCGTCGGAGGGGACCAGGGGGTCGATGAAGACGAACGCGTCCGGCAGCGCGCAGGCCACGCAGCCGACCTCGGGCGGCCAGTCGGAGGCGCTCCCGGGCGCCGGGTTCAGGGTCGCCTCGGGGTGGCGGACGCTCCACCGCCAGAGTCTCGGCCTGATCTCGGTCAGCACCACGGAGCGGCCAAGCTTAGGTGCGGCGGGCGCCCCCGCGCTCAGGCGACGCGGCGCAGGGGCACCACGTTGTCACGCCTGGGCGGTGCGGAGGCCGAAGCGAGGCCGAGATCGCGCGCGACCTCGCCGAGCACGGAGGCCGCCTTGCGCAGGTCGTTGACGCGATGGGTGGCCATCGTGGTGAGCCGCAGGCGGCAGGTCCCGGCCGCGACCGTCGGCGGCCGGATCGCCTGCGCGAACACCCCGCGCGCGAGCGCCCCCTCGCAGAGGGCCATCGCGTCGTCGGCCTCGCCGACCAGGAGGGGGACGATCTGCGTCTCGGACTCGCCGAGCCGCAGGCCCTCGGCGCGCAGCGCCTCCCTGAGCGTGGTCGCGTTCGCCTGGAGGCGCTCGACGCGCTTGGGCCGCGACAGCAGCACCTCGATTGCGGCCTGGGCGGCGGCGACGACCGGCGGGGGCAGCGCGGTCGAGAAGATGAACGGGC
This sequence comes from Solirubrobacterales bacterium, assembly GCA_009691195.1. Lineage (GTDB taxonomy): Bacteria > Actinomycetota > Thermoleophilia > Solirubrobacterales > 70-9 > SHVA01. The sequence goes on along the minus strand of SHVA01000008.1, from coordinate 28,225 downwards.
GGGCGGTGTTGAGCAGGTAGTCGGTCAGCTGCGCCGATCCGCAGACGTAGGCGCCGTAGCCGCCCAGCGACTTGCCGAGCGTCCCGACGATCACGTCCACCCGGTCATCGAGGCCGGCCTCGGCGACCACGCCCCTGCCGCCGGGGCCGACGCAGCCGGTGGCGTGAGCCTCGTCGACCATCAGCCGGCAGCCGTGGCGCTCGGCAAGCTCGGCCAGGCGCTCGAGCGGCGCGACGTCGCCGTCCATCGAGAAGACGCTGTCGCTGACGATCAGCGCCGCCCGCCCGCCCGCCTTCCGCAGGCCCCACTCGAGGTGGTCGACGTCGGCGTGGCGGTAGATGAACGTTTCGGCCCGGGCCAGGCGGCAGCCGTCGATAAGGCTGGCGTGGTTGAGCTCATCGGAGAAGACCACCTCGTCACGACCCGCGAGCGCGGGGATCGTCCCCGTGTTGGCGAGGTAGCCGGAGCCGAACAGCAGGGCCGACGGCGCGCCGTGGAGGTCCGCCAGCGAATCCTCCAGCTCGGCGTGGGGCCCCATGTGCCCGGAAATCAGGCGCGAGGAGCCGGCGCTGGCGCCCCAGCGGCTCGCGGCCTCGGAGGCGGCGCGACGGACGTTGGGGTGGTCTGCGAGCCCGAGGTAGTTGTTGGAGCAGAGCAGCAGCACGGGCCGGCCGTCGAGCAGGACGCTCGGTCCCTGGGGCGAGGAGACGACCCGCATGCGCCGGTGCAGGCCCTCCGACCTGAGCCACTCGAGGCTCTCTTCGAGATCGAGCATTGGGCGCTAGTCGCCCCAGCCCGCGGGCTGTGCCTCCCGATCGGAGGGGCGGTCGGGGTAGTCGGGGACCCGGCCCTTCTTCTTGATCACCTTGAGCTGGGTCGAGGGATCCCAGAAGTTGGCCTCGGCCTGGTTGTCGATCAGCTCGTCGATCGGCGTCGCCGGCGTCTCCCCCTCGAGCCAGCCGGAGCGGTTGTCGGGCCTGGGGTTGGCGCCGTTGTCTGGCTGGCGGGCCACGTTGAGGCCCTGCTCCTCGAAGCTGCGCCGGTCCTCCTCGGGCTCGACGCCGAGCGTGGTGAGGAAGTTGCCCATCATCACCCCGTTGAGGCCCGCCCGCACGGCGAGCGGCTGCAGCTCACCGAGGTTCTCGACCCTGCCCCCGCAGAGGCGGAAGAGCGCGTCGGGGAGGATCAGCCGGAAGATCGCGACCCACTTGATCACCTCCCAGGGGTCCATCAGCTCGCGGTCGCCGAACTTGGTACCGGTTCGCGGGTTGAGCAGGTTGATCGGGACCGAGTCGGGGTCGACGTCGGCCAGCTCGAAGGCCATCTCCACCCTCTGCCGGGGCGACTCGCCCAGGTTGAGGATCCCGCCGACGCAGGTTTCGAGCCCCGCCTCCTTGACCGCGTCGATGGTCCGGGTGCGGCCCTCGTAGCGGACCGTGGTGCTGACCTCGTCGTAGTAGGAGCGCGCCGTCTCGACGTTGTGGTGGACGCGCTGGATCCCGGCCTGCTTGAGCTGCTTGGCCCGGTCGACCGACATGTGGCCGACCGAGGCACAGCGCTTGAGGTTGGTGTGCTCGGCCACCAGCTCCGCGCCCTCGAGGATCTTGCTGAAGTCGCGCTTGGAGAGGCCCTGGCCCTGGGTGACCATGCAGAAGCGGTGGGCGCCGGCGGCCTCGGCCGCCTTGGCGTGCTCCAGGATCTGCTCTGGCTCCATCATCGCGTGCATCGGCGTGTCCGCCTCGGCGTAGCGCGACTGGGCGCAGAAGCCGCAGTCCTCCGCGCATCCACCCGACTTGGCGTTGACGAGGGAGCACATGTCGGTGGAGTCGCCGAAGCGTTCCTGGCGCACGGTCCAGGCGCGCTCCACGAGGTCGGAGATCCGGTCGTGGTCCTCGAGCGCTCCGAGCTCGCGCGCCTCCTCGAAACTGATCAGCGACGCCATCAACCCTCCGTTTCGCTCGCGAATTGATCCCAGGCTACGAACGCCCCCGGACGCCGCCGCGCCGCCCGCCGCAGCCGGTCATCATTGGCGGTGATGACGCCCGGCGGGACACGGAGCGCGGCCACGGCTGTCCTGGCACCGGCGCTGGCGGTCGTGGCCGGCCTGGGCCTCGCTGCCAGCGGCGGTGCCTTCACGCGCCCCGATGCCGAAACGACGATCTCGGCGGCCGCGCTCACCAACCGCCAGCTCGCGGGTCAGCGCCTGGTCTGCGCGTTCGACGGCACCAGCGCCCCCGCCGGACTGAAGAAGATGATCAGCCGCGGCGAGCTGGCCGGGGTGATCCTCTTCTCGCAGAACGTCAGCAGCCGCTCCCAGGTGCGGCGGCTTGCGCGCTCCCTCCAGGCCGTCAAGCGGCCCCCCGGCCTACATCCGCCCGTTCTGGTGATGACCGACCAGGAGGGCGGCCTGGTCAAGCGGTTCTCCGGCCCGCCGGCTTACTCCGCGGCGCAGATGGGGACGATGGGCGCGGCCCTCGCCAAGAGCCAGGGCACCGCGACCGCCAAGAGCCTGACGGGCGTCGGAGTCAACGTCGACCTGGCCCCCGTCCTCGACGTGGGGCGGCCCGGGGGCTTCATCCGGGCGCAGGACCGCTCGTTCTCGGGCAAGCCCAGACGGGTGGCCGACGTGGGCGTCGCCTTCGCCAGGGGCCTCCAGAACCACGGCGTCGCGGCGACCGCCAAGCACTTCCCCGGCCTCGGCGCGGCGACCGGGAACACCGACCTGCGGGCGACTGCGATCCGCCTCTCCAAGAAGACCATCCGCGGCGTTGACGAGGTTCCCTTTCGCGCCTTCGGCGACGCGGGAGGCGGGCTGGTGATGCTCGACTCCGCCGGCTATCCGGCGTTCGGCAGCGGCAAGCGGCCCGCGGTACTGACCAAGGCGATCGCGACGGGCGAGCTCAGGGGCCGGCTCGGCTTCAGGGGAGTGACCGTCACCGACGCCCTAGAGACCCCGGCTGCCCTTTCGGTCGCCGGGCCGGTGGCGACGGGCGTCCTGGCCGTGAAGTCCGGAGCCGACCTGCTGCTCTACTCGCGCGGCTGCGGCACCGCCGTCAGGGTCGCCGAGGCGCTGCGGCGCAAGCTCGCTGCCCACGAGCTGGACCGCGGCCACTTCGAGGCATCGGTGGACCGCGTGATCGAGCTCCGCCGCGGCCTACGCTGAGCGCCCGCCCCGTACATGATGACCGCACACTACGGCCCGGGTGGGTGGCTACCCTGGCGGACTCGTGAAAACGCTCGCCTTACTCGTCGCCGGCCGCCGCACCAAGTGGGCGATGCTCGCCCTCTGGCTGATCGCCTTCGTGGTGATGATGCCCGTGGGCGCCAAGCTCGCCCACGAGACCACCGACGACACCGAGTCCTTCCTGCCGCCGAGCGCCGAGTCGACCGAGGTCGTGCGGCGCCTCAACGATGATTTCAAGGCGGGGGAGACGACCCAGGGGCTGATCGTCTACGAGCGCGACGGCGGGCTCACCGCCGCCGACAAGCGCGAGATCGCCGCGAACGCCGCCGCCATCGAGGCGGCGGGCAAGGACGAGATCCCGCTGACCCAGAGGCCGGCCGTTCCCTTTGCGCCGGGCTCGCCCTCAGAGCTGGTCTCCGAGGATGGCTCGGTCGCCTACACGGTGCTGACCGTCCCCACCGACTTCGAGCACGCCGGTGATTGGGGCACGAACGTCCGCGACATCACCGACGAGCGGACCGACGAGGGCCTCGACGTCTACGTCACCGGCGACATCGGCTTCAGCGCCGACGCCGAGGAGGTCTTCGGCTCGATCGACACCAAGCTTCTGTTCGCCACGGTGATCCTGGTGCTGGTGCTGCTGGGAGTGATCTACCGCTCAGTGCTCGTCGCCGTGACCCCGCTGATAGTCGTCTTCTTCGCCTACACGGTCACCCAGGGGTTCATCTACCTGCTGGCCAAGTCGGGCGAGACGGTCTCATCGAACAGCACCAGCATCCTGATCGTGCTGATGTTCGGGGTGGGGACCGACTACTGCCTGTTACTCGTCTCGAGATACAGGGAGGAGCTGCGGCGCCTCGATGACAAGCACGAGGCGATGGCCCACGCGATCTCCCGCTCGGGCCCGGCGATCCTGGCGAGCGGCCTCACCGTCACCCTCGCGATGCTGGTGCTGAGGCTCGCGGACGCCGGCAACACCAACTCGCTCGGCCCGGTGGCCGCGATCGGAGTCTTCAGCGCGATGACGGCAGGCCTCACCCTTCTCCCCGCGTTGCTGACGATCTTCGGCCGGGCGGGCTTCTGGCCCCGCCGCCGGACCGTCGCCTGCGATCCCGAGGGCGCGGCTGTCCCCCGCCAGGGACTCTGGCGCCGGATCGGCGACCGGGTCCTGGCGCGGCCGCTGCCGGCCCTGATCGTCACCGTCGCCCTCTTCCTAGCGGGCAGCCTCGGGATCCTGGCCTACAAGGTCGACTACAGCACCACCACCTTCTTCAAGAAGCAGACCGAGAGCGTGGACGGCTTCAAGGTGCTCGGCACCGCCTTCCCGCAGGGCACCCTCGCCCCGATGACCGTGCTCGTCACCGACGAGAACGGTCAGGTCTCACGCGCCGACGTCACCAGGGCCGTGGCCGAGCTCGGGGGGGTCAACGGGGTCGCCCGCGCCTTCCCCAACGGCCAGGTCTCCGAGGACGGCTCGACGGCCTCGATAAACCTCGTGCTGGAGGACGACCCGCTGAAGTCCTCGTCGCTCGAGATCGTCCCCGAGCTGCGCGACTCCGTCAGTGAGGTCGCGCCCGGGGTGACCGGCCTGGTCGGCGGCACGACCGCGATCAACTACGACTTCAACAAGGCCACCAAGAGCGACCTCGAGCTGATCGCCCCGCTGGCGCTGCTGCTGATCGCGATCATCCTCGCGATCCTGCTGCGGGCGCTGATCGCGCCGCTGGTCCTGATCGCCAGCGTGGTCCTGTCCTTCCTCTGCACGCTCGGCCTCTCATTCCTTTTCATCCGCTTCGTCGTCGGCGACGCCGGGATCGACGCGTCGATCCCCACCTTCGCGTTCATCTTCCTCGTCGCGCTTGGGATCGACTACACGATCTTCCTGATGGCCCGGGTCCGCGAGGAGGCCCGTCAGCACGGCACCCGCGAGGGGATGCTGCGGGCCCTGGCGGCCACCGGCCCCGTCATCACCAGCGCCGGGATCATCCTCGCCGGCACCTTCTCGGTGCTGATGACCCTGCCGGTCACCTTCACCTTCGACCTCGGTTTCATGGTTGCGCTCGGCATCCTCCTGGACACGTTCATCGTGAGGACGATCATGGTCCCCGCCGCCGTGGAGCTCCTCGGGGACAAGATCTGGTGGCCCTCGACGGCCGCCGGCGGCGGTAGCGCCCTCGGCGAGGACACCGGCGAGCACCCGGTCGTCGAGTCAGCCGCGAAGCCGGACTGAGGGCCTAGCGGCCCTTCCAGTCGGGCCTGCGCTTCTCGCTGAAGGCGCGGATGCCCTCGCGGAAGTCCTCGGAGGCGAAGCAGAACTCGCGCAGCTCGATCAGCTCCCGCTCCTGCTCTGGCGTCAGGCGCTTGAAGGAATTGAGCGTGTCGATCGCCAGCTTGTTCCCCTTCATTGAGAGGGGCGCGTTGGCGGCGATCTCGGTCGCCAGCTCGATGGAATGGGACTCGACCTCGGCGTCGTCCACCGTCTCGTTCACCAGGCCGATCGCCTCGGCCCGGGCGGCGTCCACGTTGCGGCCGGTGAGGAAGAGCTCCTTGGTGCGCGGGACGCCGATCGTGTCGATGAATCGCTGCAGGCCCGTGTGGCCATAGATCAGGCCGAGCTTGGCCGGCGGCATCCCCAGCTTGGCGCCGGCGGCGCAGACGCGGAGGTCGCAGCTCAGCGCCAGCTCGAGCCCGCCGCCGAGCGCGTGGCCGTTGATCGCCGCCAGCACCGGCCAGGGGTGGTCGGCGACGGCTTCGAGCGCGGCGGCGAAGGGGTGTGCGACCAGCGATTCGGCGTCGCGCTCAAAGCTCTCGTCCGGGATCCCGGCGATGTCGTAGCCGGCCGAGAACGCCTTGCCGGCTCCGGTCAGGACCACGCAGCGGACCTCGATCCCGCGATCGAGGGATGGCATCGCCTCCGCGAGGACGTTGAGCGTCTCGTGGTCGAGCGCGTTGCGCGACTCCGGCCGGTTGAGGGTCAGGCGTGCGACGGCCTCGGCCGGGTAGTCGAGGACGAGCTTGTCCGGCATCCCTACTCGAGGACGACGAGGACGTCGCCCTCGGAGACGGACTGGCCCTCCTCGCACTTGATCTCGGCGACCTTGCCGTCGTCCTCGGCCTCGACCGGCATCTCCATCTTCATCGACTCGAGGATGACGACCGTGTCGCCCTCGGCGACGTCATCGCCGACCTTGACCTCGATCTTCCAGACGGTCCCCGTGATGTGAGCTTCGATGTCGGGCACGGGGCGGAACAATATCCCCCCGTGCAGCGGCACGCCGACGTCCCGGCGCGGCCGATAGCTTCCGCCCCGTGATCCTCGCTATCGACCAGGGGACGACCGGCACCACCTGCATCGTCTTCGATGCCGAGGGCCGCGAGGCCGGGCGCGGCTACAGCGAGTTCGAGCAGCACTTCCCCCGCCCCGGCTGGGTCGAGCACGACGCGGCCGAGATCTGGGAGCTGACCAGGCGGGTCGCCGGCGAGGCCCTGGACGCGGCCGGGATCGCCGGCCGCGACCTGAAGGGAATCGGCATCGCCAACCAGCGCGAGACGGTGGTCGCCTGGGACCCCGCGACGGGTGAGCCCATGCACCGGGCGCTGGTCTGGCAGGACCGCCGGACCGCCGAGCGCTGCGACGAGCTGCGGGAGGCCGGCCACGAGGAGCTGGTGCGGGAGCGAACCGGGCTCGTGATCGACCCCTACTTCTCCGGCACCAAGATCGAGTGGCTGTTGCGCAACGCCGAGGTCGAGGGCGCGGTCTTCGGCACGATCGACTCCTGGCTGGCCTTCAAGCTCACCGGGCGCCACCTGACCGACTACTCGAACGCCTCGCGCACGATGCTGTTCGACATCCACGGGCTTCGCTGGGATCCCGACCTCTGCGGGCTGTTGGGCGTGGACCCGGAGCGCCTTCCCGAGCCGGTGCCGTCGGCCGAGGTTTACGGAACGACCACTGAGTTCGGGGGAGAGGTGCCGGTGGCCGGCATCGCCGGTGACCAGCAGGCGGCGCTCTTCGGTCAGGCCTGCCAGCGCCCGGGAGAGGCCAAGAACACCTACGGGACGGGCAGCTTCGTGCTGCTCAACACCGGCGCCGACGCCCCGGAGCCGGGCGAGGGCCTGCTGACCACCGTTGCCTGGGGCCTGGGGGGCGAGGTCACCTACGCGCTGGAGGCCGCCGTCTTCGTCACCGGCGCCGCGGTCCAGTGGCTGCGCGACGGGCTCGGGATCATCGCCGACGCCGCCGAGACCTCCGAGCTCGCCGCGTCGCTGCACTCCAACGACGACGTCTACTTCGTGCCGGCCCTGACGGGCCTCGGCTCCCCCCACTGGGACCCCTACGCCCGGGGGACCATCGTGGGGCTCACCCGCGGGACCGGCCGGGCGCACCTCGCGCGGGCGGCGCTGGAGGCCATCGCCTACCAGACCGTCGATGCCGTTCGCGCGCAGGAGGCGGCCGCGGGCAAGAGGCTCGAGCTTCTCAAGGCCGACGGGGGCGCGGTCGCCAACGGCTGGCTGATGCAGTTCCAGGCCGATGTGCTCGGGGCGCCGGTGGTCGTCCCCGAGGTGGCCGAGACGACGGCACTCGGCGCCGCCTACCTCGCCGGGATCGCCACCGGCCTCTGGGACGTCGAGGGAGTTCGGCAGATGTGGCGCAGGCGCGCGAGCTACGAGCCGGCGATGCCCGAGGCCGAGCGAGAGCGCCTGCTGGGGCGCTGGCGAGCGGCGCTGGAGCGCTCGCGGGGCTGGGCACGGGAATCGGGCGAGAAGTAGGCTGAACCGGGCCGTAACCGCCCGCGTATGAGGGGTAGAAGACATCACGCGCGCCTGCGAGGGCCGGCTCGCGCCTGAACAAATGGCAGAAGTGAACCCAAAGGACTTGAAGCCGCAGGTCTACAAGGACCCCCGGGACCCTGCCTACTTCGACCAGTACCATCAGGCGGCCCGCAACGGCATCGGCTGGATCTACGACGGCGTCAGGCTGGTGCTGACGCCACCCACCGTCGGCGCCTACCGGGCTCGGGCGATCGGCGTCGAGAACGTGCCGCCCACCGGCCCCGTGATCGTCACCCCCAACCACTTCAGCCAGATGGACCACTTCTTCGCCGCCGTTTTCATGCGGCGGAAGGTGCAGTTCATGGCCAAGTCCCAGCTCTTCACCAACCCGGCGATCAAGTACGTCCTCAAGCACGGCGGGGTCTTTCCCATCCGCAGGGGCTTCCGCGACGACGAGGCCTTCAAGACGGCCCACACCGTGCTCGAACGCGGAGGCGCGGTGCTCATGTACGCCGAGGGAGGGCGCTCGCGTACCGGCGCCCTGGGGGAGCCCAAGCGCGGCGTCGGCAAGCTCGCGCTCGAGTCCGGCGCGCCGGTCGTCCCGGTCGCCATCCACGGCTCCGCCCACGTCCGCGGCTGGAAGCGGATGCAGTTCCCGAAGGTCACGATCCAGTACGGCGAGCCGCTGGCCTTTCCGGCCAAGGAGGAACCCAGCCGGGAGGAGCAGCAGGAGGTCGCCAACCAGGTCTTCGACCGCGTCCGCGCCATGTACGTCGCCCTCGAGGAGAACGGGCGCCGCGGGGTCCTGCGCGCGCTTCGCGAGGGCCTGCCGCCGGGCTCACCCGCGCCCGACGCGGCCGAAGCGCGCCGCTGAGCCCTAGGGCCTCCGGTCGGTCCGGCTCACTCCGGCTTTCCGACGGCTTCGATCGCTTCCGCCTTGCTCTGAAAGAGCTTGCCGCTGACGATCTTGCCGTCGCGGAGCTTCCAGATCGTGGCGCCGGTGGCCCGGACCTCGACGCCGCTGCTTCGTCCCTGCCCGAGTATCGACTGCTCCGCGACCACGACGCCCTGCCCACAATCGGTGAGGTCCCGCTCGACCTTGACGTCACGCCACGACTCCGCGATCAGCTCCCAGATCTCCTTTGCGGCCCGAGCGCCCCGAGTCACGCCGGCGTACGGTGCCCTTGACTCGGTCCAGTCCAGCTCGAGATCGGGATCGGTGAATCGAAGGGCATCGTCGAAGTCCCGGCGATCGAACAGCGCCTCCAGGAACTCCCGCACGATCTCGACGTTCCCTCGTGACATCTACTCCGCGTAGCGGGGCTCGAGCTTGGCGTGGAACTCGGCGTCGTGGCCCGGGACGATGACCGCGTAGGGGTAGTCGCGGTGGTAGTGCTGAAGCTCATGCAGTGAGCGCCGCCAGTTGTGGAGGTCCTGGGAAAGGGGTTGCTCGGGACCGCCCTCGAGCTGGCCCCAGGTGTAGGCGACGTCGCCCGCGACGACGAAGTCCCGGCGGGGGAGGCGCAGGATCACCGACTGGTGGCCGGTCGAGTGTCCGGGCGTGAAGGCGAGCCTGACGCTGCCGTCACCGAACAGGTCGAAGGTCCGGCCGAAGGACCCGTAGGAGCCGACGGCGTCACCCTCGAAATCCACGGTGCGGTAGTCGAAGAGGTGGTCGTAGTGGCGGCGGCGGTAGCCGTGTGACGTCGGTCGCCGCAGTGTGGTCGCCGCCTCCCACTCGGCGGCGCTGATCACGAACGTGGCGTCCGGGAACTCCGAGATGGCCGAGGCGTGGTCGAAGTGCAGGTGGGTCATCACCACCACCGAGATCTCACCCGGCTCGACGCCCTTGGCCCGCAGCTGCGAGGGGACGTCCATTCCCGACTCGAGCGAGGGGCGGGTGAAGCGGGCGATGATGCGCCCGGCGTTCAGGCGGGGGTCGGAGCGGATCGACGGGTGGAGCCCGACGTCCACGAGCACGTTGCCGGCGGTCGGATGGCGGACCAGGTAGGCGGGGACGGGGACGGTCCAATGGTCCTCCTCGGCCACGCGGAAGCCACGCGCGCGAAGCCGCCACAGCCTGCCCTCGTCGCGTTCGAACCACGCTCGCGGCTGGGTCACGGTGCCGGCGATCATCGGCTCGACCACCACGGTGGCTCCCTCGCTGCCGCCGGGGAGCGCGCCAGCGAGAGGTGTGGCGATCGCCTTCACGCTCATTGCGGGGAGGGTAGACCCGGGGGCGGACCGGGTGCCCTCGCGATCGCGAATATCCTGGCCACGGCGATGGCCGACCGCAGCCCCTCCAAGATCTTCGCGCCCGACCTGCTCGAGGGCCAGGTCTGCCTGGTCTCGGGCGCCGGAACGGGCCTCGGGCTGGCGACCGCGCTGGAGCTGGCCTCCCTGGGGGCGGTCGTGGTCGGCTGCGGCCGGCGGCCCGAGCCGCTCGAGGAGATGGTCGCGGCGGTCTCCGAGGCCGGCGGCAAGGCCGAGACGTTCGCCGCCGACATCCGCGACGAGGAGGCAGTCGAGACGCTGATGGACGGGGTGATCGAGCGTCACGGCAAGCTGGACCTGCTCGTCAACAACGCCGGAGGACAGTTCCTCAGCCCCGCGGAGGCGATCTCCCCGAAGGGCTTTCGCACCGTGATCGAGCTCAATGTCATGGGCACCTGGCTGATGACCCACGCCGCGGCCACCAAGGCCTTCATCCCCCAGGAGAGCGGAAAGGTGATCAGCGTGACCCTCTCCCCGCACAACGGGATGCCGGGCATGGTCCACTCGGGCGCCGCCCGCGCCGCCGTCGAGAACATGATGCGCACCCTCTCGATCGAGTGGTCGCGGTTCGGGATCCGGCTGGTGGCGGTTGCGCCGGGCCAGTTCGACACGGAGACGCTGCGGACCAAGTACCCTCAGGAGGTGGTCGACAACGTCGCCGGGACGATCCCGCTGGGGCGGATGGGGACCGAGGAGGAGATGGCCTGGCTGATGGCCTACCTGGCCTCCCCGGCGGGCGACTTCTACAGCGGCTGCGTGATCACGATGGACGGCGCCCGTGACAACTGGTTCGGCTCATGGCCGCCGCGTGGCGCCTCAGACGAGGGCGGCGAGCCGCTGGCCGAGGAGCGGAAGGGCTAGGCGGCGTCCTGCCCGCTCTCCCGTGAGAGCCACAACGGCGGGCGCGGCGGCCCTCGCGGCGCCGGACTCCTTCAAGGGGACGCACACGGCCGCCGAGGCGGCGGGCGCGATCGCGCGGGGGCTCGAGCGCGCCGGCGTCAGGTGCGATGAGCTGCCGCTGGCCGACGGGGGCGAGGGAACCGCCGAGGTCCTGTCACAGGCACTCGGAGGCGAGCTTCGCAGCGCGAGCGTTCACGATCCGCTCGGCCGGCAGGTGGAGGCGGGCTTCACGATGCTCCCCGACGGTCGCGCCGTGGTCGAGGTCGCCGCGGCGAGCGGCCTCCCGCTCGTGCCCGAGCCCGAGCGCGATGCCTGGCTGGCGTCCACCCGCGGCACCGGCGAGCTGATCGCCCTCGCCGCCGAGGCCGGGGCGAGCGAGGTGCTGGTCGCGGCGGGCGGCTCCGCGACCACCGACGGCGGCGCCGGCGCGCTGTCGGCGTTGGCGGCGGCCGCGGCCAAGCCGAGGCTGAAGGTCCTCTGCGACGTGCGGGTCCCCTTCGAGCGGGCGGCGCAGGCATTCGGTCCGCAGAAGGGGGCGGACGAGGGGACGGTGAAGCGGCTCGAGGACCGCCTCTCGGAGCTGGCGGCCGCCGCTCCGCGCGATCCGCGCGGCAGGCCGCTGACCGGCGCCGCCGGAGGCCTCGCGGGCGGCCTCTGGGCGCACCTCGGCGCCTCCCTGGTCGCGGGCGCACCCTTCGTCTTCGATGCGCTCGGCTTCGACAGCCGTCTGGCGAGCGCCTCGCCGGTCGTCACCGGCGAGGGACGGCTCGACGCCGGGACGCTCGAGGGCAAGGTCGTCTCCGAGGTCGCCGCCCGCTGCCGCGGGGCGGGCACGCCCTGTCACGCGATCGTCGGCGCGGCCGATCTCAGCGATGGCGACCTCGCCGGGCTGGGCCTCGCCGGGGTCACCGAGGCCTCCTCCCTCGGGCAGATCGAGCGCGCCGCCGAGCGCCTCGCGGCTCAGCCCGGGAGCTGAAAGGCGATCTCGCCGAGGCGGCGGTAGCCCTCGACCGAGGGGTGGTCGCCGTCGGCGGTCCATTCCTCGCGCATCGTCCCGGGCCGGTCGGGGTCCTCGAGGGTGTCGTGGAAGGGCAGCAGCGGCACCTCGTAGTCCCGCGCGATCCCGGCGATCAGGCGGTTGAGCTTCTCGATCTGCGGGTCGGCCGCCGGGTGGCCGTTGTTCCAGGGCAGCACGTCGGTGATCGCGACCGCGAGGCCCATCCGCTCGGCCTCCTTGACCGTGATCCGGAGGTTCTCGGCCGCGGCCTCGACCGGCAGCCCCTGGGCGATGTCGTTGATGCCGCCCTGGATCACGACCGCGTCGGCGCCCTTGGCGCAGACCCGCAGGCGCCCGGCGATCTCATCGGTGCGCTGGCCGAAGACGCCGCAGTTGTTGAACTGCAGGCGGGGGTCCTTCAGCGTCGCCCAGTGCTCGTACTGGCTGCGCTCATCGCCTCCACCGAGGCGTGCGCGGATGCCGGGGTCCGGGTCCCAGGCCGGCGAGCCGGCCGTGATCGAGTCGCCGAGCGCCGCCACCCTGATCGCCTGGCCGCCGCTCACTTCCATCCCAGTATCGCCCGAGGGGCCGGCCGCGTCGTCGGAGCCGCAACCCGCCGCCGCGGCGAGGGCCAGGGCCGCGAGAGCGGCGGCCGCCCGCTTCAGGGCAGCTCGCCGGAGCGGATCTTGGCGGCCAGGGTCTTGCCGTCCTCGCGGATCCAGCGGCCGTCATCCAGCTCGAGCACCGGCAGCAGGCTCTGCCCGGTCTTCTCGGTCACCTCGGTCCGCTTGGATCGCGGGAACGTCGCCTCCTTGACGATCTCGTAGTCGATCCCCTTCTCATCGAGCGCCTTCTGCACCGCCCAGCAGGGGTGGGCGTCGATCTTCACCCACATGACGCCGCACCTGTGGAGCTTCACCGGCATCGCAACTCCTAGGAGTACATCCCGGTGAACTGGCCACCGGTGACGTTGATGACCTGGCCGTGGATGTAGTTCGCGTAGTCCGAGCAGAGCAGCAGCACCGGGCCCGCTGCCTCCTCCGGCGATGCGGGACGGCCGAGCGGGATCATCATCGAGGCCATCGTCCGCATCTGCTCGGGGATGCCGAGCTCGACCTGCTCGCCGCTGTCACCCGCGGCCTGCATCTTCTCGCCCTTTTCCTTGGCCTGGGTCAGGCGCGTCTCGACGAAGCCGAAGGCGATCGCGTTGCAGTTGATCTTGAAGCCGCCCCATTCCTTGGCGACCGTCTTGGTCAGGCCCGTGACCCCCGCCTTGGCGGCCGAATAGTTGGACTGGCCGGCGTTGCCCATCGTGCCCGAGACCGAGCTGATGTTGACGATCTTGCGGAAGCGCTCCTTGCCCTCCGCCTTCTCGGCCTTGCCGGCCTCGCGCCAGGCGGGCGCCAGGGCGCGGATCACGCGGAAGGGCACCACCGTGTGGATGTCGAGCATCGCCTGGAACTGCTCGTCACTCATCTTGTGGACGACGCCGTCCCAGGTGTAGCCGGCGTTGTTGACGACGATGTCGACCTCACCGAATGCGTCGTTGGCCGCCTTGACGAGCTCGTCGGCGGCGCCCGGCTTCGTCAGGTCGCCGGCGAAGACGGCCGTCTCGCCGTCGATCTCGCCCGCCGCCTGCTCGGCGATGTCGCCATCGAGGTCGTTGATCAGCACCTTCGCGCCCTGGCTGCAGAAGAGCTCGGCCGTGGCGCGGCCGATGCCGCGAGCCGAGCCGGTGACGATGGCGCTTTTTCCGTCGAGCAGTCCCAAAATCGCTCCTTGTCCGTGGGGTGGAAGTTCGGGGCGGGATTCTTGCGGGTTTGCTGGCCGCGTGGCCAGTCCGGATGCTCAGAGGCCGAACAGCGCCGGCCCGAGGTCGGTGATCGACTGCGGGTCGTGGCCGTGCTCCTGCTCGTACTCCTTGGCGAGGTCGTCATCAAAAAGGGCGAGCAGCAGCTCCTCGCGACTCGAGCCGAACTCGCAGGCGGCGCGATCGAGCGACGACAGCGAGACGTCCTGGAGGATCCCTCCGATGCCGCCGGTCTCGGGCAGGCCGCGCTGCCGGCAGGGGTCGGCGATGGGAACCTCCTCGGTGCCGCCGTTCGCGTCGATCGCGAAGTAGAGGAACGTAAGGGCGAGTGCCGCGGCGGCGGCCCCGGCGATCGCCGTGCCCCCTCGGAGCCTCACCGCCGGCATCGCGACGACCAGAAGGATCGCCGCCAGCAGGGCAAGGCTCCCGGTGACGATGAAGGCGATCCTGAAGGCCGACTGGACCCCACCGACGACCACGTCATCGAGGCGATCCGAGATCCGCCCGAGCTCTGCGGCGTCGTCGGGGTCCGCGTCGGCGCGCGCCTCCTGCAGCGAGCGCTGAAGCTCGCCCCGCGGATCGTCGGTCTGGACGTCGGCGAACAGCTGGGGCGCGAGGTCGATCTTGCGGTCGGGGGGCAGGCGGGCATCGAGCAGCACCGCCGTGCCCTGCTCGCGCGCATCGGCGATGGCGGAGTCGAGGTGCGAGGAGACCACCGGCGCCAGCACGACCAGCGCCAGGGCGATCCCGGCGTGGCGGACCGACAGCAGGCCGGCCGCCTGGCGCGCGTTGCGCTCGGGGAGCAATTCGCCGGCGAGGGTGGGGAGGGCGAGGCCCACCCCAGCGCCGGCGAGGAGCTGGGGAAGCACGGTCCACCAGGGCGAGGCCGTGGGCAGGAAGGCGAGCGAGGTGACGCCCCCGGCGACCAGCAGGCAGCCCACGACTGCCCTGGTCGAGGCCGGGCCGCTCACTCGCGAGCTGAAGGCCGCAGCGACCGGCAGCACCGTGACCGCGAGCGCCGCCGCCAACGGGTCCACGCTCCAGCCGGCGACCAGCAGCAGGACGACGAGGAAGACGACGGCGGTCAGTGACGCGGAGAGCATCGCCAGCGCCGCGATCAGCGACGCGGGCCAGCGGGCCGCCGGCTCGCGGGGCGCGGCCGGGCGCGGCCGGGCGCGTTCGCCGCGAGCCGCGGCGAGGCAGACGAAGCCGGCCGGGAGGGCGATCGGCGCCTGCGCCAGGAAGATCGCGCGCCAGTCGAAGGCCTCGGTCAGCGCGCCGCCCAGCGCCGGGCCGGCAGCAGAGCCGAACACGGCGGCGGCGACCCAGAGCCGCCGCCCCGGCCCCGGCTCGCCCCCGTCGAGCAGTGAGAAGGACGCCACCAGCGCCGCGGCGCCGCCGACGCCCTGGACCGCACGCAGCATCAGCAGCGGCTCGATCGAGCTCACCAGGCCGCATGCGAGCGAGGACGCCGCGAAGACGGCGATCCCCCAGACGCCCAGGCGCGCCGGCCCCGTTCGCCCCGCAAGCCAGGCCGCGGCCGGGAGTGCCACGGCGAGCACGCCGGTGTAGACGATCAGGACGAGTGCCACCACCTCGACGCTCGAGCCCAGCTCGAGCAGGATCGAGGGGAGCCCCAGCGTGACGATCGACGCGTCGGCGAGGGCGATCCCCGCCGCAAGCGCCAGCGCTATGCGTGCCGTGCGTCTACTCACGGCAGGATTGTCGCCTACTCAGCTCAGTCCCCGGCGGCGGGCTGCTGCCCGTCATCGCCGGCGGTCCTTGCCAGCGCGGAGGGCCACCAGACCCGGTCGCCGATCTCGAGCACCAGGGCCGGCACCAGCAGCGAGCGCACGATGAAGGTGTCGATCAGGACGCCGATCGCGACCGTGAAGCCGATCTCGGTGAGGCCGACCAGCGGCAGCACCGCCAGCGCCGAGAAGGTCCCCGCCAGGACCAGGCCGGCCGAGGTGATCACTCCTCCGGTGACGGCCAGCCCGCGGATCATGCCGAGCCGCGTCCCCTCCTTCAGCGTCTCCTCCCGGACGCGCGCCATCAGGAAGATGTTGTAGTCGATGCCCAGCGCGACCAGGAAGATGAAGGCGAACAACGGCAGCGACGGGTCCATGCCCGCGAAGTCGAAGACGTGCTCGAAGAAGAAGGCTCCGATTCCCAGAGCCGCCGCGAAGGAGACGATCACGGTCCCGATCAGGACCAGCGGCGCGACCACCGCCCTCAGCAGGGCGGCGAGGATGAAGAAGACGACGATCAGCGCGATCGGGACGATCAGCCGGTTGTCGCGGGTGCTGGAGACCCTGAGGTCTCGTTCCTCGGCGGTTGGGCCGCCTACGAGCACGTCGTCGCCGGCGACCGCGTGTACCCGGTCACGAATCCCGGGAATCAGGTCGAAGGCGGCCGTGCTGTAGGGATCCTGGTCGAGTGTCACCTGGATGTTGACGCCGGACTCCCCGCGCTCCATGGCGCCGACCTCGGCCACGCCCGGCGCTCCCTGGAGCGCCCTTCTGACCGCGGGCACCTTCGCCGGGTCGGTGACGAAGACGTTGGTGGGAGCGTTGGCCCCGGCCGGGAAGCCCTCATTGACGAGCTTCTGGCCCTCGACCGACTCGACGTCGCCGCGGAAGCTGTTGCCGCTGGTGAGGTCGGTGTTGACCTGGGTCAGCCCCAGGCAGAAGAAGAGCAGCAGGGCGAGCGTCCCGATCCAGACACGGCGAGGCCCTCGCCCGACCCACTCGGCGATCTTGCGCCAGCGCCCGTGGGTCTCATCGGCGCCGGTCGTCCCCACCCTCGGGATGAAGGGCCAGAACGCGCGCCTGCCCGCGAGCGTCAGCAGGGCCGGCAGCAGGGTCAGCATCGAGATCATCGCGATGAAGACGCCCATGGCCCCGATCGGCCCGAGGCCGGCGGTGCCGTTGACCTCGGCGAGCGTCAGCGTCAGCAGGGCGGCCATCACGGTCAGGCCGGAGGCGAGGATCGCCGGGCCCGCCGTCCGCAGAGCGACCAGGATCGCCTCGTGCTTGTCGTCGTGATGGCGCAGCTCCTCCCTGTATCTCGAGACGAGCAACAGGGCGTAGTCGGTCCCCGCCCCGAACACGAGCACGGGCAGGATCCCGCCCGACTGGCCGGTGACGGTGACCCCGGCGTCCGCAAGCAGGTAGCCGAGGCCGCGCGTGACCGTCTCGGCGATCAGCACGGAGAAGAAGGGGATCACCCAGAAGATCGGGCTGCGATAGATGACGATCAGCAGGATCAGGACGAGCAGCGCGGTCGCGTAGAGAAGCGTGCCGTTGATGTCGTTGAAGACGGCGATCGCATCGGCCGAGAAGCCAGCGGGGCCGGTCACCCTCGCCTCGAGGCCCTCGGGGCTGTCGGAGATCGTGTCCTTGATGTCGTCGGTGACGTCGACGAGCCGCTCGCCCGCCTTGTTGGTGCCGTTCTCGACCTGAATCGGCGTGAACAGGAGGGCCGTCGTCTTGTCGTCGGAGACGACGGGGGGCCTGGTCGGCCGCTGGCCCTCGCGGCGGTTGGCGTTGATCTCCGCGCGGTCCTTGGCGATGGTCGCCGCGTCGGCGGCGGTCAGCCCACCATCGCGATTGAAGACGGTGATCGCGTCGGCCTCCTCGCCCGAGGGAAGCTCGTTGACCTTGTTCAGGGCCTCGACCGACTCGGCGTTGCCGGGGAGGTAATCGGCGGGGTCGTTCTTCTGGGCGTCCTCGAACTTGTTCGACAGCGGCCCGATCGCGAACACGATCAGCAGCCAGACGCCGATCATGGCGAACTTGGTGCGGCGGCCACCCGGGATCCGGGCCAGTGAGCTCAGTCGTTGTCCCATGGATCCATTTCCCGTGAGGTCGTTTCGTTATGCAAACCCGGAAGCAATCGGTCCCGGACCAGAAATTGAATCGGCGATCCTACTCACCCGCCCCCCCGGACCTTGGCCACCGGTTCCTAGAGCCCGTACTGCTTGGCGAGGATCTCCTTCATGATCTCGTCGGTTCCGCCGCCGATCGGGCCCAGGCGGGCGTCGCGGAGGGCGCGCTCGACGCCGTACTCGCGCATGTAGCCGTAGCCGCCGTGGATCTGGACGACCTCGTCGGCGACCTCGACGCAGGCCCGCTGGGTGAAGAGCTTGGCCTGGGTCACCTCCTTGAGGGCGTCCTGGCCCTCGCAGAAGAGCCGCAGGGCGTTGTAGGTCATCGCCTGCCCGACCTCGGCCTTGATCGACAGCTCTGCGACCTTGTGGCGAATCGCCTGGAAGCGGCCGATCGGCCGCCCGAAGGCCTGGCGCTCGCCGGCGTATTCGATCGCCGTCTCGAGCAGGCGCTTCATCGCGCCGACGGCCCCGAGCGCCATCAGCAGCCGCTCCCACTGGAAGTTGGCCATGATCAGGTAGAAGCCGCCGTTCTCCTCGCCGAGCAGGTTCTCGTCGGGCACCTCGACGTCGGTGAACGACAGCTCGCCGGTGTCTGACGAGTGCCAGCCGAGCTTCTCGAGCTTGGCCGTCACCTCATAGCCGGGCATCTCCTTCTCGAGGATCAGGAAGCTGAGGCCGTGGTGGCCGCCCTCCTCGGTGGTCTTCAGGGCGCAGACGAGGAAGTCGGCTCGGACGCCGTTGGTGATGAAGGTCTTGGAGCCGTTGACGACGTAGCCGCCGTTCACCTTGCGGGCAAAGGTGCGGATGCCGGCCACGTCCGAGCCCGCGCCCGGCTCGGTGATGCCGAGGGCGCCTATCCGCTCTCCCTTGATCGCCGGGACGATGAAGCGCTGATGCTGGTCGGGGGTGCCGAACCTGAACACGGGCGGGGTGGCGATGCCCGTGTGGGCGCCGAGCCCCGCGGCGACCCCGCCCGATGCGCCCGAGCGCGCCAGCTCCTCGACCCAGACGGCGTCGTGGAGGTAGTCGCCCCCCTGGCCGCCCAGCTCCTCGGGGTACTTGAGGCCCAGGAAGCCGAGCTCGCCGCAGCGCAGGAAGAGCTCGTCAGGGAACCAGCGCGCCTGCTCCCACTCGTCGACGTGGGGTGCGATCTCGCTCTCCACGAAGCGGCGGATCGACTCCCGCAGCTCCTGGTGCTCCTGGGTGAAGGGAGTGGGCAGCGACCGCTCGCCCGAGTCCTTGATCACCGTCATCGTTTCCCTCCCGCCGGAGGCTTCCAGTCCGCCATCGTGGTGTGGCCGCGGGCGGCGTGGTCGAAGCCGAGCAGGTCGCCGCTCGGGTTCTTGCGGTCCCCGTGGTGGTATGCGCGGACCTCGGCGATCCTGCCGTCGCGAAGCCGGAACCACTCGGTGCCCCGGTTGAGGCGCTCCTCACCTGACTTCGGGTCGCGCCAGGTCATCGTCCACTCGATCACGGCCTCGTCCCCGGACTCGATCCCGTGCTCCAGCCGCCACTGCCCGTCCACCTGCGCCACGCCCCAGGCCGCGTTGTCGGCGATCTCGCGGCCGCGGTGGGGCCCCAGGCGCGTGTAGTAGTGGACCGCGTCGTCGCTGAAGTGCCCGGCGACGGCGTCCGCGTCGCCGGTGTTGAGGGCCTCGTAGTAGCTGCGGATGTGGTCGAGGTTGGCGCCGATGAAGGGATTCTTACCTGAGCCTGTCGATCCGGGCCCATCCCGTTCGTCGTTAGGGTGAAGCAGCGCATGAGCGCTGCACGAAAAAGGAGGGAATCATGAAGTACATGCTCACGATCTTCGGGCCCGAGGGCGGGATGGAGGACGCCACTCCCGAGCAGATGAAGGCGGAGATGGACCGCTGGGCCGCGTACAGCCAGGAGACGGTCGACAAGGGCGCCTTCGTCGCCGGTGAGGGGTTGCAGCCGAGCGCCACGGCGACAACGGTGCGGATCCCGGAGAACGGCGGCGACCGCACGCTCACCGACGGCCCCTTCGCGGAGTCGAAGGAGCAGGTCGGCGGCTTCTACGTTCTCGATTGCAAGGACCTCGACGAGGCGCTCGACTGGGCGAAGAGGATCCCCTCGCGGGCCGGCGCGGTCGAGGTGCGGCCGGTGATGGTCTTCGACGAGTCATAGAGGGCTCCGATCAACTCGTCGACCGCCTGTTCCGGCATGAGTCGGGGCGGGCGGTCGCGACCCTGATCCGGCTCCTCGGCAATTTCGACGCCGCCGAGGAGGCCGTTCAGGAGGCCTTCGTGGTCGCGCTCGAGCGCTGGCCCGCCGACGGGGTCCCCGACAACCCGGGCGCCTGGATCACCAGGGTCGCCCGCAACAAGGCGATCGACCGGCTCCGCCGCGATCAGACGCTTCGGGTCAAGGTGGAGGTGCTGGAGGGGCTCGAGGCCCTGGCGCCGGGCGCCGAGGAGGTCGAGGCCGGGGCGGAGGCGACCGATGTGCCCGACGACCGCCTTCGCCTGATCTTCACCTGCTGCCACCCGGCACTGCGCCCGCAGGCCCGGGTCGCGCTCACCCTGCGCACGCTCGGCGGCCTGACCACCGCCGAGATTGCAAGCGCCTTCCTGACCTCGGAGGCGACCATGGCGCAGCGCCTGGTCCGGGCCAAGGCCAAGATCAGGGACGCCGGCATCCCCTATGAGGTGCCGTCGGCCGAGCAGCTCCCCGAGCGACTCACCTCGGTGCTGGCGACGCTCTACCTCGTCTTCAACGAGGGCTACTTCGCCTCGAGCTCGGACGCCTTGATCCGTTCAGAGCTCGCCGACGAGGCGATCCGGCTCGCTCGGGTGCTGAACGAGACCCTGCCCGGCGACCCTGAGGCGAGGGCGCTGCTGGCCCTGATGCTCCTGCAGCACTCACGGCGCCTGGCCCGGCTCGACGAATCGGGCGAGATGGTGCTGCTGTCCGACCAGGACCGCTCGCGTTGGGACCGTGGCCAGATCACCGAGGGCCTGGCCCTCGTTGACCTGTTGGCGGGCGTCGTCGGCCCGTACTCGATCCAAGCCAGGATCGCCGCCGAACACGCCCGCGTCGAGGCTGCCGAGCAGACCGACTGGCGCCGGATCGGCCTCCTCTACGGGCAGCTGACGCGGATCCAGCCCTCGCCTGTGATCGAGCTCAACCGCGCGATCGCGGTGGCGATGGACGAGGGACCCGAGGCCGGCCTGGAGCTGATCGACGCGATCGAGGGCCTCGATCGCTACGCCCCCTTCCACGTCAGCCGCGCCGACCTGCTCGGCCGCCTCGGGCGCAACGGTGAGGCCGTCGCGGCCTACCGCCGCGGGCTGGAGCTCAGCACCAACCCCGTCCAGGGGCCTTCCTGGAGCGCCGGATCGAGGAGCTCGCGGAATAAACGTCGATCGGGCGCTTCCCGCTCGTCGTTAGGGTGAAAGCGGCGAACGGCGCCGCTCGCAACAGGAGGTGGAAACGATGAGCAAGTACATGGTCTCCCTGATCGCCGACGAGTCCGTGATCGCGGCTGTGACGCCCGAGGAGATGGAGACGATCGTCTCGGAGATGAACGAGTTCAATGGCGCGCTCGAGAAGGCCGGTGTGGTGGTCGGCGGCGACGGCCTCGGGCCGAGCTCCTGCGCGCGGACCTTGCGCTACGGCGAGGACGGCGACGTCGTCGTCGTCGTCGTCGTCACCGACGGCCCCTACGCAGAATCCAAGGAGCAGATCGCCGGCTACTGGATCTTCGAGTGCGCGGACCTCGACGAGGCGGTCGAGTGGGCCCGGAAGGCACCGATTCGGGGCGGGGTCACCGAGGTGAGGGCAATCGTCGAGACCGCCGAGGAGAACTTCGAGGCCTACAAGAAGGTGGCCGGGCGCTAGAGCCCGTAGCTGCGGCCGATGACCTCGAGCATGATCTCGTCGGTGCCGGCGCCGATCCGGTTGAGCCGGGCGTCGCGGTAGGCGCGCTCGATCTCGTACTCCTTCATGTAGCCGTAGCCGCCGTGGATCTGGATGCACTCGTCGGCGACGTCGCAGATCATCCGCGAGGTGAAGAGCTTCGCCTGCGAGATCTCGCGGACCGGGTACTCGCCGTTGGCGAAGCGCCGGGCGGTCGCGTAGGTGAACTGCTTCGCGGCCTCGATCTGGGTCGACATCTCGGCGAACTTGTGCCGGATTGCCTGGAAGCGCCCGATCGGCCGTCCGAAGGCCTCGCGCTCGAGCGCGTACTCGAGCGTGCGCTCGAACATCCGCTCGGCGCCCGAGACGCAGCCGGCGGCCGCGACCAGCCGCTCTCCCTGGAGCTCCCAGGAGATGTGGTAGAAGCCCTTGCCCTCCTCGCCCAGCATGTTCTCGACCGGGACGCGGACGTCCTCGAAGGCGATCTCACCGGTGTCGGAGGCGTGCATCCCCATCTTCTCCAGCTCGGCTGAGACGCTGAAGCCGGGGACCGGGTTGCCGTCGTCGTCCTTGAGGTCGACGACGAAGAGGGTGATCCCGTCGTGGCCCTTTTCCGGGTCGGTCTTGGTGACGAGCACGATGTAGTCGGCGCGCGGGGCGTTGGTGATGAAGGTCTTGGAGCCGTTGATCACGTACTCGTCACCGTCGCGGATAGCCGTGGTGCGAATGCCCGCCACGTCGGATCCCGCGCCCGGCTCGGTGATGCCGAGGCACGAGATCTTGTCCCCGGCGATGGAGGCGGGGAGGTAGCGCTGCTTGAGCTCTTCGCTGCCGAGCAGGTGGATCGGCGGCGTCGCCATGTCGGTGTGGACCGCGAAGCCCATGTTGAGGCCGCCGCAGCCCGAGTAGCTCAGGCACTCGGCCCGGACCAGCGAGTAGTAGTAGTCGCCGCCCTGGCCGCCGTACTCCTCCGGGAAGCAGAGCCCGAGGAAGCCGAGGTCGCCGGCGCGCTTGAGGATCGAGTCGGGCCAGTAGTTCTCCTCCCAGTCGTGCCGGTTGGGGGTGACCTCCTTCAGGACCCAGGCCTGCATCGACTCGCGCAGCGCCTCGTGCTCGTCGGTGAAGATCATGTGCTTGCGGCTTGCCGCATGGTCCGGCTTGATCACGCTGGAGGGGGCGCTGGCCACGGCTTTGCTCCTTCTGTCGCTTTCCTCGGCTGAACTCGCGCGGGCGTCGTGCTCGCAACGTGAATAGTAGGACTTCTTACTTCCTACTGTCGCCAGGGTCCGCACGCGGCGCGGCGCGGGGCCCGGACTGGAACATTTGTTGCTTTCCGGCGGAGGGCGTTGCCACTGTGGGTGCCGATCCGTACGATCTTTGGCCAGATGTCCGAGGGCCTGCAAGGAAGCAGCTTCAACGGTCAGGGGGGTCAGGGAGAGCGTCTTCCGCCCGGCCCCGGGTCTCCGCGCGCGCTGCAGACGATGCAGTGGATGCGCCGGCCGATGGAGCTGATGGAACGCTGTCGCGAGCGCCACGGCAAGATCTTCTCGCTCAAGCTCGGCCCCTCGGGCCACGTCGTCATGATCGCTGACCCCAGGGTCGCGAAGCAGGTGATGACCGCCGATCCCGAACTGTTCCCCGTCCGTGAATGGATCCTCGGCCACCATGAGCACCCCGACGGTCAGGGCTACCCCAAGCAGCTCAACAGCGATGAGATCCCGCTCGAGGCGTCGATCCTCGCCGTCGCCGACGCCTACGAGGCGATGACCGCCGACCGCGTCTACCGGCCCGCCCTGGGCCCGGCGGTCGCCCGCGAGGAGCTGCTCAAGGGAGCGGGCAGCCAGTTCGACCGCCGCGTGGTCGAAGCGATGTTGCGCGCTCTCGATCGCGAAGGATCTCCGGTCCTCTCGCTCAGCGGCAGCGGCGACCCACGCAGCACCCCCGCTTAGCCCGCGGGCGGACCCCCCTCAACTCGAGGCGACGCTCTTCTTGGGCGGCGCGTCGCGCCGCATCCGGCGGGGTGCCCACCAGGCCCAGGGCCCGAGCAGCCGCATCAGCGCCGGGAACAGCAGACCGCGCACCAGCGTCGCGTCAACCAGGACCGCGACGGCCGTGCCGACCGCGACCTGCTTGATGTAGATCAGGTCCGAGAAGACGAAGGCGCCCATCGCGACCGCGAACAGCAGCGCCGCGGCGGTGATGATGCGGCCGCTGCGCTCGAGGCCGAGTGCCACCGCCTGGGCGTCATCCGCCCCGGCCTCGCGGGCCTCCTTGATCCTCTGGAGCAGGAACACGCCGTAGTCGGTCGAGAGGCCGAAGGTGACGGCGAACAGGAGGATCGGCATCGAGGTGTCGAGCGCGCCCCCGCTCATGTAGTCCAGCACCTCCTCGAAACGGCCGTCCTGGAAGATCAGCACGAGGACGCCGAAGGCGACGCTGACCGTGAGGAAGTTCATCAGCAGCGCCGCCAAGGGCAGCGTCACCGACCTCGTCATCACGAACAGGATCGTCAGCGTCGAGAGGACGATGATCGCCATCGCCAGGGGCAGGTGGGACGAGAGGCTGGCGCCCTGGTCAGCCAGTTCCGCGGATGGTCCGCCCACCAGCGCCGGCGATCCCCAGTCCAGGGACCTCGCCCTCTGGACCGCGTCCAGGGCGCGGTCGGAGTAGGGCTCGGCCGACAGCTCCCCATCGACGCGCGAGACGCCGTCGACGGGCCTCGGCGCCAGCACCACCGCCACCGCCTCGTCGCCGACCAGCTCGCGGCCGGCGGCCTGCGGGGAGCCCGCCGAGGCCGAGCCCTGGGTGTCGAGGACCACCACGATCTGGTCTGAGGGATTGGCGGCGAACTTGGACTTGATCACGACGTCCACCTGCCGCGCGCTCGCGTCGGCGGGCAGCACCCGACTGTCGGCCCGGGTCAGCGCGACCCGCAGGAAGGGGAGGCCGGCGACGATCATGACCGCCGCGACGATCGTCACCACCGGCAGCGGGTGCCGCATCACCGCCCGCGCGAACCGGTACCAGCGCCGACTGCCCGTTCGGCGCTGGAGGCCGGGGGGCGCCAGGGCGTTGACCCTGTCGCCGAGCAGCGCGAGCAGCGCCGGCAGCACCGTGACCACGACGAGGGCGGAGAGCAGCGCCACCAGCGCCCCCCCGATCCCGATCGAGTACAGGAACCGCTGGGGGAAGACCACGAGAGACACCAGGGCAACCGCCACCGTGAGCCCGCTGAAGCCCACCATCGGCCCCACTGCGGCCATCGTCGACCTCAGCGCTGCGCCGGTCGCCCCCTGGCGATCGATCTCCTCGCGATAGCGAGAGACAACGAAGAGGCTGTAGTCGATCGCGAGGCCGAGGCCGAGGCCGGTGACGATGTTGATCGCGAACACGTCGATCTCGACGATCCCCGTCAGCAGCTTCAGCATGAACAGGGTGAGGATGATCGAGGTCGCGCCCACGATCAGCGGCAGCGTGGCCGCGACCAGCCCCCTGAAGATCAGCAGTGAGAGCAGGAACAGGATCGGCGCGGCGAACAGCTCGATTCGGCGAAGATCGTCCTCGGTCGTCTGGTTGAGCTGGCTGGAGGCGACGGCCTCGCCCCCCGCCTCGACGCCCGGCCGATTCTCGAACGTGGAGAGGACGCGGTCGCCGACCTCCGAGGGATCGTCCTCCGAGGCCTCCAGGAATCCTTCGACGAGCGCGAGCCGCCCGTTCTCGGAGGTGAGCGCGCCGTGCGGCGCGGGCGTCACGACCCTGGCGATGCCCTCGATCCGCGCCAGCTCGCGAGCCGTCCGCTGGATCGCCCTGCGCCCGTCGGCGCTGGCGACGCGCGCCTGGGGCTCGACCAGCAGCAGGACCCCCGGCAGCGCCTTCTCACCGCTGGCGTCCTCGAGCCGGTTGAAGGCGCGTGAGCTCTCGGAGTCAGGATCGCGGAAGCCGAACGGCTTGACGGCGTCGAAGACCCCCGCGGCGATCACCACCGCGCCGAAAACGCCCAGCACCGATATCGCCACCCACCTGCCGCGATGCAGGTAGGCGCGGTGGGCTATCTCCTCGAACACTGCGCGATCCTACTTCGGCTCCGCGGACGCCGTGGAAGCCGGCTTGGGGGCGCCTACCGCCTTCTGACGAGCTCCTGAGCGCTCGCGATCAGTAGAACGTCTCACTTCCTAATCGGGCGCCGAATCAACTACGCTGCCGCCCATGGCCGGCACGGGTGACAAGGAGCTGCTGTACGAGGTCGCCGACGGCGTCGCCACCGTGACGCTGAACCGCCCGGAGCAGCGCAACGCGCTCAACGGCGAGCTGCTGAGCCAGCTCGTGGACGCGATCAAGGCCGCGCGCGAGGACGACGCGGTTCGCGCCGTGGTGCTGACCGGCGCCGGTGAAAAGGTGTTCTGCGCGGGAGCCGACCTCGGAGGGTTCGCCGCTGACGTGCCGCTGGTGGACAAGCACTTCGCCTCCGATCTGTTCCTCGAGTTCTTCAGGGTGATGCCGCGCCTGGGCAAGCCCTCGCTCTGCGCGGCCAACGGCCACGTGCTCGCCGGCGGGATGGGGCTGGCGCTCTCCTGCGACCTCGTGATCGCACGGGAGGGCGCCCGCTTCGGCACCCCCGAGATCAACGTCGGCGCCTTCCCCTACATGATCATGTCGATCATCTACCGCAACGTTCCGCGGAAGAAGGTCAACGAGATGATGCTGCTCGGCGAACAGATCCCGGCGGAGCAGGCGGTCGAGTACGGGCTCGCCAACAAGGTGGTGCCGGCCGCTGAGTTCGGCTCGGCCGTTGACGAGTGGGCGACCAAGCTCGCGTCGAAGAGCCCGGTGCTGATGCGCCTCGGCCACGACGCGATGTATTGCCAGCAGGACATGGCCATGGACGACGCGCTCGAATACCTGCGCTCCCAGCTCTCTCTCACATTCTCGACCGAGGACATCCAGGAGGGCGTCAAGGCGTTCTTCGAGAAGCGCGAGCCGAACTGGAAGGGACGCTGAGCAGATGAGCCTCGAGGACCTCACCAACGACCTCAACGAGCGGCGCCAGCGGGCGAAGCTCGGGGGCGGCGAGGAGAAGATCGCCAAGCAGCACGAGCGCGGCAAGCTCACCGCCCGCGAGCGCCTCGAGCTGCTCTGCGACGAGGGCAGCTTCGTCGAGCTGGGGATCCACGGGCAGCCGCATTTCTCGCAGCGCTCGATGGCGGACAAGGACGCCCCGGCCGATGGCGTCATCACGGGCTGGGGCGACGTTGACGGCCGCGCCTGCTGCATCGCGGCCTACGACTTCACCGTGATGGCCGGATCGATGGGGATGACGGGCGAGCTCAAGGTCACCCGCCTGCGCGAGATGGCGCTGAACAAGCGGATGCCGTTTATCTGGCTACTCGACTCGGCCGGGGCCCGGATCCAGGAAGCGGCGGGATCGCTGTTCGCCGGCTCGGGCCACCTCTTCCGCGAGGAGGTGGTGATGTCGGGGGTGATCCCGATGGTCGCCGCGATGCTCGGCCCCTGCGCCGCCGGCACCGCCTACATCCCTGGGCTCTCGGACTTCGTGCCGATGGTCGTGGGCCAGGGGGCGATGGCGCTCGCGGGCCCGCACCTGACCAAGGCGGTCACGGGCGAGGACATCACGATGGAGGAGCTCGGCGGCGCCAAGGTCCACTGCCGGGTGTCGGGCGTGGGCGACCTCGAGGTCAAGGACGATGCCGAGTGCATCCAGGTGGTCAAGGACTACCTCTCCTACTTCCCCTCCAACTGCGAGCAGCGACCGCCCATCCGCGAGTCGAAGGACCCCGAGGACCGCGCCTCCGAGAAGCTGATGGAGATCGTCCCGGAGTCCAACCGCCAGCCCTACGACATGTACGAGCTGATCTCGGAGATCGTCGACGACGGCGAGTACTTCGACATCAAGCCCAAGTTCGCGAGGACGATCATCACCTGCCTTGCGCGTTTCGGAGGCATGCCCTGCGGGATCGTCGCCAACCAGCCCAAGCAGCGCGGCGGCATTCTGGAGAATGACTCCGCCGACAAGGCCGCCCGATTCGTCAACCTCTGCGACGCCTTCAACATCCCGCTGCTGTTCCTCCAGGATGTCCCCGGCTTCATGGTCGGCGCCAAGGTCGAGCACGCCGGAATCATTCGGCACGGCGCCAAGATGCTCTACGCGGTCTCCCGCGCCACGGTGCCGAAGGTGACCGTGATCGTCCGCAAGGCCTACGGCGCCGGCTACTACGTGATGAACGGCCGGGCCTACGAGCCGGACCTGATCGTGGCGTGGCCCTCGGCCGAGATCTCGGTGATGGGCGCCGAGGGCGCGGTCAACATCATCGGGCGCTCCGCGATCGAGGCCTCCGACGACCCCGACGCCACCCGCGAGAAGATGATCGACGAGGTCCGCAAGGTGATCGACCCCTACATCGCTGCGGGCAACGCGATGATCGACGACATCATCGATCCGCGCGAGACCCGCCAGACCATCATCCGCGGCCTCCGCGTCTCCAAGGACAAGCGCGTCGA
>SHVA01000040.1 GCA_009691195.1 Solirubrobacterales bacterium | reverse complement strand
GCAGCCGCTCCAAGGCCGGCATCAGTCGCGGCCGCAGGCAGCCGCTCCAAGGCCGGCGGCCTTGCGGTCCCTAGTTTTCGAAAAGCGCGTAGCCGTACTCGCCGCGCTTGTACGCGAGCTTGGCGATCGAGGACATTCGCTCGTCGTCGTTGTGCTCGATCTGGTCGAAGCGGCCGTTGACGCGCTCGGCGGCGCGAGAGCAGAAGCTGTCGGCGATCAAGCGCTCCTGGCCCGAGGCCTCGACACCCTGGTCGTCGAAGATCGAGGCGACCCGCGACAGCACCGCGACCTGGCCGTAGATGTCGGCGAGGCTGTCGGCGATCCGCTTCTGCTGGAACTGGGCGGTGACGATGCCCTTCTTGTGCTTGCGCAGAAGTGACTCCGAGACGTCGCGCAGGCGCTTGACCTGGTCGGACACCACCTCCGCGTGCTTCTTGAGCTCGTCGTGCCCGACGCTGAGCCGGTCCGGGCGGACCTCGCGCTGGATCCTTCCCCCGACGTAGTCGGCCAGAACGCCGATCGTCCGGATCGGGTCGGAGAGCTCGAGCTTGACGCCCGAGAGCTCCTCGCCGAGCGGCTTCAGCCCTCCGAGGGCGATGAACGCCCGCATGACGTCGTTGGCGCCCTCGAAGATCGGGAAGATCCGGATGTCGCGCAGCACCTTCTCGTAGGGCTCGGTCCGCATGTAGCCCTCGCCGCCGCGGAGCTGCATGGACCGGTTCGCGGCGTACCAGAGGAACTCGGTGCCCGAGACCTTGCACATGGCGGACTCCAGCGAGTAGTCGGGAACCCCGGCGTCAACCAGGCCACAGGTCAGGTAGCACATGGACTCGAGGCCGAACAGGTAGGAGACCATCCAGCCGACCTTGTCCTGGACCAGTTCGAAGTCGGCCAGCGGCTGGCCGAACTGGTGGCGGTCCTTGACGTGGTCGATGGTGCGATCGAGCAGGAACTTGGCGGCGCCGACGGAGCCGGTGCCCAGCCCGATACGGCCGTTGTTGAGGATCTGCATCGCGATCCGGAAGCCCTCGCCAGGCTCTCCGAGGACGTTCTCGGCGGGGACTCGCACGTCCTTGAAGTAGAGGCGGCGAAGGTCGTTCCCGCGCAGGCCCATCGTGTCGTAGCGCTCGCCGACCTCGAAGCCCTTCATCCCCTTCTCGACTATCAGCGCGATGTGGCGGTCCTTGCCGTCAACCTCGGCCCGCGCGAACACCGTCAGCACCTCGGCCTTGGAGCCGTTGCCGATGTAGCGCTTCTCGCCGTTGAGCAGCCAGGAGCCGTCGGACTGCTTCACCGCCCGCGACTGGACGTTGTAGGCGTCCGAGCCGGCCTGGGGCTCGGTCAGGGCGAAGGCGGCGAGCTTGCGCCCTGACGCGAGGTCGGGAAGGAAGCGCTCCTTCTGCTCGGGGCTGCCGAAGATCGAGATGCCCTTGTAGCCGATCGACTGGTGCACTCCGAGCACGATCGCGAGGGTCCCGTCGATCTGGCCGATCGCCTCGAACACGCGCGAGTAGCCCGTCTGGGAGAGGCCCTGGCCGCCGTACTCCTCCGGGACGTAGAGCCCGAGGATGCCGATCTCACCGAGTCCCCTGATCACGTCGTCGCCGACCCAGCGCTCCTCCTCGACCTTGCGCTGGTCGTAGTGCTCCTCGCAGAACCCGCGAAGGGCATTGATCAGTCCCCGGATCCGCTCCTGCTCGTCGGGCTTGGGCTTGGGCCAGGGAAGGACCATCTCCTGGTGGATCTCACCGAGGAAGAGCGACTTGGAGAAGGATGAGACGGCCTGGCCGGCCTGCTGCTCCTCGGTGGCGTCCGTGACCGCCATCAGCTCGAGCCTAGGGTGCCCAGGACCAGGTGGCGAACAACCCGCTCCAGACAACGAGCGACACGCCCAGCACGCCGAGTACCGGGCGCACCCAGTTGCGCTCATGCGCCCAGAGGGCAAGCGCGATCCAGAGCGGGAAGAGGACGAACATGAACCGCGGCAGCGACATCAGCGGCTGCTCCGCGCCGGGTACCGAGAGGGGGAGTGCCAGGCCACAGATCACGTAGGCGGTGTAGGCCGCCGGCAGCCGCTTCCAGCACTCCCACGTCAGCCAGAAGGCGAGCGCGAGGAAGCCGGAGAGGATGATGTCGCGGGTCGCGACCACCTCGGGGACCTGGCCGTGGGAGAGCACGTCGCCGTGTCCCAGGCCAGGCAGCAACTCGATGATCCCCGAGACGGCGCTCTCGATGCCGAGGGTGATGCCCCCCAGCGGCACGAACGAGCGCGCCCACTCCGACTGGGCGGTGAACGCGGCCATCGGGTCGCCCATCGTGATCCCGAGGTAGAGGAGGTAGGCCCCTACCCCGGCCGGAACGAGTGCCAGCCAGGCGAAGTCGGCGCGGACCGGGTAGCGCGGGCGCAGCCGCTGCGCGGGCTTCGATTCGCCGTCGAGCCGCGGCCCGTAGAGGTAGAGGATCACCAGTGGGATCAGGACCAGGAAGCCGTTGCTGCGCGTCGCAGCAGCCAGCCCGCCGAGCAGCCCCGCCATCGGCCATTTGCCGAGCCGCCCGGAGTAGAGCGATCCGATCGAGAGGACGAGGAAGAGCGACTCGGTGTAGACGGCCGAGAGGACGATCGCGCTCGGGAACCAGGCCAGCATCCAGACCGAGACCCGGGCCCGCTCGGCTCCGAAGTCGAGCGAGACGAGACGGTGCAGCAGGTAGAGCGCCCCGAGCCCGCAGGCCGAGGAGAGGAAGATCCCGAAGACCAGCGCCGACCCGGTGAGGTCGCCGCCGATCCGCAGCAGGCCGGGGAAGAGGGGGAAGAAGGCCGCCCGCTTGGGTACCTCGTAGCCGAACTGCGCGATCGCGAGGTACCAGGACGAGTCCCAGCGAGCCGCGGGAGCGATCAGGAGGTTGGCGAAGCCGTCGTTGTATGGAAGCGTGAAGTAGAAGGGGTCGAGCCGGGCCGAGGTCTCCGAGAACCAGCCGAAGGCGAGAACGGCCGCCATGCCGGCCGCCCAGACGATCAGGCGCGAGGACCAGAAGGCCGACCAGGCGGCTCGCAATGCCTCCGTTCGCTCGTCGGCGACGCCCTCGAGCGTCCATGGCCCGGGGCTTTGCGCCCGCAGCTCGGCCGTATCGGCGTGTGGTGGGACCATCGGGGAAAGCTACCCGTCCGGACCCGATCTGACGAGTGACCGCCGCGATCTAGCAGGGGAATCACGAACCGTGGTGAAGGGCGGAGCTCCAAGCCGCGCCGCGCGCGAGGCGCGGCGGCGCCCCAGGAGGCGGCCGGCAGGTCGCAGCTAACGACGACGCAGATGCGTGTGATCGGCACCCGGATTCTGAATCAGTCAATGCCGCGTCGTCGCGGTACCGTGGCGTACAGAGGCCTGAGAGTTTGATCACCCGGCTACTTGCAGGTGACCTTCTTGCCTACAGCGGTACATGCGGCGAACTGCTTGCCGGCAGTGTTGCGCTGCGAGATTGACCACCGGCCGGTCTTGGCACTCGGCGTGAAGATCGCATGCCCGTACTGGATCTTCGTCCACACGTAGCTCGGCAGCTGATTGATGGGCGGGTACGCCGGATTGATCGCGTGACCGGCCGGCGTGTTCAGCGGGCCATAAGCTGGAACCGAATAATCGGCGGGGTTCGTTGAATCCGGAACCGAACCACCGTTGCCGAAGACCACTTGGGCAGGCTGACCGGGCATCTGGACTACCTGCGCCACGTGAACGTCCGAAGCGATCATCAGGTTGAACCGCGACGTCAGACCCAAAGCAGCTCCCGTCTGGTCGATCGACGTCCAGTTGAGCTCACCTGGATCGGGCGGAATCGCCGTCGGGTCCGGCGGGTCGAACTGGTGTACATCATCGATGCCGAACATCGGCCGGTGCGTGATGAGCCAAGACTCTCTACCCGTCTTCGGCGCGGCGAGTTTATCGGCCTTCTGGTATGCCGGCTTCTGCAGCGCCTGCCACTCCGGCGTGATTCCAGAGTTGGAACCGGCGTTAGTGTCGACCATGATTGCGCGAAGCGTCCGCCCTGACGTGATCGGAAAATCGACCGAATACGTCGGTGCGATGTTGTTGGGCGCGCTTGCTCCCGCGGCTGTAGGCGCACACGAATCGGGCTTGAGCTTGATCTCGAAGAGCATCATCCAGCCGTTTCCGCCGCGGAAACAGCTCTCGTGATTTCCGCGCGTGACAAGGATGGGCGCAGCCGCAAACGCGGGCGCCATCGGAATCAACGTATCGGCCACCCAGCCGTAGTCGGTGTCAGTGATCGGCGCGTACTGCTGGCCGGCGGCCGGCGGAATTGCCGGTGGCGGGCTTGCGCCGCAGAATGCCAGCTTGTCGGCAGGGCAAGCCGCCTCGCGGTAGAAGAAATCACCGGTGAAGAAGATGACGTCCGGCTTTGCTGCGGCCACCGATTCAGCGTTGCGGGCGAACGGCCAGGTCGCGGGCGTGCTGCAGTTCTGAACCTGCGTCGCCGTTACGCGACAGCCCGTGTCACCAAAGACGGCGATCTTGTCGAACTTCGGTTGGAACTTTGCCGGAACACCGATAGCCCCAACCCGCGCGTAGGACAGCCCGGACGGAAGGTTGGCTTGGCAGGCGCGCAGCGAGGCGAACGCTGGCCCCGTCGTCGCGCCGGGAGCCCTGAGCTTCATCGGACTCGCACGCTTGTAGCCGTTGGCGTACGTCTTCGTAACCGTTGGGCATGCAACACCGTTCGGGATCACCGCCCGAACTTGGAGATGTGATTTCGCAATAGAGTTCGGAACGACGAGCGTGTACGCGGCGACGATGCCGTGCCTGGGCGACGATTTGGCGACAGCGGAGGAAGCTGAGAACCCCAGCACCAGCAATGCGGGGACCATTAGTACTGCGAGCTTCTGTGTGAATTTCACGTTCTGTGCTCCTTGCAAGGATCGTCTCTAGCATACGTTTCTAACCGCCAACGCGCAGGATGCGACCGTCGAGCGAAGAAACTGATGTGACGCGGCCGGCTGCCAGATCGGCCTTCAGCAGATCGATCAACGGTTCCTCATACGGACCATGGATCTTCGCGGCGCTTTGGTTGAAGCAGCCAATGTACCCGTTCCCCCCCTCGACCATGTACGAGAGCGTCGTGACGGTAAAGACAGTCGTGTCCGGCGGGATCGGTGTTCCATCGAGCTTGGTGACCGATCGAACCCGCGAACCGGGTGCGCGGTCAGGGTTGAAGCTGAACTTGAAACCGGAGATCTGCGGAAAGCGGCCATCCCCCGGCCACTTGGAAACACCATTCTCGACTGCCTTCCAGAGCTGCTGACCGGTCATCGTCGTCGTCGACGCGTTGGAGCTGAACGGGTAGACCGTCATGATGTCGCCAAGCAGCACGTCGTACGGAGCGGGCCCGGGCGGCCTCACAATCTTCACGTTCGGGATGTATCCGGCGGCGGGGAGACTGTCGCGGATTCCTCCGCCGTTCGTGATCACAAGGTCGGTGCCGTAAGCGGTGCGAAGCGCGTCAGCGGTGATGTCACCCATTGCGGGGCGTCCGGCTCGGCGCCGGCCGACCAGGCAGCAGATCTACCGCCGCCGCCGTGCCGCCCAGCGCTCCGGGCTAGCCGCCCTCGGTCTCGTCGGCGATCAGGCGCGCCAGGGCCAGGGCGGAGGTGGCCGCGGGGGAGGGCGCGTTGCGGACGTGGACGGCCCGCCCGGTCCGGTGGATCACGAAGTCGTCGATCAGCGACCCGTCGCGCGCGACTGCCTGCCCGCGGACTCCCGCGGGCCCGGGCAGGGTGTCGGCCGCGGTCAGCTCGGGCAGCAGGCGCCGCGCGTCGGCGACAAAGGCGCGGCGGCTGACTGCGTGCCGGATCTCGCGCAGCCCGGCGCGCCAGTGCGCCATCGCGAGCCTGCGGCTGCCCGGCCAGCTGAGCGTCTCGGCGAGGTCGCGCGGTCGTAGGCGCCAGGGCCGGTAGGCGTCCCGGGCCCCGACCATCAGCGCCGAGGGCCCCAGCAGCACCTCGCCGTCGATGGTCCTAGTCAGATGGGCCCCGAGGAAGGGCAGCTCGGGATCCGGCACGGGGTAGATGCTCGCGCGCACCAGGCTCCTTCGCTCGGGCCGCAGGCGCAGGTAGGCGCCGCGGAAGGGCACGATCCTCGGCTCCGACGGAGCTCCCATCGAGACGGCCAGGCGGTCGGACCAGGCACCGGCGCAGACCACCGCGAAGCCGGCATGGATCGAGCTCGATCCGTGCCGGAGCTCCACCCCTCCGGCGGAGGGCTCCATCGCCGAGACCTCGCATCCGGTGACGACGCGACCGCCGGCGGCCCGTACGTCGGCGGCGAGGGACTCGGCGACGGCCCTGAAGTCGACCACCCCGGTGTCGGGAGATTGGAGCGCCGCGACGCCCCGGGCATGGGGCTCGAGGTCGGCGATCCCGGAAGCGTCGAGGCGTCGCAGTCCGGGCACCGCGTTGGCGGTCCCGCGGCGCTCGAGCTCGTCGAGCCTGCTGAGCTCCGAGTCGTCGGCGGCGATGATCAGCTTGCCCTCACGGCGGGCCTCGATCCCGCGCTCGTCGCAGTACTCGTAAAGCTCGCGGGCGCCGCTGACGCAGAGCCGCGCCTTGAGCGACCCGGGCCGGTAATAGATCCCGGCGTGGATCACGCCGCTGGAGTGCCCGGTCTGGTGGGAGGCGAGCCTCGGCTCCCGCTCCATCAGCGTCAGGGACGAGCCGGGGTGCCTCGCGAGAAGCTCGCGGGCGACCGCGAGCCCGACGATGCCGCCGCCGACCACGGCGAAGTCCGATCCGTCTGCCATCGCCTGCGATCCTACGGTCGACCGGGGCGCTCCCGCTGAAACCCCCGATCACGCCGCAGCTCGCGCTCTCGCGGAAGGCCTTGCCCGAGGGCGAGGAGTGGGCCTATGAGCCCAAGTACGACGGCTTCCGCGCGCTCGCCTTCGTCGATGGTGACGAGGTCTACCTGCAGTCCCGGGGCTCCAAGCCGTTGCTGCGCTACTTCCCCGAGCTGGCGCTCCCGAAGGGGCGCTACGTGATGGACGGCGAGCTCGTCATTCTCGACGAGGAGGGACACGAGGTCTTCAACTCCCTGCAGGCGCGCCTGCACCCCGCCGAGTCCCGGGTGAAGCTGCTGGCCACCGAGACGCCGGCGATCTACCGGGCCTTCGACCTTCTCGCCCACGACCGGCGCAAGCTGCTGAAGGCGCCCTTCGGGCAGCGTCGCGAGGAGCTGGCCGAGCTGATCGCCGCGGCCCCCGGCCGCAAGAAGTCCGCCTCGGGGTCGGTCGAGCTGACGCCTCTGACCAGGTCGGTCAAGACCGCCACTCCATGGCTTCACTCAGGCGAGGGCGTGATCGCCAAGCTGATCGAGCGCGCCCTACCTTCCGGGCAAGCGCAAGGGCATGGCGAAGGTCAAGCACGTGAGGACGATCGACACGGTGATCGTCGGCTGGCGGCCCGGCAAGGAGAAGGGGACGGTCGGCTCGCTGATCCTCGGGCTCTACGACGGGAACGGCGAGCTGCGACCGATCGGGCACACGTCCGGGCTCAAGGCCAAGGAGAAGCGCGAGCTTGTCGAGCGCCTCGTGCCCTACGAGACCGGCGAGCGCGGAAGCGGCGACCCCAGCCGCTTGGGACACCGACCGTGACCTCGAGTGGCGGGAGCTGCGGCCGGAGCTGGTTGTCGAGATCACGTACGACCACACCAGCGGCGGCCGCATCCGCCACGGCTCCAAGATCGTTCGCTGGCGCGAGGACAAGGCCCCCGAGGAGTGCAAGATCGACCAGCTCGTCTAGACGAGGGGGGAGGCGGCGCGGAGGATGTAGGGCCAGACGTGGACCTCCCACGTGGCCGAGACGAGCAGCATCGGGATCGCCATCGTCACGGTGACGAAGGTGGCGGCGAGCAGCTCGTTCCATTCGTCGCGGCGTGAGGCGATCGTCCAGGCCGCGAGCGGCAGGAAGACCGCCGTCAGCTCGAGCAGGGCGTGGGGGAGGGCGGTCGCGATCAGCAGGGCCGGCGAGATCCCGAGGCTGTCGGCGAGGGTGGACCCGACGGTCCCGAGAGCGAAGGCCTGCGTGATGAGCGAGAAGCCGGTCACGGCGATCACCCAGGCGAAGGCGACGGGTCGGGCCCGCTCGTGCACCCAACCGGAGATGGCGCTGCGCCTCTCGGCGCCCAGCGCCAGCGAGCTACCGGCGATGAAGCCGGCGATGCAGGCGAAGGCGTGGAGAGCCAGCACCAGCGAGTTCCGCCCCATCGTCTCCAGGACGCGCTCCAGCTCCAGCCCGTGCGGAAGCTTCGGGACGTAGCTGAATCCGAGGTCGGGCTTGACCACCGAGGCCACGCCCAGGACCGCCGCGAGAAGGGCGATCGAAATCCCCCCGGACGCCAGCAGCCAGCCCCTGACGACAGGCCAGGGATCCGCGCTCCATCGCGACAGCGCCGAGCGCGTGTCCCGCATCCCCTGCACCAGCACCAGGTCGTTGACGGCCACCTTCAACTGATCGGCAGCCCCTCGCCCGCCGCTTTAGCCCGAGGCGTCCCTCCTGGCCTTGCTCGGCTGGACCCGCTTGGGCTCGCCGCGCTGCTTGGGGAAGTGGGGAGGCCAGGGCGCGTCGCCGAGGCCCCCGGCCTCGGCGCGGGCGGCCAGCTCGAGCAGCGAGTCGAGCGAGCCGGAGTGCGCGTCGATCTTCGCCGACGGATCGCCGCGCTCGGCGAGGCGGGCGGGCACGGTGTCGAGCCGCAGCTCGGCCGCCTCGACATCGGGTACCTCGCCCCACTCGAGCGGCGTAGAGACCCTGGCGTCGGGCGGCGGCCGGACCGAGTAGGCGGAGGCGACGGTCCGGTCGCGGGCGTTCTGGTTGTAGTCGACGAAGACGCCGTGGCGCTCTTCCTTCCACCACTTGCTGGTGGCGAGCTTCGGGGCCCGCCGCTCAACCTCGCGGGCGAGCGCCAACGCGGCGCGGCGCACCTCCGTGAAGTCCCAGCGAGGCTCGATCCGAACGTTGACGTGCATCCCGCGTGAGCCCGAGGTCTTGGGGAAGCCGGTGAGGCCGTGATCGGCGAGGACCTCGCGGACGATCAGCGCCACCTTGCGGACGCTGCTCCAGCGGACACGGGGAGTCGGGTCCAGGTCCACCCGAAGCTCGTCGGGATGGTCGAGGTCGGCGCGCCGAACCGGCCACGGGTTGAAGTCGATCACCCCGAGGTTGACCGCCCAGACCAGGTGCGCGGCGTCGTTGGCCACGAGCTCGGTCGCGCTGCGGCCGCTCGGGAAGGTGACCGTCGCCGTCTGGAGCCAGTCGGGCGCGTTTTTGGGAACCCGCTTCTGGAAGAAGAACTCCCCCCTGACGCCGTCCACGAATCGCTTCATCGTCCCCGGCCGCTCGCTGAGACCGGTCACCGCCGCATCAGCGACGGCGACGTAGTACTCGGCGAGGTCGAGCTTGGTATGGCCGGGCTTGGGGAAGAAGACCTTGTCGGGGCTGGATACCCGCACCTCGTGGCCGGCGGCCCGGACGCTCGTCGCTTCACCCACGGGGGCAGCCTGACAGCTTCGCCGCCGTCGCCGCGCCGGCCCTCCTGCTCTCACTCTGGCCTTGGTACTGGACCAACCTCCCCGCGGACGTCCAATCCGCTGGGGCGCTCTCGTTCGCCGTGCTGCCGGGACTGGGGACGGTGCTCGGGGAGCTGCCGAACAGCTTTGTCAAGCGTCAGCTTGGGATCGCACCCGGAAGCCGGCGCGGCTCCCCCTCTGGGAATCGCGATCGCGATTCTTGACCAGGGGGACTTCGTCGTGGGTATCTGGGTGACCCTGCTCCGATCTGGGTGATGTCGGTGCAGGAGGCCGCGCTTGCGTTCGTGGCGGCGGTGGCGGCCCACATGCGCGTCAACGTGGTCGGATACGCGATCGGCGCGCGCCAGGTCCCGATCTGACCGGCAGGCGCCGAAGCGCGGATCTGAGTGCTACTGGGTGCAGGCCCGGATCGCCTCCACGTCAGTGCCGGCATCGTGGAGCATCTGGATCTCGTCCGGTGAGAGCCGCCACGCCTCTCGGGCGACGACCTCGCGCTTGCGCTTGG
Source organism: Solirubrobacterales bacterium (assembly GCA_009691195.1). Classification (GTDB taxonomy): domain Bacteria; phylum Actinomycetota; class Thermoleophilia; order Solirubrobacterales; family 70-9; genus SHVA01. Next base: position 11,668 of record SHVA01000040.1, on the reverse strand, counting down.
TCGTGACCTTCCGGCTCCCGACCCCGAGTTCGCGCAGGACGTCGGCGGCGGAGGTGTTCACCGGACGCGGCGGGGGAGCGTTATTCAGTCGATCGGTCATCGGGCTTCAGGAACTTGCCGAGCGTGACCTCGACCTCGACCTCGTGCTTCGTGCCGGACTCCTCTATGAAGTTCGGATCGGCCTCGAGCGCGGCGTCAGCCTCGGCCCCCTCCAGCGTAGTGGCGACCCTTAAATCGGAGTTCTCCATCACCCTTAGTGTAGTGGAACTTTATCCCCAAAAGCGCCGCCAGCTTCTTGATCGACCCGGTGGCGACGTGCCCAATATCGACGAGTTCGAGGTGCCGGTCAGGGGTCCGAGTGGCCCCTTGGATCCGGTTCCTCTCCGGCACCCCCCGGTTGGCCTCGGCGATCGCGGCCACGATCTCGTCGTCGGAGACGTCGGTGAGCACCTCCTCAGTTCGGTGTCGCCGATCCTGCCCGTTCGGGTTACGCTGGAAGCTGACTACGGCGTCCTGATTAAACTACGGCGTCCTGATTAAACCGGTGCCCGAGCGCGTCCATCACCTTGCGGACGTCGAGCGGGTCGCCCTTCAGCCGGAGCTTCACCGAAGGCTCGCCGCCGCCGTCCCAAACCCCCCGGCTGCGCTGGATCTCGACCAGCTTCACTCCCGCCGCCGCCGTCTCCTCGCGGACCGCCGCCTCGAAGCCTTTGTAGCGCGTCGTCTGGAAGTAGTCGTCGCCGGTCGAGGTCCCGGCGCCTCGGAACGGGGTGACGCCGACCTCGACCTCGGCGTCCCCGGCGTCCTGGAGGCCCGAGCTGCTGAACTGATCGCCACCGCCGCTTGAGCCGGTGGTGTCGGTCGAGCTGCTGTCCGAGCTGCCGCAGGCGGCCAAGGCGAGGCCCGCGACGGCGATCGTGACGAGTGCCAGGAGGCGCCGGGCGCCCGTGCACTTCTCGCTCATGAAAGTCTCCCTCGGTCGGTTCTGTAGCCGGCGCCAGTCTATTTGCGAGGAGGTCGCGTGGACAAGCTGGAGACATTGACCTACGAGGTTGAGGGGCGAATCGCCCGAATCACCCTCAACCGGCCCGAGCGGGGCAACGGCATCACGCTCGAGATGCCGCGTGAGCTGACCGCATGCGTGGAGAGGGCGAACCTGGACCCGGGCGTCCATGTGATCGCGCTCGCCGGCAACGGCTCAGGCTTCTGCGGCGGTTACGACCTGGTCGCGTCCGCCGAGCGGATGAGCGAGAAGGGCGTCAGCGCCGGGGCCGGCGATGGCCCGGCTGGTGCGGGCGCGACGATTGGGGCACCGGTTCCCGACGGCGCGCCCGTCGATCCCGCCGTCGTGGGCCGCAACCATGATCCCGGTCAGATCTGGGACCCGGTCGTGGACTTCCAGATGATGAGCCGCAACGCCCGCGGCTTCATGAGCCTGTTCCGCTCCGAAAAGCCGGTGATCTGCAAGGTCCACGGCTACTGCGTGGCCGGCGGCACCGACATGGCCCTCTGCTCCGATCTGATTGTTGCCGAGGACCGGGCCAAGATCGGCTATCCGCCGGCGCGCGTCTGGGGCGTGCCGACCACGGCCCTATGGGCCTACCGGATCGGCCCCGCCCGAGCCAAGCGGCTGCTGTTGACCGGCGACTGCATCGATGGCGAGACCGCGGTCGAGTGGGGGCTTGCCGCCGAGAGCGCCCCGGCGACCGAGCTCGACGACCGCTTCGACGTGCTCTGCGAGCGGGTCGCCCGCCTCCCGGTCAATCAGCTCGTGATGCACAAGCTGCTCGTCAACCAGGCTCTCTACTCCCAGGGCCTCGAGGCGACCCAGGCGCTCGGCGTCTTCTTCGACGGCATAGCCCGCCACACGCCGGAGGGCCATGACTTCGCCCGGAGGGCGGCGGAGGGCTTCAAGGAAGCGGTGCGCGAGCGCGACGAGCCCTTCGGGGACTTCGGGCTCAGCTAGAGCCCGGCTAGGGGACGCGGTGGATCTCGAACAGGTTGGTCCCGAGCCGCTGTTGCGGCAGGCCGGCGGTGATCGCGATCAGGTCGCCGGACTTCGCGACACCGTGGGTGACCGCGATCCGGGCGCACTCCTCGAGCAGCTCGCGCAACGGCGCGTCGGCCGGGGCCAGCGCCGATCTCGTCCCGAACAGGAGGTTCATGCGGCGGACCGTTGAGAGGTTCTCGGAGAGGGCCAGCACGGGGACCCGCGGCCTGAAGGCCGAGACCAGCCGAGCCGTCCTCCCCGACGAGGTCGGGACCACGATCGCGGCCAGCTTCAGCCGGTAGGCGCTCGCGACCGCTACCTGCGCGACCGCTTCGGCCACGTCGTCGTCTCGCGCGTCCACCCGGTTGAAGACCCAGTCGTCATAGGGCAGGTGCTTCTCGGTGGCCCGCGCGATCCGGTCCATCACCCGCACGACCTCGACGACGTGCTCGCCGACCGCCGTCTCCTCGGAGAGCATCACGGCGTCGGTGCCGTCGTAGATCGCGTTGGCGACGTCGGTGGCCTCGGCGCGAGTCGGCCGCGAGGCCTTCACCATCGTCGCCAGCATCTGGGTGGCCGTGATCGAAGGCTTCGAGGCGCGGCCGGCGAGCTTGATCAGGTGCTTCTGCGTGCCGGGCACGTCCTCGACCGGCAGCTCGACGCCGAGGTCCCCCCTCGCGACCATGATCCCGCTCTCGGCGGCGGCGATGATCTCCTCGGCCCGCTCCGCGGCCTGCGGCTTCTCGATCTTCGCGATCAGGGGTATGTCGGCCCCGCTCTCGGCGAGCTTCCAGTCGATCTTCTCGAGGTCGGAGGGTCGCCGGACGAAGGACACAGCCAGCAGGTCGAGCTCGTGCTCGATCGCGAACTCGACCCATTCCTCGTCCTGCCGGCCGGTGTCGGGCAGCTCGGCGTCGGCGCCGGGCAGGTTGACCCCCTGGTGGGAGCTGACCGCGCCGCCGGCCTCGATCTCGCAGACGACGTCCGCTCCCTCGATCCGAAGCACGCGGAGCCGGACCCTTCCGTCGGCGAGGAAGATCGTGTCTCCCACCGAGCAGGCGTGGGCGAACCCCTCCCAGTGGACCTTCAGCCGCTCCGCCGTCCCGAGCCCCGCGCTCGCATGGCCGGTCAGCGTCACCTGGGAGGCCGAGTGCAGCACCGCCACGTCGTCCTCGAGCTTCGCCAGCCGGAGCTTGGGCCCAGGGAGGTCGCCCAGGATCCCGACCTCGCGGCCGGCCTCGGCCGCGGCGGCGCGGATCGTCCCGACGCGGACGGCGTGCTCATCGGCGGTCCCGTGCGAGAAGTTGATGCGGAAGACATCGACGCCCGCGTCGATCATCTCGCGCAGGGTCTCCTGGTCGCTGCTCGCGGGCCCGACCGTGGCGATGATCTTCGTCCTGCGCCATTGTGGGCCGGGGTTCATCGGCTCATCTTCGGACATCAGCCCTCGCCCTCCTCATCCGGCGGCTGGGGCTGCGCGTACTGCTCGGTCGTCGGCAGGGGCTGATCGGGCGCCGGCCTTTCCTCGGGCGGATCGGCCGGTGCCGGCGCCGCCTGGGGCTCGGCCGCCGGCTCGAACTCCGGCCGGGAGGGCTCGGCGACGCCGGGCTCCGAGCCAGGCGCCTGGTCCTCGAGCCGCTCGATCACGGGCAGGCGCCAGACGAAGCTCGCGAGCACGAGGCCGCCCGCGGCCGAGAGCAGCGCGGCGAACAGCTGCCCGCCGCCGAGGGGCGTCAGCTCGAAGAAGTCGCGCAGCGGCGGCGTCGCCATCGTGAGTGCGAACAGGGCCCCGAGCCCGGAGACCATCGCCAGCATGTAGCTCTGGATCGCGATGTGCTCGCGGCCCGGCCCGCGCTCCAGCAGGAGGATGAAGCCGAGGCCGAGGACGACAAGGGTGGTCGTGGCCGCGGTCCGCCCCTCCTCCAGCGAGCCGCCGAAGACCGTGTCCACGAGGAAGAAGCTCAGCAGCGATCCGGCCGCTATCGCAAGGCCGGCGGGAATCGAGAACGCCGCCAGGGCGCGCAGCAGGCGCCCCCTGTAGAGCGGCCCCTCGCTTGGCGCCAGGGCGAGCACGAAGGACGGGATGCCGATGGTGAGGAAGGCGGCGATCGTCAGCTGCCTGGGGAGGAAGGGAAACGCCCAGCCGGGGATGGCGACGATTGCGATCAGCGCCGCCGCGTAGACGGTCTTGGTCGCATAGAGCCGCGCCAGCCGGTGGATGTTGCGAGCAATTCGGCGCCCCTCGGCAACCGCGCGGGGCAGGCGCGAGAACTGGTCCTTGAGCAGGACGATGTCGGCTATGCCCTTGGTGATCTGGCTGCCGGACCCCATCGCCACCGCCAGCCGCGCGCTCTTCAGGGCCGGGACGTCGTTGACCCCGTCGCCGATCATCGCGGTGAAGCGCCCCCGTTCGGAGAGGGCCTGGACAAGCGCCTTCTTCTGCTCCGGCTGGATCCGGCAGAAGATGGTGTTGCGAACGGCGGCCTTCGCCAGCCCGCTGCGGTCCTCGGGCAGCTCGGACCCCTCGATCACCCCGGCGTCGCTCGGAATGCCGACCGCCCTGGCCACGGCGGTGACCGTTGACGGCGCGTCGCCCGAGATCAGCTTCAGGTCCACCTTCTGCTCGCGCATGAAGGCGATCGTCTCGGCGGCGTCGGGCCGGAGCGTCTCCTCCATCACGACCAGCGCCAGCGGCGCGATCCGGGGCGGCGCCTCGCCGGCCGGGTTGGAGGGAAGCGCCCCGCCGGCTCGCCCGAAGGCCACCACGCGGCGACCGGCTCCGGTGTGCTCCTCGAGCGCCCGCTTCAGCGCTGCCGGCAGCTCCAGGGCCCCTTGGGCGGCGAGCACGTCCGGCGCGCCGAGGATGTAGGTCTCGCTGCCACCGGCTCCCCTCAGGGTCAGACCGCTCCACTTCCACTCCGATGAGAAGGGGACCTCGGCGGCGACGCTCTCCGCGCCGGCCGGATAGGCCTCCGACACGGCCTGGAGCGTGCGGTTGCGCTCGCCCGAGCTCGCCGCGAAGCGCGCCAGGGCGCTCTGGGCCGGCTCGGCGGCTGCAGCGTCGGCGACCTCCACCGAGAGCAGCTTCAGCTCGCCGCTGGTGAGGGTCCCGGTCTTGTCCACGCAGATCGTGTCCACGGCGGCGAGCGACTCGGTGGCGCTGATCTGTTGCACGAGGGTGTCGAGGCGCGCGAGGCGCACCGCCGCGACGGCGAGGGTGACGCTCATCAGCAGCACCAGGCCCTCGGGGATCAGCGTGATCAGGCCCGCGGTCGCCGTCTGCGCCGCCTCCTCGAGTGGCTCCGCGCGCGCCTGCAGGGCGAAGATCAGGACCAGGGCCAGCGGGACCATGAGGATGGTGGTCGCCCGCAGCACCTCATTGACCTCCTCCTGGAGCGGCGAGGGCGGGTGGCGGAACTGGCGGGCCTCGCCGGCCATCCGCTCGGCGTAGCTGTCCTCGCGGACCGAGTCCACCTCGTAGTAGCCCGAGCCGGAGATGCTGAAGGCGCCCGAGAGCACGCGGTCCCCGGCGCCCTTGCGGACGCCGTCGGCCTCGCCCGTCAGCACCGACTCGTCGAGGGTCAGCCCGCGCGATGAGATCACCTCGCCGTCGGCGACGAGCTGGTCGCCGGGCTCCACCCGGACGGCGTCCCCGGGCACGACCTCGTCAGCGTGGAGCTCGACGAGCCGGCCGTCGCGAACGACCTTCGCCGACGGCGCGACCAGCAGCGCGAGCTGGTCCAGGGTCTCCTTGGCCTTGATCTCCTGGCGGATGCCGATCGCGCTGTTGATGATCGCGATGAAGCCGAAGAGCGCGTCAGCGAAGAGGCCCAGCGCCAGCAGCACCAAGAAGAAGACGGCGATGATCGCGTTGAACAGCGTCAAGACGTTGCCGGCGACGATGCTCGCCACCGAGCGGCTGTTACGATCCGCGACCTCGCCGAGTCGAGTCAGGAGAGCTGCTTCGCGGCCTCCGAGCCGGAGAGGCCCGGTGGATGCCTGTCTTCCGCCGCCGTTGTCGCCGTCGCCACCATCGCTCCATCTATAGCGCAGGTGGCATAGGCTTCCCGCCGATGTCATTGAAGCTAGGCCTCAACCTCGGCTACTGGGGGATCGGTCCCCAGGGCGACGAGGCGATAGAGATCGTCCAGGCGGCCGAGAGGGCCGGCTACGACTCCGTCTGGGTGGCGGAGTCCTACGGCTCCGACGCCGTCAGCGTGCTCGCCTACCTCGCGGCCAAGACCGAGACGATCCAGCTCGGCGCAGCCATCTTCCAGGTGCCCGCCCGCCCGCCCGCGGCCGCGGCCATGGCCGGCGTCACCATCGACGCCCTCTCGGGAGGACGCTTCATCTTCGGCTTCGGCCCCTCCGGCCCCCAGGTCTCCGAGGGCTGGTACGGGGTGCCCTACGCGAAGCCGTGGGGACGCACCCGCGAGTACGTCGAGGTGGTCAGGGAGATTGTCGCCCGCGAGGGCCGGCTCGAGCATTCCGGCGAGCACTACACGCTGCCGCTGATCGAGGGCGAGGGCGTCACCGGCCAGGGCAAGGCCCTGAAGCTCAACGTCCACCCGCTTCGAAACGAGATCCCCGTCTACATCGGCGCGATCGGGCGCAAGTCGGTCGAGTTCGCCGCCGAGGTCGCTGACGGTTGGATCCCGATCTTCTTCTCGGTCGACGAGTGGGAGTCGGCCTGGGGCGAGCACATCGCGACCGGCCTCGAGAAGGGCGACCGGACGCGCGAGGACTTCTCCGTCTCGCCCTCGGTCCAGGTTGCGATCGACGGCGACCTCGACACTGCCCGCGGCGTCGTCAAGGCGGGGCTGCTGCTCTACCTGGGGGGCATGGGCTCCAAGCAGACCAACTTCTACGTCGACCTCACCCACCGCTTCGGCTTCGGCGAGGTCGCCGACGAGGTCCAGTCACTCTTCCTCGACGGCAAGAAGGAAGAGGCGTTCAACGCGATCCCCGATGAACTTGTCGACGCCACCGCGATGATCGGCACCGAGGACGAGGTCGCCGAGCGGATCGAGCGCTTCTCGGACGCGGGCGTGGACCGGATGATCATCTCGCCGGTGGAGGGGACGCCCGAGGAGCGCCTCCACACCGTCGAGCGCATGGCGGAGCTGGTCGGCGTCGGTTCTCCTGCGTAGCTGGATTCCCGCGCGCATGAAGATCGGAGTCCCCAGGGAGACCGCCGAAGGCGAGCGCCGCGTGGCGCTCGTTCCCGACGTCGTCAAGCAGCTCGCCGGCGAGGAGCTGCAGGTCGTGGTCGAGTCGGGCGCCGGGGAGACCGCCAGCTTCAGCGACGATGCGTACACCGACGCCGGCGCCTCGATCGGCGACCCCTGGTCCGCCGACGTCGTCTTCAAGGTCGCGCCGCCGAGCTCCGAGGAAGTCGGGCGCCTGCGCTCGGGTCAGGTGGTCGCGGGCTTCCTGCAGCCACTGACCAACTCCGAGCTCGCGAAGGGACTCGCCGAGAAGGGCGTCACCAGCTTCGCCGTCGAGGCGATCCCCAGGATCACTCGGGCGCAGTCGATGGACGCGCTCTCCTCCCAGGCCAACCTCGGCGGCTACATGGCGGTGCTGATCGCAGCCCGCGACTCGGGTCGGCTTTTCCCGATGATGACCACCGCGGCGGGCACCGTCCCGCCGGCGAAGGTGCTCGTGCTCGGGGCCGGCGTCGCGGGCCTGCAGGCCATCGCGACCGCCAAGCGGCTCGGCGGAGTCGTCACGGGCTTCGACGTCCGCTCGGTGGTTAAAGAGCAGATCCAGTCGCTCGGCGGCCGCTTCCTCGAGGTCGAGGCCGTCAAGGACGCCGAGGGCGAGGGGGGCTACGCCCGCCCGCTGACCGAGGAGGAGAACGTGAAGCTCCGCGAGGAGCTGGCCGAGGCGGCCAAGCGCCAGGACGTGATCATCACAACGGCCGCGATACCCGGCCGCGCCGCCCCGGTGCTGATCACGGCCGACGCCGTCCGCGGGATGGCGCCAGGCTCGGTGATCGTCGACATGGCGGCTGAGACCGGCGGCAACTGCGAGCTGACCACTGCGGGCGCGACCGTCGTCGAGAACGGGGTGCAGGTGATCGGGCCGGTCAACCTCGCGAGTCAGATGCCGGGCAACGCCTCGGCCCTCTACGCCAAGAACCTCGCCAACCTGCTGGAACTGCTGGTCAGCGACGGCGCCCTGAAGCTGGACTTCGAAGACGAGGTGGTTGCCGGCGCCTGCCTCACCCACGAGGGCGAGATCATCAACGAGCGCGCCAAGGAGGTGGCGGGAGCGGCCCCCGGACGCGAAGCAGAGGAGGCCGCGCAGTAAGCCATGGACCTGACGACCGAGATCACCATCTTCGTGCTCGCCGCCTTCGTTGGCTTCGAGGTCATCTCGAAGGTGCCGACGACGCTGCACACGCCGCTGATGTCGCAGACCAACGCGATCCACGGGATCGTCGTTCTCGGCGGCCTGATCGTGGTCGGCCTCTCCGACAACGCCCTTGACAACGCGATCGGCTTCATCGCGATCGTCTTCGGCACGATCAACGTCGTCGGCGGCTTCATGGTCACCGACCGGATGCTGGGCATGTTCGTGAGGAAGCCGAAGAAGGACTCCAACGCTGATTCCTCGGAGGATTCGTGATCTCGCTCGGGGCGCTCGCGCCTGACGGCGATCTCGTCCAGGTGCTCTACATAGTCGCCTTCTCGCTGTTCATCATCGGCATCCGCCGGGGCACCCACCCGACCACCGCCAAGCAGGGCAACATGATCGCGGCGGTCGGCATGGCCGTCGCCGTCGTGACCACCCTGGCGCTGGAGGGGATCGGCAACTGGGGCCTGATCATCGGCGGGCTCGCGCTCGGCACCGTGATCGGCGCGGTCGCCTCGAAGCGCGTGCAGATGACCGGGATACCGCAGATGGTCGCCCTCTACAACGGCGTCGGCGGCGGGGCGGTGGCCCTGATCGCCTGGGCCGAGTTCCGGCACGAGCTCGCGATCGGAGCTGAGATCCCGCTCGACACGTTCGTGCCGATCCTGTTCTCGATGGTGGTCGGCTCCGTCTCCTTCTGGGGATCGGGAATAGCATTCGGAAAGCTCCAGGGGATCATCTCGGGGCGGCCGGTCAAGCTCCCGGGCCAGCAGTTCGTAAACGCGCTCTTGCTGCTGGGAGTGATCGCGGCCTGCATCGTGCTCGGCAGCGACCATGCCTCGGGGCCCTCACAGGGGCTCTTCATCGCCGTTCTGGTCGCCGCGGCGGCTCTCGGCATCCTGGTGGTGCTGCCGATCGGCGGCGCCGACATGCCGGTCGTCATCTCGCTGCTGAACGCCTTCACCGGGCTCTCGGCCGCGGCGGCGGGGATCGCGCTCGACAACGTCGTGCTGATCGTCGCCGGCACCCTGGTCGGCTCCTCGGGAACCATCCTGACCATGGAGATGGCGACCGCGATGAACCGCTCGGTCGGCAACGTCCTCTTTGCCGGCTTCGGCGGCGCGCCCGCGGGTGGCGCCGCAAGTGGCGGCGAGGAGCGGCCCGTGACCTCGATCGGGGCGCAGGACGCCGCCATCAAGCTCGCCTACGCCGACTCCGTCGTGATCGTCCCGGGCTACGGCATGGCCGTCGCCCAGGCCCAGCACGCGGTCAAGGAGATGGCCGGCGAGCTCGAGAAGCGCGGGGTCAACGTGAACTACGCGATCCATCCCGTCGCCGGGCGTATGCCGGGCCACATGAACGTGCTGCTCGCCGAGGCCGACGTGCCCTACGAGAAGCTGAAGGAGATGGACGACATCAACCCCGAGATGCCGCGAACCGACGTGGCGGTCGTGATCGGGGCCAATGACGTCACCAACCCCGCCGCCAAGAACGACCCCGACAGCCCGATCGCCGGGATGCCGATCATCGAGGTCTCAGAGGCCCAGCAGGTGATCGTGATCAAGCGCAGCCTCAGCCCCGGCTTCGCCGGCATCGACAACGACCTCTTCTACGAGGAAAACACCTCGATGCTCTTCTCGGACGCGAAGCAGGCTGCGGCCGACGTGGCCGCCGAGATAAACGACCTCTAGGGTCGCAGGCGACCTCTAGCTAGTCGCGCCCGCCGCCGCGGAAGCGCGGCAGCGCCAAGCCGATCACGAAGCCGATCCCGCCGGCGATCAAGAGTGCGATCACGAGCGGGGCCTCGGTGTCGCCGATGATGAAGTTGATCTTCACCTTCTGGAAGTTGACGGCGATGAAGAGAAAGCCGAGGGCGACCAGGGCAATCCAGAGCCAGAACTTGGCCCCGCGTCCGCCGCCTGTGGGTGGTGCTTCTTGCATCGTGGAGCGACCCTAACAGCAGCAACGGCTCGAAGCCGCGCGCGAAACGTTCGCCGCGCGCACCTCTCGTCGGATTCCCGAGCGTAGCTTCACCGCGTGTGCCCCAGATCGAGACCGGCGTGCGGATCCTGATGCGCGGTTTCGCGGGCGCGGCCAGGCGACGGTCGAGTGGGTCGGTCTGGTCGCTGTGGTGGCGCTGGCTCTGGCCGCCCTCGCCGGCCTGCGGCCACCGGGCGTCGAATTGGCACGGGCGATCGCGGAGCGCATGGTCTGCGCCGTCCGCCTCGAGGACCCCTGCCGAAGTGACCCCGTGCTCGCCGCGCAATACGGCGCCGAGCTCGCCTCACTGATTCGCGACAACGCGCCCCAGATCACCTACGAGCGGGGCATGAGCGCGCTCCCGGTCGATTTCCGGCGCTGCCGCAGCGACGCCTGCGCGGAGGGGGCGGGGCTCGGCCGCGTGGCCCGCTCGCTCGCGGGGCGCAGGGTCGCCGCCTTCGTCCACGTGATCGATTGCCGCGACGCCGGAGCCGCGTCCGAGCACGGCTACGACTGCTCGGGCGAGCGCAGCGGGACCCTCTTCATCCAGTACTGGCTCTATTACCCCGGCAGCGCGACGGCGGAGGGATCGCTCGCACCCGGCGCGGTCAGGAGCGCAAGCGCGGCCCTGGGCCGTTCGAGTTTTCATCAGGACGACTGGGAGGGCTACCAGGTGAGGATCGGCCCGGACGGGCGTGTCGATGCCCGCGCCTCCTCGCACAACGGCTACAACGGCTCGCCCGGGATCGCCGACTGGGCCTCCGACATCGGCTCCCGGGACGCGACCCAGGTGGCGGAGGCCGCAGGCCTGCGGCGGCCGGGAGGGTGGACCCGCTCGCGGGGAACGCTCTACGTCTCGGGGGGCAGCCACGCCGGCCACGCCACGGAGGCGTCCCTTCGACGCGAGCTGTCGCGGCTGCTGGCCTCGGGCGCCATGGCGCTGGAGGACCGCGACCGGCGCGGTCCCTTCGCCGCGCGGGATCGTCGCCAGGCGAGGGATCGCCTTGCCCGCAGGCTCGACCGCTCCCTGTTCGGCCCCGGCTCGCGCGTCACCCCACGCGGAGCCCTCACCCTGATCCCGATCGAGCCGCTGGCCCTGAGTGAGGCCGCCACCCGCTTCGCGATCTCCCCGCCATGGCGAAAGCGCGTCTACCGCGACCCCGAGTACTCCGGGACGGACTAGCCCGTCCCCCCCCGTCGCTTCTCGTTACGCATTCTGAGAAGGGAGCCGAAGGCGATCAGCGCAGCGAGGGCTCGCCGCGGCGGTCGGTCACGGCGCGACGGGCGACCCGCGGGCGACCCTCGTTGGCCTCCAACCAGACTCGGATGTCCTTGGCG